>NZ_JBFAOQ010000012.1:0-388750 GCF_040675285.1 Nonomuraea sp. NPDC049625 | reverse complement strand
TGCGCCGCCGACCGAAGACCGCCCAGCAGTGCGTACGGCGAGCGCGACGACCATCCGGCCAGCACCACGCCGTAGACCGACACCGCGCCCATGGCCAGCATGAACAGCACCGCCACCGGCAGGTCCACCAGCTGCAGCGGCGTCTGCACCCCGAACAGATTCACGACCGGCCCGAACGGCACGATCGAGAAGGCCAGCATCGCCGGGACCACCATGATGACCGGCGCCAGCAGGTAGAGCCCCCGGTCCACCGTGCGCGGGAAGAGGTCCTCCTTCAAGCCCATCTTGATCGCGTCGGCGACCGACTGCAGGAGGCCGAACTTACCGGCCCGGTTGGGGCCGTACCGGTTCTGCATCCGCGAGATCAGCTTGCGCTCGAACCAGACCCCGAAGACGACCCCCAGCGACAGGAAGAGGAACAGCATCACGGCTTTGATGATCGTGATCCACAGCGGGTCCCGGCCGAAGTCGGCAAGGGTGGGATCGGCCGCGAGAACGCCTGCCATGACGTGTTGCCCCTTCCTCTCCCCCGGCACCCGTTCGGTCCGGAGCGGAAGGTCACGCTAGCCGGTGAGCCGATCGGTGTATTGAACGAATGCGAACAGCTGTTTCGGCGTCATCTGCGCCATCGCCCGCATCTCGCGGGTGAGGTGCGGCTGGTCGGCGTAACCGCAGGCGACGGCCTCGTCCAGGGTGGCCGAGGGCCGTCTCCACGTGTCCACGGTCCGCTGGAACCGGGCGATCCGGGCCACCGTCTTGGGCGACAAGCCCACCACCCGGCGGAATCCGAGCTCGATGTAACGACGGCTGACGCCCAGCTCACCGGCGAGGGACGCGATGGTGGGCGGGCCGGCCGGCTCCTGCAGCCGCCGCCAGGCGTGCATGATCAGGCCGTCGGGGCCGGCGTCGGGACGCAGCCACACCGTCAGCCGCTCCTCCAGCAGCCTGAAGCGGTCGGCCCAGCTCGCCGACGCTATCAACCGGCCGGTCAGCTCCCCGGCACGGGTGCCGAGGAGGTCTTCCAGGCGCACGCTCGTGCCGGCGACCTCGCGTAGGGGCGTCCCCGTCAGCGCCGACATCCCGGCGGGCGTGAGCCCGACCGCGACCCCGTGACGCCACGGGGTGTGGGCCGAGAACGTCGCGGTGGCGCGGGGACCGGTGACGATCGGGCCCATGCCGGTGAAGTCGATGATCAGGGTGGCCGCGTTGAGCGGCAGCATCCGGCTGGGGTGGGCGGGCTCTCCCGCCCGGGTGCGAAAGCCGGCCCACCCCAGCACGTACGGACGCAGGTGGGGCGGTGGCAGGCGGGTGAGCATCTCGTACGGCTCCGCCTGTGGCTGCGTGGGCAGCGAATGAATCGCCATCACACCGGCAAGCCTGCCCTATCTCACGCCACTGGCAAGTCGATCCCGGCTTGCCCTTGGGGAAGCGATCGATCAGCGATGAGGCGCCGCAGCGCGGCGTGGGCGGGCGGGCCCCACGTGGCCTTGCCGCCTCGGCGGCCGCGGACGCCCGCTTCACCGATGAGGATGCCGCTGAGGGCGCGCAGCACCGCCCATCCGCGGGCGCGGCGCAGGGTCGCGGCGTCCGGGGCCGGCTGGTAGGCGGCATGGAAGCGGCCGGCGGTGCCGTCCGGCAGCAGAATCCAGGCGGCGGCGAGGTCACAGGCCGGATCGCCCGCGAAGAGGTCGCCGAAGTCGATCACGCCGCAGACGGTGCCGTCCGCGGTGAGGACGTTGGCCGGATGCAGGTCGCCGTGGACCCACAGCGCCGGGCCCGCCCAGTCGGGAGCGGCGGCGGCGTCTTCCCAGACCGCGCGGACGGCGTCCGGGTCGGGGATGAGCCCCATCTCGGTGGCCGAGGCGAGCTGCTTGGCGAAACCTCCGGAGTAGGCGGCCAGCCGCCCTCCGCGGTCCCGGCCGGTGGGAGCCTGGTCGGGGGCGGGCTGGTGCAAGGCCGTCAGGAAGGTGGCCAAGGCGTCGGCCGCCTCCGCGGCGCGCGTGACGGGGGCGCGGTCGGCGGGCTCGCCCGGCACCCAGGTGGTGACGATCCAGGGGCGTGGAAACAGCTCGGAGGGCTCGCCGAGGCGCTGCGGGACGGGAACCGGCAGCGGGAGGCGCGGGGCGAGAGCGGGCAGCCAGCTGTGCTCCTTGCGCAGCAGCTCGTCCGCGTTCTGTGTCGCCCAGGGCAACCGGACGGCGAGGTCGTCGCCGAGCCGCCACAGCTGGTTGTCCCAGCCACGCGCGCCGAGCCGCACCGGGTGATCGGCCAGGTCGGGGTGCTGGTCGCGCAGCAGATCCCGTACCAGCTCCGCGGTGATCTCGATCTCGGTGTGCGTCATGCGGATCAACAGTAGCCGGATCGCCATCCACGCAGGACGAACGACGAGGATGCCGTTCAACGCATACTCAACCCTGCGGGGTCGGTCCGTGTTCCCCCTGGCGGGAAGCCCGTTCCGGCGGCTGCTGGTTCCTGAGCTGACCTACGACGTCGTAGGTCAGGTGCGTCGTGGTCGATGTCGAGATCACGCTCCGCTGCACCAGCGTGCGCGGCGCTCCGCCGGTGAACAGCGGCGTACCCGCACCCAGTACGACGGGTGCGAGGTGCAGCGTCAGCACGTCGACCAGCCCGGCCTCGAGCGCCGAGCCGACCGTGGCGCCGCCGCCCATGAGGACGACGTCGAGGTCCTCGCCGCGGTGCGCCGACGCCGCCTCCGCCCGCTCACGCGCTGCGGCGACGGCGTCGGCCAGGCCGGTGGTGACGAACGTCCAATCGAGGTCGGTGAGCCGCACGGAGTCCGGCGGCGCGTTCGTCACGACGACGAACGCGGGCTTGCCGACCTCGCCCGCGCCGTAGCCGCGGTCGTCGTTCCAGCCGTCCGGCCCGTCGACCACGTCGAAGAGCCGACGACCGAGGACGACGGCGCCCGAGCGGGCGGTCGCCTCGCGCAGGACCCGGCGGTCGTCGGGGTCGTCGGAGAACGCCCACGTGTGCAGGGCCTCGCCGCCGATGCCCAGACCGCTGTCGGGGCCGGGGTCAGGCCCGGTGACGAAGCCGTCGAGGGAGACCGAGATGTCCGCGATGATTCGAGTCATACCAGGGCAGACCTGACCCGCCGCCCGAACTCATCGCTCACGCATGGAACGCGTTCGGGACGACGACCTTGGCGGCCGCGAACAGACCGCCATCGCGCACCGGCCGCTGGCCGGCGTCGCCAAGCACACCGCAGCCGCGGTCTCGGTGTGGCAGAGCGACGGCGTCAAGTGCTACCGGACCCAGAGTTCCCAGTAGGTGGCGCTCCCTGAGCACTCGTACTCGTTCCAACCCTCACGGACCCACATCTGGCCGGCGTCGACGCAGTTGTGCTTGCTGGTGTACACGCCGATATACGTCCAGGCGGCCGCCTGAGCGGAAGCAGGGGTGCCGACCACGCTGACGATCGCGGCGGCCATGCCGGCTACCAGAAGCCCTGCACGAAGACGCATCCGTTCCTCCTTGAAACCCGGGAGCGATACACCAAGATCATGCTGGAAGGACGCATCCAAACACAAGCGTTCAGCAAATCTGTTCACGATCAGTTCAAGCCGGGCGGCGGGCATCGCGGGGAGCCGAGAGACCCGCCCCGGGCGAGGGCTCGATCGGCGTCATGGGGCCCGCCGAGCGACGGCGAGCCCGTCAGTGTCGGCGCGCGATACCAGGCCAGGAGGCTGATTGTCACACATTGACGGATCAACACCTGAAATTTCATGACCCATCCATGCTGAATACAGAGTTTTTGGCTGTTTGTCGGTTTACGCTCCCCCGCATGCCAGTCAAGTCCCGGGCCACAGCGATCCTCGTTGCGGCCGGCGTTGTCGCCGGTTCGATCGCAGCCCTTTCCTCACCCTCTTCGGCCGCGGCCCCCGGAACCGTGGTCATCAGCCAGGTCTACGGCGGAGGCGGCAACGCCGGAGCTCCCTTCACCAACGACTACCTCGAGCTGTTCAACCGCAGCGCCGCCCCCGTGTCCCTGGACGGCTGGTCCGTGCAGTACACCAGCGCCGCCGGCACCGGGAACTTCGCCTCCAACAAGGCCGACCTCTCCGGCAGCATCGCCCCCGGCCAGTACCACCTCGTACAGCTCGCCGCCGGCAGCACCCCCAGCGGCGCGCTGCCCAAGCCCGACAGCGTCGGCTCCGTGAACATGAGCGGCACCGCGGGCAAGGTGGCGCTGGTCCGCTCGAGCGACGGGCTGGCCTGCAACGGCTCCTCCACCCCCTGCGCCGACGCCCAGCTCGCGCTGATCGCCGACCTGGTCGGGTACGGCAGCGCGAACTTCTCCGAAGGCACCCCCGCCCCCGCGCTCACCAACACCACCGGCGCGTTCCGCAAGGGCGGCGGCTGCACCGACACCGACGACAACGGCGCCGACTTCGAAGCCGCGGCCCCCGCGCCGCGCAACACCGCCACCGCCGCGGCCCCCTGCGGCGGCGACCCGTCCCCGACGGCCACCCCGACCGTCACGCCGACTGTGACGCCGACCCCCACCCCGACCGTCACGCCCACCGAGAGTTGCGACACCGCGCCCACTCACCGGATCTCCGAGGTGCAGGGAAGCGGCGAGTCCAGCCCGGTCGCCGGTCAGAACGTCCGGGTCGAGGGCGTCGTCACCGGCTCCTTCCAGAGCTCCGGCCAGTTCGGCGGCTTCTACGTTCAGGCGGACAAGCCCGACGCCGACCCGGCGACCTCCGAGGGGCTGTTCGTGTTCTCCTCCTCGCCGGTCAAGACCGGTGACCGGGTGCTCGTCTCCGGCAAGGCGATCGAGTACAACGGCCTCACCGAGATCTCACCGGCCACCGCGGTGACCGTGTGCGGCACCGGCGTGATCAAGCCGGCCAAGGTGAAGCTGCCGCTCAAGCCAGGCGTCACCTTCGAGCGCTACGAGGGCATGCTCGTCACGTTCAAGGGCGACCTCGCCGCCTCCGAGATCTACAACCTCGGCCGGTTCGGTGAGATCACCCTCGCGGGCGGCGGCCGGCTGTGGCAGCCGACGGACCGCGAGGGTGTGAACACCGAGAAGGACGCGCGGCGCGCCGTCCTCCTCGACGACGGCTCAGGCGTGCAGAACCCGCCCGCCCTGCCGTACCACACCGAGGGGTCGAACACCGTCCGCATCGGCGACGAGGTGAAGAACCTGACCGGCGTCCTCACGTACGGCTTCGACGCCTACCGCGTCCAGCCGACCAAGCCGGTGGTCTTCAAGGCCGAGAATCCCCGCCCCGCGAAGCCCGCCAAGGTCGGCGGCGACGTCCAGGTGGCCAGCCTCAACACGCTCAACTGGTTCACCACGCTCAAGTCCCGCGGCGCCACCACCGCCGCGGAGCGTGACCGCCAGCTCGCCAAGCTGGTCGCCAACATCACGACGCTCAACCCGGCCGTGGCCGGGCTGATGGAGGTCGAGCGCAACAACGACGTGGCGCTCAACACCCTGGTCGACGCGCTCAACGCCAAGGCCGGCGCCGGCACGTACCAGGCGATCACGCACCCCAACCCGGGCACCGACCTCATCCAGACCGCGCTGATCTACCAGCCGGCCAAGGTCACCCCGACCGGTCCGGCGCGGTCGTCGTCCGACCCGATCTTCAACCGGCCGCCGCTGGTGCAGACCTTCGCCAAGGCCGGCGGGGGCGGGAAGTCCTTCACGGTGCTGGTGAACCACTTCAAGTCCAAGGGCTGCACCGACTCCGACGGCGCGGCCTCCGGCGCCGACGCCGACCAGGGCGACGGGCAGTCCTGCTACAACGCCAAGCGCGTCAAGCAGGCCAAGGCCGTGCTGGCCCTGATCGACAGCCTCAAACTGCAGAACGTGCTCGTCCTCGGCGACATCAACGCCTACGGCGAGGAGGACCCCATCCACGCGTTCGAGGACGGCGGGCTGACCAGCCTGAGCAAGAGGTACGTCAAGAAGGACGACCGCTACAGCTACGTCTTCGACGGCCTGTCCGGTGAGCTCGACCACGTGCTGGCCGACAGAAGCGCGGGCAAGCTGGTGACCGGCGCCACCATCTGGCACATCAACTCCGACGAGGGCCGGTTCATGGACTACAACACCGAGTTCAACCCGCCCTCCCTGTACGCGCCCGACCCGTTCCGCTCCTCCGACCACGACCCGCTGCTGGTGGGCCTGAAGCTCTGAGACCGCACGCGGGCCGCGGCGGCGACACCGCCGCGGCCCGCCGTCCGGCCAGGGCACGCCGCTTCCTACCGCCGGTCCGACCGGAGCACGGGATTCGCCCTCAAACGGCCTTGCGGGCCTGGTTGAGGGCGGTGACCGCGGTCTCGACATCCGAGACGGTCGTCCGGTGGCTGGTCAGGCAGAGCCGCAGCGCGGGCCGCCCGGCCAGGCGTACGGTGCTCAGCCAGGCCTGGCCGCCGCTCACGACGTGGTCGGCGACGGCGGCGTGCCAGGCGGCGCTGTGCTCCGGCCCCTGCGACTCCGCCTCGGGGTCGGCGACGCAGACCACCGGGAGCGGGGTGTCGTTGACGCGCGGCCAGCCCTCCTCGGACAGCCGGCGAGCGAGCAGCTCACCGAGGCGGACGTCGCGTTCGAGCTGCTCGGCGTAGGCCGGTCGGCCGGCGATCGCCAGCGCGAGGAACACCTTCAGGCCCGCGAACCTGCGCGACCACTGCACGCTGGTCGCGTACGGATCGGGAGCCTGGCCGCTCTGCGCGGGCATGTAGGAGGTGCTGGCGTGGAAGCTGCCGGCGAGCGCGTCCGGATGCCGGGTGAGGAACATGCCCGCGCCCATGGGCGCCGACAGCCACTTGTGCGCGTCCACGGTGACGCTGTCGGCCAGCTCCACCCCGTCCAGCAGCGGGCGCAGGCGGTCGGACAGCGCGACAGCTCCCGCCCAGGCGGCGTCGACGTGGAAGTCCAGGCCCCATTCGCCGGCCTGGCGCGCCAGCTCCGGCAGCGGATCCAGCGCGCCCCCGGCCGTGGTGCCGGCGGTGCCGATCAGGAGGAAGGGCTCGAACCCCGCGGCCAGATCGGCTCGGTGCGTCTCGCGCAGCGCCGTCAGGTCCATGCGGTGCCGGGAATCGGTGGGTACGAGCCGTACCGCGTCGCGGCCGAGCCCTGTCATGTGGGCGATCTTGAGCCAGGCCAGATGGCTCTCGGCCGAGGCGTACAGCACCGGCATGCGCGCCAGACCGGCCAGGCCGCCGCCCGCGTAGGCCGGGAACCTGCGGGTCAGCGCGACGATGACGGCGGTCAGGTTCGCCTCCGCGCCACCCACGGTGAAGCTGCCCTCGGCGGTGGGCAGGCCGAGCCGGCCGGCGACGAAGCGCAGCACGTGCCGCTCCATCTCCACGGCGGCCGGAGCGTGGCTGTAGGCGGCCAGCTGCGGATTGACACCGGCCGCCAGGAGCTCGCCGGCGATGCCCCACCAGGTGGGGGTCGGGTTGAACAGCCCGAAATAGCGCGGATGCGTCGTGTGCACACCCCACTGCCGCAGCATCCCCATGACCTCGGCCAGCGTGTCCGCCGCCGGTGCGGGGCGGGCGAAGTCGTGGCCGACCAGCCAGTCGCGGAGCTGCTCGGTTCCCGGCCCGGCGGGTGCGACGGGCCCGTCCGCGACCGTGCCCAGATGCCGTACGACCAGCTCCGCGGCCGCGGTGAGCAGCCGGGATCCCTCCTGGGTGCCGACGTCCAGCGTTCCTGTCTCCTCGTTCATGGGACCACTGTCGTGAGCTCCCGGGCTTCTCACTAGTGGCAGAAATGTCGCGTTCCGCTAGATTTATGCCATGACGTCGATCCAGGTGGCCGTACCTGTGCTGGACCGATGCCCGCTGTTCGAGCTGGCGGTGCCGTGCGAGGTCTTCGGCCGGGACCGGCGCGACCTGACCCCCGACTGGTACGACCTGACCCTCTGCAACAGCACGCCGGGAGAACAGGAGTCGCTGCCGGGGTTGTGGCTGCGCGCGCCCGGCGACCTGTCGGTCCTGCGCGACGCCGACCTCGTGGTGGTGCCCGCCTGTGTCGACGCCTCCTACCGGCCGCCGGAGAAGCTCCTCGAGGCGCTGGTCGAGGCGCACGAGCGGGGTGCCCGGATTGCCGCCCTGTGCACGGGCGCCTTCGTCCTGGCCGCCGCCGGCCTGCTCGACGGCCGGGAGGCCGCCACGCACTGGATGCACGCCGAAGACCTGCGCAGGCTCCACCCCCGCGTCACCGTGAACGAGCGGGCCCTGTACGTCGACGACGGCGACATCCTGACCAGCGCGGGCACGGCGGCGAGCATCGACCTGTGCCTGCACATCGTCCGGCGCGACTTCGGCGCCGCGGTGGCCGCGGAGGTCGGCCGCCGGATGGTGATCGCGCCGCACCGCGAGGGCGACCAGACCCAGTACGTCGCACCCGCCCCCGCCGTCACTGGTGACCGGGGTCTGGCGCCGGTGCTGCAGTGGGCGCTGGAGCGGCTGGAGACGCCGCTTACCGTCCCGGGCCTGGCCGAGTACGCCTCGATGAGCACCAGGACGTTCGTACGCAGGTTCCGCCAGGAGGTCGGCCTGCCGCCGATGCGGTGGCTCAACCAGCAACGGCTGATCAGGGCCCGCGAACTCCTGGAGACCACCCACCTGCCCGTGGACGTCGTGGCCGAGCGCTGCGGGCTCGGCACCGGCACCGGCCTGCGTCAGCACTTCACCCGGTATCTGGGGACCACGCCGTCGGCGTACCGGCGTACGTACCGAGGGGCTTTGCGCGAGTAAGTAATGGGATTATTGGCCCTAACCTAAACATGATCGGACGTACGGATGAGCCACGACGCCATCGGCGCAGCCCTGGTAGAAGCCTTCGCGGCCGAAGGCTTTCCCGCCAGGTTCGTCGCCCCCACCACCCTCAGCGTCAGCTTCCCGGGGGCCGCCGACTTCACCGCCGACATCGGCAACGTGCTCGCGGAGGCCGGCGGTCTCCCCCACGCTGAACTGCCCGCGTTCGCCGCGGACTTCGCCGGCGGATTCGCCCGGGGATACCGGAGGAAGATGGCTCAGGCGCCGGACACGTCGGCTGACATCCAGCAGCTCCTGGACGGCGAAGCACTGCGGATCCGCATCTACTCCGAGGCCGCGCTCGCCGAGCCGCCCGGCCTCCGTGACTCCCTGGTGACCCGTTCCCTCGCGCCGGGGCTGGTGGAGACCGTGGTCATCGACCTGCCCGACTCGATCATGTCGCTCGGCCGCGAACGACTCGGCGGCCGAGCGGAGAACCAGGTCTTCGGCGCGGCGCTGCACGCCTCTCTGCATCGGGAACCGCACTACACGAAGATCGAGGAGGTCATGGGCGTCCCGATCATGTTCATCGGCGAGACGCAGCGCTACATCGGCTGCCATGTCCACGTGCTCAGCCGTCACATCGGGCCTGCCCGCCACGGTGCGCTGGTCTCCTTCCCGCTGCCGGAGTACCTGCTGGTACACGAGATCGGCGACGTCCATCTCATCGCGGCGATGGAGAGCATGCAGGCGGTCACCCGGACCATGAACGAGCAAGGAGACAAGGGCATCAGCTCGCAGGTCTACTGGTGGCGTCCCGGCCAGGACGACGGAGGAGTGCCGGACCTGCGTCCGGTCGAGGTGGAGGTGGACCACCGGGAGAAGAGCATCGCTCCCCGTACGGCGGAGACCCAGGAACTCCTCGACCTCTGGATGCGCGATCACGCGTAGACGCGGCCGAGCCATTCGCAACCGCCACGGAGACCCATCCTCAATGGACCTCGCCACGCGCCGACGCCGGCAGGCGCTCTTCCTGCTCTTCTTCCTCCCCGGGATCGCGCTGTCGTCGTGGGTGACCCGCACCCCCGACATCCGCGACCGGCTGGAAGCCTCCACCGGCCAGATGGGCTGGATCCTGTTCGGCCTGTCGCTGGGCGCCATGATCGGGATCCTCTGCTCCGGACGTCTCACCTCCCGGTACGGAACGAGACCCGTCATCGGCGTCGGAACCGCGATGGTCGTCGGGAGCCTGGCCGTCATCAGCGCCGGCACCCTCCTGTCGTCCGTACCGCTGGTCATGGCGGGCCTGTGCGGGTTCGGCGCGGGCATGGGGGCCGGTGACGTCGCCGTGAACGTCGACGCCGCCGACGTCGAGCGCATCACCGGCAGGACGACGCTGCCCACCGTGCACGGCTGCTTCAGCCTGGGCACCGTCGTGGGCGCCGGCACCGGCATCGCGGCCACCGCCGCCCGGCTTCCCGCGCACTGGCATCTGGCCGCGGTCACCCTGATCGCAGCCGCGCTCTTCCTGTACGCCATGCGCGCCCTCCCCGCGGGCATCGGCATCGGCGCGCCAGGCCAGGCCGCGTCCGGCGGCACGGAATCGAAGGTCTGGAAGGACGGCAGGCTTCTCCTGATCGGGGCGATCGTCCTGGCGATGGCCTTGGCCGAGGGAGCCGCCAACGACTGGCTGCCGCTGCTCATGGTCGACGGGCACGGCCTGGACGCCACTTCCGGGTCTCTCGTCTACGCCGGTTTCGCCGCGGCCATGACCATCGGCCGCTTCGGCGGCTCCTTCTTCCTCGACCGCTTCGGCCGCACCACCGTCATCCGCGCCAGCGCCGTCTCGGGGGCGCTCGGTCTGATCCTGGTGATCTTCTCGGACAACGCGGTGCTGGCCGGGGCCGCCGTCCTGTTCTGGGGGGTCGGCGCATCGCTGGGCTTCCCCGTCGCGCTGTCCGCCGCGGGAGAGACCGGACCGAACGCGACCGCCCGCGTCAGCCTGGTGGCCATCATCGGCTACGTCGCCTTCCTCGTCGGCCCGCCCGGCCTCGGCTTCCTCGGCGACCACTGGGGCCTGCGCACGGCCATGCTCGCGGTGCTCGCCTTCGTCGCCTCCGCCGTCTTCCTGGCTCCCGCCGTCGACACCCGCCGCCGCTCCGCCGACCACGACGACGTACGCTCCCGGATTCCCTGACGTTCGGCGGGGATGTCGGCTGATCCGGGCGTAATGGACCGTCCTGGCCACGGCGAGGCGTTCAAACGGCTTTCCTTTCCCGTGATCTCACCCAGGCGGTGAAGGCCTCGATCGCGTCGATGACGGCCTCGAAGCGGAGCGAGTGGTACAGGTCGAAGGCGTGGTTCCCGCCGCGCAGCTCGGCGTAGACGACGGGGGCGGCCGAGGTCTGGCGTAGCCGGTCGGCGAAGTGCCGGGCATCGGCCGCGGGCACCTGCGGGTCCAGATCGCCGTGGGCCACGAGGAACGGCGGTGCGTCCGGTGTGATGTGGGCCAGGGGCGAGGACTCGGGGCCCTGGCCGAAGTAGGTGCCGTACCAGCCGTTCAGGTAGATGGCGCCGGTCACGGAGGTGTCGGCGTCCTCGAAGCCCGGCTGGAAGGCGGGGTCGTTCTGGGTGAGCGCGGCCAGTGCCGCCATGTGCCCGCCCGCCGAACTGCCCGCGACGAACACCGTGGACGGGTCGGCTCCGTACTCGTGGGCGTGTTCGCGTACCCAGGCGATGATCTTCTTGAGGTCGATCAGGTGGTCTGGGTGCTGGGCCTGCGGTCGTAGCCGGTAGTTGGCGCTGATGCACACCCAGCCCTGGCCGGCGAGCCGGTAGAGCAGCGGCAGCGACTGGCTGTTCTTGTGGCCGCCGGAGTAGCCGCCGCCGTGCAGGTGGATCATCACGGGCGCGCCGGACGGGCGCGAGCGGTGGTGGTAGAGGTCGAGCAGGTTGCGGCGGCCCGCGTCGCCGTAGGAGAGGTTGGCCACGCGCCGGACGTCCGGGCGGCGCTTGAAGATGGGCAGGAACAGGATGCGGGCCCACGGGCGACGGCGCCGCAGCCCGGCGCTGAGGTCGGCATCGATGGCGGCGCGCCATCCCGCGCCCAGCCCAAGGTCCATCGCGCGCTCGATCCTGGCCCGCTCGCCCATCGCGCGGTAGGCGATGGGCACGAGCCCGATCGCGCTCACGGCGGCCAGGGCGACGACCGCCCAGCCGCCCGCCGAGTCAATGTCACCTTCGGCGAACGCCAGCGCCGTCGGGAGCAGCAACATCCAGAAGAAGGCCGCGAACGGCAGCTCGTTGGCGGCCAGACCGAAGTAGTAGCTCGTAGGGCCGAGCGGGCGCGAGAACGGCACCGGCCGTAACGCGAACAGCGTGCCGATCGCGACAAGCGCTACAGGGAACAGATACCCGAAGGGCACGGAGCCTCCAAAGATCTAAACATCGAACACCACGTCTGCGGTACTATGGTTGGGCGGCGCCGGCAGTATCCACGCGGACGACCCTAGGCAGGGCCGCTATATGCTGTCCAAGACCAGTTCTCCCATAAGTTCATAGCTCCAGAGGCATAATGGATCTGCTGTCGCTGCGCCTTTTCCAGGTCGTGGCGCGCCACGAGCACATCAGCGGGGCGGCCGAGGAGCTCCGCGTCGCCCAGCTCCGACGCCGCCGGCCTGGCCCGCGGCAGCGTCTCGCTCGCCTCGGAGACGCTGCTCACGATCACCGAACCGGTCAAGAGCTTCATCGCCGAGCATCCAGATGTCGCCGTGCGTCTTTTCCAGCTGACCCCGGATGTCATGGCCGAGCGGCTGAGCGAGGGCCAGGTCGGCTTCTGCCTGGCGTCCGAGGTGCTTGACGGGCGGGGCTGGACCATGAGGAGCTGGTCCGCGAGGAGGTCCTGCTCGCCGTGCCGCCCGGGCACCGGCTCGCCGGTCGGCGCGAGGTGACCATGGCCGACCTCGCGGGCGAACCCGTCGTCACCACCCGGCCGGGGATCTGGCAGCGCACGCCGGCCGAGCGGCTGTTTTCCCAGGCCGGGTTGGAACTGGTGCTCGCCTGTGAGATCGACGAGGCCACCACGGGCATCGAGATGGTCAGCGCCGGGCTCGGCGTGGGGTTCGGGCCCGCGTGGTATCTCCGCTCACCGCTAGGGAAAGGTGCCGCTCGGCGATGCTCATGGTGCGGGCCTGGCTTCCGGGTGGCTTTCAGCCGACGATGGGCGAGGCGATGACGACGGTGACGTCCGCCGGTTCGGCGTCGGTGCGGTAGAGATGAGGGGCGTCTCCGGCGAAGGCGAGCAGATCGCCCGACCCCAGCAGGCGCGGGGCGTCGGCGGGTCCTGCGGTCAGCCGACCCGAGGCGACCAGCAGGTGCTCCACCGTGCCGGTCGCGTGCGGCACACCCGTCAGATCGGTGTGGGCGGGCATCCGCAACCGCCAGATCTCCAGGCTGTGGCCGCTGCTGATCCGGCGTAGCAGTTCCCGGCCGACCTCGCCCTCGGCGATCTCGGTGCCGGGGACGAACACCGGGCCGGGGTCGGTGTCGCGGGCCAGCAGGTCGGTCAGCGGGATCCTGAGCGCGATCGCGAGCGCGTCGAGCGTCTCGATCGTCGGATTGCCCTTGCCGGCCTCCAGTTGCGACAGCGTCGCCTTGCTCAGGCCCGCACGCCGCGCCAGCTCGGAGCCGCTCATCCCACGTTGTTCACGACGGCGACGGATCTGCGCTCCCACCGCCGCGGCGCTGCTGCTCGTCGACCGCCCGGATGCCGCGGCCATCATCGCGGCCCGTGAGCGGCGGCATACGACACACGGATGCGGCCCCGCTTGACCTTCAGCGCCGGCAGCACCACATCGTGGAGGTCGCCGAGACTGCGCACATGGGTCCCCCCGCAGGGCGCGGCGTGCAGGGTGTCCAGGCGGACCACGCGTCGCCCGTGCTCGCCCGTCTCCGCGGTCACCGGCAGGTCCTCGGCGATGGCCGCCGCCACCACCTTCCGCAGCTCGGCGATGACCTCCTCCCGGCCTTCAGGATCGGCCAGCCGCGGATCAGTCCGCGGGGCGGTGAACTCGATGCGCGCCTGGCCGGGGAAGTGGTTGTTCCCCGCCAGCTCCCACCCCTGGGCACGGCCCGCCGCCTCGATCAGATGACCGGCCGTGTGCAAGGCCGCGTGCGCCATCCGTGTCCCCAGATCGATCCGCGCCCGCACCCGCTGCCCCTCGGCGAACACCGGCCACCCGGCCTCCTCGGAGGCGGGCACGGCCACGATCAGCCCGGACTGCTCATCCCACACGGGTACGGCCTCGACCTCCTCCAGCCACCCCCGGTCAGCGGGCTGACCACCACCCTGCGGATGGAAGAGGCAATGCTCCACGGCCGCCCAGGGTCGCCCCTCCTGGCGCCCCACAGCGATCACCCGGGTATCGGCCTGCTCCGCGTAGGTGTCATCGAGATAAGCCCTGACCTGCATCACACTCTCCATGCGCTAAACGATATGTTCACTATAACGAACGCCTGGATGTGGTGCGGACAAGACGGTCGCGGCCTACCGGAGCCGGGCGACCGCCTGTCTCGCCCGGCTCCTGGACGGCCGCGAGCCGTCGGCCGTGCCTGACGTCAGTTGACACCTCGGTCGTGCCCGGCCCAGTAGGGCTCGCGCAGCTTGAACTTCTGGATCTTGCCGGTCGCCGTGCGCGGGATCGTGTCCCGGAACTCCACGCTCGTCGGCGCCTTGTATCCGGCCATCCGTTCCTTGCAGTACGTGATGATCTCCGCCTCGCTCACCGCCGCGCCCTCGGCCCGTACGATCAGCGCCTTGATAGTCTCCCCCCACTTGGCGTCCGGCACTCCGATGACCGCCACCTCGGCGACCGAGGGATGGCTGAAGATGGTGTCCTCGACCTCGATCGAGGACACGTTCTCGCCTCCCGTGATGATCACGTCCTTCTTGCGGTCGGAGATCGTCAGGTGCCCGTCCGTGTCGTCGATGTCGCCGCCGTCGCCGGTGTGGAACCAGCCGTCGTTCAGCGCGTTCGCCGTCTCCTCAGGCTTCTCCCAGTAGCCGTCGAACACGACGTTCGACCGCGCCAGCACCTCCCCGGACTCGGCGACCCGCAGTCTGACCCCCAGCGCCGGGAGCCCGGCCCGCGAAAGCCTCCGGGCCCGTCGATCTCCCGGCAGGTCGTCGTCCTGCGGCCGGGCGCGGTTGACGGTCAGGAGCGGCGAGGTCTCCGTCAGACCGTAGATCTGGATGAACTCCCAGCCCAGCTCCTCCTCCACCCGCTGGATCAACCGGCTCGGGGGCGGCGCCCCGGCGCACACGATCCGTACGCGGTCACGGCCCGGGATCTCCCCCTCCCAGCCGGCCGCGGCGTCCAGCACCAGGCTCCACACCGCCGGCGCACCGCACATCAGGGTCACGCCGTGCTCGTCCACGCGACGCAGGATCTCCGCTCCGTCCACCTTGCGCAGCACCACCTGCTTGACGCCGAGCCCGGCCGTCACGAACGGCATGCCCCAGCCGTTGCAGTGGAACATCGGCAGCGTGTGCAGGTAGACGTCCCGCTCCCAGGCGCGTGTGTGCAGGCCGAGGGTCAGTCCGTTCACCCAGATGTTGCGGTGGGTGAGCTGAACCCCCTTGGGGCGGGCCGTCGTCCCGGAGGTGTAGTTGATCGTCGCGGTGGCGTCCTCGTCCGGGTTCGACCAGGGACGCGGCTCCGTGTCGAACCGCATCAGCTCCGTCTCGGTCTGCTCTCCCAGGACGAAACGGTGGTCCGTCTTGATCCCCGCGGTCACCTCGCGAAGCTCGGGGTCGACCAGCACGACCGAGGCTCCGCTCTGCCGTACCACGTAATCGATCTCGTCGGCCTTCAGGCGGAAGTTGACCGGGACGCAGACGCGGCCGCTCATCGGCACCGCGAACAGCAGCTCCAGCAGGCGGGCGGAGTTGTGGCTGATCACCGCCACCCGGTCGCCTTCGCGCGTGCCGAGTGCGTCCAGCCCGGCCTGCCACGCCCGCACCCGCTCACCCAGCCGCCCGTATGTGGACGCCGTCACGGGCGGTGCGGGCTGATCGGGCTCGTCGATCACTCCGGGGCTGTCCGCGAACCCCAGCTCGGCCCGGTCCAGGAAGTCCGCAATCGTCATCGGAACCCGCATCGCTCTCCCGACTCTCGTACCGTTCGTCTCTGAGTATGGAAACTCCGTCATGCTCTCCGAAGTACAAGAGATCTGCCAGTCCACGCCGAAGGTGTCGAGGTCAGCGGGTGAAGAGGGCTCGGTGCAGCATCTCTCGTACGCGTTTGTGACGGTTGTCGCGCTGGGCGGCGTCGTTGGTGGCCACGGCGCTCTCCCCCATGGAGATGGCGAGCATCAGGTCGTCGACGTCGACGACGGGGTGGACGATGCCGGCCGCGCGGCCGGCGTCGAGGAGAGGCTCGAAGCAGGCCGCGATGCGGCGGGCATGCTCGATGAACCACTGCAGGTCGGCGCTGGACAGGACCTGGGCGAGGCCGCGATTGTCCAGCTGCATGTCCAGGACGAAGTCGAACAACGTGACCGCGCCGTCCGGTCGTCCCCGCAGTCCGGCCGCATGGTGCTCGATCTGGGCGACGTTGTCGGCGAAGACCGTGGCCGCGAGCTCCTCGCGGGTGGCGAAGTTGCGGTAGATCGTGGTGCGGCTCACCCCGGCGACCCTGGCGATCTCCTCCAGCGCGACGTCGTGGCCGTGTTCGGCGAACATCCGCCGCGCCGCGGCGAGCAGCCGGTCCCGGTTGCGGACGGCGTCCTTCCGTGTCACTGGCACCCGCTTTCCTGCACGGTCCAACCCTAACTTGCCACGAACCGTACAGGATTGTACGTTTAGCGGCGACAGAAACGTACACATGTGTACGGTTTGGGCGGCCATGGGATCGCCCCAGCCGATCGGAGCGGACAATGCGCGGTTTGAAGGACAAGGCGATCATCGTGGCCGGCGGGGCGACCGGCATCGGCGCGGCGACCGCGATCAGGCTCGCCGAGGAAGGCGCCAATGTCGTCGTCGGCGACATCAACCTCTCCGGCGCGCAGGCCACCACCGCCAAGATCACCGAGGCCGGCGGTTCGGCGATCGCGGTGCACTTCGACCTCGCCGACGAGGACTCCGTCAACGCGATGGTCGCCAGGACCATCGAGGAGTTCGGCGCCGTGCACGGCCTGTTCAACGTCGGCGCGGACCTGTCGCCGGGCACCCTCGGGCGTGACAAGTCGCTGCTCGACACCGACCTGGACGTGTGGGAGCGGACTCTGGACGTCAACGTCCTGGGTTACGTCCGCACCGCTCGCGCCGTCCTGCCGCACCTGCTGGCCAACGGCGGCGGCGGCATCGTCAACTGCTCCTCCGGCGCCGCGGTCAGCGCCAGCGACCGCAAGCGCCCCGCCTACGGGGCCTCGAAGTCGGCGGTCAACGCGCTGACCCGGCACATCGCCGGTCGCTTCGGCCCCGAGGGCGTGCGCTGCAACGGAGTGATGCCCGGCCTGGTCATGGGCGAGACGCAGGCGGCGCAGAACGACGTCCAGCTCCAGAAGATGTTCCTGGAGCACGTCCCCACCACCCGGCTGGGCCGCCCGGCCGACCTGGCCGCGGTCGTGGCCTTCCTGCTGTCCGACGACGCCGAATGGATCAACGGCCAGGTGTGGGCCATCGACGGCGGCGCGAACATGCGCGCCTGACCGCCACGGCCCACTCCTCGCCTCCGATCAACGTACGGTGGCCGAATCCCACGTCAGCGGCGGGTCGTCGAAGACCCCGGCGAGCTTGAACTTCGTCCCCGCCTTGGCCGCGGGCCGCCAGCGCGGCACGCCACGCCGCGAGCCGCTCCCTTGCGGCGTACCAGCGCTGCTGACCGGCGACGTGGTGGACGGTCGCGTGCCCCAGATCCAGCAGATGCTCGGTGGCCGCGTGGGCCGGCTCGCCGGAGCCGACGCCCGCGGTCACCACGCGTGGGGCGGAGAAGGGCAGCGGAGTGCCGTAGACGAGGACGGGCACGTCGGCGCGGACGAGCTCCGCCCGGAGGCGAGCGCGCGGGCCGCGTTGTTGAGCCGGTAGCCGAGCTCCTCGGCGGCGGCCAGGACGCGCCGGCGCACCTCGGCCGAGACGTACTGCTCGTTGTTGAGGACCCTCGACACGGTCTTCTGCGAGACGCCCGCCAGGCGTGCCACGTCCACGGCCCGCGGCATGGGAGCGTTTCCGCCCCGCCTCACCTCTCGTGTCATGGCCACTCTCCCGACGGGAGCCGACCTCATGTCTGTCGAGGTCAATCATGTGACTGCGCAGGCCGGGAGACACACGTCAAGAGTCTGCAACGCATCCGTAACCCACGACAGGCAGCCGACAGGCTCCCGACAGGTGCGGCTGGTTTCGTGGCAGAGGTAAACGGCGGCGCCGTCCCACGCGCGTGGCGAGGGCGGTCGACCCCACGGAGAGATATCGGGAGGTAGTCATGAACCAGTCGTATGCCGGATTCGCCGGCGACCCCGCTCTGGAGCTGGACCAGGCGTTCAAGGTGAACACGCTCAGCGAGGACCGTGCCAGCGCCACCATCAGCGCGGTCACGCGGATCTGCTCCGGAACGGTGTCCTGCTGTGCCTGATCCTTCCGGGTACGCCCTCGCGGGCGTACCCGCCCCTTTACGTGCGGCTCCGCTGGCCGAACGCCTCCGGGACCCCTCCCCCGGCCCGCCGGGCGAGGACGCCAGACGGCGGCTGGCCGGATGGCGCTCCGCCAAGCCGTTCGACACGCCCGGGCTCTGGCAGCGGCGGCTGGCGGCCGACGGCCTGGACGAGGACCGCCTGCTCGCCCTGCTGGCGGGTCCCGGCGACACCGGCGAGCAGCCGGAGTGGATGGACATCGTCCACGAGAGCGGCTTCCTCCTCGACGGCGGCCCCGGCGCGGACTGGGAACTGACCCAGATCAACCTGCTTTCGACGCTGGTGGCCCCGCTGCCGCGGCACGGCCGCGAGCTGCTGCGCGCACGGCTCGACGGGCTCGGCGGCGCGCTGTTCGAGGACGGGGTGTTCCTGGAGCAGGCGTTCGGGCCGCTGACGGAGCTCCTCCATCGCCTCGTGGCGCGTACCGCCGTGGTGGAGCTGCGGGAGGCGCGCGACGCGGGCGCGCTCGGAGGGGGTGGCAGCGAGGAGCGGTTCCGCCGTTTCCTGGCCGGCTACGAGCAGGCCGAGGGGCGGGCGCGGCTGCTGGAGAGGTATCCGGTGCTCGTCCGCCAGCTCGCCGTCGCCGTCCGGAACTGGGTGCGCACCAGCGCGCTGCTTGCCGAGCGGCTGGTGGCCGACGCGGACGCCCTCGGGGTGACGAGCCCCCTGGCCGAGTTGCACAGCGGCCTCGGTGACCGGCACAGGGGCGGGTTCAGCGTGTGCAGGCTGCGCTTCCACGACGGTCTCCAGATCATGTACAAGCCGCGGCCGCTCTCGGTGGACGCGCACTTCCAGCAGTTGGTCCGCTGGTTCGATGAGCACGGCGCGAGCCGTCCGCTGCGGACCCTTGAGGTGCTGGACCGCGGGGAGTACGGCTGGGTGGAGTACGTGCGGCCGGAGCCGTGCGCGAGCCGCGAGGCGCTGCGCGATTTCTACCACCGGCAGGGCTTCCTGCTCGCGCTGCTGCACCTGCTGCGGGCCACCGACTTCCACGCGGAGAACCTGATCGCCGCGGGCGACCAGCCCGTGCTGGTGGACCTGGAGTCGCTGCTGGCCCCTGAGCTGCCGCTGCGCGACACGAGGGTGACGGCGGTCGAGCACGCCATGGGCCGCCTCACCCTCGGGTCCGTGCTGGCCGTCGGACTGCTGCCGCAACCGGCCTGGACGGCCGAGGACGGCACGCTGGTCGACGTGTCCGGCATGGGCCACCCCACGGACCTGAACACCCCGATGCCCGTTCCGTTCCTGGTGGACCTGGGCAAGGACACCATGCGCATCGAGCTGGCGCACAAGCCGATGGAGACGCCCGGCCACCGGCCCGTCGCGCCGGACGTCCCGCTCGACCTGAACGAGTTCCGCCAGGACGTGCTCGACGGGTTCACCGAGGCGTACCGGATCTGCGAACGCGAGCGGGAGTCGCTCGCGGGCGTGCTGGAGATGTTCCGAGGCGACCGGGTCAGGGTGATCGTCCGTCCGACCATCCTGTACGACGCCATCCTGCGCACCGCCTTCCACCCGGCGCTGCTGGGCGACGGCTCCGACCGTGACCGGCACTTCGACGCGCTGTGGCGGGAGTCGCCGTACCTGCCCGCGCTCGACCCGTGCATCGCGGCCGAGCGCCGCGACCTCTGGAACAACGACGTGCCGTACTTCAGCGCCATCACCGACGGCGACGCGCTGCTGGGCAGTGGCGACGAGCCGGTGCCCGGAATCTCGGTGCGGCCCGCGATGGACGCGGTGTTCGAACGCCTGCGCACGCTCGGGCCCGAGGACTACGCCAGGCAGCGCTGGCTGGTGCACGGCACCATCGGCCTGGCCGCCGCGAACGACCACAGCCTCCAGGTCATGCCGTCCTACCGGCTCGAACCTGCCACGGGAGAACCTGACGCCCTCATGAGCGCCGCCGTACGCATCGGTGAGCACCTCCACGAGCTCGCGATCACGGCGGAGGGAGGCGCTCAGTGGTTCGGGGTCAACGCCACCACGGACGGCCAGTGGTCGCTCGGGAGGTTGCGGCCCGATCTGTTCCACGGGCTGAGCGGCATCTCCCTGTTCCTGGCGCACCTCGGCGCGCTGAGCGGCGACGACCGGCACACCGGGCTGGCGCGCGCCGCCCTGGAGACCGCCCTGGAGCAGGTCGGGCGCGGCCTGCTGGGCCGGGATCTCGGGATGATCGGGTACGGCGGCTTCGTGTACGCCCTCAGCCACCTCGCCGCCCTGTGGCAGGACGACCGCCTGCTCGGCCGCGCGACGAGCCTGCTCGATCCGCTGAGTGCCGCGATCGAGGCCGACCGCGAGTACGACATCGTCGGGGGCTGCGCGGGCGTGCTCGCCTGTCTGCCCAGCCTGCACGCCCTGACCGGGGATCGGCGCGTGCTGGAGGTCATGGACAAGGCGGCCCGGCACCTGGTGAACAGCCGTACCGGACCGAGCTGGTTCTCCGATTCCCTCCGAGGCCACGCGGACCGCCCCATCTCGGGCTTCTCCCACGGAACGGGCGGCATGGGGTGGGCGCTGGGGCTGGCGGGGGAGCTGCTCGCGGAGGACGCCTACGTACGCGCGGGCGTCGAGGCCATCCGGTACGAGCAGGAGAGCTTCGACCCCGGCACAGGAACCTTCACGGAGCTGCGCGACCATTCCGCGATCGACCTTCCCGCCGACGCGCCGCCCACCACGTTCTGGTGCTACGGCGCGATGGGCATCGGCCTCAGCCGGGTGCTGGCCTCCCGATGGCTGCCGGGGTCACTCGCGCGGGCCGAGGTCGACGCGGCCCTGACGCTCACCAGGGCGCACGGCTTCGGGCGCAGCCAGTGCCTGTGCCACGGCGACTTCGGCAACCTCGAACTGCTCCTGCAGACGGCGCAGCTCAGGAACGATCCTGAGCTGCGCGCGGAAGCCGCCGGCCTGGCGCACGCCTCCGCCGCCCGGCAGGAGTGGGCGTGCGGCACGGTGAGCGGGGTCCAGGTGCCGGGCCTGATGACCGGACTCGCCGGCATCGGGTACGGCATGCTCCGCGCCGCAAGCCCGGACCGCGTTCCCGCCGTGATCGCCCTGGAGCGCCCGAGGTGACTGCTTCGGCCAGCCTCGGCGCTCCCGTTACCACCCGAGGTGACTCCTCAGCTCGCCTCGGCGCTGCCGTTGCCGTTGCCGTTTGAGGCGGACACCAGCCCGGCGATGTAGTCGGAGACCGCGGCGACGGTCGGTTGCCGCCACAGCAGGGTCGTCGGCAGCGAGCACCGGAACCGTTTCTCCAGCCGCCGCCGGACCACCACCGTCAGCACCGAGTCCAGCCCCTGCTCGACCAGCGGCCGGTACGGCGACAGGTCGGCAGGGGCCAGCCGCATCTCCTTGGCGATCTGCGCGCCGACCTCTTCGAGCAGGAACGCGCGCAGCTCCGCCGGTCCCAGGTCGGCGATCGACTCGGCGGGCCGCACGCCGTCGGCGCCGTTCTCGGCGGGGGCCGGCACGTCGATCACCGGGTAGCGCAGTCCCGACAGCCAGCCGACGACGGCGCCGGCACCGTCGGTCAACCGTACCTGCACCGTGTCGGCGCGCACGGGATCGAGCCACACCTCGATGTCCACCGTGTTCGGCGGCTCTCCGAGCGTGACCAGCCGATCGACGTGCGTCACCATGCGCAGCAACGGGTCGCCGGGGAACGCGCTCGGCGCCACCGACATCGCCGCGTCCAGGACGGGCGCCCACGTGGCGGACGGCCCGCACCGTACCCGGGCGCGCAGCGCGCCGTGGCCGCGCAGCAGCTCCTCGACCTGCCAGTCGAACCCGGTCTCCGGTACGCCGACGGCGGCGAGCCGCTGTCCGACCAGGCCCGGCTCCACCGGCGTGAGCGGCCGCGCCGGTGGCACGGGCGCCTCCCCCGGCGTCGAGGGCACCGTGGCGGTGGCGATCAGCTGCCAGGCGGCGTCCGGCTCGCCCGCAGCACGGGCGGCCAGCCGCAGCTCGCTCCCCTGCCGCACGACCTGGACCTCGCGGCGGTCGGCGGTCAGCAGCGGCGCCGACATCGTCACCTCGCCGAGCAGCTGACCTCCGGCGGCGGCGAAGAAGGTCGCCGCGAGCACCGCGGCCGGCACGATCTCCACGCCCTCGATGGCGTGGCTGCCGGGATAGGGCCGCGTCTGGTCGTCCACGCCGGTCCGCCAGAGCCGTACGTCGGTGCCCGCGAGATCGATGCCGTCACCGAGCAGCGTGTGCGTGTCCGGGTCGTGGCCGCGCCCGGCGGTGTCCGGGGCCGACGGCGTACGCCAGTGCCTGCGGTGCTGCCACGGGTAGGAGGGGAGCACGACCGGACCGCCGGCCGGCTGCAGCCGCTGCCAGTCCACCTCGAGGCCGGCGCAGTGCGCCGCGGCCACACTGGCCGGCAGGGTGACGCTCGGGGGACGGTTGCGCCGCAGCGACGCGCCGACGAAGACCTCCTCGTGCCCGCCCGCGCCCAGCGTCTCCAGCACCGAGTGGGTGACGACAGGGTGCGGGGAGATCTCGACGAACGCGCGGTATCCGTCCTCCGCGGCCGCCGCGACGGCGTCGGCCAGGCGCACCGGCCGGCGCAGGTTGGCCGCCCAGTACGTGCCGGCGAAGCCATGTTCCGCCCGCGGATCGTCCAGCGCCGTCGAGTAGACGCGGATGCCGGGGGCGCCGGGCGTGAGGTCGGCCGCGGCGGCGGTCAGGTCGGCCAGCAGCGGATCCATCTGCGGCCCGTGGAAGGCCACGTCCGAGGCGACCCGGCGGGCCGGGATCCCCTCCTCGAGCCAGCCGGCCAGCACCTCGGCGACGGCGTCCGGATCGCCGGAGACGACCGTCGAGCCGGGTGACGACGCGATCGCGGCGACCACGTCCGTACGGTCTCCCAGCAGCCGCGCCGCCTCATCGAACGGCAGCTGCACCATGGCCATCGCGCCGCGACCGGCGACCCGCCGCAGCAGCCTGGACCGCCGGCAGATCAACCGGGCCCCGTCGAGGCGGCTCAGCGCCCCGGCCGTCACGGCGGCGGCGATCTCGCCGACCGAGTGGCCGATGACCGCGTGCGGACGCACCCCGTACGCACGCCACAGCTCGACGAGGCCGAGCTGCATCGCGAAGATCATGGTCTGGATCCGGTCCACGTCGATCAGCTCGTCCTCGGTGAGCGCCTTCCGTGGCGAGAAGCCGATCTCGACGGAGAACACCGGCTCCAGCTCGTCGATCACCGCGGCGAACGCCGGCTCGGTCTCCAGCAGCTCCCGGCCCATGCCGGCCCACTGCGAGCCGTGTCCGGAGAACACGAACACCGGGCCGGGGCCGGGGTCGATGAGCACCCGTCCGGTGGTCACGGCGTCGTGCGGGGTGCCGGCCGACAGGGTGCGCAGCCGCACGGCCAGCGCGGCCGGATTGTGTGCCGCCACCACCGCCCGGTGCGGCAGGTGGGCCCGGCGCAGGGCGAGCGTGTGCCCGACGTCGGCCGCCGGCAGGCTACCGGCGACGTCGGCGAGGTTGCCGGCGGCCTGCCGCAGCGCCGCCCGCGACGCGGCGGACACCGGGAACAGCCGGCCCGTGGCCCCCTCGGCGGAAAGTCCCAGGATCCCTTCGGCGGACGGCTCTGCGGCCCCCTCGGCGGAAAGTCCCGCGATCCCTTCGGCGGATGGCCCGGCGGTCCTTTCTGCGGACGGCCGGGCCGGCGGCGCCTCTTCGAGGACGACATGGGCGACGGTGCCGCCGTAGCCGAAGGCGGAGACCGCGGCCCGGCGCGGATGCGCGGAGCCGGGCCACGGCGTCGGCGCGCCGACCACCCGCAGCCCGGTGCCCTCCCAGTCGACGGCCGGCGTGGGGGTGTCGAGCCGGCTCGGCGGGATCTCGCCGCGTTCGAGCGCCAGAACGGCCTTGACCAGGCCGGCGATGCCGGCGGCACCCTCGAGGTGACCGATGTTGGACTTGGCCGAGCCGATCAGGCACGGCTGCTCCGGCGGCCGGCCCGCCCCGTACACGGCGCCCAGCGCGCCCGCTTCGAGAGGGTCGCCGACCGCGGTGCCGGTGCCGTGCGCCTCGACGTAGCCGACCGTGCCCGGCTCGACGCCCGCCTGTCGCAGCGCGCGGCGCATGACGTGCTCCTGCGCCTGGCCGCACGGCGCCATGATGCCCGCGGTGCGGCCGTCCTGGTTGACCGCGCTGCCGCGGATGGTCGCGAGGATCCGGTCCCCGTCGCGTACGGCGTCGGCGAGCCGCTTGAGCACCACGACCACCGAGCCCTCGCCCCGCCCGTACCCGTCGGCCGCGGCGTCGAACGACTTGCTGCGCCCGTCCGGTGCCAGGGTGCCCGCGGCGTCCAGGGTGAGCGTCTCGCCCGGGGACAGGATGAGGTTGACCCCGCCGGCCAGCGCCACGTCGGTCTCGCCGGCCCGCAGGGCCTGCACGGCCAGGTGGACGGCCACCAGCGACGCCGAGCAGGCCGTGTCCACCGCCAGGCTCGGGCCGCGCAGGTCGAGCGCGTACGACACGCGGTTGGCGACCGCGCAGCCGGCGGCGCCGATCCCGGTCCACGCCTCGATGTCGGGCAGGTCCTCCAGCAGCCGATGCCCGTAGTCGCCGGTGCAGACGCCCACGTACACGCCGGCGTCCGTGCCGGCCAGCGCGTCCGGCGACACCCCGGCGTGCTCCAGCGCCTCCCACGCGGTCTCCATCACGAGACGCTGCTGCGGGTCCATCAGCTCCGCCTCGCGCGGCGAGAGCCCGAAGAACTCCGCGTCGAAGTCGGCAACCCCGTCCAGGAAGCTGCCGTGCGCGAGGGTGCGGCGTACCGCCGCCGCGTACGACGGGCCGCGGTCGGCGTAGTCGCGCCAGCGGTCGGCGGGCGCCGGTCCACTGGCGTCCCGTCCCTCGCACAGCAGGTTCCAGTACTCCTCCGCCGAGCCGACGCCGCCGGGCAGGCGGCAGCCGATCCCGATCAGCGCGATCATCTCGACCGGTCGATCCATCACACGTCACTCCGCATCCGCGCCCACACGGGCGACTCGAGAATCTCCACGACGGCGGCCGAGATCGTCACGCCCGGTCCGAAGCCGAACATCAGCAGGTGGTCGCCGGGCTGGAGGGCATGGTCGCGGACCAGGTGCTCCAGCGCGAGGATCTGGTCGCTGGCCCCGCAGTGGCCGATCGTCCGGCCGAAGTCCCAGGCCGACCGGGACGCCGGGATGCCCAGCCGGTGCTCGCAGATCTGGTCGGCGATCTCCTGGGAGGTGTTCATGCACGCCACCCGGGTCACGTCGTCCGGCTTGATCCCGGCCTCCGACAGGGCCCGGTCGATCACTTCGGCCATCCGCTCGTCCAGCGTCACGAGCACCCCGGTGCCGTCGCCCTCGACGACCGCGCGCCGCCGGAACACGTCGTTGTGCGCCCCGAAGTCCACCGTGCGGCCCTCGGTGACGCCGGGCGGGAACAGCGGCTCGGCGCAGCGGTGCATCTCCTCGGCCTCCGACACCGACATCGTGCACACCGACGCCAGCCGGGCGAACCCCGGCTCGGTGTCGAGCACGAGGGCGCTGCCCGCGTCACCGGCGACGGCCGCGGGCAGCATCCGCCACCGGTCGACGAGCGGGGTGCCGTAGTTGTCGGCGGCGACCAGCAGCGCCGCCTGGCGGCCGGGCGCCGCGCGCAGGTAGCTCGCGGCCAGCTCCAGGGCCGCGAACATGCCGTTGCAGCCCTGCTTGAGCTGGGTGGACAGGACGCCGTCGCCGACCAGATGGCGTTGCACGTACGCCTGGGGCGGCCAGCCCTCCGGGCCCTGATGCCAGGTCGAGACGTACAGCAGCAGGTCCAGCTCGGTCGGGGAACGCCCGCTGCGGGCCACCGCGCTCCGCGCCGCCCGTAACGCCATCTCCGGTGGCGGGACGTCACCGGCCACCGCGACCGCGGCGAGCCGGTGCAGCTCGACCTCCTCGGCCGAATACCACCCCGCCGCCACGGCCTGCTCCACGCTCACCGTGGCGGGGAGGTACGACCCGACCCCGCTGATGTACATGTCCGCCGTCTCCATGCCGCCTCCCGGGCTCGTCGAACTCGATCCTCGATGCGGGCGCCTGCTCAGCCGGGCCCGCCGGGGGCGTACTCCTGGGGGACGTCGAGGATCCGCAGGACGGCGCAGGCCATGGTGGTGCCGGCGCCCAGCCCGACGAGCAGCAGGTAGTCGCCGCGGGCCAGCGCCCCGGCGGCCATCAGGTGGTCGAGGGCGACGAACTGGTCGCTGACCCCGAGGTGCCCGACGCTCGCGCCGTAGTCCCAGGTGGTGTCGGCCAAGGTCAGCCCGAACCAGTTCACCCCCCGGTGCTCCAGGTCGTCCCAGCGCCCGTGCGGAAAGGCCACGCGCGCCACCTCGTCGAGGGTGATCCCCGCTTCCTTGAGCGTGCGGTCGACCAGCCCCATCAGCGTCGTCTGGATCGCCAGCATGACGTCGGCGCCGTCGCGGGCGAAAAGCCGCTTGCGGAACTCGCGGTTGCGGGCGGCGAAGTCGAGCGGCCGGCCGACGGTCGCGTCCGGCGGGAACATCGGCACGCCGCCGTCGTTGACCGACTCGGCCTCCGGGAGCACGACCACGTTGACCGAGCGCAGCTCCGCGAAGCCGGTGTCCGTGGTGAGCAGGAGCGCGCACCCGGCGTCGCCCATCACGTTGCCCTCGATCATGCGCCACCGGTCGACGAGCGGGGTGCCGTGGTTGTCGGCGCCGACCAGCAGCGCGCTGCCGCCCGGCCGCAGATACCCGGCGGCGAGCTGCAGGGCGCTGAACAGCCCGCAGCATCCGTGCCGCAGCTCGACAGACAGGACGTCGCCGCCGATGAGGTGCTGCTGCAGGTAGTACTGCGGCTGCCAGCCCTCCGGCCCCTGGTGCCAGACGTCGGCGTACAGCATGAGGTCCAGGTCGCGGGGTGACATCCCGCCGGAGCGCTCGAAAGCGTGCCGGGCCGCGCGGAGCGCGAGCTCCGGAGCCGGTACGTCGCCGGCCACCGCGGCGCCGCCGAGGCGGAAGTACTCCATCTCGTCGGCCGGGTAGCGGCCCTCGGCGACGGCCGTCTCGACGCTGACCACCGGCGGCAGATGGACGCCGATACTGCGCAGGAAAATGTCGGGTGTTCGCATGCGTCCTCCTTCAGCGGTGCGAAAGGCCGTCGGGCCTCACTGGGGGCCCGCCGTCGCGGCGGGGTTCTCCGCCCCGTCGCGGAGCAGCAGCATCGGATCGCTCAGCTCGTACAGCCCGCACATGGGAGGGCAGGCCTCGTAGCCGAGGAGCCGCTGGATGTCCTCGGGGTAGCCGCGGACCGTGTCCAGCGGCAGGGACAGGTAATGGTTCTCCTCCTGGCGGAGGTTGCCGAGGTCGTAGGCGTACGACAGGCCGGTGCGCGGCGCGTCGGAGGCGTTGACGCCGGCGCCGTGGTAGGTGCTGCCGAGCCACAGCAACGCGGCGCCGGGCCGCATCTCGGCGGGCACCGCCTCGTCGTCGCGGGGCGCCCGCTCGTCGTCCCACCGGTGGCTGCCTGGGATCACGCGGGTGGCGCCGTTGCGCGCGGTGAACTCGCTCGCGGCGACCATGACCTGCACCCGGCTCTCCGGACCCGGGTGGGTACGGAGGTGGGCCGTGTCGTCCCGGTGCAGCCCCTGGAGCGACACGCCGGGCCTGATCTGGATCGCCCGCGATATGCCGAGCTGGATCGTCGGGACCAGCTCCACGCGCTGCTCGCCGAGCCAGGCCTTCACCGGGCGCTGCAGGAAGTGCCGGGCACAGCCGAGGAGGTGCGGCTGGCGCATGATCGCGATCGAGTGCCCGCTCCGGCGTATCAGACCCGGCAGGATCCGGGTCTTCTCGCCGACCAGACGGCCGTCGCCGTCCGCCTGGCGTTCCAGGTCCGGGCCCAGGTCGTCCCACAGGCCGCGGAGCGTGCCGGCGTCGACGAAGTCCTCGATGATCACCGCTCCGTCCCGCTCGACGACGTCGATCGCCTCGGCGAGCGGCGCCGACCCGGGCAGCGTGGTCAGCTTGGGGTCACTCATCGCGAAGCCTCCTGTCCTGGGCGGCCGAACCATCGGGTGAGGGCTCTTTGCAGCGACGCCGGGTCGCCGGGCGTGCTCCAGGCGACGAAGCCGTCCGGGCGGATCAGCAGGGCGTCCGCCGGGGCCTCGGCGCATTCGGCCGTGACCACGTCGATCCGGTCGGCCCAGGGTTCGGCGAGTGCCCGCGGCTCGGGGCCGGCGCCGAGGTCGAGCAGCAGCGGCCGCCCGGTGCGTTGCAGCTCCGCGAGCCGTACGGGGCCGTCGGCGCACCGCAGCCGCAGATCCGGGCTGTAGCGCCCGACCAGCGGACCGGTCAGCGACGGGTCGCCCATGTCGTAGCTGATGTGCAGGTCGTCGATCAGGGAGGTGAGCTGCCGGTTCGCCTCGTCGCGGAGCAGCAGCTCCGTGAGCAGCCGGCGCAACGCGTCGACGTACGGGCCGGGGCGCATCAGCGCGATCGAGGCACGCTGGACCTCCAGCGTTTGCTCGCCGATCGGGTGCCGCTCGGAGTGGTAGGTGTCGAGCAGGTCCTCATGGCACCAGCCGCGCGCGACCGCGGCGAGCTTCCAGCCGAGGTTGAGGGCGTCTCCCAGCCCGAGCCGCAGTCCCGGGCCGCTCCAGTGCGAGTGGACGTGTGCCGCGTCGCCGACGAGCAGCACCCGCCCGCTGCGGTACGTCTCGGCCTGCCGCGCGTTGTCGGTGAATCGGGTGATCTTCTTGACCTCGGTGACCGTCACCTTGGTGCCGCTGAGCCGGCGCAGCGACTCCTGGAACTCCTCGAGCGTGATGGGGGCGTCCCGGTTCGCCGGCGGGCCGTCGAACTCCAGCGTGATGAACCGGGGCGGTCCCTCCTCGTACACGAGGAGCCCCCCGTCCTTGCGGAACCAGCCGGGGAGATGGAATTCCGGGTCGTCGATCTCGGCGAAGGCACGGTATCCGGCCGTGACGCCGTCCGTGCCCGGGAAGGCGATGCCCGACAGCTTCCTGACCACGCTCCGGCCGCCGTCGCAGCCGGCGAGCCATTCCGCCTCCATCCGGTACGGCCCGTCCGGGCCTTCGACGTCGAGACACACCCGGTCGTCGTCCTGGACGAAACCGGTGACCGTGTGGCCGCGCCGTACCTCGACGCCCAGGTCCGCCGCGCGCCGCGCCAGGTCCTCCTCCAGGAGTTGCTGGGGCACCAGCAGGTCGGGGGACTCCGGGCGGAGCAGGAACATGGTGGCGAAATGCCGCGCGCCGGGGAACGCCTTGGGGAGCAGGCTGTCCGGCCGCCGCTCCCCCTCGGCGATGCGATCCTGCTGCTCGGACGTCAGCGGCGCGGCAGGCGCCTCGGTCACCCCGATCATGAGACCGCGACGGTCCATGATGTCGATGGCCCGTCCGGTGATGCCCTCGGCCTTCGGGCGCCATTCGATCGCGGGCAGCCGTTCGAGCACCACCACCGGAACGCCGTGGAGGGCCACCTCACACGCGAGCATGAGCCCCACCGGTCCCGCACCGACAACTGCGACCTGCGCATCCAGATACGCCATTAACACCTCTGCTGGAGGAGAGAAAGAGACTGCTGAAAAAGCTGCCGGGTCGCCACTACAGACCGGCGATACTCACGGCGGTTCGCAACGTGAGTGTTGACAGATGTGCCTCCGGGCGGTCAGCGCCGATGCTAATCGGATGATCCATAAATGACTAGTGGTGTCATTTTTCGGACTCACCATGCATAATCATCAGCGCCGATGATCAACGGCGTGCCGGGCCGGCGCGCAGGTGGGAGGTTGCCGGATGAGTGATGGTCGGAAGGCCCAGCCGTTGGAGACCGACCGGCCCAATCCCTTCGACCCGCCCGTCGAGCTGCGGAAGCGAGCCCCGCTCAGCCGGCTCGCCTATCCTGACGGGCACGTGGGCTGGGTGGCGACCGGGTACGCCGTCACCCGCGCCATCCTGGCGGACCCACGCTTCAGCACCCGGCGCGAGCTGCTGCACCAGCCGGTCGGCCGCGAGCGCGCGCAGCAGCGGCCGACGCCGGCCGAGCCGGGGATCTTCCCCCACATGGACCCACCCGAACACACCCGGTACCGCCGCCTGCTGAGCCGCCATTTCGGCCCTCGCCGCGTCGCCGAGCTGGCGCCCGCGATCCGGCGGTACACCGCGCAGGCGCTCGACGCCATGGCGGCCGCCGGGCCGCCCGCCGACCTCGTCGCGTCGTTCGCCGTTCCGGTTCCGGCGCTGGTCATCTGCGAGCTGCTCGGCGTCCCCGCGCAGGATCGGCACGTGATCCAGGCGGCCACGGGAGTGATGAACGACCTGGACTCCACACCGGGCCAGACCGCCGAGGCCGTGATGTCGATCACGGAGACGGTACGCGGCCTCCTCAAGAGCCTGCGCGCCGGATCAGCCTCGCCGGACGACGGGCTGCTGGCGCACGCCGTGGCGACCGGCGGCCTGAGCGACGACGAACTCACCAACCTCGGGATGGTGCTGCTGGCCACCGGCCATCTGCCCACGTCGAGCATGCTCGCGCTCGCGACCTTCGTCCTGCTGGCGGACCCGGCCCGGCGAGCCCGCCTGGCCGCGGACCCGGAGCTCGCCGAACCGGCGGTCGAGGAGCTCCTGCGGTACCTGTCGATCCTCCAGTTCGACGTACGGCGCACCGCGCTGACGGACGTCGAGCTCGGCGGCCAGGTCATCGCGGCCGGCGAGACCGTGGTGCTGGCACTGCCGGTCGCGAACCGGGACCCGGAACGCTTCCCCGACCCGGACACCCTGGACCTGGCCCGCTCCGCGACCGGGCATCTGGCCTTCGGGCACGGCATCCACCAGTGCCTCGGCCAGCATCTCGCCCGGGCCGAGCTCCGCATCGCGCTGACCGCGCTCTTCGAGCGCTTTCCCGACCTGCGCCTGGCCGTTCCGGCGGCCGAGGTGCCGACCCGCGACCGCATGGCGGTGTACGGGGTGGACCGCCTGCCGGTGACCTGGGGCGCCGCCCCGGCGGACCGTTCGAGCGAAGGGTGACTTCGGATCATGCGTTACAGGACCTTGGGCGATTCCGGCCTGCGAGTGTCGGTGGTCGGTCTGGGCTGCAACAACATCGGCTCGCGGATCGACGTGACCCGTACCAGGGAGGTGGTGGACGCGGCGATCGAGGAGGGCGTGACGCTCTTCGACACCGCCGAGGCGTACGGCGCGGTGCACGGCGCCTCCGAGGAGATCCTCGGCGAGGTGCTGGCCGGCCGGCGGGACCAGGTGGTGCTGGCCACCAAGTTCGGCAGACCTGGCGACCAGGGTGCGGCGTGCGGAACGCTGGGCGGCCGGTCGTACATCCGGCGCGCGGTGGAGGGGTCGCTGCGCCGCCTGCGTACCGACTACATCGACCTCTACCAGTACCACTTCCCCGACGGCGTCACCCCGATCGAGGAGACGCTGGAGGCCCTGACCGAGCTCGTGCGCGAGGGCAAGGTCCGCTACGTCGGCAGCTCCAACTTCGCCGGCTGGCAGATCGCCGAGGCCGCGCACGTGGCCCGCGCGAGGGGATGCGCACCGTTCGTGTCGGCGCAGAACCACTGGTCGTTGCTGGAGCGCGGCGCCGAACGCGAAGTGGTGCCGGCGGCCCTGCACTACGGGGTCGGCGTGCTGCCGTACTTCCCGCTGGCCCACGGGCTGTTGACGGGGAAGGTGCGGCGCGGGCACGAGCCGCCGGCCGGGAGCCGGCTCGCGGAGCGTCCCCACCTCGTCACGCCGGAGAAGCTGGACCGGGTGGAGGCGCTGACGTCCTGGGCCGACAAGCACGACCGGTCCCTCCTGGACGTGGCCATCGGCGCGCTGGCCGCGCTGCCCGGCTGCGGCTCGGTGATCGCCGGTGCGACCGCCCCGGAGCAGGTCCGGGCCAACGCGGCCGCCGGCGACTGGGAACCGACCACCGAGGAACTCGCCGAGATCACCGGGCTGATGCCGCTCCTCGCGGCGGCTTGACGGCGCGAGCCCTCGAATCAAGGCGTCATTTTCGCCAAGCTCGCGATCTCCTGGCCCGACCCGCCGTCCACGGCCACCCGCCCCGCCGCGACGAGCCCGTCCAGCACCCGCGAGAACTCGAACAGCTGCAGCCCCGACAACGCCTGAAGCTTGCGCAGCTCGGACGTGCCGTTGGCGCGGAGCACGTCCAGCAGCACCTGCTCGGCGGGCGGCGCCTGCTCGAAGGCGGGCCGCAACGACTCCACCAGCTCCCGCAGGACCTTCTCACCGATCAGCGCCTGCAACGACAGACCCAGCACGTACGACTTGACCTGCTCGGGAAGGGTGGCCTCCCGTCCCGAGCGCAGGGACGCGATCCGATCCTCGACCACCTTGACCTCGGCGGGCGTGAAGTTCTGCAGCGCCGCCACCGCGTAATGGAACAGCGCGTCCGCGCCCCGCTCGAACGGGAACCCGCCCATGATCTCGCCGACCCCCTTGGACCGGATCCTGGCCCGCCCCCGATCCACCGCCCGGTCGGCGGCCGACAGGATCACCGTGAGCACCGCGCTCGGCCCGACCCCGATCACCTGGTTGCCCGCCGTGACGTTGAACAGCGAGCTGCGGAACAGCGCCCCCGACCCGAACCCCGCCGCCAGCACCTGCGTGAACGTGACGCTCTCCCCCGTGGCGCCGAAGGTCCACCCGAACTGCGTGACCGTCCACAGCGCCGCCGCCGCGCCGCCCGCGTTGACGGCGACGTAGAAGGCCGCCGGCACCGACCACAGCGCCCCGGCGGGGTTGTCGCGATACCGCGACACCAGCTCGGCCAGCGCGACGAGCGCGCCGATGAGGACGACCGCGAGAAAGGGCGCCCACATGGCTCACACCTCGCGATACAGGTGGACGACCTCGTCGCCGGGAGGCCCCTTGACCGTCACCAACCCTTCTTCCGTCAGCTCGGCCAGCACCGCCGTGAACTGCAGGAACGACAGCCCAGCCCGGTCCTGCAGGTCCGCGATGCGCATCTGGCCGCCGGCGTCGACCAGCGCCCGGACGGTCTCGTGGGTGCGGGGCGAGCCGAGGGCACGGCGGAACGCGGAGCCCCCGCCGTCCTCACCCGTGGCCCTCGACAGGTCGTGCACCGAGCTGTCGCCCCGGCGTGGAGGCGGAGGGACGTTCGACGGTCCCGGAAGGCGCTCAGACGACATGGGAACCCTTCTGTCAGCCTGCGCTCACCTTGCGACAGCCGGTAGCCGGTGTCAATGTCGGCTCGACCACCCGTTGTCATTCCTGCGGTCGGCCGGCTCGACGCCCAGGTCAGGCCGGAGACGGCCGTGTCCTGGCCGCGCGCACGACGGCCGTCCCGGCCCGGAGCGCGGCGACGGGGTCGGCCGCCTCGTCCAGCTCGATGAGCACGATGCCGGCGCCGGGTGTGCGGGCCATCTCCTCGGCCCACCCGCGCCAGTCCACGATGCCCGTTCCCAGCTCGGTCATGTAGGGCTGCTGCTGGGCGAAGACGGTTTCGTCGATGGTGAGCTCGACGTCGATGGGCTTGACCGCGTCCTTCCAGTGCGCCAGCGCGATGCGCTGGGCGTGGCGGCGCGCGACGGCGACGGGGTCGCCGCCCCCGAGCGCGATGTGGCAGGAGTCGGGGCAGAGCCACACGTAGCGGGGATCGGTCAACGCCATGAACAGGTCGATGTCCCTCTCGTACCAGAGGGTGCTGTTGGACTCGGTGTGGAAGGCGAGCTTCACACCGTGCCGGGCGACGGCCTCGCCGGCCACGTGGGCGATGTCGGCCATCCGGGTCATGTACGCGGCGTCGACGAAGAAGGGCGGGCGCGTCCCGAACGTCTGGCGCATGGGCAGCCCGGCGACGAGGAGTTCCGCGCCCACGTCGGCGAGGAAGGCGGCGTGCCGCTCGGCGTCGGCGACGATCGCGGGCAGGTTGTCGCCGTCCCGCCAGTCGGGTGCTTCGCTCGCGGCCATGAAGGCGCTCACGACGGACAGGCCGCGAGCCTGGAGTTCGCGGCGGAACGACGGCGCGTCGCCGAAGGCCCGCAGGGCCGAGTCGATGTCGCCGGGCGCGAAGGTCAGCTCGATGCCGCTGACACCGGCCTCGGCCAGCGCGTCCAGCACCCGCTCCCAGAACCGGTCGGGGTTCTTGAGTGCCCATTCGCGGAAGGCGTCGGCCGAGTCGAGTCCCCAGAACCCCGGGTGGTAGAAGGTGATGATGTCGGTGGCGAAGCGGGGTTCGGAGGTGGTCCCCAGCGTCATTCGGTGCCTCCGCGGGCGTTGTAGACGGTGACGCCGCCGCTGTCGACGGCCTTGCGGTAGTCGCGGAACACGGCCAGCGCCTCGTCCCGGAGCACGTCCCGGGTGACCCGGATGCCGCGTGCCTCGAACTGCTCGGCCCAGTCCGCGCCGAGCGGGCCCTCGTCGAACGTGGTGATCTCCTCCAGTTCGGGGCCCTCGCCGGCGACCACGAGGCCGCGGATCCCGGACCACATGGCCGCGCCGTAACACTGGATGCACGGACGCCAGTTCACGACCAGCTCGTGTGCGGGCGACCCGTCGCCGCCGAGGTCCCAGCCGCCGACCGCCCGCTGGGCGAGTCCGAGCGCGACGACCTCGGCGTGCGCGCTGGAGACGCCGGAGGCGAGCACGACGTTCACGCCGACCGAGACGATCCGGCCGGACTCCGGCTCGGCGACGATCGCGGCGAACGGGCCGCCGTTGCCCTCGCGCCAGTTGCGGTCGGCGAGGCGGTGCACGAGGCGCATCCGGTCGTCGCGGCCGGGGACGAGGGCGGGCACGGCGGCCAGTTCGTCGTCGATCCACGCGGGCAGCGCAACGCGGTATTCCTTGGCGATGTCGATCACGATCGTGCTTCCTCTCGGTGTGCGGCCGGCGCCGCGTGTCGTCCTGCGACGGCGCGAGCGGCCCGCACCGCGGTAACCGCGCCGGTCAGAGTGACATTGGCGGCCATCGCGGTGGGGATCACACCGTTGCCCGCAACGTACAGGTTGTCGAAGCCCCACACCCGGCCATCCGGGTCGCACACGCTCGTGCCGTCGTCGGCCAGACCGGCGCGGACCGTGCCGGTCTGGTGCAGCGACGAGCCGGGCGGCAGCAGCGCGCGCTCGGTCGCGGGATCGAACGAGCCGAACTCCTCGGCGATCGACCGGACCTCGTCGAGCGCGCGGCCGATCAGCGCGCGGTCGGCGTCGGAGTAGCCGAACTCGACGGTGATCCGGGGCATTCCGGCGAGGTCGGTCCGGGTCTCCGAGAACACGAGCCGGTTCTCGGGGCGGGACTCGACGGGGGCGTACAGTCCCAGGCCCACGGAGTACGCGAGGGCGTCGCCGCCTTCGTCCACGTACGTGCGGTTCATGATCTGTCCGTGGAACGGCTGTGCCGCTCCGTTCTGGGGCAGCCAGAGCGAGTCCGTGCTGAACTCGCCGGGGCGCGGCAGGGGCAGGTCGCCGCGGCCGAGGCCGTACCGGTCGAGGTCGAGGAGCACCCGGGCGGTGATGAACGCGTGCTCGTTGAGGTAGCGGCCCAGCGCCGCGGGCCGGATGCCCGAGGCGAACAACAGCTGCGGAGTGCGCAGCGCGTCGGCGCACACCACCACGGCGTCCGCCAGGAGCTCCCACTCGGCACCGTCGGCGACGCGGCGCAGCCGGGCCCCGGTGACCCGCCCGCCGGAGACGAGGAGCGTCGTGGCCAGCGTGCCGGTCGCCAGGGTGAATCCCGGGTCCCCGCCCGCCGCGATCGGGGGGAAGATCGTCCCCGGGGCCGTGCGCGGCATGGGACCCGACGCCGTCGCGGTGACGGCCATGGGCATCGGCTGCGGTCGCCGGTCCCCCGGTCCGACGCCGTCGAAGCGCCGGCGCAGGACGTCGAGCACCGTCCGGCCGACCTCGGTCGGGCCGATCGCGGACGGCGTGACGGCGAGCACCCGGCGGGCGGTGTCCAGGTCCGCCGCCCATCGGTCCGGGTCGCCGAAGTCGAACACCTCGGCTCCGGCGGGCCATGGCGTCGCGGCGGTCCAGTGCACGCCCATGCCGCCCGCGTTCCACGCGAGCGCGGTCGCCGGCATCGCCTCGGCGTCCTCGCCGAAGGCGAGCGCGTGGAACATGCCGGGCGTCAGGTCGGCTAGGCCGCCCGCGACCTCGCGCACCACCTCGGCGCCCGTGTACATGCCCTGGATGCCGGTGGCGACCCGGTCGTTGTAGCGCGACCAGAGGACCGGGTCGTCGAGGTCGTGCAGGTGCAGGCCGGGGGCCTCCCCGATCGCGTTGCCGCCGTCGACCATCGTGATGTCCAGCGCGGGATCGGCCTCGCGCAGCAGCCGGGCCACGACGGATCCCATGATGCCGCTGCCCACGATGAGGACATCGGTGCAGGGGGTGTCGGTCACAGTGAGACTCCAAGCTCGTGCCGGATCATTGACTCGGGGTGAGTGGGCCGAACAGTTCGGTGTCCATCCGGTCGAGGGCCAGCTTGACCGCGCCGACGAGCGGCGCGTCGCGGCCCAGGCCGGTGGCGCGCAACTCGACCGCGGGGGCGCGAGCGTCGCGCATCGCCGCGCGCACCCGGGGCAGCAGCACGTCGGCCGCGTCCTCCAGGCCGCCGCCGAGCACGATGAGCGACGGTGCGATGGTCCACGACAAGGTGGTGAGGATCGAGGCGATGTTCTCCACGAATTCGTCGACCTCCGCCAGCGCGGTCGCGTCACCGGCCCGAGCGGCGTCGAAGCGGCCGAGAGCGACGCTGCGTTCGGCCGGTTCCGGTGAGGTCAGCCAGGCCACCGGGCGGTTCTCGATGGAGCCGGTCGGTATCGACCGCGCTTCGACGATCTCACCCGCGGCGCCGTCCAGACCGCGGTGCACGGCTCCGCGGATGAGGATGCCGAGGCCCGCCCGGTTCCCGAGGATCGCCCATACGACGTTGTCGTGGTCGTTGGCGACGCCCCGCCAGCGCTCCGCGAGCGCGCCGAGGTTGGTGTCGTTGTCCGCGAACCAGGGGATCCGGATGCGTTGCCTGAGCTGTTCGGGTAGGTGCACGCCTTCCCAGCGCGTCGTGTGGACCAGGCGCCGGACGACCCCGTCGTCGTCGATCGCGCCGCCGCTGGCCACCGCGCCGGCGCGCAGCCGGTCCGCCGACCCGCCCGCGTCGTCGAGCGCCGCCAGCACCAGCGCCGCCGTGTCGTCGAGGGTGGCCTGCGGATCCTGGTAGGAGCGCAGCAGCCGGTGCGCCCGGCCGACGATGCGGCCGCGCACGTCGGCGATGACCGCGGACACGTCGGAGGTGGTGACGCAGACGGCCGCCAGCAGCGCGTGTTCGGCCCGCAGCTCGTAGCGGCGGGCGGGGCGCCCGGCGTAGCCGCTGGTCGGCACGCGGTCCAGCTCGGTCACCCAGCCCGCCTCGACGAGCGAGTCCAGGATGAGCTCGATGGTACGGCGGGACAGCCCGGTCTGCTCGGCGAGCTCGGCCAGCGTGATCGGCCCGGCCGACACGGCCAGCGCCCGGAGGGTGACCGAGGTGTTGACCCGCCGGACGGCGCTCTGGTTCATCCCGGGCATCAGCACCCCTCCACCGCCCGTACGACGGGGTCGTACACGCCGGTGGTGTCGGCCGCGAGGGCCGCTCCGGGCCGGCCGTATTCGCGCGCCGGATCGCCGGGCCCGCCGGTCGCCCGCGCCCAGGCCGGCTCCCGGCCATGCACGAACCCGGCCAGATCGGCGTGCATCAGCGCGGCCAGGTCGGCGGGCGGGTTCGGTCCGAGCGCCTGGGGGACGCCGGGCGCGTCGAGCACGTCGAAGAAGAACGGCAGGTCGGCGCAGTGCGCGGCACCGCCGAGCACGGGAGACGGCCATTCGAAGGAGTACAGCCAGGTCCCGGCGGCGGCCTGGCGGCGGGCGGCCGCCGTGCGCGCGCAGGCGGAGCGGAACAGGGCGTCCGTCACGCGGGTGCCCGCCGCGCGGGCGGCGGCTCTCGCCTCCTGCTCGGCGCCGCCGTCGAACTCGTCGGCCGTCGCGCCGAGCAGCACGGGCACGTCGTGCCCATGGGCGGCGAGCCCGTCGGCGACGGGCACCGGCAGGAGGTCGTCGCCGACGCACGGCCCGAGCACGAGCCCGCCGCCGCCTTCGTCCCGCAGGTCGATGACCGCCTGCTGGATCTGCTCCACGGTACGGCTGCCGAATCCGGTGGCCGTCGGCGGGACGCCGAGCCTGCGCCCGAGCCGTTCGAGGAGGTCGCGGGCGGCGTCCGCGTCTCCGCCGAAGAGGCCGCCGGACAGGCTGACCGCGCGGTGGAAGCGGCCTCTGCCCGCGGGTGAGGAGAGCAGCGCGAGCACCGCCGCGCCCCCGGCCGACTGGCCGGCGACGGTGACCCGGTCGGGATCGCCGCCGAAAGCGGCGATGTTCTCCCGCACCCAGTCCAGGGCGAGCAGCAGGTCGAGCAGCGCGAGGTTCGGCCGAACGCCGTCCAGCGGGGCGAATCCGTCGACGCCCAGCCGGTAGCCGACGGTGACGCAGACGACGCCGTCGCGGGCGAAGGCGCGGCCGTCGTACCACGGGCTGGCCGGGCTCCCGGCCAGGAAACCGCCGCCGTGGATCCACACCATGACGGGGAGGGGCCCGCGGTCGTCGTCTGGGGCCGGGGTGACGATGCCGAGGTTCAGCACGTCGTCGCCCGGGATCGACGGCTCCGGGATGGTCGTCGTGGCGAACAGCGGCACGCGCTGCGAGGTGGCGCCGTGCCGGGACGCGTCGAACGGCTCCGGGAACCGGCCACGCGGGACCGGCGGGGCGAACCGCCGCACTCCGGTGGGTGCTTCGGCGTAGGGGATGCCGAGGAAGCGCCTTACCTGGCCGGCGCGGCGGCCGATGATCGTGCCCGCGGGGGCATGAACGGTGACCGGCTCGCCGGGCGCGTCGTATGAGTCCATCCGATCATCCAACACGGCTCACCGCATCCCCGTTCCGGCGACGCCCTGAACGAAGTAGCGCTGCAGGAACAGGAAGAGCACCAGCACGGGCAGCATCACGACGATCGCACCCGCGAGGAGCAGCCCGTAGTCGGTGACGTGCGACGCGGCCTGGCTGGTGGCGGCGAGGCCGACCGGGAGCGTGTAGCTGGACATGCTCTGAGCGACGATGAGCGGCCAGATGAAGTTGTTCCAGGAGGCGAGGAACGACATGATCGTGATCGTCGCGACGGCGGGGCCGGCCAGCGGCAGGAAGATCCGGAAGAAGATCCGGAACTCGCCGGCGCCGTCGATGCGGGCCGCTTCGAGCAGTTCGCCGGGGATCGACATCGCGTACTGCCGCATGATGAAGACCGACATCGGCATCGCCACGCCGGGCAGCGCGATGCCGGCGAGGGTGTCCGCCAGACCCAGGTCGACAGTGATCACGAACTGCGTGACGAACACCGCGGTGAACGGCACCATCATCGCGGCCATGACGGCGCCGAAGGCGAGCCGCTTGCCCGCGAAGTCGAGCTTGGCGAGCGCGTAGCCGGCGGCCGACGCGGCCACGATATTGCCCGCCACCACGATGATCGCGACCACGATGCTGTTGACCATGTACCCGCCGAATCCCTCGGTGGCGAACAGCCGGGTGAAGTTGCCGAGGGTGACGTGGGCCGGGAGCCAGGCGCCGGGGTCGGAGCGGATCTCGTCGAGGCTGCGCAGCGAGCCGCTGATCACCCAGACGAACGGAAGCATGGTGAGCAGCGCGCACAGCACCAGCGCGCCGTACAGCAGGGGCCGGGTGACGGACCGGCGGCGCACGGCGACCCGGGCGCTGATCATTTCGGTGTCCCGCACCGTGGCGATGGTGCTCATGCGCGGGGCCTCAGCAGCCGGAACTGGACGACGCTCACCAGCATCACGAGGACGAGCATCACGAAGGACGCGGCCGAGGACGTCCCGAGCGCCCCCGACCCGAACTGGTGGTAGGTGTACAGCGCCACCGATTCGGTGGAGCCCAGCGGGCCGCCGTTCGTCAGCAGGTACGGCTCGTCGAACACCTGGAGGTAGAAGACGGTCAGCAGCACCGACACCATGAGCGTGGTGGGCAGCAGCAGCGGCAGGGTGATGTTCCTCAGCTGCCGCCACCGGCCGGCCCCGTCGAGGGCGGCGGCCTCGTACACGTCCTGCGGGACCGCCTGCAGGCCCGCGAGGAACAGCACCATCGCGGTGCCGAAGTTGCGCCAGATCCCGAGCAGGATGACCACGGGCATGGCCAGATTCGGGTCGTCCAGCCAGTTCGGTCCGGCGAATCCGACCGCGCCGAGCACCTTGTTGACGGTGCCGCCGGCGTTGAAGGCGTACTGCCAGATCAGCGCGACGGCCACGATGTTCGTGACGACCGGTGCGAAGAAGACGACGCGGAACACGCCGCGCAGCCGCCGGATGCCGGTGTTGAGCGCGAAGGCCAGGGCGAACCCGATCCCCATGGTCAGCGGCACGCCGACCACCACGAAGAGCGCGGTGTTGAGGATGTCCCGCAGGAAGCTCTCGTCCTGGAACAGGCGGAGATAGTTCTCCAGGCCGGTGAAGTCGACGGCGAACGGATCGCGCAGATCCGTGCCCCGCAGGTCGGTGAGGCTGAACCCGAGCGCGGCGACGGTGGGGACAGCCGTGTAGAGCAGGAACACGATGGCGAACGGCGCGAGGAACAGCCAGGCGACACCCGTCCGGCGGGAGCCCCGGGGCCGGCGTGCGACGGTGGTGGTCATGTGCGCCTCACCGCGTACCCGTGCCGAGGCTCTCGGCGTACGCCTGGACGCTCGCGGCGGCCTGCTCGGCGGTGCCCTTGCCCTTGGCCACTGCTTCCATCTCCTTCCCCAGCCGGGTCGCGACCTGCTGCCAGGTGCTCACCTGCGGGAACGTCCGGGTGTTCTTCAGCTGGGTCAGGAAGGCGCCGAGGAGCGGCTGGCCCTTGATGGCGGGGTCCTCCCAGGCGGACATGACGGCGGGCAGCGAGCTGTACGCCTTGTACTGCGCGACCTGGGTGCCCGGCTGCGAGAGGTGCCGGACGAGCTTCCACGACGCGGCCGCGTTGCCGCTGGTGGCGAGCACGCCCCAGCTGCCGCCCGCGGAGAAGGAGGTGCCGCCCGACGGCCCGGCCGGCAGCGGTGCGGTCGCGACGTGGGACGCCGTCCAGCCGGGCTTCTTCGCGGCGGTGTCGAGCTGACCGATGACCCACGGGCCCGTGATCATGGCGGCGGTCTTGCCGTCGACGAAGTACGGCTGCGAGTCGAGGAACGTGGGCCCGCTGGGGTCGGCGACGCCCGAGGTGAAGAACGACGCGTTGTACTTGAGCGCGTCGGCCATCGCCGGCGTGTCGAGCGTCCACTTGCCGTCGGAGGAGAGCAGCGAGCCGCCCGCCTGCCAGGCGTACATGGCGACGTCCTGGCCGTTGAAGATGTCCCAGCCGATGTCGGCTCCGAGGCCGTGCCCGGCGCCGGCGCCCTGGAGCGCCTTCAGGAACGGCACCATGCCGTCCCACGTGGCCGGTGCCTTGGCACCCGCCTTCTCCGCCAGGTCGGAGCGGTAGACGAGCGCGTACGTGTAGGCGTACCAGGGCACCGTGTAGGCGACGTTCTTGGCCACGCCCGCGTCCCAGAGGCTCTTGAAGAAGCCGCCGGAATCGACGAGGCCGTCCGGCACGGGCCGGAGGATCGACGGATCGAGGAACTGCGCCTGCGACTCGGGGAAGAACTGGGCGACATCGGGCCCCTTGCCCGCCGCGATCGCCGACTGGAGTTTGGTGTAGTACTCGGCGTTCGGGATCAGCGTGAACTTCACGGTGACATCCGGGTTCGCGGCCTTGAACGGCTCGATGACCTTGTCGAGCACGTCGGCGTCGCCTTGGGCGGCCCAGACGTTGATGGTGCCGGTGGCCGGGGAGGCGTCGATGGGCTTGGCGGTGCCGGTCGCGGCGGCGTCGGTCGCGGCGGCGTCGTCACTGCGTCCGCAGCCTGCCAGGGAGAGGGTGAGGCTGAGAGCTATGCCGGCGGTCAGCCTTAGGGCACCGCGTCGGGAGAGGTTGGACACTCGGGGCTCCTGTCACACGAAGGCGCTGATCACAGTGGGGGGATTTCCGGCGAAAGTAGCTTTTTTAATCAGAGGGGCCGGATGGCGCCTATGCAGCTGTTCAGGACGGTAGGTAGGGCGTGTTTCGGCCGTGCAGCGGACCCGTCACGGAACAATTTCGGAACTTGTAGCAAAATAGGTTGATCACGCATGGTGGCGGCCGTCTTCCACTCGCCTGCCTGGTCGATCAGGGTCGGCGATCAGCCACGGGCGCCGGAATCACGCTGAGTGACGTTCGGGGCGAGGCGATCAGCCCAGCGACGCCTTGTCCGGCATGAGGACGCGCGACGCGACGGCGAGGTGGGCTCTGGAGGACAGGGGGACGCCGAGGCCGGCCCGTTCGGCCGCCGGATGCTGGAGCACGTGCGCGGCCACCCGGCGGATCTGACGCACCTGGTCCCATCGGCCGCGGTCCAGCATCAGGTGGGAGAAGGATGAGGCCAGGCCGATCGTGAGGCCGTCGTCGCCGCTCTCGGCCGCCTGCCGGACCACCGCCACCAGGTTGGGCGCCTCGGCGTCGGCCCATTCCCGGGCGGCCCGGGGGCCGGCCAGCTGCGATCCGGCGTGGACAGCCGCCAGGGGAGCGACGGCGACCGGCCACTCGGGATGCGGGTTGAGCAACCGGACGGCCCGGCGGGCGGTGGCCAGAAAGTGATGCAGGACCCGCCGCACGGCCTGCAGGGCGTCGGGGCCACGGGCTGCCGCGCGTTCGCGGGCGAACAGGCGTGCCAGGTGGTGCATCCGGTACCTGCCGGGCTCATGGGTCTGGAGGAGCCGGACGTCGGCGAGGAGTTCGAGCAACTCCCAGGCGCGTTCGGCGGGCAGGCCGGCCAGGGCGGCGACGGTGTCGGTGCCGAGGTCGGCGCCGTCGAACAGGCCGAGCAGGTCGAACACCCGCGTGGCCGCCGCACCGTGGCGCTCGGTCTGTAGCTGCTGGTAGCTGGTGGTGAAGGTGGCCCGGATGGCACGATCGCCCGCGCTCAGCTCGTTCATGCGCCGGTGCTGGGCGGCGAGCCGGTCGGCCAGGACCGAGATCGGCCAGGCCGGGCGTGAGACGAGCCTGGTGGCGGCGATGTGCACCGCGAGCGGCAGGCCGCCGCAGTGCCGCACCACCTGGGCGGCGGCCTGCGGCTCCGCGGCCAGGCGCGCCCCGCCGACCAGCCGTTCGAGCAACTCGTACGACTCCTCAGGAGAGAAGACGTCCAGCTGGACGTGCTCGGCGCCGTCGAGGTCGGCGAGCAGCCGCCTGCTGGTGAGCAGCACGCGGCAACCGGCGCCGCCGGGCAGCAGATCGCGCACCTGGGCGACGTCGCGCACGTTGTCCAGCAGGAAGAGCATGCGCCGGCCGGCGGTCAGCGAGCGCAGCAGCCGGGCGGCCTCCCCCGGCTCCGCGGACACGGCGGCCGGCACGACGCCGAGGGAGCGGAGCAGCCGCCGGAGAGCCTGCGCCGGCTCCAGCGGAGGGACGTCGGAGGTGGAGCCGTTGAGGTCCAGGTACAGCTGCCCGTCGGGAAAACCGGCCGCGAGCCGGTGCGCGACGTGCAGGGCCAGCGCCGACTTGCCGATGCCGCCCGGCCCCGAGATGGCGGCCACCGTCGCGCGCCCGTCGCGCAGCGAGTCGAGCAGCGCCTGCGCCTGGTGGTGCCGCCCGGTGAAAGTCGCCACCTTCGCCGGCAGCTCCGCCGGTACGGGCACATGAGCGACGGCCACCTGCTCGCGATCCCCTGGCAGATCCCCGCCGAGCCGGGGTACGTCCTGGCTCAGGACCTGCGCGTGCGCCTGCCGGATCCCCTGCCCCGGCTCCAGCCCGAGCTCGTCCCGCAGTGTCACCCGCAGTCCCTCGTACACCTCCAGGGCCTCCGCCTGGCGACCGGCCTGGTAGAGCGCGATCATGAGCTGACCGCTGAGCCGCTCGCTCATCGGGGAGGCCACGACCGCCGCCTTGAGGCGGCTGATGATCGCCGGCCCCTCCCCCGCCCGCAGGGCGAGCTCGAACCATCGTTCCTGCGCGTGCCGGTGCTCCTCCTCCAGCGCGGCGACCTCGTCACGATGAAGGGCGTCCGAGTCGACGTTCGCCAGCGCGGGCCCCCGCCACAGCGCCAGCGCCTGGGTGAGCAGGCTCTTCTCGGCGGCGCCGTCCCGCCGCCCCCGGGCGACCAGATCACGGAAGTTGATCAGGTCCAGCGAATCCTCGTCGGCGCGAAGGAGATAACCACCTCCGCTGCTCTCGATCAGGTCCTTGGAGAGGGTACGCCGAAGCCTGGTCAGATGCGTGTGCAGTGCCCCGCGAGGGTCATCGGGGGTGTCGTCCCCCCACATCCGCTCGATCAGACCGTCGGCGACCACGGGCTGATTGGGATACAGCAGCAGGGTCGCCAGCGCGATCCGCTGCATTCCGGAAAGCAGCCGGATCGGCGCCCCACCGTCCCTCACCACTTCCAGCGGCCCCAGAACCCGGAACCGGACAACCATCAGCTCCCCCAACCCCGTTGGACTGATGTGGATGGCAAGTCCCCGTCCGATCCACACCAGTCAAGACGGTGTCAGTTAAACTCAACCCCTGCGCCACTGTCAACGGTGGTGAAGATCGCCGTGGTTACGTCCACAGCAGTCAAGCGAGTAGGTGGACAATGGAGAGCTCCAGCGCAGAAGAGCCCGCATCGCAACGGAGCCTGGCCGAGAAGCTGGAATACCTGTTCCGCACGGTCCGGGAGCCCGGCCGCCGGGAATACAGCAACGAGGAGGTCGCCGCCGCCATCGCGCGGGACCAGGACGTGAGCATCTCCGCCTCCTACATCTGGTATCTGCGGACCGGCCAGCGGGACAACCCGACCCTCAAGCACCTCACCGCGCTGGCCACCTTCTTCGGAGTGCCCCCCGCCTACTTCTTCGACGAGCGGATCCGCGACGAGGTGGAGGGCGAGCTCGCCCTGGTCGTCGCGCTGAGGGACGCCGGGGTCCGGGATGTCGCGTTGCGCGCGTCCGGGCTGTCGGTGGAAAGCCTGGACACGATCACCGAGGTGATCAAGCGCGTACGGACGCTGGAAGGGCTTCCCCCGCGCGACGAGTCGTGATCCGGCGATAGGCGCGGGCCGTCAGGACGAGCCTGCGGATCTCCTCTGCCATGCCGGCATCAGGGCCGAGATCAGGCATCACCGGCGGTTCCTGCCCGGTCACGTGGCCGCGTTCGCGCGCTTCCAGCGCGGCGGCGAGCGCGGCGGCCTCGGCCGCGGCATCGAGCCGCGGCCCGGTCAGCCCCGCCGCCATGGCTCGTTCCCGCGCCGCCCGCGCGACCTCGCCGTCCCAGTAGGCCCGCAGCGCCAGCCGTCCGTCGAGGATCTCGATGACGCACCGGTAGAGCCGCAGATCGACGGGGGCACGGCGGGTGGCCGGCAACCTCAGCACGATGTCCGGCATGACCTCGTAGAACGCCTTCCAGAGCGGAAGAAGCGCGCGATAGGTCCGATAACGGCTCCACCACAGTCCCGCGGCGCCGATCCGCGGGCCCCAGCCGTACGCGGTGAGCCCCGCGACGAACAGGGCCAGCACCAGGCCGGCGAGCGTGGTGGAAACCGGCCCCTCCGGCCACGGCGGCTTGTTCCCGAAGCGCGTCATGAGGGCGTAGGCGGCTTTGTGCGCCGCGAACGCGAAGCCCGCCGAACTCGCCCCGGCCCACAACCACAGCCCGGCCCGGAGGAACCCCGCCGTGGCGCGGCGGGTGAACCGGAGCGAAAGCCGGAAGATGTCCGCCATCACCACGGCGACGAAGCCCAGGAAGGTCAGCAGGTATTCGGTGACGAACGGCCACGTGGCGTACGCGGCGACGAAGTCCTCCGCGGCGTCACCCGGCGACGCCGCCGCGAACAAGACGATCATCGCAGTCAGGAAGACCGCCATGACCACCGCGCGTACCCGGACGTTGGCCGCCGTCCGGCCGGGCGGCGAGGCCAGATGGACGACGAGCAGCTGCGTCGAGAAGGCGGCCAGCACGACCAGGCTGTGCTGGACCAGCCGGACCAGGCTCGGGGACCCGGCGAACAAGGGGATGCGCTGGTACAGCGGCGGCAGCCCGACCGTCAACGCCAACGCGAGGAACAGCAGCGCCGCGCAGAGTGCGAGGCGCCCGAGGTCGTTCGGCCTGCGGCGCAGGTCGATGAGCTTGTAGCCGACGCCGATCCACGCCAGCGCGATCACGGCGAGGTGGAAGGCCCTAAGCATGGTCGTCTCCCCCGAGCACGGCCTTCAGTTTCGCCAGCACCCCGGAAGGATCGTCGATGATGTCCGGGCCCCGCACGGGAACGACCTGGAAATCGGCCCGCAGCAGCACGAGCGTGGCGAACAGCTCGGCCTCCTGCTCGTCCACGTCGTCATACTTGCCCCGGCACAGCAGCCGCCGCACGACCTTCGGATCCAGGTTCGGCGCCAGCAGGCGCGCGGTGAGGTCGTCCAGGTCCGCGACGCCCGAATGGCCGAACACCAGATGGCCGATCTCGTGCAGGATGATGTGCTCGCGATGCACCGAGCCGGCGGATTCCTCGAAGAAGATGTAGTCGGCGGTCTTCGCGGACACCCACAGGCCGGAGGGGTTCGACGGCCGCGAGGACAGCGGGAGAAGGCGGATCGGCCGGTCGCGCTCCCTGGCCAGGTCCTCGCACAGTGCGACGACATTCAACGGCGACGAGATCCGCAGGCGCCGAATCTGTTGCTCACAACGGTCTCGCACGCGGGCCAGATCCATGGTCTCCTTCTTGACCGGTTCAACCGCACGACGTTATCCGGGCTTGTCAAAGATTCTGCTCCGTACGGCGCGGGGTCGCGCACCGGCACGACCGCGGAGTGATCTCCTCGTTCATCACCACGCCCGCTCCCTTCACCAGGAGCGCAGGAGGCGTTGGCTGTGTCGCTGACATTTCGCCGGGCTCCGGCTCGACTTCACCGCCTGGGACACGGCCCACCCGTACATGATCGGCATCCCGCAGGCGCCGCGTTCTTGGCCGGCGCCCTGTCCCGATGGGCCAGAAGACCTTGAAGGGGTCGGGAGGCCGGGCATCAGCCTGCCGTCAGGGTCTGGGCGGGTCCGCCGATGTACTGCCAGGTGCCGGAGCCGGCGGACCAGCGCAGGATCCGCGAGCGGTCCTCGGTCAGGACGTACACCGCCTCCCGGCCGACCGCCACTTCCGCGCCCGTCGGGCCGATGTCCTGCCAGCTCTGGCTCACGGCGGCGGTCGACGAGTCCGCGAGGACGCGCAGCCGTACGCGCGAGGGGTCGGTGGAGAAGAGCCCGGCGGGTCCTCCGTAGAGCTCTGCCGCCGGGCCTGCCGCGTAGATCCAGGGCGGCCAGGGTGGCGATGTCTCCTCCGAGAGCCAGCGGTTCACTATGGCGCGTTCCGGGGTGAGGCCGTACAGGTCACGGTCGGTGAGCGCGAACGAGGCTCCCGCCGTCCCGATCCACTCCCAGTCGAAGGGGCCTGAGTATCGGAAGATCCGGCCGTCCTTCGGATCGGTCGCGAACAGGCCCGGCTCGCCGCCGTACAACCGCGCTGCCGGGCCGCCGACGCTGGTCCACGACGTGCCCTGCCCGTTCCACACGTCGACGGACTGGCGGTCGGCGGCCAGCCGGAAGATGTGCGCGCCGCTGATCGCGAAATCGCCGCCCGGCTCACTGATCAGCGACCAGCGGCCGGGGCGGCCTTCATACCGGTAGAGCCGATCGTCGATCCCGGTCGCGAACAGGCCGGCGGGCCCGGAGTAGAGGCGCTTGGCACCGTCTCCGATCCTGGTCCACCCGGCCGCGTCCGCGCCGTCCCAGCGGAAGATGCCGGCGCCGTCCGGCCCCACGGCGAACACGGCGTCCCCGCGTGGAGGACCCCATCCGACCAGCAGGACGATCAGCGTGAGGACCGCGATCGCGGTGCCACCGCCGGCGAGCAGGAGGGGACGTGGACGCCGCCTTCCCGCAGGCGCCGCCCCGGGGTTCGCAGCCGCTGGTTCCGGCGCGGCCGCCGGTTCGAGAGCCGCTGGTTCCGGTGCGATCGCCGGTTCGAGGGCCGCCGGGGCGGGCTCGTGGCGGGCCGCCTCAAGGGCCGCCGCGTGCAGCCGGGCGGCGGTCTCCAGGTGAACGTGGCGGGTGCGTTCGTCCGGCGTGTGGTCCTGGACCAGCCGCTTCAGCAACTCCAAGGGGATGATCTTCTGGCCTGAACGGTACTCGCCCCAGAGCGTCTTGCCCACGTGATACCGCGCGGCGAGCTCGCGGACGGTCATCCCGACGGTGAGCGTCAGCAGGAACTCCGCCAGCGCGTTCGCCTGCTGCGTGCTGCCACGGGGGCCGCCCTGGGGCCTGCCCGCCTTGCGGTTCATCGCGGCCGTCCCCTCCCCCGCATCCTCCGCCGATGATCAAGTCAACAGAACGCATTGTCCGCGGACAACTCATTGTCCGGATTTCGCATCGGCTGCTTCCGGACAAACGCCGGACCCGCCAGCCTCGAAGACGCCGGGTGATCACCATCCGCCGCTGTCCTGCCGACCCCGAGTGAGGAAATCCATGACCGGTAACGTCATCACGCGATTCGCCTCGGCGACCCTGCTCGCCACCGCACTCGCCGGGTTACCGGCGCCCGCCGGCGCCGCGAGCGGCTCCACCCCCGAGCAGGTGTGCGGCAGCGGTTTCCGCAGGGTGGCGCTGGGCACCATGCCGGTGACCGACCAGACGAACACCGTCCGGGGCCAGGTCCACCTGCTCTACAACGCGTCCACCGGGGAGCACTGCGTCGTCACCAGCAAGTCCGATTTCGTGGGCACGCCCACCAACACCACGGCGACCCTCCTCGTGAAGAACATCGCCTTCGCCGGCCCCCTCAAATACGAGGATTCGGGAAACTTCAAATACTACGCGGGGCCGGTGAAGGCGAATGCCCACGGCAAGTGCGTCAGGTTCCAGGGGACGATCAGCTCTCCCGGATCCGCGATCCGAGCCTCCGGCGGTTGGGGATCGTTCGGCGACTGCGGCAGGCGGCCCAATCGTCAACGAGGCATCCGTTAGTGGCCATGAACGGCCGGGCCGCCTCGGTCGCATCCGGCCCGGCCCGCACTTCGTCCCTGTACGGGGGCGACGAAGGCGGTCGAGAGCGCCTCATCGTGCGCCGACGCGCCGGGGCCCGGGCATGACGAACCTGAACACCCGCCGCCAGGGTCCCTCTCGATCGGGCCGTCAGCGCGGCGTATCGTCGGCGGCATGGCGACCGACCAGGGCAGGTGGCGCTGTCCGCCGCCGGGCCGTCTCCTGTCGAACCGGACGACTACCTCGCGGAGCGGCGCATGAATACCCCTGAGCCGCCACAGATTCCTCCGGGGCCCGTCCCGGGACCCAGACCGCCGGCCACCGGGCCTGGTTCGCCGCATTCGGCGCGGGCCGCCCGTCCGCCTGCCGAGGCCTTCGTCGTCCGGATCAAGGCGGGCACCGTCGCGCGCAAGGGCAGGGGAAGATGGCTGGTCTGGGTCGTGACGATCTTCGTCGCGCTCGGGATCTGGTACGTGGCAGAGCCTTGGTTCTCCTCATCACCGCAGCCTCCGGACGACCGGCTGACCGAGTCCCTGGACGAAGACGGCGGGTTCGCCCTGCTGCAGGTCGTCGCGTACCTCCTGTTCGGCCTGATCGTCGTTGCCCTGCTGTTCGCCCTCCATGCCCTGTGGATGTTCCTGTTCGAGCTGGTCATGCCGCGCCGCCTGCGCATCTCGGCCGAGGGCATCGACCTCGTCCGTGGTCTGCGTCGGGTTCGCCTCGCCTGGCCGCGCATCGCCTCCGTGGAGATCGTCCCCGTCACCGGTTCCAAGCCCCGCCCCGCCCTGGTCCTGCGCCCGGTGTTCGACTACACCGCCCCTGATCCCTTCGCCGGGCAGCGCCTGTCGTGGACCACCGCCCGCTCCCCGTGGCGCGACAAGGCCACCGACACCATCGGCCTGTGCTGCCTGGACGAACTCAACACCACTCCCGGCCACCTCGACGCCGCCCTGCGCCACTTCGCACCCCGGCTGCCGCCGGCCTTCGTGAGGGTGACGCGGTGATCTCTTTTCACGGCGCCGAGCCGTCGGTCCTGCACAGCACCGAGGCGCTGGTCCTGGAGCCGGAGGTCACGATCGTGGTCGGCCGGGAGGGCGGGCCTCAGCCGATCACCTTCGCCACCGGGGCGGGCGGCGTACCCGAGCACGTCCGGGAGCGGCGGGAGGTCGTGCGCCGCTGATCAGCTGCCCAGCGTGTCGAGGCTCTTCAGCGAGAGGTTGCGGCGCCCTCGCGTCGCGGTCCGGGGCCTGCTGGGTGAGCCGGACGCCCAGCGAGGTGCGGCGGCGCCAGGGGGGCCACCTGGAGCTTGGTGAAGATGCTGGAGATGTGGTTGGCGGCCGTTGGCGTGGCCGTCGTACGCCCGTTCGGGCCGTGGCGGCGGACCGTCGGCCGTGACCGCACCCTCGTGTCCTGCCGCCAGAGCGACTCTTTCGGATCTCAACCCCGACGGACGGTCACGTGATCACCCGCTTCGGACGTTCTGGGGCGGCGGCGGGGAATGGTGGCGATCGCGGCCAGGTTCGCCATGGCGACGGCTATGGCACCGGTCAGCAGCAGCCCCCGCGTGCCGGCCACCCCCGCCAGCGGCGCCGCCATGGCCAGCCCGAACGGCCGGGTCGCGAACGAGATGAGCTGGTCGAACGACCGTACTCGGCCCAGCGCCGCTTCGGGGATCTCGTCGGCGATCACGGTCTCCCACAGCGGGCTGAGCACGCCGAGCCCGAACATCGCCACGAAGTACGCCCCCGCGATCACCCACGCGCTCGCCGGCAGCGCCAGGGCCGCCATCGGCAGCACGTACAGTGCCGCACCCACCTGCACGGCCACCAGCGGCCGCCGGATGGGCAGCCTCGGCGCCGCGAACACCCCCGCGACCAGCCCCACCGTGCCGCATTGCACGATCAGCACCCAACTGGCCTCACCGCCCAGCTCCTTGACCGCCGCCAGCGGGCCGAGCGTGAGGAACAGCCCGGCCATGAAGTGCCAGACCCCGTGGGCCAGGACCGTCGTCAGGAACCACGGCCGCCGCCGTACTTCGCCCCATCCCTCTCTCAGGTCGTTGAGAAACGTGGCGTTCTGGGCACTGGGGCGCTTGGCCGTACGTACTCCGCCCAGGGTGAGCGCCGAGCAGGCGAACAGCGCGGCCGTGAGCAGCGCGGCCCAGCCGGGGCCGGCCAGCAGCACCACGCCGCCCGCCAGGGCGGGAGCCAGCACGGCGGCCAGGCTGGTCGCGACGCCGAGCCGGGCGTTCACGCGTAGCCGCTCCGGCCCGGGCACCGCGGCCGCCACCAGCCTCGGCACCGCCGGCAGCCCGAACGCGACCGCGACTCCCGCCAGCACGGCCAGCACAGCCAGGTGAGGCACACTGGCGGCACCGGTCAGCAACTCGATCGCGATGGCGGCCTGCGTCAGGCCGCGCACCAGGTCGGTGACCAGCGCCAGTCGCTCGGGTCTGACCCTGTCGGCCACCACCCCGCCCACCGGCAGGAACACCAGCAACGGAATCGCCTCACACGCCAGCACCATGCCGACGGCCCCGGCATCACCGGTGGCACGCAGCACAGCGAGGGTGATCGTGGTCGGGATCAACGCGGTGGCCAGGGCGGACACGGCCCGGCCGATCAGCAGTCTCATGGTCCGCCAGATTATTTCGCCAGCTAATATTTCGTCAACTAAATACTTGCCGGCGTATCGTTGTCGTCTGTGGACTCAGTGGATCGTCATCTCGCCCGGTGGCGGGGCAAGGCGCCGTACGACGAGCGGGTCGAGGCGGTCGTGACGCGGATGCAGTTCCTCGTCAAGCACCTGCGCCAGACGAAGGAGGCAGCGCTGGCGCAGGTGGGGATGCAGGACTTCGAGTTCGAGACGCTGCACCGGCTGGTCGCCCATGGCGGGGCCGCGACGCCGTCCGAACTGGCGGTCGAGCTGATGCTCTCGCCCGCCGGGATGACCGGGCGGCTCGACACGCTGGAGAAGTCCGGGCTGGTACGGCGGCTGCGCAGCGCGGAGGACCGGCGGCGGGTGGACGTGGAGCTGACCGACAAGGGCCACGAGCTGTGGCTGGAGGCCATGCGGATCCGGGCGGAGGTGGAGGCGGAGATGGTCTATGTGCTGGACGCGCAGGAGCAGGAGACGCTGGACGGGCTGCTCAGCCGCCTCTTGGAGAACGTGGAGTCGAATCGCTGACCCGCACTTCCCCGCGACGTGCCGGGCCACCCCGCCCGGCACGTCGCGCGGGTCACGGATAGGTGGTGACCGTCGAGGGGATGGTGTCGGGTCCGTAGGCCGGGGCGCCCGTGTCGTTGATGACGTGGTTGTACCGCCCCTTGCCGCCGAGGGAGACGACCAGGAGGCTGTGGAACTTCACGCCCGCCTTCACCGGGACCTCGAAGCCGTGGTCCACCTGGATGGTGGGGTCGCTGGTGAACACGCAGTAGCTGCCCAGGCCCCAGCCCTCGTGGGTGTTCACGGAGGGGGCGACCTTGTAGGCGGCCCAGCCCTTGACGCTCCCGTTCATGTACGCCGCCTGGTTCGGCGGGTCGTACGGCAGCTCGTTCTGGAAGAAGATCGTCCGTCCGCGCTCGCCGGACCACTCCACGTTGTACTTCTTGAAGTGCTCCACGAACAGCCCGGTGGCCAGCACGTCGTCGCCGTACACGCGAAGGCCGTAGTCGGCGGCGTTGACGTCCCAGCCGACGCCGTCGCCGTGGTCGGCCCGCCAGATCCAGGTGTGGTCGATGACCGTGTCGTCGGCGTACACCACCACACTGGTCGTCGCCTTCCCGGCGAACTGCCCGCCGATCCGGGCGAACACGTCCTGCACGGTGATCGGATTCGCCGAGTGGTCGGTGTGGACGCCCTGGCGGCCGATCTCCAGGAGCGTCGGCGAGTTGACCGGGCCGGCGTCGATCAGGAAGCCGGACAGCTTCACCCCGTCCACGTCCGCCACCCGCATGGCGGTGACGCCGTTGTCCGGCACCAGTGTCGCCAGGCCGAGGCCCATGACGATGGTGTCCGGCCTGGTCACCTCGACGGTCTGGTCGAGGTGGTAGATGCCGGGCGTGAACAGCAGGTGCAGCCCCTGCGCGACCGCCTGGTTGAGCGTGGCGGCGCCGACCCCGGGCTTGGCCACGTAGAACTGCGTGAGCGGGACCGACGTGCCGGGGGTCGGGCCGTTCGCCCAGGTCGTGCCGCGGGCGTTCGTGCGCTTGCCGGGGACGAACACGGCGGGGTCGTTCCCGTTCAGGTAGAGGTACGGCTTCTCGCGGCTCACCGGGGTGGTGTCGAGCGTGGTGTAGCGCGGCTCGGGGAAGCTGATGGCGGGCGCGCCCTGCACGCCGGAGAACACCATGTTCCACACGCTGTTGGACCAGCCGCCGATCGAACTGTCCCGGGTGTACCACTGCTGCTGGGAGTACGACCCGACAGTGCCGTCGATCTTGCTGTCGGCGATGTAACCGCCGGACGCCCAGCCGTACCCGGACGGCGCGAGGTTGAGCCCGCCGCGGATGTGCATGCGGCGGAACGGCGCGGCCTGCGCGACCGCCCACCGGTTGGTGCCGTCGTACGGCGTGACCGCGAGGTTCTCGGTGGAGCGCCAGAAGTTCTGGGTGGCGTTGCCGTTGAACCAGCCCGCGTCCACGCTCACGCCCTTGACGGTGACGTCGTCGGGGTTGCGCCCGAGGCCGTGCACGGAGGTGTAGAAGCCGGTGTTGACGTTGACGTCGTAGCTCCCGGGCTTGAACAGCAAGGCGTACCGGCCGGTGCCGAACTGGGCGGCCTCCTGCTGCTTGAAGATCTGATCGATCTGTCCCTGGATGGTCGCCGACGGCATGGACGGGTCGAAGACCTTGACGTTCGGGCCGAGGTCGCCGCCGCCGGGCAGCTGCGTGCCGCCGCCCGTCACGTGCACGGCCACCTCCCACAGCGAGTACCCGTAACCGGTGCCGCGGGCGGTGCCGTTGATCCGCAGGTAGCGGCCCCAGCCGGTGACCTCGTAGGAGGCGTTGCCGCCGGTGCCGCCGGTCACCGTCTTCAGCACGCTCCAGGTGGTGCCGTCGGCGGACGCCTGGATGGTGAAGTCCTTGCCGTAGGCGGCCTCCCACGACAGATCGACCTTGCAGATGTCGCGCACCGCGCCCAGATCGACCTGGATCCACTGCGGGTCGCTGAACGCGCTCGACCAGCGGGTTCCGGAGGCGCCGTCGAAGGCCGCCGAGGCGGGGGTGCCGGCGCCCTCGATCGACGAGGCGGTGGCCGGCCTGTTCAGCGCGGCGTTGGCGGACTGGCAGTCGGCGAGGGCGGTCGCGCCTTGGGAGATCGAGGAGGCGGACGCGGGCGTGACCACCGCGGGCGTGACCAGCAGGGCGGCCAGGATCGCGAGCCCGGCCGGGTTTGACCTGTGTCTCATGTCCTTCGCTTTCATCGGGGGTGGTGGAGCGGGTCACCGGGCGCGTCAGCTGTAGACGCCGAACTCCCACAGCGAGTAGCCGTACGCGGTGCCTCGCTGGGTGAGGTTCAGCCGGACGTACCGGGCGGAGGCGTTCAGGGGGATCTGGTCGAAACCGCCGTCGCCGGTGGTGGTGCCGTAGGCGGTGGCCCAGTCGGCGCCGTCGGCCGAGGTCTGGATCTGGTAGGCCTTGCCGTAGGCGGCCTCCCAGCCGAGCTGGACCTGCTTGAGCGCGGTGACCTGGCCGAGGTCGACAGTGATCCACTGGGGATCGGCCCACTCGCTGGCCCACCTGGTGGTGAAGCTGCCGTCGGTGGCGCGATCAGGGGTGAACGGCCCGCCGTCGCCGGTCGGCTGGAAGCTGGAGGCGGTGGTGGGCTTCCCGCGTGCCACGTTCGTCCCGTCCACGACCGGCGGGACCACGCGGAACGAGCGTTGCTCGATGCCGACGCCGCCCTGGCCGTCGTAGGCGTAGACGTACACCTTCCACACGCCCAGCTGCTCGGGGGCGGTCACCGAGAACCGTCCCGGGCCGGTCTGGATGAAGGAGACGTGCCGCAGTCCCCGGTTCCCGGTGACGTGCTTGTCGCTGAACATCAGGTTGTAGCGGATCGGGTCGCCGTCGGGGTCGGTGACCGCGGCGTCCACCGTGAAGGTGCGCCCGGCGGGCACCTCGGTCTGAGAGCCGACGGTCATCGAGGTGATCCGCGGCGGGGTGTTCGCAGCGGACTGCCCGGTGTAGGCCTGCTTCAGCGCGTGGTACCCCAGCCGCCGCCACCCTCCGGTGAGGACGTTCAGCCAGACCCCGCCGAAGTCGTTCTCCAGCCCGTAGTTGAAGGCGGTCGTGCCGAGCGCCACCCCGGGATGGCCGCGGATCGCGTCCCAGCTCGCGCTGTACATGTCGCGTTTCTGCAGGTCAGTCGGCTCGGTGGGTTGCCCGTTGACGTCGTTCGCGACCTCCCACTCACCGTCCGGGCCGGACTCGGTGACGATGTACGGCTTGGTGTAGCCGCCCTTGGACCAGTCGTCCTTGACGCTCTTGAGTGCGCCGTAGGCGTTGACGGCGAGCAGGTCGAGCGCCGGGGAGTACGCCTTGTAGTACGGCCAGGCGCCGGTCCAGGCGTCGGTGGAGGTCACCGGGTGGTTCGGGTCGGCGGCGTGGACCGCCTCGGCCACCTCGTCGATGAACCTGGCGTAGGCCACCCGCCGCTGCTCGACGACGTCCGCGGGCAGCCCGTGGTCCTGCATGGTGAGGATGACCTCGTTGCCGACGTCCCACATCAGCACGCCCTGGCGGTTCTTCAGCGCGTTGACCCGGGCGACGATCTCGTTCTTCACGCTGGTCTTGTAGGCGGTGTCGTTCACGTAGTCGGCACCCTGGTTGAGCCAGTGACCGACGATGACCTTGATGCCGTGCCGGGCGGCGGTGTCGAGCAGCACGGGGGTGGCGATGTCGTCGACGCCCCAGATCCGGATCGTGTTGACGCCCATGGCGGCCAGGTCCCGCATGTACGCGTCGGCCGCTCCCTGTGGCGGGCCGTAGGTCACACCTTTGACCAGGTAGGGCGACCCGTTCACCTGCAGCTGCCAGTTGCCCTGCGAGCCGGTGACCTTCACCGTGCTCGGCCCGGCGGGAACGGGCGGGTCGGCCATGGCGGTGGGCGTCGTGCCGGACCGCCGTTCGACCACGACGCGATCCACGCTCAGCACGCCGCCGGAGGTGGTGGCGGCGACCGGCGTGGTGCGGCCCGCGATCGCGTCGGGCAGGGAGCCGCCGATCGCCAGGTCCAGGCGCAGGTAGAAGCCGTGGTGGACGGCGGCGTTCCAGGCTGCCACGCCGACCTGGCTCTGCCGCACCACCCAGGTCTGCCTGCCGTCGAGGTAGAAGCGGATCTCCTCGTCCGTCGTGGTGCGGTCGATGACCTGCGCATAGTCGTGGTAGTCGCTCTGGCAGCCGCCGCAGGTGGCGAAGCCGCTGGTGCGGCCGTCGTACTCGTTGCAGGCTCCGCCGGGGGCGGTGCCGCAGTGCAGGGTGTTGGCGAGCTGGTCGCGGCCGTTGACGTCGGTCATGATGTCGGTCTCGCCGATCGACGGCCAGTTGGTGTGGTTGCCGCGGAAGGCGGCGCCGGTCGCGCGGAAGCCCGGCCAGTAGCCGAGCGCGCCGGGGACGTCGGGCTGCTTGACGCGGGCGCTGAACCTCAGCATCTCCCCCGGCCTCGGCTCGAAGTCGGTGCGCTGCGTCTCGACCCGGCCCGAGGTCCAGGCGCCGGAGGCGTCCCTGATCGCCTTGATGTTCAGATGGCCGGAGCCGTCGAGGGACACGTTCGCCGTGGAGGCGCTCATCGTCTCGACCTCTCCGGTGCCCCACTTCGCCGGGCCGCCCGGATACTGGTTCCCGGTGCGCAGGATCCAGTCGCCGGCCGCGGGGGAAGTGCCGGCCTGGCCGGTGAAGTCGTCCTTCCACACCTCCGTCCAGTCGCCTCCCGGAGGTCCGCCGGTCTGGCCGTAGACCTGGAACTCCCACAGGGAGTAGCCGTAGCCGGTGCCGCGCGCCGTGCCGTGCATGCGCACGTACCGGCCGCTGCCGGTGACGGCGAGGGTCTGCGTGCCGCCGGTGCCGGCGGCGGTCTGGTAGACGTCGGTCCAGTTCGCGCCGTCGGGCGAGGTCTGGAGGGTGAACGCCTTGCCGTACGCGGTCTCCCAGATCAGGACGACCTTGCTGATCGTCGCCGGGGCGCCGAGGTCGACCTGCAGCCATTGGGGGTCGCTGAACGAGCTCGACCACCGGCTGGCGGTGTCGCCGTCGACGGCGTAGGCGGCGGCGTAGGCGGCCCCCTCCGACGAGGACGCCGTCGCCGGCTTCCCCTGTGACAGCAGGGTGTCGGCCGCGGAGGCGGGGCCGGGCCAGGCCAGGCCGGAAAGGAGCAGCCCCACCAGGGTGACGACGACCAGGGCCGATCGCGACAAGCCGGGACTTCGAGCTGGACGCACTGTCTCTCCTCCGAACATGGGGGGTGGTCGCCGCACCGGCGACAGAGGGAGAGCGCTCTCCGTACCGGCGAGAGTGCCCGGCAAATCGGACCCAGTCAAGGCCCATTTCCCGCGATCTGGAAATCCGCCGCTCACTCGCACGAAACATCCAATTCGAATTTACGCAGGTCATTGGCTTTGAGCGGATGCCAGTGTGTCGGCCGGGTGAACTTCTCCTTCCGGTCGGAGTCATCGCGCCTTGACAAGCGCGACCCGGCGTACGACTCTCGTTGGAGAGCGCTCTCCTTGCCGGTCCGACGGTTCCCCCCAAGGAGAGATCATGAAATCCTCCCGAAGACCCGCCAGGCTCAACCTGGCCCTGTTCGCCGGCGCGCTGGCCACGGTCGTCGCCACCGCGCTGCTCGTGATCGCGCCGGCCCGCGCGGCGGACGCCCTGCTCTCGCAAGGCCGCGTCGTCACCGCCTCCTCGGTGGAGGGAGCGGGATACGGCCCCGGAGCCGCCGTCGACGGCGACACCGCGACCCGCTGGTCCAGCCTCGCGGCCGACCCGCAGTGGCTGCAGGTCGACCTCGGCGGTCCGGCGACCATCTCCCAGGTCCTGCTGGTCTGGGAGGGCGCCTACGGCAAGGCGTTCAAGATCCAGACCTCGCCCGACGGGCAGAGCTGGAGCGATGTCTACTCCACCACGTCCGGCACCGGAGGCAGCCAGACCCTCCAGGTGTCCGGCACCGGCCGGTACGTGCGGATGTACGGCACGGCGCGCGGCACCGGCTACGGCTACTCCCTGTGGGAGTTCAAGGTGTACGGCGCCGGAGGCGACGGGACCACCCCCAGGCCGAGGCCGACCTTCACCGACCAGGTGACGCACCACGAATTCCAGGCCAACTGCTCCTGGACGGCCAACCGTCCCGACGACCCCATCGTCTACCCCGGCCTTCCCGGCGCGTCCCACATGCACACCTTCGTCGGGAACAGGACGACGAACGCCGCCAGCACGGAGACCTCGCTGCTCGCCGGCGGCACGTCCTGCACCAACCCGCACGACCGGTCCGCGTACTGGTTCCCCAGCTTCTACAAGGGCGACCAGCTGATCCAGCCGATCGGGAACCAGGTCATCTACTACAAGTCCGGGATCCTGGAGTACTGGCGGGTCCAGCCGTTCCCGCAGGGGCTGCGCTTCGTCGTGGGCAGCCCGACGGCGACGCTGGAGCAGTTCCGTGACTCCCCTGGCGCGGTCGAGGGCTTCGAGTGCGGGGACATCTCACACAGCTGGGACATCCCGCAGTCGTGCGCGGCGGGTACCCAGGTGAACGTCCGGTACCAGGCGCCGAGCTGCTGGGACGGCGTCCACCTCGACAGTGCCGACCACAAGAGCCACATGGCCTACCCGGCCGGCGGCTACTGCCCGGCCAGCCACCCGGTCGCGGTGCCGATGCTGGAGTTCAAGATCGCCTTCCCCGCCGGCGGCGACCTGTCGCAGGCGCGGCTGGCCAGCGGGCGCGGTTACACCTGGCACTACGACTTCTTCAACGCCTGGGACGACCCCGCCATCCTGGACGCGCTGGTGACGCACTGCATCAACGGCGGCCTGCAGTGCGACCCGCGGGGATACGACCAGTACAAGCCGCACCGCGGCGCCGCCCTCACCGAGAACTTCGAGCTGCCCTGACCCCCGCCCGGCTCACCCGGGGACCTGATCACCGTGCCGGGCGCCGTGACCCGGTGCCCGGCACGGCCCGACCTGATCGAGGGACTTCGCATGAGACACGGCCCCGCGGTCCTGCTCCTGGTGCTCGGGGCGGCGGTCGCCCTGGTGGGAGGCTGCCTCGCCCGTTCCGCCGGACCTGGATCACACGACCGGCATGCCTCGCATCCGCCCGCTGCCGACGCCGTCCTGCCCGCCACGGCCGCCGGATTCAACGCCACCGACACCGCCTGGCTGCAACTGATGATCGCGATGGAGGAGCGGGCGCTGCTCCTGCTCGACCTCGGTGCGGGACGCGGGGGTTCGCCCGCCGTACGAGGGCTGGCGGGCCGTCTCCGGCAGGCTCACGCAGCGGAGTTGCGACGCCTGCGGGCCGAGCTCGGCCGTACCGGACTGCCTGCGCGGAACCCGCACGAAGGGCACGACATGCCGGGCATGGCCACCCCGGACGAGCTGGCGGCGCTCGGGGCCGCCACGGGCGGCGCCTTCGACCGGCTCTTCCTGACCCGGCTGCGCGAGCACGTCGAGCAGACGGCCCTGGTGTCCCGATCGGAGCAGGTCTCCGGGGCGGACCGCGCCACCAGGGACCTCGCCGCCGCGATCGTGCGGAGCCGGACGGCCGAGCGCGACCTGCTGACCGAGATCGAGATACGAAGGGAACGTGTGTGACCGACGACGACATCGATCGCCTCGTGAGCAAGCTCGACCTGGAGCAGAAGGCGCGCCTGGTCACCGGTGCGAGCGTGTGGCGCACCGGCGCCGAGCCGGACATCGGGCTGCGGGCCATGGTGTTCTCCGACGGACCGGCCGGCGTCCGCGGGGAAGGCTGGGACGAGAGGGACACCTCCCTGACCCTGCCCTGCCCGACCGCGCTGGCCGCCACCTGGGACGAGCACCTGGTCGGCCTGCTCGGCGGGCTGCTCGCCGGCGAGGCGCGGCGCAAGGGGGTGCACGTCCTGCTCGCCCCGACGCTGAACCTGCACCGCTCGCCGCTCGCCGGCCGCCACTTCGAGTGCTACTCGGAGGACCCGGTGCTGGCCGGCCGGATCGGCGCCGCCCTCATCGGCGGAATCCAGGCGGGCGGGGTCGCGGCCACCGCCAAGCACTACGTCGCCAACGACTCCGAGACCGAACGGCTCACCCTCGACGCGCGGATCGACGAGCGGACGCTGCGCGAGCTGTACCTGGCGCCGTTCGAGACCGCGGTGGCGGCGGGCGTGTGGGTCGTCATGTCCGCCTACAACGCGGTGAACTCGATCACGATGTCGGAGAACCCGCTGCTGGCGAACCCGTTGAAGGACGAGTGGGGGTTCGACGGGGTGGTGGTGTCGGACTGGGGGGCCGTCCGCTCCACGGCTCCGGCGGGCCGGGCCGCGCAGGACCTCGCCATGCCGGGCCCCGAGGGCCCATGGGGGCCGGCGCTGGCCGCCGCCGTGCGCGACGGGCAGGTGCCCGAGGCCGCGATCGACGACAAGGTCAGGCGGCTGCTTCTGCTGGCCGCCCGGGTCGGCGCGCTCGGCCTTCCGGCGGACGACCCCTGGCCGCCGGACCTCCCGATCGGCCCGGCGTCCGGGGCTCCGGAAGGCGGGCGCGCGGCGCGGATGCTGCTGCGGCGCGCGGTCGCGGCGAGCGCGGTGCTCCTGCGCAACGAGGGAGGGCTGCTCCCCCTGGACCCCGACCGGCCGCGCCGGGTCGCGGTGCTCGGGCCGAACGCCGTCACCCCCCGGATCCAGGGCGGCGGCAGCGCGGGTGTGTACCCCCGGCGCACGGTGTCGCTCCTCGACGGCATCCGGGAAGCCCTGCCCGCCACGGTGGAGGTGGTCCACTGCCCCGGCGTCTCGCACGGCGCCCGTCCCACCCCCCTCGGCACGGCCAACGCCCGGGATCCGCGCACCGGCGAGCCCGGCCTGCTGGTCCGGCTGCTGGACGCCGCCGGCCGGGAGCTCCACGCCGAGCACCGCCTGACCGGCCACGTTCCGGAGCCGGCGCGCACGGTGCCCGCCCGCGCGGCGGTCGTCGAGATCCGCGCGCTCCTGCGCCCCGACGTCACCGGGCCGTGGGAGCTGGGCGTCGCGGGCTGGGGTCGCGTCACCCTGGAAGCCGACGGCCGCGTGCTGATCGACGAGGAGGTGGAACGCGACACCGACGACCCGGCGACCGTGCACCTCTCCCCGCCGTACCGGACGGCCCGGCTGCCGCTCGAGGCGGGCCGGGACGTCGAACTGGTGTCCCGGCGGCGTCTCGACCCCGGAAGCGGAGTGGCCTCGGCGCTGGCCGCCGGCCCGCCCCGGCCGGAGGAGACGGCCGGGCTGCGGGCCGCGGCCGACCTCGCGCGCTCCGCCGACCTCGCCGTCGTGGTGGTGGGGACCGGTCAGGACGCCGAGAGCGAGGGCGCCGACCGGACGGACCTGAACCTCCCCGGCCCCCAGGACAAGCTCGTCCGGACGGTGGCGGCGGCCAACCCGGCCACCATCGTGATCGTCAACGCCGGTGGCCCCGTCGCCCTCCCGTGGCGCGAGGAGGTGCCGGCCGTGCTGCTGAGCTGGTTCCCCGGGCAGGAGGCGGGGCACGGGCTGGCGGACGTCCTGTTCGGGCGGGCCGAGCCCGGCGGCCGCCTGCCCGTCACCTTCGCCGGCCGGTCCCTGGTCTCCACCGTTCCCGTGGACGGCACGCTCACCTACGCCGAGGGCCTGGACATCGGCTACCGTGCCTGGCTGCGCGAGGCGGAGCCTCCGGCGTACTGGTTCGGGCACGGGCTGGGCTACACCACCTGGGCGTACGAGGAGCTGTCGGTGCCCGCCGAGGCCGCCCCTGGGCTGCCGGTGACGGTCCGCGTACGGGTGCGCAACATCGGCGAGCGGCCGGGGCGCGAGGTCGTCCAGGTCTACCTGGCGCGACCGGAGACGTCCCTCGCCCGCCCGCCGCGCTGGCTGGCGGGCCACGCCACGGCCGAGGCGCGGCCCGGCGAGAGCGTCGAGGTGGACGTGCGGCTCCCCGCCCGGGCCTTCCAGCACTGGGACGCCGGGCAGGGCGCCTGGCGCACCGAACCCGGCGGCTTCACCGTCCTGGCCGGCCGCTCGTCGGCCGACCTTCCGTTGTCCGCCGCCGTATTCGGGTGAACCGCTTTGGAGAGCGCTCTCCCCTTCTCTGCTATAAAGCCCACATGACCCCTCGGCTCCCGGCATCGCAATCCCTCCCCACCCTGGAAGACGTGGCGCGCGTGGCGGGGGTCTCGCGCGCCACCGTCTCCAGGGTGATCAACGGCATCCGCAACGTCGATCCCGCGATCCAGGAGAAGGTGCGCCACGCCATCAGCGCGATCGGATACGTGCCCAACTCGGCGGCGCGGTCTCTGGTGACGAGAAGGACCGGCGCGATCGGGCTGGTCGTCTCCGGTGCCGGGGACGGCGACGACGACCAGCGCTTCACCGTCTTCACCGACCCGTTCTTCGGACGCGTGGTGGCCGGCGTCGTGAGCTTCCTGAGCACGCGCGGCGTGCATCCCACCCTGATGTTCGCCGAGACCGACCAGAGTCGCGACCAGATCGTCACCTACCTCCGGCAGGGCAACGCCGACGGGGCCGCGCTGGTGTCCACCCACGCCGAGGACCCCCTCCCCGCGCTCCTCGTCGAGGCGCGGGTGCCGACGGTGCTGTTCGCCAAACCGGCCCGGCCCATCCCCATCAGCTACGTCGACGTCGACCACCGGGCCGGGGCGAAGCTCGCCGCCGACCATCTGTGGGCACTGGGACGGCGGCGGATCGCCACGATCTCCGGCCCGCTCGACGTGCCCGCGAGCCAGGAGCGGCTGGCCGGCTTCCGCGACGCCATGGCGGCGCACGGCCACTCCTACATCCCCTGCGCCGAGGGCGGGTTCACCTACGGCAGCGGGGAGGCCGCCATGGAACGGCTCCTGGCCGAACATCCCGACCTCGACGGCCTGTTCGTGGGCAACGACCTCATGGCCCAGGGGGCCCTTCCCGCGCTGCGGCAGCACGGCCGCCGGGTTCCCGAGGACGTCGCGGTCGTGGGTTTCGACGACAGCAGCGTGGCCACCGCCTGCCGTCCGCCGCTCACCACGGTCCGCCACCCGGTGGAGGACATGGCCGCCGAGATGGCCCGCCTGCTCCTGGCCCGCATCGAGGAGCCGGGCCTTCCGCCGACCTCGGTGATCTTCGATCCGGCTCTCGTCGTCCGCCGGTCCGCCTGACCTCCGCCGCGGCCCTACGGGGTGTGTCCCGTCAACGCCTTCGCCTGGGGGTACGACCGGCCGGTGATGCGGGCGATGTGGGCGTCGCGTTCCTCCTCGGTCCTGGGGCGTCCGGCGATCCCGGGCCGTTGTTGCCACGGTTCCGGGCCCTGCGCCCGGCGGAACTCGATCCCCATGGCTTCCAGGCGCAGCAGGTGGGTTTCCATGCGCTCGCGGAAACCGGGCAGGTCACGCAGGCGGGCCGGAGTCCACAGGACTTCCGCGATCGCCGCCAGGCGGGGAAAGGCGAAATAGTCGACCACACGTCCGGAGTCCATGTACTCCGTCCAGATGTTGGCCTGGCCCCCGATCACATGGCAGGCCTCCTCGGGAGAAAGCTCCGCGGGCACGGGCTCGAAGGCGTAGACGCGGTCGAGGTCCAGGACGACGGACTGCGGTATCGGCTCGATGTCCAGGTCGGACTGCCGGTAGTCGAGATAGGCGTGGTTGTCGGGGCAGCTGATCACATCGTGTCCCCGGCGGGCCGCGACGACGGCGCCGGACATGCCGCGCCAGGACAGGAGCGTCGTCCCGGCCGGCAGGTCGCCTTCGAGCAGGTCGTCCCAGCCGAGCATGCGGCGGCCGTGCCCGGCCAGGTGGCGGCCGATGCGCCCCAGGAACCATCCCGGCAGCCGGTCCACGCTGTCGAGCCCGAGTTCGGCGGCTCTGGCCCACGAGGCGGGATCGTCGCGCAGGCGGGTCTTCGGGGCCTCGTCGCCGCCCACGCAGACATACGGCGACGGGAACAGATCGATCACCTCGTCCAGCACGTCGCAGAAGAACCTGACGGTGCGCTCCTCGGCGTTGAGCACGTGATCGTCGATGCCCCAGCGGGTCCACACCGGAAGTCGCTCCGCCCCGGCGCCCAGTTCGGGGTAGGCGGCCAGGGCGGCGCGGACATGACCGGGCATCTCGATCTCCGGCACGACGGTGATGAAACGTCCGGCGGCGTAGGCGACGATCTCGCGGATGTCGTCATGGGTGTAATAGCCGCCGTGCGGCCGGCCGTCGGTGCCCGCGTCGGGCCCGGAACCTAGCTGTGTCTCCGTACGCCACCCTCCCACCGCGGTCAGACGGGGGTAGCGGCCGATCTCCAGACGCCAGCCCTGGTCGTCGGTAAGGTGCAGGTGGAGCCGGTTGAGCCGGTGCGCCGCCATCTGGTCGATGAACCTGAGCACGCCGTGCACCGGCATGAAGTGCCGTGCGACGTCGAGCAGGACGCCGCGCCACGGAAACCGCGGCGCGTCGGTGACGGTGGTCGCGCCGATGACCCAGTCCGTGCCGGGGGTGATGGGTGAGCGGCGGTGTACGGCGGGCGGCAGCAGTTGTAGCAGCGTCTGGCAGCCGTAGAACACGCCTGCGGGGTCGCCGCCCTCGATGCGCACGTGGTCGGGGGTGACCCGCAGCCGGTAGGACTCGGGGGCGAGATCGGGATCGAGTTCCAGCCGGATCGAGCCGGACGCCGACTCGCGCAGGGGCAGCCCGGTCCCCGCGCGCAGGGCGCCCTGTAACCACGCCAGGACTCCGTGCAGGGCGTCCGGCGCCGTCAGGCCGGTTTCCGTGGTGAGGGCGAAGGCGCCGCGGGCCGGGACCACGGCGGCGGGCAAGGGGACGAGGCTCATGCGGCTTTCCTCACAGGTCGCGGGAGGGCTTGACGGCGGCGCGCGGACGACGTCGACGGTCGTGCCGGGCGCGTGGCGTGGACGGGTTGCGGCCCGGACAGGCCGCGCACCATCACGGCCTGTCCGGGTGCTCCCTCGTAGCGGTTCAGTAGAGCCGGGTGATCTTCCACCTGTTGAGGTTGAAGCCGCCCGTCACCGCGTAGACGCCGAACTGGTGTGTCCCAGCGGGCAGGTCGACTTCACGGGAGATCGTCCGGTAGCTCGACCAGCTTCCGGTGTTCGGCACATCGATGTTTCCGAGCGGGGTGGCGCCCTCGTTGAGGTCCAGCGAGATCACCCCGCCGTTGTTCGGCGAGGCGACGCGGTACTCCACCAGGTAGCGCCCGGCCGACGGGATGGTGACCCCGCCGAAGGCGATCCAGTCGGTGCTGTCGAAGGAGCCGACGTGCTGCCCGCCGCCCGTGTCGGGCGTGGGCTCGGTGATGACGCCCTTCATCGCGCTGTAGTTCTCGGCCTCGAAGGTGCGGGTGTGGCAGCCACCGGGCGCCAGCTCGCAGATGTCGGCCCGGTTGGTCGACACCTTGAGGTCGTCGTACCAGATCCAGGAGTCGTTGGCGGGCGCGAAGTCGGTGGTCGCCCCGCCGAAGAAGGAGGAGAAGTAGGCCCTGTCGATCAGGTCGCCGTTGCGCACGAAGCGAAGCCCGGTGACGGTGGCGGCCGAGACGCCGTTGTAGAAGATCTCGATCTCGCCGTCGGGGTTGGCGTTGCCGTTGGTGACGGTGTTGACCTTGAGCCTCTGGACGACGTTGAACCACTCCCCGCGCGGATAGAGGATGTCGGCGCCGTTGCGCTTGAGCACGGCGTAGTCGCCGTACTGCCCGGCGTGACCCATGTGGTAGTAGTAGATCGCCGCCTGGCCGTTGTTGCGCCGCCAGATCATGCGCGAGCTGAAGCCGTTGTAGCCGTCGCAGACCTGGCCTCCCGAGCACGCGGCGCCGCCGGCCAGACCGAGTCCCAGCTTCCCGGCGAACTCCGTGCTGCCCCAGCTGAAGTCGCTGCTGTAGCGCGCCCAGTAGGACAGGTAGTACTCACGGGCCGGGGTCAGCGCGAGCGGCGCCTGGGCGCCGGAGTCGGCCGGTCCGATCTTGCCCTTGGGGTAGAAGACGCGCAGCGACTTGCCGCCCGAGTGGTTGAAGTTGTAGCCGTCGATCCAGGTACGGGTGTCCATGCCCTCCTGCCAGGGCGCGCTCCAGCCGTCGGCCGCCCACTGGCTCAGGGTGTAGGCGGTGCCCCGTTCGGGCCGTTCGAAGGTGTTGACACGGGGTGCGGCCAGGGCGGTGCCGGGGACGAGGGCGAAGAGGGAGACGAGTGCGGTGAGGACCTTTCCTCTCATGGCTGGCTCCTGTTCAGAGATCGAGGACGAGCGTGCGTCCCCAGGGGTGACGCTCGGCTTCGGTGAAGCCGAGCGCGGCATAGAAGGCCAGGGCCCGGACGTTGGTCTCGGCGACGCCGAGGTGCAGGCCGGGCACCTGCCGTTCCCGCAACGACGCGATCAGGGCCGACATGAGGCGGTGGCCCCAGCCCGTGCCCCGCAGCCGCGCGGTGAGCTTGATGTGCGCCTGGGCCGGGTGGCTGGTGAACCAGGGCCGAGGCGTGTCCGGGTAGTCGTGGATCACATCGACGTAGCGGTGGTCGAGGGTGCCGTCGCCGGGATCGGGACGGCGGGGGTACTGCTCGCGCAGCACCGGCCACCAGTGCTCGCGGGCCCACCCGAGGAACTTCTCGGTGGACGCGGTGGCGACGACGTAGCCGCCGATCCCCTGCTCGTCGGCGACGACGGAGGCCAGGCCGGGATCGGCGACCGCGTACGGCCCCGCGTAGAGGTGACCGGGCAGGTCGGCGGCGTGGAAGCGGGGCGCCTCCGCCCGGCCCGCCCCGTCGACGAGCAGGCACACCCGGTAGATTCCGGCCAGGTCGGCAGGATGGTAGGGCCGCAGGAGCGCCGCCATCGCGAGCTCCTAGGAGACCGTGACGGCGACGGTGACCCTGTCGCCGGATCGGATGTATCTCACGGAATGTCCATTCAAAGTGACATCTCGTACACCTGGCGCGTGGACCGAGATCTCATACCGCCCGGTCGCTCCGCGCGGCACGGTCAGCCGCAGCTCGGACCCGGCGTAGGCCACCGACGCCCGCTCGATCGGCTGCGAGACCTTGACCCAGTCGACGCCGTCCACGGAGACCGCGGCGCGGCGCATCAGGTCCACGCTGACCGGTGCGCCGTTCGCGGCCCGCCTGAGCAGCGCGTAGCCGGAGTCGAAGAGCACGTCGTCGCGGAGGCCGGCGGTCAGGTCGACCCGCACGTGCCCGTCGGCGATTCGCCGGGCCTCGCTCACGGCCGGCCGGTCCGCCAGTGAGCGGGTCTCGATCAGCGTGGTGAACCGCGTCCGCGCCGTCCCCTCCCGTCTGGCCAGCAGGAACGGGATGGGCTTGCCGGTGGTGGCCTCGCCCGGCCCGCTGGTGTGCAGGACCCCGGTCGAGGTCGGCTCCAGCGACCGCAGCGAGAGCACCGCCGTGTCGGAGGTCCACTGCGCCTGCCACCGCCCGTCCGCCGCCGTGCCCTCGGCGACCCGCTTGAGCCGGTGGTAGCCGAAGTCGGTGTCGGCCGGGTCGAGCACGCAGTCGCCGCAGGGCGGCGGCGTCATGGCGGGCCCGCTCACCTCCAGCGTCCCCTGCCCGTGCCACGACTGGTCGTAGCGGTGCGCGGTGCTCCCCGAGGCGTCGAACACGTCGAGCGTGTAGCGGTCGGTCATCAGGTCCGCGCGGCGGATGGCCACGTCCCCGTCCTTGGCTCCGGCGTCGGCCACCCGCAGCCCGGGGCTGGTGCCGAAGAAGTTCAGGGAGCCGCGCATGGTGCGGTCCTGGCTTCGGCCGTCCACGACGACCGTGTTGTGCGAGACGCTCTCGCGGTACCAGTTGTTGGTCAGGTCGGCGTTGTCGGAGCCGTAGACCATGCCGAGATCGGTCGACTGCAGCCCGCCGCCGGTCACGTCGACGTGCAGCTTGTCGGCGTGGCCGTGGCTGCCGCCCGGGATGCCGTGGTCCATCCGGATCGCGTCGGCCTGGAAGGGGTCCACCGCCGAGCCGTACAGCAGGGCGACGTCGTCGAAGAACCCCACGCCCCTGTCCGAGACGAGGGACACCCGCGCCGCGACCGCCTCACGCGGAACCGGGCCGTGCACCCCGGCGGCCTTCCAGGTGCCTGCGAAGGCTGTGGAGACGGGCTCGGTGGTCGTGCCGTCCTTCTTCACGAACGACAGCTCGATCCGGCCGATCCCCTGGACCCGCGCCTTCAGCTCGACGGCGCCGACGAGGCCGCCGGTGACCGGGATGTCGCTGCTCCAGCGCCCTTGCGTGGCCGTCGCCGCCGAGCCGCCGCGATAGGCAAGCGGCGAGATCGCCGTGCGGCCCTCGCGGGCCCAGGACGTGCCGCCGTCCTCGAAGCCGCCGTCCCGGGCCAGGTCGGCCGGCCACAGGTCGAGCCGCTCGAAGCCGCCGTCGATCGCCAGCCGTACGGCACGCGCCTTGACCGGTACCTGGAGCTCCTTCTCTCCCTCGGTCGCGCTGATCTTCCTGCCCTTCCGGTCGAGGAAGGTCAGCTTGACCGATCCGCGGCCCAGGGCCGACAGCCGCAGATGTGACAGGCGAGTGCCGTCCACCGGGAAGGTCTGGGTCGCCTGGCCCGTCACTGCGCCCTTCTTCCAGGTCCCGGTCAGCGCCCAGGAGGCCGGCTTGCCCGCGTCCTCCAGTGCCGCCTCCGTGAAGTCCCCGTTGGGGACGAGGTTGGCCGGCTCGCCCCCGCGCAGCACGGTCTCGCCCAGGCCGCGGAAGGTGGTGCTGCGCTGCCGTACACCTGGGCTCTTCGGGATCTCGTCGGCGCCGTACCGCAGCGCCCACCGGTCGCCTCGCGGCTGGCCGAGATTGTGGTAGGCCAGCCCGAGCCCGGCGGCGAAGTCGGGGTCGTCGTAGGTGGCATAGGCCCATTCGGCGAACATCGTGAAGTTGGGGCCGAATCTCCGTCCCCAGGTGCCGCCGTCACCGGCCGCGGGGACGGTCAGGTCCGGATACAGGTACGGCAGGAGCGTGGTGTACATCGACTTGAAGCGCGGATCGTGCGGGTAGTCCTTCTCCCGCGCCGAGATGGCGACCTGGGTGAGCGCCTGGAGCGCGTACAGGTGGTAGCTGGCCGAGCCCTCCCACCACCAGCCGTCGCTCACGATCGCCTTGTCCAGCAGGAACTCGGTGTCCTTCAGCGCGGCATCGCGCAGTCCGGCGTCGTCGATCGCCGCGCCGACCCCGTGCACCGCCGCGGCCGTCCAGGCCTGGAAGTTGGAGGTCGCCATCGGGCTGGAGATCAGCAGCTCGGCCAGCGGGCGCAGCAGATTGCCCTCGATGTTCACCCGCTCGGCCTCGGTGAGGCCGTCGCGGATCAGGTCGTAGGCGTCGATCAGCCCGATGGCCGCGACCGCCTCGTCCAGCGACTGGTAGTGGATGCGCCCGTAGAGCGGGTTGAGCGGCACGGACAGGAACCGGTCGGCGTAGTAGAGCAGGATGTCACGCGCTTTGGCCGCGTACTGCTCACCGCCGGTCACCCGGTAGGCGAGCGCCAGGTCGGAAGCGCCCTGCGCGGCGTTGTTGTGCCAGATCTCCACCCATGCGCTGTCGTACGGCTCGCCGCTGTAGGTCTTGCCGTCGAGCGGGCACCGATGGCTCGTGGGGCTGTCGTAGTCGAAGGTCAGCATGGTGTTGGTGCCGGGGCATTTGAAGTTGCCGCTCCAGCCGCCGTGGAAGACGGTCTTGTCCAGCGGCCTGCCCAGCCAGGCGTCGGCCTCCGCCTTGACGGTGGTGTCGAAGGCCTTGGCCGCCCACGGCCGCCCCGCGATGCGCTCGCGCAGGGGGTCCAGCTCCGCGGGCGTCGCGTAGACCCGAGGTTCGCCGCCCTTGGCGGTGGCCTCCTCCACCGTGAGCGTGGCCCGCTGTGCCGATGCCGCGTCACCACTGGGCGTGGCGGTCAGTACGGCGGAGCCCGGAACGGTCACCGTGACCAGGGTGGACTCCCCCGGCTTCAGTGGCGCGGTCACCGCCGGGCTCACCGTGCCGCGGTCCACCGCGAGCCGCAGGGTGTCGGCCACGGCGCGCCGGTTGGTGACCGTGACCAGGAACGTGGCGTCGCTGCCCGGCGCGGCCTTCTTGGTGGCGCGTTCGGGATAGAGCCAGGCCGACCCCGGCGTCACCCGCACGTCGTCCACCCACATGGTGCCCGTGGAGGTCTGCACGGTGTTGATGATCTGGACCCGCGTGGTCAGCGGCGGCACCTTGAAGGTGCCCTCCACGGCGCTCCAGTCCCTGGTGCCGGTGAGGATGCCGCCGAGCAGGCCGGAGCCGGTGTAGACGGTGGTCCCCGCGCTGTCGACGTAGCTGAAGTTGAGCGAGACGCGGGCCGCGCCGGGGAAGTCGGTGTAGTCGGCCAGGGTGATCGCGTCGAGCTTCACCTTGGCGGAGATGTGCACGATCGGGGTGGTCGTCTGGTTGAGCGGGACGGTGACGTACCCGCCGATCTTCTTGGTCGGCGAGCCGTCGATCCGCATCGACCGGCCGCCCTCCGCGGCCACCGTGGTGTCGATGGCGTAGGTGGAGCTCTGCCACGGCGTGCACCAGGCGGGTGCCGGGCAGGCTTCGGTGGAGGGCGTGGTCGTCTCGAACCCGGGGTTCGGCACCAGGTTGGGCCCGTCGGCGGCGGCGGCGGTGGCGGGCATCGCCTGGAGCGGTGTCGAGGCCACGATCAGCGCCGCCAGTAAGGCGGTGATCTTCTTCATGCCGCCTCCAGCCACGCGTCGCGATGCCGGGCGACGAACTCGTCGTCCACCAGCTCGGGGTAGGCGGCGATGACGCGGTCGAGCTCCTCGGCCTGGCCGGGCGACAGGCCCTCGGCCGGGTCGAGCAGCCGTACCTCGGCCAGCAGGCCCTGGCGGCGCAGCACCTCGTGCACTCCGGCGATGCAGCCCGCGAACCCGTGCGCCACGTCGAAGACCGCGCCGTTGGCGTCGGTGAGCCGCGCGGCGAGCGTGAGCAGCCCGGCGTCCACCTGTCCGCTCCTGACCGCCTCGTGGGCGCGGTGCAGCAGCTCCACGGCCCGGTGGGTCCACACCGCCGTCTGGCCGAGCAGTCCGCCGACGATGCGCTTGACGACCGGCTTGCCTTCCACCTCCACCGAGAACTCGGTGAGCAGGTCGACCAGGATGTTGTCGTCGTTACCGGTGTACAGGGCGATCTCCTCGGCCCGGCCGGACTCACAGACCGCCCGGACCACGTCGATCGTGCGGTAGCGGTCGAACGGCGCGATCTTCACCGCACGTAGCGCCGGGAGCTGGGCCGCCCGGCGCCAGAAGTCCACGCCGAGGACGCGGCCGCCCACGGCCGGCTGCAGGTAGAACCCGCAGAGCGGCAGCACCTCGCCGATCTCGGCCAGGTGGGCGACGAGCTCGCGATCGGGCAGGTGGTCCAGGCCGCGCAGGATGACCATGGCCAGGTCGTAGCCCAGGGAGGCGGCCAGCTCGGCCTCGCGGACGGCCTCGGCCGTACCGCCTGCCACGCCCGCGACCAGCACCGGGGCCGGGCCGCTCGCCCGGGTGCCGGCCGTGGCGGCTTCGTCCGCGGCCAGCCGCAACACCGGCTCCAGCAGACCCGCCGTACGGATGCCGAACTGGGTGGTGTGAACGCCTACGGCGAGGCCACCCGCTCCGGCGTCGAGGTAGTACCGGGTCAACGCTCGCTGGCGGCGCTCGTCGAGCGTGCCGTCGGCGGCGATGACGAGGGGGTGCGCGGGGATGATGACGCCTTCCAGCAGGGTGCGTGCTGCGGAGGGCGCCAGGATGGCTGGCATCAGAAGCGTCCTTCTCGTTCTTGGAAGTGGGTGGCCTTGCCGTGCACCGCTCCCCCGGAGGCCACCCAGCGGGCGGTGGCGTCGAGCAGGCGCATCAGCGGGACGGTCGGGTAGCCGAACAGGGCGTGCGAGCGTGCGGCGTTGGAGAGCAGGGCCGTCGGCTCCTCGCCACCGGTGAAGCGCGGCGTGACCCCGAGTCGGGCGGCCAGCTGTCCGGCCAGCCAGCGGACCGACGCGGTCTCGGGTCCGGCCATGTTGAGGATCAGCGGTGGGGTGGCGCAGTGCTCGAAGAGGCGCAGCGTCATGGCGTTGACGTCGCCCTGCCAGATGACGTTGACGCTGCCCGTCGCCAGGTCGATCGACTCGCCCCGGTGGACGGCCTGCGCCAGTTCGAGCAGGACGCCGTAGCGCATCTCGACGGCGTAGTTGAGGCGGACGATGGCGGCCGGGGTGCCCTGGACGCGCGAGAAGTGCTCGATGATGCGTTCGCGGCCGAGGCAGGACTGCGCGTATTCACCGGCCGGGCTCGAAGGGGTGTCCTCGTCGGCTCCGCCGCCGGCCACCGGGACGAGGGGGTAGACGTTCCCGGTGGAGAAGGCGACGACGCGGGATCCCGGGAAGCGCTGCATGACGCGTCCCGGCAGGTAGGTGTTGAGCGCCCACGTGCCGTGTTCGGAGCCGTGCGTGCCGAACTTGCGTCCGGCCAGGTAGACGACGCGCTCGGCCTCGGGCAGGCGGGCCAGGTCGGCGTCGTCGAGCAGGTCGGCCCGGACGATCTCCACTCCGGCCTGCTTCATGAACGCCTCGTCCTCGCCGGAGAGGGTGCGCGCGACGGCGATCACCCGGGCGGTGGAACGGCGGGCGTCGAGGGCCCGGCGGGCCATCACCGCGAGGCCGGGGCCGATCTTGCCTCCGGCGCCCAGCAGCATCAGGTCGCCCGCGGTGCGGGCGAGGCCGTCGGCCACGGCCTCGGACGGTGTGGAGAGCGCTTCGAGCGGATCGTTCAGGTTCTCGATCATCGGATGTCCTCCGACATCAGCGAGCGGAAGACGGACAGGGCCTCATGCAAAGGCGCGGCCTGCGGGTACCAGGCGGCCTCCCACTCCAGGCAGGTCCAGCCGCCGTAGCCGAGACGGGTCAGTTCCCCGGCGAACGCGTCGAGGGGCACGGCTCCGGCGCCCGGCAGCACGGGCGCGAGGTCGGTGGTGGAGGTGACGTCCTTCACCTGTACGTGGGCCAGCCAGGGGCGCAGCGCCTCGGCCGTGACGGCCGGGGGCTCACCCGCACGCCACGGGTTGACGACGTCCCAGAGGGCTCCGACGTGCGGGGAGCCGACCTGGGAGAGCACGTCGGCGACGGCGCGTCCGGTGAGGAAGGCGTCATGCGTTTCGAGCAGGATCCGCACCCCGGACCGTGCGGCGCTCCCGGCCTCGGCCCGCAGGGTCGTGACGGCGCGGCCCGCCACCCCGGGGTCGTCCGGGTCTCCTCCGAAGACCCGTACGAACGACGCGCCGGCCAGCCGCGCGAGCTCCAGATGCCGGGCGAGCGCGGCCCCCTCGCCCGGCATCCCGACCTGCACGTAGGAGGCGAGGCAGATGATCTCGATGCCCGCTTCCGCGAACCGGGTCCCGACTGTCCGGGCCTCGGCGTCGGTGGCCGTGGGCGGCAGGATCTCGCCGGTGGCACACCGGAGCTCGATGCCTTCGCAGCCGTGCTCGCGTGCCAGCTCGATCACCTGCTCGACCGGCGCGCCGGGGCAGCCGAGGGTGCTGAAGGCCAGGCGGCCGCTCATGCCGGGTTCTTCAGCAAGGCGGAACCGACCGTTTCTGGGCGATCGCGGACGGCCGACTCGTAGATCGTCAGGACCGCGGCCACGACGGACCGGCCGTAGTCACCCCCGACCAGCGGCGGGCGGCCCGTCGTGCAGGCGTCGGCGAAGTCGGCGAGTTGCTCGGTGAAGGCCGCCTCCGGGTGGTCCCCGCCCGGCGTGATCTGCCGTTCGGCACCGCCGTCGCTGACGAAGGTGCCCTCGGTGGCCGACCAGCGCAGCGAGCCCCGTTCGCAGATCACGAGCGTCTCGTCGGTGTAGGGCAGGCCGGCGCTGGTGAACAGGAAGTTCGCCTTGACGCCGCTCGACAGGCCGATGACGCCGACCGCGTCGGTCTCGATGTCCAGGCCGCGCCGCCGCCACAGGTGGGCGTGGACCGACTCGATCTCGCCGGCGCCGAGCCACTGGATGCGGTCGAGACCATGGGTGCCGACGTTCATCACGATGCCGCCGCCGGCCGCGACCGGGTCGAAGAACCAGTCGGGACGCGAGCCACGCTCGTAATGGGCCGTTCTGCGGTGGCTGATCGCGTGGACCGGGCCGAGCTCACCGGAGGCCAGGAGCGCCGCGACCTGACGGGCGTGGGCGCTGAAGCGCAGCACGTGCCCGACGGCGAGCGTCACCCCCGCGGCCTCGCAGGCTTCTATCATCGCGGTGCAGTCGGCGACCGTGGTGGCCATCGGCTTCTCCACCAGGACGTGCACACCCGCGCCGGCCGCGTCCACGGTCATCTCGGCGTGCAGGTTGTGCGGCGAGGTGATGATCACGCCGTCCAGCCGCTCGCGGGCGAGCATCTCCCGGTGCGAGGTGTAGGCGGTGGCGCCCGCCTCCTCGGCCGCGCGCCGCGCGGCGTCGGCGCGGATGTCGCAGACCGCGCCGACCGTGACCTGGGGCAGGTTCCGCGCGGCCCGCAGGTGCAGGTCGCCGACGATGCCGGTGCCGATGAGGCCGAGCCGGAACGAGGGCTCGTTGGTAAGCACAAACAACTCCTTGGCTTGGGAGAGGTCAGCCCTTGAGGCCGGAGGCCGCCGCGCCGCGCACGAAGTAGCGCTGGGCGACGATGAAGACCACGAGGATCGGGACGAGCGACATCAGGGCTCCGGCGGTCACCAGTTGGTCGTTGCCGACGAACTGACCGCGCAGGCCCATCACCCCGATGGGGAGGGTCAGCTTCTCCGGGGAGATCAGGTAGACCGTCGGTTCGAGGACCGCGCCCCAGGACGTCATGAAGGTGAAGACGGCGAGCGTCGCCAGGGACGGCTTGACCAGCGGCAGGTGGATCCGCGTGAAGATCTTCCAGAGGCCGGCACCGTCGAGGGCGGCGGCCTCCATGAAGTCGGCGGGGATGGCCAGGAACGCCTGGCGCATCAGGAAGATCCCGAAGGGGGTGGCGAGCCAGAACGGGACGATCAGCGGCAGGAAGGTGTCCAGCCAGCCGAATTCGCGGAACATGATGAACGTCGGGATGATCGTCACCACCGTCGGCAGCATGAGCGTGGCGAGCGCGGCGGTCAGCAGGGCGTCGCGCAGCGGCAGGCGCATGCGGGCCATCGCGTGCCCGACCATCGCGCTGCTGATCACGGCCCCGGCCGTCGCCAGTCCCGCGATGACGAAGCTGTTGATCGCGTACGACGCGAATGGGGCCCGGGCCCACACGTCGGTGTAGTTCGACCAGACCGGCGGGTCGGGCAGCAGCGTCGGCGGGATGGCGATGAAGTCGGCGTAGGACTTGAGCGAGTTGAACAGGGACGTCACGAACGGCAGCAGCATGATCGCGGCGCCGGAGACGACGAACACGTAGGCCAGCAGGCGGCCGGGCCGCACCCGGCGTTTGAGAGCGCGGCTAGGCATAATGCACCCACTTCCGCTGCAGCCAGAGCTGGACGAGGGTGAGGACGAGGGTGATGCCGAACAGCACCCAGGCGACCGCGGCCGCATAGCCCATCTGGAAGTACTCGAAGCCCTGCCGGTACATGTACAGGACGGTCACCTCGCTGGCATCGCCCGGCCCGCCGCCCGTCATGACGTAGACCTGCTCGAAGGCCTGAAGGACCGAGATCGTCGACAGCACCAGGACCAGGAACGTCGTCCCGGACACGGCCGGCACGGTGATGTGCAGGAAGCGGCGGACGGGCCCGGCGCCGTCCATCTCGGCGGCCTCGTACAGCGACTTCGGAATGGACTGCAACCCGGCCAGGAAGAGCACCATCATGTAGCCGACGCCCTTCCAGACCGCCACCAGGGCGAGGGTCGGGATGACCAGCGCGGGGCTGTCGAGCCAGTTCTGCGGGTCGACGCCGAACCAGCCGAGGACGGTGTTGGCCGAACCGGTGCGCGGGTTGAACACCGCGTCGGCGACGTAGGCGATGACCACCCAGGACGAGACGACCGGGACGAAATAGGCGCCGCGCAGCAACGGCATGAACGTCAACCGCTGGTTGAGGCCGGCGGCCAGGACCAGCGCCAGGACCGTCTGCGCCGGCACGTACAGGAGGGCGAACAGGCCCGTGTTGAGCAGGCTGTTCCAGAAGTACTCGTCCTTCAGCAGCCTGGCGTAGTTGTCCAGGCCGATCCAGTTCGGCGGGGAGACGGTGTCGTAGTCGGTGAAGCTGAGATAGCTCAGGGCCAGCACGGGCCAGGCCGTGAGCAGGACGAGGTGGGCCAGGTAGGGGGAGGCGAACAGGCTCGCCCACAACCTCTCGGCGACCTTTCCGGATCCGGTCGTGATCGTCACTTCTCGCCCCCTTCCCGTTCCTTGACGTGCCGGGTCATCCGGCCGGCTTGAACCGGTCGACGACAGCCTGGGCGTCGGTCTGCGCGGTCTTCAGCGCGTCCTCGATCCCGGTCTGCTTCGACAGCGCGCTGGTGACCTGTTTGGTGATCGCGGCGGTGTACTCGCTCCACACCGGGCTCAGGCCGATGTCATCGGCGTCCGCGAGGGCGTCGGTGAAGGGCTTGCGGTCGGTGGGAGGCGTGCCGGGGTTGAGGAACGCCGGGGTCTGCGCGACCTTCTTGTTGATCGGGATGGCCTCGCCGGTGGACATCCACGCGGCCTGCGGCCCCTCGCCGGCGAAGAACTTGATCCACTTCCAGGCGGCCGCGGCCTTGGGCTCGGACGAGGCGCGGTTGACCACCCAGGAGTTGATGTTGGCGAGGTCGCCGCGCTGCCCGTTCGGCCCCTTCGGCAGCGGTACGACCCCCATGTCGATCTTGCCCTGGGCCGCGGTCTGGATCCGGGCGTAGATGCCGAACTGCATCGCCACGATGCCGCTCGGGAACAGGATCTGGGACTTGCCCAGGGCCTCGGTGGTCACCGGGTCGGGGGCGACTTTCTCCTCATGCATCGCCCTGTTCATCCAGGTGAGGGCGTCGCGGCTCTGCGGGCTGTCGATCGCGATCCTCCCGTCGTCGGCGAGGACGTCACCGCCGAAGGCCTTGACCATCGGCCACCAGCTCTCCACGAAACTGGGCGAGTAGGCGCGGAAGCCGTAGATGTCGGTCTTGCCGTCGCCGTTGGTGTCCTGGGTGAGCTTCTTGGCCGCGGCGAGGAGGTCGTCGTAGGTCCAGTCCGCGGTCGGCGGCTCCACCCCGGCCTTGGCGAAGATCGCCTTGTTGTAGAACAGCGCGGTGGACTGGGCGCCCTGCGGGAAGCCGAACAGCCGTCCCCGCGGGTCGCCCTTCTTGATGATGTCGATGCCGTAGTAGTCGGCGGGGTTGATGTCGGAGGCGTACGCGGTGAGGTCGCGCAGGCTGTTGCGGCCGCTGAACTCCTGGACGAGGACGCCGTCGGACAGCCATACGTCGGGTGCCTGGCCGCCGGCGAGCTGGGTGCGCAGGCGCTTGTAGAACTGGTCGTAGTCGGCGGACTCGATCTTCACCTCGATGCCGGGGTTGGCCTTGGTGAACTGGTCGACCAGCTTGCGCATCAGGCCGTCCGCGGGGCCGCCGACTTCGGCGTAGTAGCCCAGCGTCAGGGCGACCTTGCCGCCGGCCGTCTCGTCGCCGCCTCCGCCGCAGGCCGCGGTTGTGGTCAGGGTCAGGATCAGGGCCGTCCCGAGCGCGGCGATTTTGGAACGTTCTCTTTCAGGCATGGGGGTACCTGCTCTCCGTGGGGTGACGCGTCGTCTGAGGCGACGAAAAGGTCGTTCTGGGTGGTTAAGGAGTCGTGGGGGTCCCGCCGCAGGACCCTCGCACGACCAGCCGGGGCTGCAGTTCGATCCGGTGGGCCGGGGCGGCGGGGTCGTCGATGCGGCGCAGGAGCAGCTCCGCGGCCAGCGCTCCGACCTCCGGCTTCGGCGGGGCCACGGCGGTGAGCGGAGGGTCGGTCAGGTCGACGACGTCATCGTCGTAGGCGACGAGCGCCAGGTCCTCCGGCACCCGCAGGCCGAGCCTGCGCGCCTGGACGACGAGCGACGCGGCGTCGCGGTCGCCATGGCAGAACACGGCGCTCACGCGGTGGTCGCGGCAGTCCCGGGCGAAGGCGAACAGTTCCTCGGCCGGCCACTCCGTGCGCCTGACGACCGCCTCGGCGACCCGTTCGACGCCCAAGGCCCGGATCGCGCGCTCGAATCCATCGGTGACGACGTCGGCCGTCCCCGTTCTGACCCGCCCGACGAAGCCGATCCTGGAGTGGCCGAGCCCGACCAGGTGCCGGACCGCGGCGTGGACGCCGCCGACATGGTTGGTGACGACGTAGGAGGTCGGGTCGTCCGGCTCCAGCACCGTCGGACGGCGTTCGACCAGCACGTATGGGACGGGCAGTTTGCGCAGGGCCTCGATGTGCGCCTGAGGGTCGTCCATGACGTTCAGGTTCGGCACGAGGATGAGCCCCTCGACTCCGCTGTCGAGAAGCCTGCGGGTCTGGGCGTGCTCCAGGCCGGGTTGATTCTCGGAGCTGGCAAGAATGACTCCGGCGCCGGCCGCGGTCAGCGCCCGCTCGATGCCTTCGATGACCCGCGGGTAGTAGTACGAGGTCGAGGGGACGAGCACGCCGATGAGCCTGCGGCCCGTCGGCGCGGGCCGGCTCGCCACGTAGGTGCCCGAACCCTGCCGCCGCACCACGACGCCTTCGTCCACGAGGATCCCCACCGCCCGACGGACGGTGTTGACCCCGACGCCGAAGGTCGCGGCCAGCTCCCGCTCCGTCGGCAGCCGGCTGCCGACGGACCAGCCCTCGTCGGCGATCCGCTCCCGCAGTGCGGCCGCCACCTTTTCCGATTTCATTCCCTGAGAGAATGAATTTGATCCGATCGGCGGTGTCATGGCCGGAATCATGCCTGAGCAGAAAGAGACGGTCAAGAGTTGTCCAGCCGTTTATTTCGTGATTTCCTCCTGTCCTATCACCCCCTCTGAAGTGCGACTTCATGGAATGAATTCATTCCTTTTCAAAGGAGGAAAGTGCCCGGCCCGAGAATGACCGTGGATTCGGTCGAATGCTTCGTCCTGCACCTGCCCGCGCTCCGCGACCTCAAGATCTCCGGTGGCACCGTCACCCGCGCGGGCGGCGCGCATGCCCGCGTCCTGGTCCGCGTCGGCGCGGACGGCCTGGCCGGGTGGGGCGAAGCCACTCCGGCCCCGACCTGGACCTACGAGACGACAGAGAGCATCGTCTCGACCATCCGCGGATACCTGGCCCCGGCCCTGGTCGGCCATCCGGTCTGGGACCTCGACGGCGCGATCCGCCTCTTCGAGCGGGCCATCAGTCCCGGATACACCCTCGGCGCCCCGTTGGCCAAGGCGGCGGTCGACGTGGCCCTGCACGATCTCGTCGGCCGGGCCCTGGGCGTCTCCATCGGCGAGCTCTGGGGCCAGCGCCGGGTTGACGAGATCCCCCTGGCCTGGATCGTGTCGGGCCCCGACCCCGGATCGGCGGCCAAGGAGACGGAAGAGGGCCTGGCGGCCGGATATCGGGCGTTCAAGACGAAGGTGGGCATCTCTTCGCCCGAACACGACGCCGAACGCGTGGCAGCGGTCCGCGCCCGCGCGCCCGACGCGCCGCTCTGGGTCGACGCCAACCAGGCCTACACCCTCGACCAGGCCCTCCGCCTGGCACGCCGCATCGAGCCGCTGGCGGTCAGCCTGCTCGAACAGCCGCTCCGGGCCAACGACCCGATCGGCCTGAGCCGGCTGCGCGACCGGAGCCCGATCCCGATCGCCCTCGACGAAAGCCTGGTCCACCCGTCCGACCTGGCCACCTTCATCCGTCTCGGCGCCCTCGACCTGGCCGTGGCCAAGGTCCAGCGAACCGGCGGCCTCCTGCTGTCCCGCCGCCTCTGCTCACTGGCCGAGGACAGCGGCATCGGCCTTGTCGGCTCCGGTCTCACGGACTCCGCCGTGGGCCTGGCGGCCTCCCTCCATCTGTTCGCGGCGTTCGGCATCACCCACCCGGCCGACCTCAACGGCCCCCAGTTCGTCCGATCACCTTACGTACGCGGTCCAGACGTCGTGATCAGCGACGGGACCGCTCACGTGCCCTCCGGTCCCGGCCTGGGCGTGGAGGTCGACGAGGACGCGGTCCGGGCCCTGGCCGTCCCTCTACCGGCTTGGTCATAGGTGAACGCGCGCACCAGCGGGCCCAGCTCGGTGTCGCACTCGTCTCCCGTACCCGTCCCGCCCCTGATGATCGGCAGTGAGCGCGGGCCGTATCGCCCACGATCTCTTCGTCGTCCACATCCGCCCTGGTCAACCGCCATCCCAGAGGACCATCGGAGGACAAGGACCGGGACTTTCGGCCCTACTGCGGCCGCCGGAGCCCCGACAGCATGGAGCGAGGGGGATCCGGCTGGAGGCGGATATGAACGGGAAACATGCCAATCCAGGCCTACATATGGAACATTTCCAACTTTCCGAGCAGGCGGTGAGCGGCTCCGCGAAGATCATGGTCAGCGGAGAGGTCGACCTGGCTGCGGCGCTGCCACTGCAGGAGCTGCTCTTCGACACGATGAACGGCCCGAGCTCGACCACCGAGGTCGACCTGGGCGACGTTTCGTTCATGGACGCGTCAGGACTCACAGCGCTCATCCGGGCCGATAGCAAGGCCCGAGACGTCGGCGGACAGCTGCATCTGTCCCATGTTCCCGATCGCGTCTTCCGCCTCCTCAGGATCTTCGATCTTGATCAACGATTCTCCATCCTGACCTGATCACCTGTGTGACAAGCGGCTCGCCCACCGTGCGAGTGCGCGCCAGGTGACGCGATCGAGACCGCAGCGTCGTGAGCCCAGTCCCACAGTGCCCCAGCAGGCGCGGCTGCGGGTTGTCCGCGTTTCGTGGTGGGATGCTGCGTTATGAGATCGCTGAAAGGCGCAGTGATAGGGCTCATGGTCGGGGCGGTCGTGGCCTTGATCTACGCCGATACGATCGCACAGGAGCACGAACTCGGCACGATGCTGAACAGTGCGCTGATGCTCTTGGTTCCTTTCCCGATCGGTGCGGCGGGCGCGGCGCTGCTGCGGATGCCGCGCTGGGGTGCCGTGGCGGTCGCCGGGCCGATCGCGACGCCCGTGCTGGGGTCGGCGCTGATGCAGGTCATCCCCGACTTCTACCTCTTCGGCTTCGACGAGATGTGGACCACTGGGGTGTGGGTCGTCGCCGGGGTGCTCGGGTACGTGGCGGCAGCGTGGTGGGCCCGTGACCGGTGGGCCGCGATCACGGTCACCGGCGTGCTGTTGTCGGTGCACGTGATCTCGGGCCAGGTGCGGGATCCGCTGAACGAGTGGCAGGAGGCCCTGGCCTTCCGGCGGTCGGGCATCCCGCTGCTCGCACCGGAGATGCCGGGCTACTCCATCATGCGAGCCGAGCTGTGGACCGGCGAGGAGGACGGGACGGCGATCCTGCTCGAGTACACGCGCCCGAACCGGACGGAGGTCCAGGTTTTCCTCCGTCCTGCCACGGCCGCCACGCCGAAGACCGCGTGCGGCTCGCCGTTCCCTGTCGTCAGATGGGGCACAGACGGCGTCTCCTGCACCCCGTCAGAGGGTGACCGGTGGATTCGTGAGGACTCGAGCGGGGAGGTCGCGGCGTTCGCCTGGCACGGGAGCGCTCTGGTCCAGGCTTCCGGCATGGCCTTGACCCCTCAGGAGCTGTTCGCGCTCCTCGACAGCCTGCGTCCCATCACGGCCGCCCAGCTCGCCCGGGTGTAACCGGTTGTCATGCGGCCTGGGCCGCCGCCGTCCGCGTCCATGACCGAGCGTTCGGCTCACCTCGGTCCGGCAGAGGCGTGCGCGGCTTTCGGGAGTGCCAGCATCACGAGCGCCGTGATCAGGTAAAGCGCGGCGGAGGCGATCAGGACGATGCTGAGCGCGTGACCGTAGTCGGGCAGCACCGGTGCTCCGGTGGCCGAATCGGTGACGGAAGTGAAGAAGATCGTGCCGAGCACGGCGATGCCGACGGCGCCGCCGATCTGGTTGACGGTGGAGAGGACCCCGCCCGCGGCGCCCGCGTTGCGTCCGGGGACTCCGGCGAGGACGACGTTGACGAGAATGGGTGCGGCGAGACCGAGCCCGAGGCCACCGATGAAGAGCGCGAGGGCGAGGAGCCAGTATCCGGGATCGTTGCCGTCCTTGACGATGTACCACAGGACGAGCTGGGAGGCCGCGATGGTGAGCGAGCCGGCGATCAGGAGCGTTCTGCCCGCCTTGGCGGCGAGCGCGACGCCGAGGCCGGAGGTGATGATCGAGCCGAGCGCGTACGGGAGGATCACCAGGCCGGTCTCCCATGCGGTTCGGCCGGTTCCGTTCTGGAGGTAGACCGAGAGGGTGAGGAAGTACGACCCGATGCCGCCGAAGAAGAGCACCGAGGCGCTCAGGCCGACGGCGAAGGCGCGGATTCTCAGCAGGGCCGGGTCGAAGACAGGTTCGTCCCCGCGTCTGGTGAGGCGGCGCTCGTGGGCGAGGAAGATCGCGAGCACGATGATTCCGGCTGCGAGGAGGGCGGAGCCGGCCCAGGTCCATCCCCATGTCTCGGTCTGGATGATCGGCAGCAGCAGGAGAAGGATGCCCGTGGCCGCGAGGAGCGCGCCGGGGAGGTCCGGTCGCGCGGTCGAGGCGGAACGGGACTCCGGCAGGACCTTCGCGCCGATGATGAGCGCCAGGATCGAGACGGGCACGTTGATCCAGAAGATCGTGCGCCAGCCCAGGTCGAACAGGTCGATGTCGACGAGCAGCCCGCCCAGCAGCGGGCCGGCGACCGAGGCGAGGCCCTGGACCGCTCCGTAGGCGCCGAACGCCTTGGCACGCTCGCCCGGAGCGAATGACGCCCGGATGATCCCGAACACCTGCGGGACCATGATCCCGGCGGTCAGTCCCTGCCCGGCCCGCATGCCGATGAGCGTCCCCGGATCGACGGCCAGCGCGCACAGCGCCGAGGTGACCATGAACCCGGCCAGCCCGATCATGAACAGCCGCTTGCGGCCGTACTGATCACCGAGCCGTCCCCCGGTGATCAGGCCCGCGCCCAGTGCGAGGGTGTAGGCGGCGATCGTCCACTGGATCTGAGCGTCGCCGGCGCCCAGGTCCTGGGCTATCGCCGGGGCCGCGACGGTGACGATCGTCGCGTCGAGAAGGTCCATGAAGGAACCGAAGAGCACCACCAACAGCGCCATGGTCGCGCCCGTCGGAGATGCCTCAGAGGTGAGAATGCCCTCTCGGGGGCTCGGTGAATCGGTCATACCGGTCACCATGGCGGGCATAGTTGCCATCGAGTGACCGCTATCGGTGGGAGAATCGGATAATCATGGCTGCCACCTCCGCGCGGACGCTCAAGCTGCTGTCCATCTTCGGGATCGGCGCGACCCTGACCGCCGAGGAGCTCGCCACCCGGCTCGGAACGTCTGCGAGAACCGTGCGTCGCGATATCGACACGCTCCGGGACCTCGGGTACGAGATCGAGGCCGTCCGCGGAGCGGGTGGCGGATATCGGCTCGGTCGCGCTACCCGCCTGCCGCCGGTCGTGTTCGATGAGGACCAGGCCGTCGCCACGGCCGTCGCGCTCCAGACCGTGCCGACGGTCCTCTCCGGCATCCGCGAGAACGCGGCCCGTGCTCTCGCCACGCTGCACCAGGCGATGCCCGCGCGCAGCCGCGTGCACGCCGAAGCGTTCACCGTCCTTACGGCCCGCAACTACTGGGAGTTTCCCGCGCCACCGATCGACGCCGAGATCGTCCGCGCCGTCGGCAGCGCGATCAACCGGCAACACCTCGTTCGCGTGGACTACACCGGTGACGGCGAACCCGTCACGCTCACGCTGGAGCCGCACGACCTCGTGGTCTGGGCCGCACGCTGGTACCTGGTCGCCTTCGACCCGGAGGCGGACCGATGGCGCGCGATGCGCATGGATCGCATCGAACCACACATGCCCACGCACACCCCCTTCGACCGACGGGACATCCCGCACGGCGATCCCGTCGCCTTCGTCATGACCGCACACGACCGCGGAGACGCCGCCGCCGAATGGCCATGCCGCGGCTCAGCCATCCTCGACCTGCCCGCCTCCACCGTCGCCCGGTTCGCCCCCGGCGGATCAACAGTCGGGTACGTCACCGAAACCACGTGCCGGCTCACCCTCGGCGCATGGTCATGGCCAGGACTGGCAGGACTGCTCCTCACCTTCGACGCCGACATCACCGACATCGAACCGGCCGAACTCCGGCAGGCCCTGCGCTCCGTGCGCACCCGCATCACCAAGGCGATCCGACCCGACCGACCTCACCAGTGATCTCACAGAGGGACATGCCAGCGTAGCCGCGTGCCTTTCCCGTCCGGGCCCGGGCTCTCCAGCTCGGCGGCGCCGCCCAGGCGGCCTGCCCGTTCCTCGATGTTGCGCAGGCCGCTCCGGCGTCCGCCCTCCCCCAGGCCGACGCCGTTGTCGGAGACCACGAGGGTGACGCCGTCTCTCGACACCTCGGCCGAGACCTCGGCGCGGGTGGCGTGGGAGTGCCGTACGACATTGGACAGGGCCTCGCGCAGGACGGCCAGCAGCTGCTCGGCGACGCCTTCGGGCACCAGCGTGTCGATCTGACCTTCCATCCGCAGGCCCGGCATGAACCCCAGATGGCTTCCGGCGCCCTCCACCAGGTCCACGATCTGTCCTCGCAGGCTGGGCGCGGCCTGGTCGTGGGAGACCTGGAGGGCGAAGATGGACGAGCGGATCTGCCTGATCGTCTCGTCCAGCTCGTCGATGCCACGCTGCAGCCGTTTGGCCGCCTCCGGATGGTCCACCAGCCGCACCGTGCTCATGAACGTCATCGCGGTCGCGAACAACCGCTGGATCACCACATCGTGCAGGTCCTTGGCGATCCGGTCGCGGTCCTCCAGCAGGCCGAGCCGCTCGGCGTCCCGGCGCGCCTCGGCCAGTTCCAGGGCGATCGCCGCCTGGCCCGCGAAGGCATGCAGCATCTGCCGGTCCGCGGCGCTGAACGGCAGCCGCCCGTCCCGCTTGGCCAGCGCGAGCACCCCGCGCACCTTCGGCGGGGCGCCGAGCGGGATCATGAGCCCGGGGCCGTAGCCCAGCCGCCGCAGCGGCGGGTCCAGGTTGGGAGCGCTCTGCAGGTCCGCGTCGGTCAGCGGCTCCCCCTGGGCGAACACGTCGCCGGCGAGCGTGGCCGACATCTCGAAGGCGGTTCCCAGCACTTCCTCGGCACCCTCTCCTTCCACGACCTGCGCACGCAGCGAGTCGCCGGCCGGGTCCGGCAGCAGCACCTGGACGAGGTCGGCGTCACTCATCTGGCGGGCGCGGGCGGCCACCACGGCGAGCACCTGACCCGGTTCGGCGCCGGACAGCAGGCTCGTGGTCACCTCCGAAGAGGCCTGCAGCCAGGTCTCGCGCCGCCGCGACTCCTCGTACAGGCGGGCGTTCTCGACGGCGACGCCGGCCGCGGTGGCCAGCGCGATCACGATCGCCTCGTCCTCCTCGTCGAACTCGCCACCGCCGCGCTTCTCGGTCAGGTAGAGGTTGCCGAACACCTCGTCGCGCACCCGTACGGGGACACCGAGGAAGGTGCCCATCGGCGGGTGGCCGGCCGGGAAGCCGTACGACTCCGGGTGATCCGAGATGCGGCGCAGCCGCAGCGGCCGGGCGTCCTTGATCAGTAACCCGAGCAGGCCGAGCCCATGCGGCCAGTGCTCGATGCGAGCGATCTCCTCCTCGCTCAGCCCGACCGGGATGAACTGGATGAGGGTGTTCTCCTGGCCCACCACGCCGAGCGCGCCGTAGCCGGCGTCGACCAGCTTGGTCGCGGTCTCCACGATGCGCCGCAGCACCGTTTCCAGGTCGAGGTCGCTGCCCACGGACACGACGGCCTCGAGCAGCGCGTGCACCCGGTCCCGGGTGGCCAGCACGGCGTTGAGCCTTACCTGCAGCTCGGCCAGCAGCTCATCGAGCCGCATGTGCGGCATCAACGGACGGTGCTCGCTTTCCATATCGATCAGTCTGGCATCCCACAAAAACGCTTCCTACCCTCCGTTCCCGGGGTCCCCAGGCCGCCTTGGATAGCGGCGCCACGGGAAACGGAGTCCGGCCTCCGACGTCAGGGCCACCCGGATCATGGACGAGAGCGGCGTCGAACGGCCGGTCGCCGTCGTCGCCGGCCGCCGGGACCCGCGCGACGATGACGAGCCCAGGCGCCGCACGCCCTCACCCGGGGACAGTGGCAGGGACCAGCAGACCGCCTGTCGTCCTGTAGTTCACCGCGACAGCCTGCTGTACGGGCGAGGCCAGGAATAGGGTCCAACGTCCCTTCTTGCCGCTTCTTCTCCGGACTTCCGCCGCCGCAGCGCGATGCGCCCGTGAGGAGGTCGCCTACGTGACCGGCCCAGCCCGGAAGCGGGTGCTGGCACGCATCCGCCCGCCCCCTTCGGTGTAGCGGCCGGTCTCGTACGCCCACCGCGGCATGGCGTGCGCCACCCTCGACGATCGAGCGCCTCGGGTGCGCCCGGCTAGGGACTTTGGCCTCTTTGCGATCGTGGATCGTGTGACTAGCGTCGGGCGCATGATTCGTGTGTTTCTCCTTGACGACCATGAGGTCGTACGGCGCGGGGTCGCCGCCTTGCTGGACTCCGAGGACGACATCGAGGTCATCGGCGAGGCCGGCTCGGCCGAGTCGGCCATCGCCCGCATCCCCGCGCTCAAGCCCGACGTCGCGGTGCTGGACGTGCGGTTACCGGATGGCAACGGCGTCGACGTGTGCCGAGAGGTCCGTTCCCGGGTGCCCGGGCTGGCGTGCCTGATGCTGACGTCGTTCGCCGACGACGACGCGCTGTTCGACGCGGTGATGGCCGGGGCGTCCGGGTATGTGCTCAAGCAGATCCACGGCTCCGACCTGGTCGGCGCCGTACGCACGGTCGCCTCGGGACAGTCCCTGCTCGACCCGCAGACCACCGCCGCCATGCTGCAACGCCTGCGCGACCAGGCCGCCCGCAAGGACCCCCTCGCCGCGCTGACGGAACAGGAACGCCACATCCTCGACCTGATCGGCGAAGGCCTGACCAACCGGCAGATCGGCGAACGACTGTTCCTGGCTGAGAAGACGGTCAAGAACTACGTCTCCAACCTGCTGGCCAAGCTCAACATGCAACGCCGCACCCAGGCCGCCGCCCTGTCCGCCCGCCTGCGGGCCTACAAGCCAGAATGATCACTTCAGCGTGCCTGAGCAGACGTCAGTCACGCCCGCCTGGCCGCAGCGGATGCCGTTCTACGGGCCGCCGATGGCCGGGCCGACACAGCGGTGGCGGTATCGAACAGGCTGTCGGTTGCAGTTGAACCTTTTGTCGATGTTCAGGTTGAGTTATCGGGTTCCACCTTCGATGTCGCTGAACGACACCCGCAACCGCTCGGTGCCGACTGTCCGATCGACCTCGACGTGCTCGATCCACCGTCGGGTGTCAGGCTGAGTACGTTCGATTCTTCGCGCCTTGGAGGTTTTGATGCGTGCAGGCGTCGTGGTCACCGCACACCCCGGCGTGGAGGACCTCGCTGTACAGGCCGAGGAGTTGGGCCTGCACAGTTTCTGGCTCAACGACACCCCGATGGTCCACGGCGACCCCTTCATCGCCCTGGCACTGTGCGCGAAGGCCACCAGCCGCATCAGGCTCGGCATCGGCGTGACCTCACCGGCGCTGCGCTCGGCCCCGGCCGCCGCGAGCGCGTTCGCCAGCCTCAACGCCCTGGCACCAGGCCGGATCATCTGCGGGATCGGCACCGGAAACACCGCCCGGCGCACCCTGGGCATGCGGCCGACCACAGCAGCCACGATGGAGACCTTCACCACCGCACTGCAGAACCTGTGCGCCGGACGCACCATCGAGTACCGCGAAGGCGACCGAGTCCGCAATGTCCGATTCCTGCACACCGGGGCGCACGCGAACACGGCCGACCCGATCGAGTTCGTCGTGGCCGCGCTAGGACCGAAGGCCGCCGCCGTCGCCGGCCGCCGCGGCACCGGCCTGATCTCCTTCGGCCTGCTGGACCCCACCGCCTGGCAAGCACTTCATGACGCCCGCCGCCACGCCGCCCACGACACGCCACGCGACCCCGACTCCCGCATGGACTCCTACGTGGTCACCGCGCTGCACATGCTCGACGAGGACGAGGACCCCCGCGGCGACGCGGCCCGGGACGCAACGGGCCACATCGTCCTGTCGCTGCTGGCCTTCGCCGCCGACACCGCCGCCGACGCACACGCTTTCGCCGACCAACTCGGCCCCGAGGAACGCGAGGCGGTACGGCGACTCCTCGACCGGCGCGGCACCACCGCCACCGCACCCGACCGGCACACCAAGCTCTACCCCGACTACCTCCAACGCATCGCACCGGAGGACCGGGACCTGATCCTGCCCTCACTGATGGACACCCTGGCCTTGGTCGGCACCCACAACGACCTCCGCGCCCGCATCACCACCCTGGAACAGGCCGGCATCGACGAACTGCTCATCCAGCCGGTGATCGACCCACCAACAGAGATGGCCCAGCTCGCGAAACTCCTCACCTGAGCGGACCCGCCAGCCGTGCGCACGCGGTTCACCGGCAACAAGACCTGAACAACCTTCAGCCGAACCCGTTCGGATCAACATGACGGGCCGCAGGCCGGCACGTGTCCCTCCCGCCAACCTCATCCGGAAGGGACATCGGCAGAGCGGGCGGCGCAACCGGCGGGCGCTGCCGAGCACTGACAGCGAGGACAGAGCCACTGCGGCGGCCGGTAGAGCGGTCCGCAGGGCCGGCTGGCGAGTCCGGACCGAGTGCGTGACCCGTCCTGTCCCCTATGCGGTCACGAGGTGCGGCTCAGCTCGCGGGCAGGGCGGTGGCCAGCAGGACGACGCCGAGCGACCCCACCAGTGAGGCCACTGCCATGGTCCGCGCCAGCCGGGGACGGGCCGCGCTCGAGGCCCAGCCGTGGAGACCGGCAGCCGCCATGACCGCGCAGAAGAGCAGGAGCTTGGCGGCCAGGATCCGGCCATAACCGGGATCGGCGAGCGAGGACCAGGTGACGCCCTTGTGCCAGGCGAGCGCGACGCCGGTGCCGATTTGGACCGGCAGGAACGCGGCCACGGTGATGATCCCGAAGCGGCGGCCGACCGCGGTCAGCACCTCGGCCCGCGGTTGATCCTCCAGCAGGCGACGGGCAAGGGGCAGCACCACCAGCGACACCGTGAGCTGCCCGCCGACCCACAACGCCGCGGACAACACGTGCAGGAACCGGACCATCGTCCACCAGGTCATCGTCGTCCGCGCCTCCTTCGGCTTCTCGCATCCTGAAGTCCACCGTCGGCATGGTCGGGCCATGGTACAGCCACGCCGGTGCGTGACCCCCGCGTGGCCGCATCACGGGGGACCACATCGCGTGCCCCTTTACAGTGTAGATCAACTGCTTGTGGCCAAGTGGGCCGAGCCTCGCCGAAGGACAGGCCGACCCGCCCTGGGCGACCAAGTCGATCGGCAGAGACGGCCGCCCGCGCCGTTGGGCCATTCGCCCCCGGCGCCAACCCGATGAACAACCGCAACCGCCTAGGCATGATCGCCTTCGCATCTCGACCGCCAAACTCCCCCACGACGGCGTCGCGAGATCGGCACATATCCGACAAAGACCAACATGCGCAATAAATTCAATGAATGACAATCCTTACCACTTTTGTCGCAACATCTTTACCTTTTCCTTATAACGCCGAAGATGCGCCACAGGCGGCACTGGGAATGTAGAACCCGATCACCTTCGGTGATCTATTTTTTCACTTCCCAAGTGCAACCAACGGATAAATTATGCGATTTCATCGACGAAGCGCCGTACTGGCTGCCGCGATATGCGCGCTGGCCGGCACCCAAAGCGGCGTGGCCGCGCAAGCTGACAATGCCGCCCCGTCAGCAACCCAGCTCGTCCAACCCATGGCCTTCCGCCCCACGGCGCCTCCGGACAAAAGCGAGACCGAAAGCGGGAGCACGCAGAGCAGCGGCCAGGTATGCGGATCACCGTACGTAACCGGCGACCCGGATCTGGGACCGAAGCTCCTGCCCCAGACCGGCTACATCAGCAATCTCCTGCGCGGCTACGTGCCGTTGGGCGGTCTGAGTCCCCAGCATTTCCTCGGGCGCTACTGGGACTACGTCGTGAACAACTATCGTTTCCCGCCCGACGCCGGATTCGCCCGTTCCGGCGATTATCCCAACGGCCGACTGCTGCTCAAGACGACGTTTCTCCAGCCTGGCATGAGAATCGACCGTTTCGGCGGCTACACCGGGTCATTCTTGGCGCCACTGGGCGACCTGTACACCAGGCGCGCGTTGCCACCGCGGAATCTCAACACCAACCCGCAGGATCCCGAGCACCTGTGCAACTATCATGCTTTCCGGGTGCTCAAGTCGTTCCGCGTCGACGTGGGCCCGGCGGCGCCCGCCTTCGAGCAGCCAGGCGGCGGCACGCAATATCACGTGCTCAGCAAGTACATTCCCGAAGCTCCTCAGACAAGCGAAGAAGTCCCGATCAGCTGGCTGCTGCTGAACGGTTATCTGGAAGAGATCGAGCCGGTCATCCTGACCGACCTCAGGACCGGCTCTCCCATCACAAAAAACGGCACAGCAAGCAACCAGACCACGGCCATAACCATCGGACCACGAGCGACAAGGCCGGCGGGCAGCAGCTGAGCCGAACAAACGCCGGAAAAGCGTGACGGGAAAAGCTCTCCTGTCCACTGAGGCCGGGCAGGCACCGGCAGCGCTCGCCTTCAGCGCGATTGGCACCTCTCACTGAAGGCGAGCGGCGGCGCAGCCCGGAGGCCGCGACCTGCGACCGGCCCAGCTCCGGCCGACGGTTTCCATCCAGGTCCGCCACCTGCCACGATCCCGGCCAGTACGACCGGGCCCCGGGTGGCGTCGGCCGCCCGGACCGGCGGGGCGTGCGGTCGCACCCGTCCGGCCACCTGGTCGCGGCGCAGACCCGCACGTGGCGGCGCCCGTGTGGGACAGGTCCACGTAAAAGGTGGCCGGACCCAGCCCCGCCGCCGCGGGCAACCCGACGCGCCGCCGCCAGGGCTCGCGTACGTGGACGATGCGCAACGGCAGCTCTCTGCGTCCGGCGTCGTCGGCGGCCCAGGCGAGCGCCGACCACGCGCTCCGCGACCGCTGTACGAGCAGCGCGACGCCCACCCCTTCCGAGGGGTGGGCGTGGAGGTCGCCGGTTACTTGAGGTAGGGGTTGTGCCGGACGATGGGGAGGTTGCCGAGTCCGAGGGTGGTTCCCGCGTCGGCGAGGGCGAGGCCGGCCAGGACGACCGCGTAGACGATGTGCTCGTCCATGAACGGGTTGTTGGCCAGGGGCAGCTCGGCCGCCCACATCAGAGCCAGCATCAGGCCCCCGGCGACCGTGGCGATCCTGGTGCCGACGCCCAGGACCAGCGCCAGGCCGACGCCCAGGAGACCGGCCATGAACAGCCAGTCCACCCACGCCTGCCCGGCCAGGGAGCCGAAGAAGCCGCCCAGCGCGTTCTCACCGGTGCCCTTGAGGAACCCGGTCGTCGGGCTGCCGCCGGAGATCCAGGCGCGGGCGGCCGGGGTGGCTAATCCCCAGCCGAAGGTCTTGTCCAGGAACGCCCACAGGAAGATCCAGCCGATCGAGATCCGGGCGATCGCCCAGACGTAGTCGACGGGACGGCGGGTGGTGGCGGTGCCGGTGTCCGTGCCGGGCCTGTTGACGGTGGTGTTCATGACGGCCCCCTTTCGGTGGGGATCGGTCGTCCTTGTCGCACCTCAAGCACACCGTTTTCGTCTTCTTCGAGGCAGTGCCGTACGGCCCGCGGCGCCGGGACCTTCGTCCCTCAGCCGCCGTCCCGGAAGGCCTCCTGGACGATGAGGAGGTCGTCCTTGTCGAAGGTCACCTCGGATCTCACGTCCACGACCCCCTCGATCAGCCGGATCTGCTCCGTCAACGCCAGGGCCTGGGACTTCCACTCGACCACGCCGCTGATCGTCACCACGCCCTGGTGGATGCCGACGGTGAACGCCTCGGGATCCGGCAGGACGGCTCTGACGTCCGCTGCCAGTTCCTCGGCAGGGCGGGTGAAGACGCGCAGCACATCGCGCTGGTGCAGGGTGCCGACGATGCGTCCGGTGTTCATGTCGATCACGGGGAGCTGCTTGACGCGCTCGGCGTGCATCAGCCGGGCCGCGTCCCGCACGGAGGTGTCCGGTGTGACGGTGATCGCCGGAGAGGTCATGAGCTGAACGGCGGTCACGCCCGCGGCCTTCCGGTGCTCCTGCTGCCGCTTGCGCGACTCGAAGATCGGCACGCCGTGCCTGACGGTGCCGGCCTCCTTGAGAAGGAGATCGTCTTCGGAGACGACCCCCACGGGCCGTCTGTAGGCGTCGATCACGGTGACCGCGCCCACCGCGAACCGCTCCATGGCCTCCACGATCTCGGCGAAGGAGGCCTCCTTCAGCACGGCGATGGCCACCCGGCCCATGACGTCCTTGACTTCGAGCGACATAACTCCACCTCCGCTTTCACGATCCGCCGGCCCGGCCTCCCCCGGCAGTGGCCAACGTCCCCGATGCCGGGTGACCAAGGTCCTGGCCTGCGATTATCAGGCGCGGACCACCGCCACCGGGCAGTGCGCGTGGTGCAGGACACCCCGGCTGACCGAGCCGAGCAGCATCGACCCCAGGGCTCCGCGCCCGTGCGAGCCCACCACCAGCAGGTCAGCCCGCTCGGACGCGTCGGTGAGCGCTTCGACGGGATGGGCGGATTGGACGTCCTCGACCACCTTCACCTCCGGGTGGTCAGCGCTGAGGATCTTCACCCGGTCGCGGACGACCTGATGCTGCGCCGTACGGATCTCGTCCATGTCGTAGCTGATCTCCGGCGCGAAGGCGTGCACCGGCAGTTGCCAGGCGTGCACCACCCGCAGCGCGCTCCCGCGCAGATTCGCCTGCTCGAAGGCGTAGGCCAGCGCGGGCTCGCACGCCGGCGAGTCGTCCACCCCGACCACGACCTCCTGGCACACCGGCCGCCGCTCGCCACGTACGACCACGACGGGACAGGGCACATGGCCGGCCACGTGCATGCTGACGGAGCCCAGCAGCGCACCGGTGAACCCGCCGAGTCCCCGGCTGCCGACCACGACCTCGGTGGCGTCCTTGGCCTGCTCGCGCAGGACCTCGGCGGGCGTTCCCTCGAGGTCCTCGGTCGTGACCTCGATGGTGAGCTGGCGCGCGCACACGAGCACTTCCGCCTCACGCAGGATCCTCTGCCCCTCGCGCCGCAGCGCATCGGGGAGAGCGTCGATGGGGTACTTGCGGATCTGGTACGGCGAGCGGTCCATGGCGTGCACGATCCGCAGCGGCACCCGCATGCGGTATGCGTCGTCGGCCGCCCATTCCAGCGCGGAGCGCGAGTTCTCCGAGCCGTCGGCTCCTACGATGATCACGATACGCCTCCTTCGTCACCCTCCATCCGACCCGCTCGCGCCCGCCCGCAGCAGGGCCGGAGGTCGGTCCGGCAAGGGCCGAAGGACTCTGTCCGCCGAGCGGGTGACTGGCTAGCTTCGTGACATGACCAGGGAGGACACGCTCATGACCGGCACCGGCGACTTCGCGCGTCGCATCAGCTACCACCGTCATCGGCTCGGCCTCACCGCCGAACAGGTGGCCGACCGGGCGGACATGTCCGCCGGATACGTCCAGCACCTCGAAAGCCATCTGGGCACTCCTGACACAGGTACGGTGACCCGCCTGGCCACCGCCCTCGAAACGACGGCCGAGGAGCTGCTCGGCGGCGGCCGCGATCGCCCGCCCGGCCCTGGCCCTGGCTCGGCCGACGCGGTCCTGGAAATCCTCGAACCCGAGGAGTGCCTGCGCCTGGTCGCCCCGGGCGGCATCGGCCGGGTGGCGTTCAACGGTCCGGAGGGGCCCACGGTGCTGCCCGTGAACTACAAGGTCCACGACGGCGCCATCGTCTTCCGCACCGCCCACGGCGGCCCCATGGACCAGGACCTGCGCAGCGGCGTGGAAGGGGTGGAGATCAAGATCGGCTTCCAGGTCGACCGGATCGACGAGGCCCGGCGGGAGGGCTGGAGCGTCCTCGTCCAGGGCCCCGCCCACCACGTGCCCGAGGACGAGGTCATCCGGGCCGACATCACCCCATGGGCGGGTGGCGAGCGTCGCCTCTACATCCGCATCGTCCCGCACCAGATCACGGGCCGCCGCATCCACGGCCTCTGAGCCCTCAGGTTTTCCTGCGGACTCCCGCCCTCCTCGGACTCGGGCTGAGCTCGTCCAGGGCCTCGCGCAGGTAGCCGGGAAAGGCCCACACGTCGGGAACCAGCTCCCCGCAGGCGGTGAACCCGACGTCGAGGCGCCCGTTGTAGGAGAAGGCCGTGACGTTCACGGCGCCGCTCACGTCGGTGACCACGGACACCGGGTAGTGCGCCAGCAGCCTGACCCCGGCGATCCGCAGCGGGAACTGCGGGCCGGGAACGTTGGAGACGACCACGTTGACAGGCGGCCCCGTACGTCCCAGAAGATCAAGCGCGGCGCGGTCGGCCAGGCCGTTGAGGGCGGCAGGCATGCTCTCGCTCAGGTCACGCAGCAGGCGCGCGGGGGTCAGGGCGAACCGTTCCTTGATCTGCCGCATCCCCTCGCTCACGAGTTCGAGCCGCCGGCGGGGGTCGTCCACGTGCGTGGGCAACTGTGTGATCATCATGGTGACCTGGTTGCCCTCGTTCACACCCTCCTGGCCACGTACGGAGAACGGCACCCCTGCGACCAGCGGGATCTCCGGCAGCGCCGCGTGGGCCAGCAGCCAGCGCCGCAACGCCGAGGCCACGAGCGCCATCACGACGTCGTTCACGGTGACGCCGAAGGCGTTCTTGACCCGTTTGATCTCCTTCAGCGGCAGCTCGGCGAAGGCGTAACGGCGGCGGGAGGAGACCGGGCCGCTGAGCGGGGTGTGCGGGGCCTCCATGTCCGGCAGTTCGGGCCGGGGCGCGCGCCGGATCAGCCGCGCGACAGCGCTCGCGCCGGGCAGCCGGGAGATGACGGGGAGCTGGTCCAGAACCGGCAGGGCCTCGCCCGCGAACCGCAGCAGGTGCGCGGGATTCCCCGCAAGGTGCCAGGCGCTCCTGGCCAGCATGCGCCACAGCCCCGGAGGGGCTTCGAGCTCGTACGAGGCCGCTTCGGGCACGGGATCCATGAGCGCGGCGAGCACCTCCGCCCCCGTCAGCCCGTCGACGGCCGCGTGGTGGACCTTGGCGTAGATGCCGCAGCGGCCGCCGGCCAGGCCGTGGATCAGGTACATCTCCCACAGGGGACGAGTTCGGTCCAGGCGGCGCTCGTGCAGGCGGGCCACCTGCTCACCCAGCTGCGCGTCGTCGCCGGGAGGGGGCAGGGTGAGCTCCCGGACGTGATGGTCCAGGTCCACCTCGCCGTCGTCGGCCCAGTACGGGTGATCCAGGCCGAGGGGCACGCGGACCAGGCGCTGCCGCAGCTGCGGCACCCCGGCCATCCGCTCCGCCAGCCTGCGCTGGATCTTCTTCCTGGACAGGTCCTTGTACAGCACGGCCAGACCGCCGACGTTCGCGACGTTGGTGGCGGTCTCGAAGTTGAGGAACTGCGCGTCCAGCGCGCTGAGCTGCCGCATGTCTCTCCCCTTTCCCCTCATTCCACCGTGCGCCACCGCGCCGCCCCAGGGCCACAGGTCCCCCTTGAACAGGGCCAACGACCTGATCGGCCGGCTCGGCGTACGACGATCAGCGCCTGGGAGCCACGGCGGCGGCGTTGGCGGTGACGATCATGGCGATGGCCAGCCACGAGGCCGCGTCAAGGCGCTGGTCGAGAACGACCATGCCGATCAGGGCGGCGAACACCGGGTTGACGCTCATGAAGATCCCGAAGAAGTGGGCGGGGACCCGGCGCAGCGCGAGCAGGTCGGCGAGGAACGGCACCGCGGAGGACAGCACCCCCGCGGCGAACGCGCACAGCAGGGCACCGGCGGTGGGCCGGTGGAGCCACAGGACGGCGACGCCGACGGGCAGGTAGAGCACGCCGGAGACGGCCGCGGCGGCGGCCGATCCCTGCAGCCCGGGCAGGCGCTCGCCCACGGTGCGGTTGAGCAGGACGTAGCAGCCCCAGCAGACGGCGGCGACCAGGGCCAGGCCGATGCCGAGGTAGTCGGTGCTGGGCTGGGGGCGGGCGAGGATCGCCACGGCCGCCGCGGCGGCGAGAGCGCACACCAGGTCGGTACGGCGGCGCGAACTCGCCAGCGCCACGGCGAGCGGGCCGAGGAACTCCAGGGTGACCGCGAGCCCGAGCCCGATCCGGCCGATCGCCGCGTAGAGCGTCAGGTTCATGGTCGCGAACACCACGGCCAGCCCCAGCACCGGCCGCCACTGCGCGGCACTGAACGAGCGCAGCCTCGGCCGGCCGGCGCTCAGCAGCACCGCGGCGGCCACCCATTGGCGCACCGCCACCACTCCCACCGGCCCGAGGACCGGGAGGGCGAGCGCGGCGACCGACGCCCCGACCTGGTTGGACAGCCCGCTGCCCACCATCAGCGCCATCCCGGACCACCGCGTCGAGCTCGGCCGCGACGCGGGAGCGGCCGTCTCCGTGCCTGCTTCGAGTGCCATGGCACAACCATCCGGTACGCCGAAGCATACGAAAAATGCATCCAAGGACGTATCTATACTCTGGACGCATGGATGGTCGTAAGGAGCTGGAGCTGCGGCACCTGCGCTGCCTGGTCGCGATCGTCGACACCGGCAGCTTCACCGACGCCGGGATCGAGCTGGGCCTGTCCCAGGCGGCGGTCTCCCGCACCCTGCTGGCGCTGGAGCGGATCCTCGGAGTGCGGCTGCTGCACCGCACCAGCCGCACCCTCACCCCCACCACCGCCGGTGTCCAGGTCCTCGCCCGCGCCCGCCATCTGCTTGCCGAGGCCGACGAACTGGTCCATCAGGCCACCACCGGCCACACCCGGCTGCGCATCGGTCACGCCTGGTCCGCCATGGGCCGGCACACCGCCGAGTTCCAGCGCCGGTGGCACGGCCGCTACCCCGGCATCGAGCTTCACCTGATCCGCCACAACACCCCCACCGGAGGCCTCGCCGAGGGCCTGTGCGACCTGGCCGTCGTCCGCACCTCCATCGACACCCGCCGCTACGCCCACGCGCTCGTCGGCCATGAGCCCCGCTACCTCGCCCTGGCCTCCGACGACCCCTGGGCCGGACGCCGCAGCATCCGCCTGGACGAGATCCGCGAGCGCACCCTGGTGGTCGACCGCCGCACCGGCACCACCACCCTGGACCTGTGGCCCGAAGGCGCCCGCCCCGCGACGGAGTACACCCACGACATCGACGACTGGCTCGCCGCCATCGCCACCGGCCGCCGCGTCGGCGTCACCCCGCAGGCCACCGCCAACCAGTACCGCCGCGACGGCATCACCTACCGCCCCCTGCGCGACGCCGACCCTGTACCCGTGCACCTCATCTGGCGGCGGCACGACCCCCACCCCGCCACGCACGCCGCCGTCGCCCTGCTCGCCGATCTCTACCGCGAAGGCGCCTGACGCTCAAGCGAAGGTCGCCCACCTGGAGGAGAACATCAAGACCGCTGGGCTGACCCTGCCCGCCGACGCGATCGCCGGGGTCCGCCCGTCGAAGCGGATCGGCAGCCAGGTGCAGTCGGCGATCGACGCGTCGGCCTCCGGCACGTCGAACGAGACAGGCCGTTCACCGGCCTCCAGCGCCGCGAAGCGCCAGTCGGCAACCCCGCCCGCTTGCGTGGAGCCTACATTACTGTAAGTATCTTTACAGTCACTCATTGTGCACAATCCTTTCAGGAGGCTCCCCGGAGGCCCCCATGAACCGCCTGTCAGGCGCGCTGGCCATCGTCGTCCTCGTGCTCGCCGCCGGCTGCTCCGGCCCGGCCGACTCTCCCGCCCAGGATTCCGCGCACAACGCGATCAACATCCACCTGTACCAGAAGCCGAAGCGCTTCTCCCCGCTGGACCCGCCCACTGGCCCCGACCAGCAGGTCATGACGTTGATCTTCGACAACCTGCTGACCGTCGACGACTCCTACGCCTACGCGCCGCGCCTGGCCGAGCGCTGGGAGGTGGACGAGGACCGGATCACCTTCCACCTGCGCGCGGGCCTGAAGTGGAGCGACGGCATGCCGTTCACCAGCGAAGACGTGCTGTTCACCTACAAGCTGCTGGCCGATGCCAAGAGCGGCAGCGCGATGGCGGGCAAGCTGGCCGGGGCCGCCTTCGAGGCCCCGGACGACACCACGTTCGTGATCAGGCCGGCCAGGCCGAACGTCGGCTTCCTCAGCCTGATCGCCGGGCCGCTCGCCTTCATCCTGCCCGAGCACGTGCTCGGCATGGAGCCGGTGGACAAGATCGCCGGCAGCACCTTCTTCAACCACCCGACGGTCGGCATGGGCCCGTACACCTTCGTGACCTACAAGACCGACCAGTACGTGGAGCTGGCCGCCAACCCGCACTACCGCAAGCCTGTCGCGATCCCCAGGATCTTCCTCAAACCCATCAGCTCGGACGTGGCGACCGCGCAGCTCGGCACCGGCGAGATGGACCTGGTCCAGATCTCCCCCACCGACCTGCGGGCGGTGGAGGGGCTCAAGGGCGTCACCGTCTCGGCGAAGCCGAGCCCGGGCTTCATCAGGATCGCGGTCGACCAGAGCGACAAGCGCTTCGCCGATCCCCGGGTACGGCGGGCGATGCTCCACGCGATCGACCGCGAGGCGCTGGTCGCCAAGCTCCTGGCCGGCCGGGGCCGGGTGCAGAACTCCTCGTTCGTCACCCCCTGGGCGCTGCCCGGCATGCTGGAGGAGTACGCCTACGACCCGGCCAGGGCCAGGTCGCTGCTGTCCGAGGCGGGCTGGAAGGCCGGCCAGAAGGTGACGCTGTCGTGGATCCCCGGCCAGCGCGACCGCGACGTGACGGCCACGGTGGTGCAGGGCGCGCTGAGCGCGGTGGGCATGACCGTCGAGCTCAAGCAGGTGCAGGCGGCCGAACTGCTGGAGTCCTACGAGAAGCGCACGTTCGACCTGGCGCTCTTCGGCGGCGGCAGCTACGCCGTGGACCCCTCCAGCAGCGTCACGATCATCAATTGCGCCGCCTTCTACCCCGGCGGAGGAAATGTCAGTAACTTCTGTGACGAGTCGCTGGACACCCTCGCCGCCCGAGCCGACGCCCGCACCGACCGAGACCAGCGCGCCAAGCTCTACCAGGAGGCCGCCGGCAAGGACAACGCCCAGGTCCCGTACCTGTGGCTGTACAACCCCGACACCCTGTGGGCCACCGGCTCGCGGCTGCGCGGCTTCAAGCCCAGCGGCGACTTCACCACCGGCTTCTGGAACGCCGACGAGTGGACCCTGGCCGGCTGATGCTCGCCTACCTCGTGCGCCGGCTCCTGACCAACGCCGCCGTCTTCCTGCTCATCAGCGTCGGCGTGTTCCTCCTGGTCCGCGCCGCGCCCGGCGACCCGGTGCGGATGATGGTCGACCCCGAGCGACTGGCCTCGGGCGGCCCGGCGTTCGTCGCCGCCAAACGCGCCGAACTCGGTCTGGACAGGCCGGTTCTGGTCACGTACGGCATCTGGCTGCGTGACGTGCTGGGCGGCGATCTCGGCCACTCCTTCGTCAGCCGCCGCCCGGTCGCCGAGGTGCTCGGCGAGCGGATGGGCCCCACCGTGCTGCTCATGGGCACCGCCCTGGCGATCGGCCTGGTGCTGGCGGTGGCGGCGGGCACACTGGCCGCGATCCGGCGCAACACCGCGGTCGATCACGCCACCACCGTGGCCGGCCTCGGCGCGATCTCGGTGCCCGGCTTCTTCCTGGGCATCGCCGCGATCTACCTCTTCTCGCTGCGGCTCGGCTGGGTGCCGTCCTCCGGCATGTCCACACCGGGCGACGGCGGCGCCGCCGACATCCTGGCCCACCTGGTGCTGCCCGCGGCCGTCCTCGGGCTGTCCATCGCCGGGCCGTTCACCCGGTACGTGCGCGCCGGGCTGCTGGCGGAGCTCGACGCCGACTACGTGCGCACGGCCGAGGCCAAGGGCGCCGGTCCGGGCCGGGTGCTGATGCGGCACGCGCTGCGCAACGCCCTGGTCCCGCTCATCACCGTCGTCATGATCTCCATCCCGCAGCTGCTGGCCGGGGCGGTCGCCGTGGAGCAGGTCTTCGCCTGGCCGGGCATGGGGCAGCTCGCCGTCAGCTCGATCGGCCAGCTCGACCACCCGGTGGTGATCGGGTTCGCGATGTTCGTCGCGGTGCTCGTCCTGGTCTGCAACCTCGCCGCCGACCTGCTCTACGCGGTGGCCGACCCGAGGATCAGCCTGTCATGACCACGACCGTCGCCCCCGCCTCGCCCCGCTCGCTCGCCGCCCGGCGCTTCCGGCGCAACCGCATGGCGCTGGCCGGAGCCGTGTTCCTGACCGCCGTCGGCGTGCTGGCGCTGGCCGCGCCGATGGTGGCCGGGCACGACCCGAACGCGGTGGACCTGGCCGCCTTCCGCGAGCCGCCGTCTGCCGCGCACCTGCTCGGCACCGACTCCTCCGGGCGCGACGTGTTCGCCAGGCTCGTGCACGCCGGCCGGGTCTCGCTGCTGGTCGGCCTGCTGTCGTCGCTGGCGGCGGTCGCCTTCGGCACGCTGCTCGGCGCGCTGGCCGGCATGTTCGGCGGGCCGGTCGACGCCGTCGTCATGCGCGCCGCCGACGTGGTGCTCTCCTTCCCGTCACTGGTCGTCATCGTCGTGCTGGCGGGCGTGCTCGGGCCGGGCGCCGCGATGCTCGTGCTCGTCTTCGCCGCGTGCAACTGGCCGACCGCCTGCCGCGTGGTGCGCGGGCTGACGTTGTCGCTGCGCGAGCGGGAGTACGTCCAGGCGGCACGCGCCTTCGGGGCCGGGCGGCTGACGGTGATCGGCCGGCACGTGCTGCCCGCCGTCCTGCCGCAGGTCGCGGTGGCCGGCACGCTGCTGGTGGCGCAGATGATCCTGCTGGAGGCGGTGCTGTCCTTCCTCGGCCTCGGCGTACGGCCGCCGCGGGCCAGCTGGGGCAACATGCTGACCGACGCCCAGAACCTCACCCTCATCCAGACCATGCCGTGGTTGTGGCTGCCGCCCGGCCTGGCCATCGCGCTGACCGTGCTGGCCGTGAACTTCGTCGGCGACGGCCTGCGCGACGCCGTGGACCCGAAGGGACCCCGCGGATGACGCCGCTGCTCACGGTCGACGACCTCGCGGTCGAGTTCCGCACGCGGGACGGCGTGGTGCGCGCCGTCGACGGAGTCAGCCTCGAGGTGGGGCCCGGCGAGATCCTCGGCGTGGTCGGCGAGTCCGGCTCGGGCAAGAGCGTGACCGCGATGTCGGTGCTCGGCCTGGTCCGGCCGCCGGGGCGGGTGGTGCGCGGCAGCGTCCACTTCGACGGCGAGGACCTGCTGGCCCTGCCCGCGCGCCGGCTGCGCCGGATCCGGGGCCGCCGCATCGCGATGATCTTCCAGGACCCGATGACGGCGCTCAACCCGGTCGTCCCGGTCGGCGCCCAGATCGCCGAGGCCATCAGGCTGCACCAGCCGCGCCTCGGCCGCGCCGCCGTGCGGGCCCGTGTACTGGAGCTGCTGGCCTCCGTCGGCGTCGCCGACCCCGCCGCCCGGTACGGCCGGCACCCCCACGAGTACTCCGGCGGCATGCGCCAGCGCGCGATGATCGCGATGGCCCTGGCCAACGAGCCCGACCTGCTCATCGCCGACGAACCGACGACCGCGCTGGACGTCACCGTCCAGTCCCAGGTGCTCGGCCTGATCGACACGGCCAGGCGGGAGGCCGGCGCGGCGGCGGTGCTCATCACCCACGACCTGGGCGTGATCGCCGAGCTGGCCGACCGGGTCGCGGTCATGTACGCGGGCCGCGTCGTCGAGCACGGCGACGTGCACCAGGTCTTCGCCACGCCCCGCCACCCCTACACGCGCGGCCTGCTGGCCGGCCGTCCCCGTCTGGAGCCGGCGACGGTGGACCTGGTGCCGATCCCGGGCAGCCCGCCCGACCTGCTGGCGCCGCCGCCCGGCTGCGCCTTCGAGCCACGCTGCGCGTTGGCCGCCGGCCGCGCCGCCTGCCGGGCCGAACGTCCCGAGCCGGTCGTGGTGGCCGCCGGTCACCTGTCGGCCTGCCACTTCCACGAGGAGCCGGTGTGAGCGAACCCGTGCTGGCCGTCGAGGGCCTGGTCAAGCACTTCCCGAGCCGTACCGGGGCGGTCCGGGCCGTGGACGGCGTGGATCTGGCGCTGCGCTCCGGCCGTACCCTCGGGCTGGTCGGCGAGTCCGGCTGCGGCAAGACCACGACGGGCCGGCTCGTCGTTGGCCTGACCGAGCCGACCTCCGGCCGCATCCTGTACGGCGGGCGCGACCTGGCCGCCATGTCGCATGCCGAGCTCCGGCCGCTGCGCGGCGAGATCCAGATCGTCTTCCAGGACCCGTACTCGTCGCTGTCGCCGCGGCTGACCGTGCACGAGATCGTCGCCGAGCCGCTGCGCACCCAGGGCCGCTACCGCCGCGGCGGCCGGGAACGGGTCGGCGAGCTGCTGGAGCTGGTGGGCCTGTCACCCGAGCATGCCAACCGTTACCCGCACGAGTTCTCCGGCGGCCAGCGCCAGCGCGTCGGCATCGCCAGGGCGCTGGCCCTGAACCCGCGCGTGCTGGTGCTGGACGAGCCCGTCTCCGCGCTGGACGTCTCGATCCAGGCGCAGGTCGTCAACCAGCTCGCCCAGCTGCAGCGCGAGCTGGGCCTGGCCTACCTGTTCATCTCGCACGACCTGTCGGTCGTGCGGCATCTGTGCGACAGAGTGGCGATCATGTATCTGGGCTGGATCGTGGAGGAGGGCGAGCGGGCGGAGATCTTCGCACGACCCGCCCACCCCTACACCAAGGCGCTCATCTCGGCCGTGCCGATCTCGTGTCCGTCGCAGCGGGGCGAGCGGAGGCGGATCGTGCTCACCGGTGACGTGCCGAGCCCGGCTGATCCGCCGTCGGGCTGCCGCTTCCGTACCCGCTGCTGGAAGGCCAGGGAGCGATGCGCCGTCGAGGAGCCCGCGCTGACCGGCGCGGGGCACCGCGTCGCCTGCCACTTCCCTGAGGAGAGCACCGATGCCGGGCGGGAGGAGCGGCCGGCCTGGGCCGGCCGCTCCGACCCGTGACGGTCACTCGGGCTTGTCGTCCGTCCAGCCCGCCTTGATCACCGCGATGGAGTTCCACATCGTGCCGGGCTCGAAGCCGGCCTGGAGGCCGCGCGGCTTCACCGCGACGTACTCGCTCGCCAGGGCCTGTCCGGCCGCCTCGTCGATGATCAGCCGGTGCTCCGTGACGCCGCCGTCGAAGGTCGGCTCGTTGATCGCCACGGCCGTGCCCGTGCGCCCCTCGGCATCCGTGACGTTCTCGATGACCCGTACGTCGTCGAGCTCGGCCAGCATCCGGAACGCGGCGCCGCGCACCTCGGGCGTCACCGGCATGTCCATGATCAACCCAGCGCTGATCACGAACAGCCACGCATCACCCTGCATCGGCACGTCGTTGTCACGACCCTTCCAGCCCAAGAGCCGCTTCTTGAGCTGGTCCGGGTCACGGGGCAGCTCGCGCAGGTCCTTCACCGAGACGTTGCGGCCCAGCCAGAAGACCTTGTCCCCGTCGGTCAGCGGGCTGCGGCCGGTCATGGCCCGGCCCGGCGACGTCTTGAGGATCATGGGCTTGGGCTTCCTGGGGACCGTGACCTCGATGGAGGTGGGCGACCCGGCCCGCTCCCACGCCTGCCGGTCCTCCTCGGTGGCCGGGCGGGCTCCGAGGGACTGCATGCGGCCCCACCGCTTCTGGTCCGGGCCGGTGGCGCTGGGTGTCCAGCCCTCGTCCCGCCGCTGGTCGAGCACCCGGTAGCCGCCCTTGGCCGCGGCGAACAGGGTCCGGCGCACCGACACGGTGTGCCAGTACCCGCCCTTGCTCTCCGGTTGCCGCTCCGCCCGCGCGGCCGCGGCCAGCAGCACCTCCCGGGCCGACAGCGTCACCGCCTGCCGGGTGCTCGCCGGGGTGTCGGGGCCTCGTGCCGTGGACGCCGTGCCGTTCGTCGCGACGACCACGGCCACGGCGGTGACGGCCGCCGCGGCTCCGGCGAGCCCCAGGCTCCATACGTGCCGCACGGGCCTGCGCCGGCGCCGGGCCGGCCGGGGCTGGGACATGGCGCGGGAGAGCTCGGCGGCCCTGGTGCGCGGGTCGATCGGGCGGTCTCCGAGGTCGGCGGGCCGGGCGGCCCGGAGTTCGTCGATGGGGTTCATGACCACTCCTCGTTGAGGCTCCGCACGTGGGGCAGGGGTTCGCGCCGTGGGCCGGCGTCCGTGGCCTCCATGGCCTGCTTGAGTCGTTTGCGCGCCCGGTGCAGCCGTACGCGGAACGCCGCCGACGAGCAGCCGACGACCCGCGCGCCCTCCTTCGGCGACAGCCCGTGCCAGGCGACCAGGATGAGGATCTCCCGATCGTCCTCGGGCACGGCGGCCAGCGCGCGCAGCACGCCCATCCGCTCGGTCACGTGTTCGGCGACGTCGCCCTCGGCCCAGGCCCGCAGCTCCGCGGCGACCGCCTCGCGGCGCACCTCGGCGCGGACGTTGTCGCGCAGGACGTTCCTGGCGACGCCGAGCAACCACGGCAGCGCCGGCTCGGGCACGTCCTCCAACCGCCGCCAGGCGATCGCGAACGTCTCGCTCACCACCTCGTCCGCCACTTGGCGGCCCGCGCGGCTCACGACGTAGGCCCACACCCGTTGTCGGCATTCGTCGTACATGCCGGTGAACCGGTGCTCATCATCTGACACCGCCCAGCCCCTTCGTTCGGGATGCGTTTCTTCTGACACCACGAAGTGGCCGCAACCCGCCCGTTGTTACACCTTTCGGTCAGCTGATCGGGACGGTGAGGCGGCGGGTGGTGGGTGACGGCTCCCTGCGCTCCCCGAGGAGGGCCATGAGCTGGTCCATGGCCACCTCGCCGAGCTTCTCGCCGTCCACGTCGATCGCGGGGACGTCGCCCAGGCCGAGGCTCTCGACGATCATGCGCTCCGAGCTGACCACGACATCGCGGATCCCGCGGTGGAGCAGGGCGAACATGAGGCCCAGGCCGATCGAGGTCGCGTACGGGACCACGGCGGTGGCGCGAGCGGCCACCACGGCCTCCGCCGTCTCCACCCCGGCGGCGAACGTCGAGGGGTGGGGGCCGAGCATGGTCAGCGTCGCGCCGCTCGGTCCGGCCGCGGCGCGGATGGCCGCCTGGCGCTGGCGGTCCTGCCAGGAGCCCGCCGGGCCGCCGATGTAGACGATGCGCTCGTGGCCCATCTCGACGAACCGGGTGACGAGCGTGCCGAAGGCGGTGGCCGTGTCGGCGACCACCGAGGTCATGCCCTCGATCTCGCGGTCGATGAGCACGGTCGGCTTGAACGACGCGGCGGCGCGGACGATCTCGTCCGAACCCCGGGGCGCGGTGAGCAGGAAGCCGTCGACCTGGTGCGCGAGCTGCTCGACCGCGGCGACCTGGGCGGCGTGCTCCAGGGAGTGCACCGCGATGGTCAGCTGCATGCCCGAGTCGGCCGCGCGCGCCTGGGCGCCGCCGATGATCGGGGTGAAGAAGGTGTTGTCGAGCGTGGGCACCACGACGGCGACCACACCGGTCCGCCCGCGGGCGAGCTGCGTGGCCGCCCGGTTGGGGACGAATCCGAGCTGCTCGGCGGCTGCGCGGACGCGGGCCACCGTCTCCGGGGCGGCCAGGTCCGGCCGGCCCAGGGCGCGAGAGGCCGTCGCCTTGGAAACCCCGGCCAGCGCGGCGACGTCCGCGAGTGTCGGCACTGATCCTCCTTGAGTCGTTACACGGATTTCACACAGGGGTTTGTGCGACAGGCCGCTCATAATCTATGGTCAGGCTCATGCAACCGGTTCCGCAACCGGTTCCAGTAAGCGTACGCCACGGAGAAAGGACGCCGACATCTCCCCCAAATCGGCCCTTCTGCTGGTGCCTGGTCTCGTCCTTCTCGTCGCGGGGTTCCTCATCCCCTCCGCGGCGATGCTCTTCGCGCCCCCGGACGTGCCGACCGGCGAGATCTTCACGCGTCTGGGCAGGATGCTGACGGATCCGTACGACCTGGAGGTGATCGGGCGCACGGTCGGGCTGGCCCTGGCTGTCACGATCATCTGCGTCGTCCTCGGCTTCCCCATCGCCTACTGGCTGGCCCGCTCGCCGTCACGCTGGAGCGGGGTCTTCCTGGCAGTGGCGATCTTCCCATTGATGCTGAGCAACGTGGTAAGGACGTTCGGCTGGCTGGTGATCCTCGGCTCCAAGGGGGCGCTCGGCCGGCTGCTCGTCCAGCTCGGCATCGTCGACGTGGCGCCGCAGCTGCTCTACACCAAGCTGGCGATCGTCCTCGGCCTCACCCAGCTGTTCCTGCCGCTGGCGATCATCTCCTGCTACTCGGCCGTCGCGCAGGTCGATCCCGGCCTGGACGACGCCTCGCGCGGGCTCGGCGCGAGCCGGAGCCGGACGATGTGGAACGTCGTCATCCCGCTGACCATGCCGGGCATCGTGGTGGCCGCCACCCTGGTCTTCGCCGGGTCCGTCACCGCGTACACCACGCCCTACCTGCTCGGCGGGTCCAGCCAGCGGATGCTGTCCACGCAGCTGTTCAACTACGCGAGCACCACGGTCGACTGGGCCTCCGCCTCGGCGACAGCGCTCATCATGACGGTCCTGGTCTTCCTGGTCTCCGGGCTGTCCTCGCTGATCGGGCGGAAGGGGGCCACCTCATGAAGCGGCCGATCACGGCGGCGCTCGCGGTCATCGGCTACGTCATCATGATCGTGCCGATCATCTTCGTGGTCGCCACGGCCTTCACCGCCGGAAGCACCTTGAGGTTCCCGCCCGACGGGATCTCGCTGCGCTGGTTCGACGAGGCGCTCGGCTACGAGCCGTTCATCGAGGCCGCGCTCTCCAGCCTGGAGCTCGCCGTGCTCGCCACCGCGCTCGCGCTGGTGCTCGGCGTGCCCGTCACGCTCGCCGTCCACCGTGGCAAGCTGCCCGGCAAGGGCCTGGTCGAGGGGTTGTTCCTGTCGCCGCTCATCGTCCCGGAGCTGGTCGTCGGCCTCGCGCTGTTCCAGCAGCTGATGGTCGGCCTGGACCTGGACAACTTCAGCACCCTGCTGGTCGGGCACACGGCGCTGATGCTGCCGTATGCGGTGCGCGTCACCGGCGCCTCGCTCGCGCTGGCCGACCCCGCGCTGGAGGAGGCCGCCCGGGGCCTCGGCGCCTCGCCGCTGCGCGCGTTCTTCAACGTGACGTTGCCCGTCCTGCGTCCGGGCATCTTCTCCGCCGGGCTGCTCAGCATGGTGACGTCGTTCAACAACGTGCCGTTGTCGCTGCTGTTGCAGGGACGCGACTTCCGGACGCTGCCGGTGACGATGCTCGACTACGTGCAGCAGTCGTACGACCCGATGGTGGCCGCCGCCTCCACCCTCATCCTGGCCGCCACCGTGGTCATCGCGGTGATCGCCGAGCGCACGGTCGGATTCGCCAAGATCTTCGGAGGGATCAACCAATGACCGCCGCCGCCGAGCTGATCAAAGTCACCCAGAGGTTCGGCTCCTTCACCGCCGTCGACGAGATCGACCTCGCCGTGCCGGCGGGGAGGCTGACGACGCTGCTGGGCCCGAGCGGCTGCGGCAAGACCACCACGCTCAGGATGATCGCGGGCTACTCCGCACCGACGTCGGGGACGATCCGCATCGACGGGGTCGACAGCACGCGCACGCCGCCGGAGAAGCGCGATCTCGGGATGGTCTTCCAGTCGTACGCGCTGTTCCCGCACATGACGGTGGCCGACAACGTCGGGTACGGGCTCAGGCTGCGCAAGGCGCCGGCCGCGGAGAGACGTACGCGGGTCATGGAGACGCTCGACCTCGTCGGGCTCGCGCACCTGGCCGACCGCAAGCCGAAGAAGCTCTCCGGCGGGCAGCAGCAGCGGGTGGCGCTGGCCAGGGCGATCGCGATCAGGCCCAAGCTCCTGCTGCTCGACGAGCCGCTGTCCAACCTCGACGCCCGCCTGCGCGTCCAGATGCGGGCCGAGATCAGGCGCATCCAGGCGGAGACGAAGCTGACCGTCATCCTCGTCACCCACGACCAGGACGAGGCGCTGGAGATGTCCGACGAGATGGTCATCATGAACGAGGGCAGGATCGTGCAGCAGGGCACTCCCCAGCAGGTCTTCCCCCGTCCCGCCGACCGTTTCGTGGCCGAGTTCCTCGGCTACGAGAACTTCCTCACCGCGGCCGACGGCACGCCGCTGACCATCCGGCCCGAGCATCTGCGCATCGCGGAGAAGGGCGCCGGCCTTGGTCACGGCCTCGACGGCACGGTGGTCGACGTGGCCTTCCGCGGCGTCGACCTCCTGGTCTCGCTCGACGTGGTCGACCCGTCGGGCGCGACCGTCAGGCTGCTCGCCGACGTACGCAGCGGCGCGGCCCTGACGCCCGGATCGGGCGTCACGGTGATCGCGCCCGAAGACCATCTGGTTCCACTCCCCCGCTGAAAGAAGGAACGACCCCATGCCCACGCGCCGCGCCGTACTGGCCGCTGCTCTGACGGTGCTCGCCGCAGCCGGATGTTCCGGCTCCGGCTCCGCCGAGAAGCAGGCCGATCAGAACACCATCGTCGTCAGCACCTTCCCCTTCGGTGTGAAGGAGTTCGAGCAGGCGGTCGTCGCTCCGTTCAGCAAGCAGACCGGGATCAAGGTCGAGCTGGACACCGGGTCCAACTCCGACCGGCTGTCGAAGCTGAAGCTCGCCAAGGGTGAGCCGGAGGCGGACGTGGTGCTGATCTCGGACTACTTCGCCGCGCTCGGGCAGAAGGACGGCCTCTTCCAGAAGGTCGACGTGCCCAACATGAAGCAGCTCGCGCCGTTCGCGACCGAGGGCTCCTACGAGGGGCCGGCCTACACGCACCAGCTCAACGGGATCATCTACAACACCGGCAAGCTCAGCCAGAAGCAGGCCGCCGACTGGGAGCTGTTCGCGAACGCGGCGAACAAGGGAAAGGTCGCGCTTCCCGATATTTCGGTGACCGCCGGACAACTCATGATTTCGGGGGTTGGCGAGTCGTACGGCAAGGGCCCCTACGACATCGACACCTCGCTGAAGACCCTGTCCGGCTGGGCGCCGAACGTCCTGCAGTTCTACACCTCCTCGACCGAGGTCACGAACCTGCTGACCCAGGGCGAGATCGTCGCCGCCGACGCGCTGAGCGGCTTCGCCACCAAGCTCGTCACCTCGGGCGAGCCGATCGCCTGGACGGCGCCCGACAAGGGCCGTTACATGGCCACCAACCGGGCGATGATCCCCAAGGGTGCGCGCAACGCGCAGGGAGCGGCGAAGTTCATCGACTACATGCTGTCGGCCGAGGCGCAGAGCGCCATGGCGAAGGCCGCCGGTGACCTGCCCACGAACCCGAAGGCCGAGATCCCGGCCGACATCGCCAAGGTGACGGGCGAGGCGGCGAAGGACCCGGTGGCCGCCGGGTTCAAGACCCTCGACCCCGCCCAGCTCGTCGACACCCGCACCACCTGGGTCGACCGCTTCACCCGCGAGGTGGCCGGCAAGTGAACCTTGACCTGATGCCCAAGGTCGATCTGCACTGCCACCTCATCGGCACCGTACGCGCCTCGACGTTCGCCGAGCTGGCCCGGCGGGAGGGGCTCGACCTGCCCGACACGCCCGAGCGGATCTACGCGGACGTGAACTCGCTGCCGCCGGACCCCGCGCTCTACCTGGACACCCGGATCCCGGTGCCGCAGGGCAGGAGCGCGGACGAGCCCGAGGTCTCCTACTCGCTGTTCCAGGTGTCCTCGTGGGTTCTGCAGGTCCTGCGCGACGCCGACGATCTCACCAGGATCACCTACGAGGCGTTCGAGGACGCCCACCGGACCAGCGCGACCAGGCATCTCGAGGTCTCCTTCGACGCGCTGACCGAGCATCAGGAGAAGCTCGGCTACGCCACGGTGGTCGAAGCGTACGCCGAGGGCATCAGGATGGCCGAACGCGACTTCGGCATGTCGGGCCGGCTCATCGCGGCCGTCGACCGGAGCAGGTCGGGAGACGAGGCGCTCTCCTGGGTGCGCACGGTCGTGGACAACCCGCACGACTACGTGGCGGGGATCGGGCTGGACAACCTGGAGACCGCCGGGCCGCCGGAACGGTTCGAGGCCGCCTTCCGGCTCGCCGGTGAGGCCGGGCTGCGCCGTACCGCGCACTCCTCCGAGCACGCGCCCGTCGCCGTCAACACGGTCACCTGCCTCGACGTGCTCGGCTGCGACCGGATCGACCACGGCTACTTCGTGCTCGAGGACGACGAGGTCGTCGCCAGGGTGCGGGACGAGCAGATCCCGTTCACCGTCATCTCGACCACGTCGCGGCGCTCGTGGCGGCCGTGGCGGCGGGCGTCGATCGCGGCGATGCTGGATGCCGGGCTCAACGTCATCCCCGCTTCCGACGACCCGGGGATGTTCCCGACGTCGCTGGCGAACGAGTATCGGATCCTCTCCGAACAGCTCGCCGTACCGGATGAGCGGTTGCGGGCGATGGCGCTGGCCGGGGTGGAGGCGTGCTGGCTGCCGGAGCCCGAGAAGGACGCGCTGCGCAGGCGCTTCGAGAGCGAGCTCGCGAACGTGGAGTGATCGGGACAGGCGGCTTCACGCGGACCGTGCCCCGCTCCGGTGCTTACTTCGGTGCTCACTTCGGTGACGCCAGGGGCTGCGGCCGGTCCGTCGAGCCCGGCCGCCAGGACGACCCGAGCATCGGCCCTCTCTTCGACACCGTCGAGGCCAGTCCTTTCACGCCGTAGGACCGTGGCCGACCACGCCGGGCGCGCTGGTCTGACATGAGGGCTCTCCGGGGTCGAACAGCAGCGTCTGCCCAGTATTCTTCCTGCTCCACGGCGGCACCAGTGACACCGCGTCATGACGTCACCGCGAGACCGCATCGGGTGCGGCGCCGCCGTTCGGCATCGCGTGGAACTCAGGTGACCGCCGTGATCACGGCGACACTGGCGGCAGCACTCGCCGCGGCGGTGCGCGTCACTGCGTGTTCACGGCCGCGGCGCCCCAGCTGCCGTTCTCGAGCTCCTTCGCACGCTCGCGGACCTTGGCCGACCACGCGAGGGGCGGCCGGAGAGCCGGCTGCTCCGGCTTCAGACCACAGGTCACCGGGGTGCTGTGGCCGACACCCCGCGGGTCCATCCCGATCACGTCATAGCTGTCCAGCACGCTCCGCGGCAGCCCCAGATCCCGCGGGATGGCCGGGAAGGCCGGCCCAGCCCCGCCGCTGTTGGTCAGCAGCACGCCGCGGCGCTTGTCCGGGCTGGTGCCGGCCAGGCGCGAGACCGCGACCTCGATCGCCTTCCCGCCGGGCTCGCGATCCCGTTCCTCCTCATAACATGACGAACGGCACTGTGTATGGACGAACCCGGACGTCATCGGCGCGGCTCCCAGCGGAAGCTCCGGGAAGCCAGCGCGACGGCGACGACGACCCAGCTCAGCGTGGGTGCCAGCAGAATCAGCGAGTCAGCGATCGGTACGCCGCCGTTCCAGGCGTTGACGACCAGTTCGGCGGCCGAGCCGCCGGGAAGCAGCCGCTTGAGCAGCGTGAGATCCTCGGTGCCGGCGATCCCCACCCAACTGGCCACGACGATGGTGCCGATGGCGATGGGCAGCGTGGTCACCTGCGCGTGCTCCGGGGAGTTCGTCACTCCAGCGGTGGCCAGTGCCAGCCCCAGCATCATGATCATCGTCGCGACGACGGCCGCCGCCAGGAGAAGTACGTTGTCCGGCGCGCCCGTGACCGCGCCCAGCACGGTCATGATCACGGCGGCCTGGACCAGCGAGATGGCGGTGACCGGGAGCAGCAGCCCCAAGAGGATGCCGGTGTCGCCCGCCGCGGTGGAGCGCAGCCGCTTGAGGAAGAGGTTCTGCCGGCGCGAGGCCAGCGTGGTCACCGTGGTGGTGTACAGCGTGAACGCCGCCACCGTGAACAGCACCACCGCCGCGATGTATCCGAGACTGCCCAGAGCCGCGAACACCTCGTGCCGGGAGATGAAGAACGCGCTGACCGCCACGGGCATGACAAGGCCGGTGACCAGAACCAGCCGGTTCCGGAAGATCTGAACCAGCTCGCTGAGAGCGATCGAGAGCATGGCGAAGGTCCTTTTCTTGGAAATTCAGGGAGTGGGCCGGTCGCTGCCGAGCGCGCGGAAGACGTCGTCGAGCCGGGTCGGCCCGGCCTGGAGGTCCCGCAGCTCCACCGCGTGGTCCTGAGCCCAGCGGAGCAGGGTGTGCAGGTCCTTCTGCAGGGCGAAGGTCTCGATGAGGTACTTCCCGTCACCCTCGCGCGTGGCCTGCAGGGGCAGCGCGGGTGCGGGGGCCGGCAGGGAGAAGCGGATGGCGGCGGGCAGGGTACGCGTCAGTTCGGAGACGGTCCCTTCCCGGTGGAAGGTGCCTTTGTGCATGAGCCCGATGCGGTCGGCACGCTGCTGAGCCTCTTCCAGGTAGTGCGTGGTGAGAACGATGGTGGATCCGTCTTCGCGCAGCCGGTCCACCGCGTCCCACAGGTCGTCCCGGGACTGGATGTCCAAGCCGGTGGTGGGCTCGTCCAGGAAGATCAGCTCAGGCGCTCCGTACACGGCGGTGGCGAAGTCCAGACGCCGCTTCTCGCCGCCGGAGAGCTGGGACACCTTGGTGCCGGCCTTGCGGGTGAGGTCGACGATGCCGAGCACGCGTTCGACCGTGTCGATGCGCTGGGTGAGGTTTCCGATCAGCCGGAGCGATTCCCGCACCGTCAGATCCGGCGAGAATCCGCTCTCCTGCAGCATGATGCCCATCCGGGGCCGCACCGCCAGCCGGTCGCGCGGGCTCTGCCCGAAGACCCGTACGGTGCCCGAAGTGGGCGTGCGGTGGCCTTCGATGGTCTCCAGGGTTGAGGTCTTCCCCGCCCCGTTCGTGCCGAGCAGAGCGTAGAACTCCCCGCGCCGCACCTGGAAGGACAGATCCCGCACGGCGCGGAAGTCGCCGTAGGTGAGGTTCAGACGGTGGACGTCGATGACTGGTGTCGAGGACATACCGTCGATCTCAGCCATCGCCGCACGTATCTCCCAGTGCGACCACGTCATGACCTCGCCATGACATCCTTGGCGTGAACGCATGACGTGGTGTCACTGGTGCCGCCATGGGACGGGAAGAATACTGGCGGACTCTGCCGTTCGATCCCGGAGAGCCCACACATGGACACCAGACCCCCGCGCATTCTGCCGACGGCCGACATGACCGCTCATCCCCGGCACACAGCACCCGGCTGAGGACCCATGAGCCCGCCCGGTGAAGAGCCACCCGTGATGCATGAGCGCGCTGAGCGTATGCGGTTCGCCGGCAATCTTCACGACATCCAGGGCCACACGTGGTGAAGCCGACCGCGCCGGCCCGGAAGCTGGTGCGCGCCGACGCCGAACAGGCCGAGGAGGAACTCCGGGAGATCCGCGTACGCGTCGACCGAAAGGCCGAGGTCGCCCCACACGCAGGCGAACTGCCCGGCCAGGTCCTCCGGGAGACGACCACCAACATCCTGCGGCACGTGCAGACCGAGCAGGTACGGCCCCCAGCCGGGCATCGCCGTCATCGACGACGGCCCGCAGGAGGCTCCGCTTCCCGCCCTCCGGGGCCTCGCTACCCTCAGGGAACGAGGGATGGCCAACGGAACCGAGCTGACGAAGGAACAGAAAGACGGGCGCTTCCTGACGACCGCGGCATTCCCGCACCGACGTTCCGAAGCACAGGAGAACCAATGACCACCGTGGTACTCGCCGACGACGAAGCCCTCCTCCGCAAGGCGCTGGCGTCACTGCTCCCGCTCGAGGGCGAGATCACCGTGCTCGCCGAATCGGGAGACGGCGAGGCGGCGGTACAGGCCACACTGCTGCACCGGCCCGACGTGCTCGTCATCGATCTGGAGATGCCCGGTGTGGACGGGCTCGGCGCCGTCACGGAGATCCGTCAGGCGCGGCCAGACCAAATAGTCCTCATGCTGACCCGCCATGCCAGGCCCGGCGTGCTCCGCAAGGCGCTCAAGCTCGGCGTCCAGGGCTTCGTCAGCAAGTCCGCGGAACCGGCGCACATCGTTTCGGTCATCAAGACCCTGCACGAGGGCAAGCGATGGATCGACCCGGATGTCTCCGCCCTCGCCCTCGTCGACGACTGCCCGCTCACCGACCGCGAGATCGACGTGCTGCGGGCGACCGGCGAAGGCTACTCGGCCGCCGACATCGCCGCCCAACTCCATCTGGCGGAGGGCACGGTGCGCAACTATCTCTCGAACGCGATGCAGAAAACCCAGACCCGGACCCGCCACGAGGCGGCGCGGTACGCACGCGAACACGACTGGCTGTAAGTGGGCATCTGATGATGATTTATCGTCGTTCGTCCCGCTTTCGTCGTGGCCCGAGATGTGTGGATTGATCGGACCTGTCCGATGCCCGCTGGGCGTCTTGACCAGCCTGCGACGCCTGGCAAGCAGCGTGCCGGGCGCCACGATGCGATGCAGTCGAAGGCGAGCGGGTAACAGCCTCGCCAGTGCAGCCGGCACCGCCCGATCGGCCCGGTCCGGCCTGTTCGAAACAGCACAAGCCAAGCCTGGAGTTCTGGCACCGGACAGGGCGCACGAATAGCCGAGGTTAAGGACGACGCTTCCGCCGTCAGCTCCGGAAAAGGTACTCGAGCGCGATACCGACGAAGATCACCATGCCGACGTAGTTGTTGTTCGCAAACGCTTTCAAACATTCCGTACGACCGCGCCGGCGGATGAGGAACTGCTGGTACAACGCGAGCAGGGCCGCGGCTGTCACACCCCTCACATGCCATGCTCCAAGGTGCAGTTCCCGGCCGGCCAGCAAGATGGCGATGGGGTGTTGGGAGAGATCGCGGGACCGGTAATTGCGAGCACCGCGAACGGGGTCCTGCTTGTATCGGTCGGGTTGCTGGCGTTCACTTCCAGAAATTTTCGCGCCGCTTAGCGATCTTTGCTCAACGAATTATCACCACCACGGCCTTGTTCGCTCTCGGATGGTGGAGGGCATCACGCTTGGTCTCCCAACCGTGGCGGTCATGCCCGTTGAGCGTGACCGTTTCGTTGAGGTGCCGGGAGACCTCAACGCCGGGCGTCCCCGATGGCGCGGGCGGCGTTGATCAGGCCAATGTGGCTGAGGGCCTGAGGGTAGTTGCCGATCGCCTCTCCTGTGGTGGGGTCCATCTCTTCGCTGAGCAGGCCGACATCGTTGGCGCAGGAGGCGGCGGTCTCGAACGCCCGCCTGGCCTCGGCGTCCTGACCGGTGAGGGCCAGCGCGTGAGCGAGCCAGAAGGTGCACAGCAGGAACGGGCCCTCCCGGTCGGCCAGCCCGTCGGCGGAACGGTAGCGGTACACCAGCCCGCTCGCGTCGGTCAGCCGGGTGGCGACGGCCTGCACGGTGGAGCGGATTCTCGGGTCGTCCGGCGGCAGGAATCCGACCAGGGGCATCATCAGGGTGGCGGCGTCGACCTGGGTGCCGCCGAACGTCTGGGTGAAAGCACCCGCCTGCTCGTTCCATCCGCGGGTCAGGATCGCGGCATGGATCTCGTCTCGGACGCGCGTCCAGTCGGCGACCCGGGAGGCGGCCCCCAGCACCGGGGCCAGGGTGATCGCCCTGTCCAGTCCAACCCAGCACATCAGCTTGGAGTGCGTGAAGTGCCGGCTGGGACCACGGACCTCCCAGAGGCTCTGATCCGGCTCCTGCCAGCGGCGCGCGGCGGTCTCGGCCACTCCGATCAGCAGCGAGCGGGTGAGGGGGTCGAACGGGCCGATGTCCCGATAGGTCTGGTGGGCGGCGTCGAGCAGTTCGCCGTACACGTCGAGCTGACGCTGGCGCCAGGCGTCGTTGCCGACCCGCACGGGGGCGCTGTCCCGCCACCCCCGCAGATGCGGTAGCCGCCGTTCGCTCAGGTCGCGCTCGCCGCCGATGCCGTACATGATCTGCAGGTCCGGGTCCGCGTCGACCTGGGTCGCGCATGCGCGGGACAGGAAGGTGAAGAAGGCGGTTTCCTCCTCCTCGCAGGTGGCCGTGTTCAGGGCGTGCAGGGTGAAGCTGGCATCGCGGACCCATGTGTAGCGGTAGTCCCAGTTACGCTCCCCGCCGATGCTTTCCGGCAGGGAGGTGGTGGCCGCGGCCACCATGGCCCCCGTCGGGGCGTAGGTCATCGCGCGCAGAACCCGGCCGCCGTGGTTGACCTGCCGGCGCCAGGGTCCCTCGTAGTCGGCGTGCCCGCGTGACCAGGAGCGCCATCCCGCGACGGTGTCGCGGATCCGGCGCGCGACGGCCCAGGAGGTACGGCGCGGCGGGTCGGGCGCCCAGGCCCGGCCGGCCTGCAGGGCCAGGCCGACGTTCTGTCCCGCGCGCAGGGTGAGAGCGGCGTCCGCGACCGAGCCGCCGGTCCGGAACTCCACCGGGCTGGACAGGGTGAGCACGTCGGCGCCTCCACGGGCGATCAGGCCGCCGCGGACCGGTTGCATCAGCGGGCGGACGAGCCCGAACTCGGGCCGGGGCGCATACACGATCTCCACGGACACCCGCCCTTCGGTGCAGGCGAGCCGGCGAAGGAGCAGGCCAGGGGATGACGTGCCCAGCGCGTGCCCACGTTCGCCACGGCCCAGCGCGAGAGCGTCCAGGAGCACCAGAGTGCCGTCGCGCGTCCGGAACGTGGTCTCCAGCACAAGGGTGTCCTCGACGTACCGACGGGTCACCTCGGCCGGACATGCCGGCCGGATCGCCCAGAAGCCGGCCTCTTCGTCCAGCAGCCGGGCGAGAATCGCCGGGCTGTCGAAACGCGGCAGGCACAGCCAGTCGACGGAGCCGTCGGACGTGACCAGCGCGGCGGACCGGCAGTCCGACAACATCGCGTAGTCGCCGATCGGCCGGGCGCTCAACGGCCGGCCCGCCCCGCGGCCAGGCGTCGCAGCACGTAGAGCAGTGCTGAGGCGGCGAAGAGCACCAGGGTGACCAGAATCCATCGGTTGAGGTAAGGGATGGTGCTCAAACCGACCGCCGCCCGGTAGTTGGGCTCGGCACCGCGCAGGATGAGTGGGGACCACACCAGCAGCAGCAGACCCGAGAACGCGGTCGGCACGCGCAGGTGGTTGATCGGAGCCGGCCGCCGCCCCGTCGGCCGAGGCCGGCGCCGAGCAGCCGTACGACGACGGCGACGGGTACGGGCGGTGGCGGACCGGGCGGCCAGGTCGGCGGCGGAGTAGAGAGGGAACAGCACCAAGTCGTGGAGGATGACGGCCCCCACGAACCACACCAGAAAGCCCGGCCAGATCCCCACGTCGACCACCCGGGTGACGGCGTAACCGGCGACCAGAAAACAGAGGGCGAGTACGAGCAGGTGCCACGAAGGGGCGCCGTAGGTCCTTGCCCACCGGCTGCGGCCGTTCAAGATCGCCCTTGGGTGAAGTCGAGCTCGCGCACCCACTTCGTGTTGTGCACGCCGGGAGCGTTGGGGACGATGACCCGCGCCGGGTATCCGTGGTCGAGGGACAGGTCGGCGCCGTTGACCCGCAGCGCCAGCAGCGAGCGCGGGTCGGCGACCTGCGCGGCGCTGAGCGAGGCCTGACCGAAATAGCCCCCACGTTGCAGCGACCTGGCGGTGACGCCTGTCGAGCCGGCCCGGATGCCGGCGAGGCGGGCGAGATCGGCCAGCCGTACGCCGGTCCAGGTCTGGACGGTCGACCAGCCTTCCACGCAGGCGATCGGCAAGGCGTAGGTGTGCAGAGGCATCGCCAGCAGGTCCGCGCGGGAGAGTTCCGTCCGGTGTGGCCCGACGAGTGCCAGCCGCCAGGAATCGCCGGTCCGGGCTGCTGTGACGCCGAGGCTCGCCGCTGTCTTGTTGACCTGGAAGTCGTTGGGGCCCGTCCCGTAGAGGCGGCCATGGGGAGCGAGCAGCGCGGTACGGCGCAACGGCCCGTCGACGCACTGGCCGACGGACAGGCCGAACATGACCAGCGAGCCGCCGCCGGCGAAGGCCAGCAGGCCGCGCCTGGACATCGTGGGGGGCGCCGGGTCAACGGCGACCAGGCCATCGGGGTCCGGCGGCTCCGGGCGGGTGTCCGCCACAGGGAGGCGCAGGTAGTCGCGCAGGCCGTACGTCCGCAGGGTGTGGATGACGCGGGGCAGCTTGATGACGACGTGGACGACGAAGGCGGCCAGGAAGATCCATGCGCCATAGAAGTGGGCCGGGTAGAAGGAGAACGGGAAGACGTAGAAGAGCTGGATGTTGAGGATCCCGGTCACGAACTGGAATACCGCGCCGCCGACCAGGAGCAGCAGGCTGGCCCGCTCGACGGCCTCCGCCACGGAACGGGCGGGCGGCCAGGAGAACAGCTTGGGGATGACCGACCAGAGCTTGGCCAGCAGGATCGGCACCAGTGTCAGCCCGCCGACGACGTGCGCGCCCTGGGTGACCCGGTACAACCAGACCGGGTCCGTGGGCCAGTCGAACAGATAGAAGCCCAGCAGGCCCCTGCCGGGGGTGGTGTCGTTGCCCGGCAGGCGAGGCTCGTAGGCGGCGTACGACACCAGCCCGGTGATCGCGACGAGGGTGATCCCGGCCAGCAGGATCAGTCCGAGCACCGAGGTCAGCCAGGGACCGCGGAGCGGGCTGCGCCAGAACTCCGGCCGGAACGGCCCGGGCGGCCCGCTCCACCCCCTGAGGCGCGCGGCCAGGCGGCCGCCCTTCTTGTCGGGCTTGACCTCACGATCGCGCCCCCGCGACGCATCCGGCACCGATCCCCCCGAAATCCCCATGTCGGCTGTTCGGTCTCCTTACCGGAAACGGTCCTTCCAAAGCCACGCCCCGGCACCCATTCGGCAATGTCCCGCCGCTCTTCGCAATCTCGGGGCGCCGTACGCGCTGCCGGGTGAGGGACGGATCGCGCGTGCGACAAGCCCGGCGGCCACCGCCAGCGCGGCGAGGGCGTAGGCGATGGTCCCGGAGCCAGTGCTCATGTACGCCGCGCCGCTCGCCAGCGGGACGCCGAGCCACTCCCACCGGCCGTCGAGGGCGACCAGCGCGACGACCAGTACGGCGTACCAGGAATAGCCGGGCGTGAACACGAGGAACCCCACCCCGGTCACCAGCAGGGCGCCCTGCCACGGCCGGTCCGCGTCACCGTGGCGGAGTACGTGGAAGATCGCGATCCCGAGGATGACGAGGGCCGCGGGGAACGCCCACGAGTCGGGGAGGACCAGTCTCAGCAACGCGTACCGGTCCCTGCTGCCGGCGTCGTCGTAGCCCTCCTCGGTCAAGTAACCGAAGAAGTATCCGAGTACCGAGCCGCGCGAGGCGAGCACGTACGGCAGGTAGGCGAGCGCCACGACGAGAGCGGCGGGGCCGAGGACGGCCAGGATGTCGAGCATCCGGCGCGCCGGCGTCTTTCCGCCGGTCGCGAGGACCCCGGAGAGCGCTCCGGGGACGGTGACGGCGGGCAGCAGCTTGGCGGCGGTCGCCGCGCCGAGCAGCGTTCCGCCGAGGACCCTGTGCCTGTTCACCGTGGTCAGGGCGATGACGGCGAGCAGGACGCCGAGCGCGTCGACGTGGGCGTTGTTCACCAGTTCGAGCGGGACGGCGGGACACCACGCGTAGCAGGCGGTGTACGCCGGAGCGTTGGCCCGGGTGCCGGCTCGGCGGCTGAGCGTGATCAGCAGCACTGCCGAGGTCGCGAACGCCAGGAGCGCACCGCCGATCTGCAGCGGCTTGTGCCGTGCCCCTTCGGGCGAGAGTCCGTGTACCAGGAGGAAGTACGCCTCCGCGAGGGGCGGATAGATCGTGTGCACTCCGGGGCGGTTGATCCGCGTGCACGACGTGACCGGATCTCCGGAGTGGATCGGGTAACGATCGGGCCCTTCGCAGCCGGCGCCGCGGGGGAAGAGCCAGAGGTCGCGCAGCGGCGCCAGCGCCGCATCGGCCGGGGCGTGATCGTAGGGCGAGATGCCCGCGGCCTGCACCCGTCCGTCCCAGGCGTAGCGGTAGGAGTCGGTGCTGGTGGCGGGCGGAGCGAGGAGGCCGGTGGCGGTCACGGCGATCCCTCCGACGATCACCAGGCACATCGCCTGGCGCGTCGGCAGCCCGCGCACAGCCCACGTCGCCGCGCAGAAGAACGCCCACGCGAGCGCGTACGGCCAGAACAGGCCGTGGCGATCGGCGGGAACGACGTCCCCGCCGATCGCCAGCGCGAGCGTGCCGACAAGGGCGGCCAGCAGGACGGCCGTTCCCGCCGCGCGGCAGGTCACGCCGGGCAAGCCAGTGGTGCGGTGGCGAATTCCTTCATCCCCTCGTCGAACCCGATCCGGGAGTGGAAGCCGAGCTCCGCACCCGCCTTGTGCGGAGCGGCCACGATGTGGCGGACGTCGCCCAGCCGGTACTCCCCCGTCGTCACCGGCTCCGGCCCGCCATGGTGCGTGGCCAGTGCCACGGCCATGTCACCGACACTGTGCGGCTCCCCGCTGGCGATGTTGTACGCGGCCAGCAGGCCCGGCCGGCCGCCGGAGAGCGCGGCGACGTTCGCACGAGCGACGTCGCGGACGTGGACGAAATCCCGCAACTGCCCGCCGTCCTCGAACACCCTGGGTGCTCGACCGGCCTCCAGCGCGGACCGGAAGATCGCCGCCACCCCGGAGTACGGCGTGTCCCGGGGCATCCTGGGCCCGTACACGTTGTGGTACCGCAACGCGACGGCCGTGCCGCCGGTCTCGCGCGCCCAGTTGGCGGCCAGATGCTCCTGCGCCAGCTTGCTGGTGGCGTACGCGTTGCGGGGATCCGCCGGCGCGTCCTCATCGATGGTGGCGTAGACCACCTCCGAGTCGCACCGAGGGCAACGAGGTTCGAAGAGCCCGCGTGCCAAGGCGGCGGCGGAACGCGGCGCGGGCCGTACCCGGGCCGTGCGTCGGACAGTTGTAGGCGCCCTCGCCGTAGACCACCATCGAGGAGGCCAGCACCAGCCGCCCGACCTCGTGCCGGGCCATCGCGGCGAGCAGCACGGCCGTACCGTACACGTTGACCGAGGCGTAGTCCGGCAGGTCGGCCACATTCACGCCGAGCCCGACCTTGGCCGCCTGGTGCACGACGACGTCGACCCCTGCCATCAACCGGTCGAGCGTGGCGGCGTCGCGCACGTCGTCGCCGGTCCTGAGGTCGAGGCGAACCACCTCGTGTCCGGCCGCTTCCAGCGCCTCCGTCACATGGCTCCCGATGAACCCGGCCGCGCCGGTGACCAGCACCTTAACCTCGCGATAAGGGGTCATCACAACACCGCCGTTCCGGCGAGCGCGGCGGCGAATCGGGAGTGGGGAGCCAGCGCGGCCACCTCCACCGCGTCCTCCATGGTGTCCACATCGGTCAGGCAAGGCAGGCAGGCGACGCTCATTCCGGCCTCAATCAGTCTGTTCAGCTGGATCTCTCCTGTGGTCGGCTCGGACATCGGCACGCCGAGCAGCAGATCGGGGTCGGGGGCGCGCAGCCCGAGAAGCCAGAACCCACCGTCCGTCGCGGGGCCGAACACCGCGTCGTGGGCGCCGAGCAACGACACGGCTTCAGCCAGCAGGCCGACGGACACCTGCGGGGTATCCATGCCGATGAGCACGATCGGGGCGGGCGACAGGCGGTGGGCGTCGTCGAAGGCGGCGGCGAGCCGTTCGTCCAGGCCGTCGCCGCGCTGCGGAACGACCGTGAACCCGGCGGGCAGCCACGCCCCGGGAGCCCCGTCGAGAGCGATCACGCGGCGGGCCACCGGAACCCGGGCGACCGTCCGCAACGTGTCCTCCAGCGCGGCGCCGGCCAGTGCCGCGGCCTCGCGCGGAGTGCAGGGCGGGGTCAGGCGGGTCTTCACCTTTCCCGGTACGGGCTCCTTGGCGATCACGAGAAGTTGCGCGCCGTCGATATGGTGTGAACTCACGTCATACCGCCCTGTCGGCCATGACCCGGCGCATGTCACCGATGGTCCGGAGCGTGCCGCGTACCGTACCGGTCACCTTCGACCTCCCCGTACGGGCCAGATAGTCCACCTCGACCTCGGCGATCCGCCAGCCGGCCGCACCGGCGCGCAGCACCATCTCCAGGGGATAGCCGAACCGCCGGTCCGCCAGCTCCAAGACCAGCAGGGCGGCACGTCCGCACGCCCGCATCGGCCCCAGGTCGTGCAGGTCGGCACCGGTACGGCGGCGCAGCTCGCGAGCCAGCACGGCGTTGCCGAGCCGGGCGTGCACCGGCCAGGAGGCGCCCGGTCCAAGGACGCGGCGACCGAGGACCAGATCGGCCTCACCCGCCCGGACCGGCCCCGCGACGCGCGGCAACTGCCCGGGATCGAGGGACGCGTCAGCGTCCATGAAGCACACCACGTCCGCCGTCGCGGCCGTCAGCCCCGCGTGGCAGGCGGCCCCGAATCCGGGCCGGGGCTCAGCCACCACCATCGCGCCGAACTCCGCCGCGACCCTCGCGGATCCGTCGGTCGAACCGTTGTCGACCACGATCGGGCGGAAGCCGGGCGGCATCCGCCCGAGCACCCAGGGCAGGGCCGCCTCCTCATTCAGGCAGGGCAGAACCACGTCGATCTCCATGGGCCGACGCTAACGCGGCGACAGCGTCCTTTCTCTTACGAAAAGATGACGTCGTTCCGAGAAATGACCAGTTCGAGTCCGCGGAAATACGGCTTCATGGCCGAACCCGTGGTTTGGGCCACTGGCCCCCTGCGTCCCCGGCAGAGCATGCGACTTGCCCTGCTCTGCCATATTTTGACACTCCACCGAGGGCATGATGGACGCGGTTTTGCCAGGCGGTCGCGGCTCCCCGTCCTTAACAGCTTCGTAAGGATCGTCACCGACCTGCCGGGGTAATGTGACTGCATGATCACAAGCAGTCGCGTGAGCATTCCGGCAGTCCTCTTTCCCAGCTTCCGCCACAATGGAAGAGTCGCGTGATCGGCGCTTTCTACGAAGAAGGTCTCAAAGGCAGAAACGTATACGTTGAATATGCCGACGGCCGAACGCGGTCGCTCTCCGCCGAGCGCTGGCTCCGGTACAACGAGGGCGACGAACACATTCTGGCCCGATGCTGCGGGCCCACTCTCGATGTCGGTTCGGGACCCGGCAGACTGACCGTGGCGCTTACCCGGATGGGGATTCCCGCCCTGGGCATCGACATCACACCCCTGGCCGTGGAGCTGACCCGCCGCGCCGGCGGCCTGGCGCTGCGCAGGTGCGTCTTCGAACCCCTTCCAGGAACCGGGCGGTGGGCCGAGGCGCTCCTGGCCGACGGCAACATCGGCATCGGCGGCGACCCCGCAGCCCTCCTCCGGCGCCTGCGCGAACTGGTCAGGACAGGAGGAACGGTGATCGCCGAACTCTCGCCGCCGGGTGTACAGAGCGGGGTCCACACCGTACGGCTGCGCCAGGCCGGGCGCACGGGCGACTGGTTCACCTGGGCGACCGTCTCGATCGACGATATCGCCCCCCTTGCCGGGCGATCCGGGTTCCCCACCGTCGAGCACTGGAACGCGGCGGGGCGATGGTTCGCATCCCTCTCATGACTCACCCGGCCGCGACTATAACCCGTAGGTTCGATCTGACGGAAAACTCGAGCCTCATCGCGCGCGGTACGGCGCAGCATCCACCATCACTTCCCGGCACGACGGCGGGGAGAATTCCGGCCCCAGCGATAGAAAACGGCACTCCGCGGCACTGAGCGACACCAATCGAACCGACTCATAATCAGACGGGACGCCTGACATTCTCAACTACGGGAAAGGCTGCCGGCTCAGCACTCGGGTGCGGCGGGACTCGCCGACGTTCAGCTGCGCGCCGATCATCCTGCGGTAGCACAGTCCCAGGCTGTTGAAGGCGCCCCAGCCGTTGGTGGCGCGCGTCCCGGTGGTCAGCCCACTTTCCAGCATCGCCGTGTCGATCCACCACAGCTGAGTGTCGGAGATGTCCGCGTGCCGGGGCGCGAACTGGTAGCCGTACACGGAGAACATGCCGACCGATCGCCATCACGTCGGTGCTGTTCGGTCTCATTCGACCCGGGGCATGCCTCACCGCTCATGAAGCATCCGCATGGGTGCCTCATAGGACGCCCTAGTAGTCTCAGGAAAATATTGGTTGAACAGCACGGAGGCCATGAATGATGCGGTTAGAGCGGGGTTCGAGTCGGCTGTACGGCATGATGCTCATGCTGGCCGCGGTGGTCCTTGTCGTGGACCAGCTCACCAAGCTCTGGGCGGTCTCCACGCTGTCCGACAGTGAGCGCGTCGCCGTGATCCCCCCTTTGATTCACTTCCGGCTGCTTTACAACGCCGGCGCCGCGTTCTCCGTAGGCACCGGCGCGACATGGGTGTTCGCCCTGGCAGCGGCAGCCGCAGTGGTCGGCATTCTCTACACCGCGCGTCGGCTGGCCTCCCCCGGCTGGGCGCTCGTGCTGGGCATGCTGCTCGGCGGGGCGGTGTCTCACCTAGGCGATCGGCTCTTCCGCGAGCCCGGCTTCGCCCGCGGGCACGTCGTGGACTTCATCGACTACGGCCCGTTCGTGGGTAACGTCGCTGACATCGCACTCACCTGCGGGTGCGTTGCGATGGTACTGATCAGCCTGCGCGGTGTGCCGCTCGCCAGGGTGCCGGGCGAAGAGTCCGCCTAGCTTCTGGCCCAGGACCGTCGGCAGTCAAGTTAAAACGGCCTTGGCGGGCGGCGTCCCGGACTTCAGCTCCTCAGCGGCGGGCCCGGGGTCGAGGACGGACTTGTGGTCACGCAGCACTTCGCGGTCGCTGACCGTCGCGGATGCCCAGGTAGATGGACGGGCGGTACTGGCGCATGGCGTGCTCGATGACCGGGATGTACCTGGGGTTCGAGCCCAGCGGGAGCCGGTAGCCGTTGGTGACCCTGTGGAACTCCCAAAGGTGCTCCATGTCCGGATGGCGCGCGCGGAAGCCCGGGTCGGCGGGGAAGAGGTCGATGCGGACCTTCGTCCTGCGGATCAGGTAGTCGGTCGGCTTGACCCGGCGCGGCTGCGTACGGGAGATGCTCACCCCGGACAGTTCGTTCCATGGGGCCGCCCACGGCGTGCCCTGGGGGTCGTCCCAGCGCACGCCGAAGCCGTCGAAGACGAGCCGGCGCGGCCGGCTGAGCTTGCGCCAGGCGAGGACCGGCAACAGCCCGATGAACAGGAAGATCAGCCCGAAGATCAGCTCCATGACCGCGGTGCGCGAGCCCGGCGGGTGCCCGGTGAACGAGGCGAAGATCGAGACGAGCCCGATGAGCCCCGCGGCGGAGCCGCCGATCAACGCCTTCACCTTGGCGTCACCGCCCACGTCGATCACCACGGGAGGCGGTGCGAAAGCGGAGGGCTGCTGGAGCCGATCAAGGCCTCGCCCCGTTCGCCCGATGGATGCGGACATGACAGCTCGTCGAGCAGCACTGGCGGCAGCCCCATCACGCGCTTGCGCCGCGACGAACTCCTCGGCCCTTCTCCCCGGTGGACGGCCGTCATGCGCGACGGTCAGCCAACGACGGTGCGGGGGCTCCTGGCGCGGGCGCAGGAGGCGGCCGGCATCCAGCCGGTGAGCGCACCGCCGGAGTGGCCAGGAAGCGCCCGTGAGGGTGTCCGCGCCCGCTGGATCCAGCGCGTCACGCTGGTCGGGCAGGCCTCGACGGCCCGGACTCCGTTCCCCGCCGAACATACGGCTGACCTCACCAGTTCGTGAAGGCGCCGTCGAGCCGGTTCACTCGGGGGGTGCGTCCGGTGGCCGGCGCCTGCCCCGCCGGCAGCGTCAGATCGACGTCCAGGCCCAGTCCGGGCCGCTCGTCGGCGACGAGCACGCCGTCCACGGGTACGGGGGCGAAGCCGAAACCGGCCGGAACCGGCCCCGGCGGCATCTCCTGCACGCCGAAGTTCGGGCAGGTCAGGTTGAAGTGCAGGGCAGCGGCCGAGGAGACGGGCCCCAGCGGGTTGTGCGTGGCGATCTTGATGTGGTGCGTCTCGGCCAGCCCGGCGATCTTGCGTGCTTCCGTGATGCCGCCGACGATGCCCAGGTCGAGGCGGGCGTAGTCGATGAGCTCGTCCTCGATCAGCGCGCGGAACTCCCACTTGGAGCTGAGCTGCTCGCCCGCCGCGAGCGGCACTCCGGTGCGCAGCCGCAGCATGCGATAGGCGTCCAGGTTCTCACAGCGCAGCGGATCTTCCACGAAGTACGGCCGGGCCGGCTCGATCTCCCGGCACAGGGTGACCGCCTCGGGCAGGTCGAGCCGGGTGTGGGCGTCGATGATGAGCTCGATGTCGTCGCCGACCGCCTGCCGTACGGCATGGAACTGGGCGATCGCCACCCGCATGGCCTCGCGCGGCTCCAGGACATCGCCCGAGGTCGGCACCACCAGCCGCAGGTAGCGCCAGCCCTCCTCGACCAGCCGGTGGCAGCTGTCGATCACCGCCTGGGTGTCGAACCCCTCCGGGTGCACATGGGTGTAACACGTCACGTGATCGCGCACCCGTCCGCCGATGAGCCGGTAGAGCGGAGCGTCGTGCGCCTTGCCCAGCAGGTCCCACAGCGCGATGTCGATCGCGGAGATCACGCACGTGGTCGACCGGTCGGCCGGGAAGAAGTCGCCGCGCGCCATCGTCTGCCACAGGTGCTCGATGCGGTCGGCGTCCTGGCCCACCAGCACCTCGCGCATGCGGTCGAGTACGGCCCCGCTGACCTCGGGAGAGACACGAACTCCCACCTCGCCCAAGCCGGAGATGCCCGCATCGGTGTCCACCACGACGAGGAGCATGTTCTGCCCGCGGTCGGGGACGGCGTACAGCGCAACGTCAACGATCTTCAAAAGGCCTCCTCCGTTTGAGGTGATTCTGTCGTGTTGCAGCAACTTTGCCAAGAGTTTCCGAGATGTATTGACTTGTCACCGTGGCGGGTGCAGTCTCTAGCGCAAACGTTGTGGGAGGCAGCATGGCGGTGACCCTCGCGGACGTGGCGGCAGAGGCCGGCGTGTCCAAGGCGACCGTGTCGCGTGTGTTCGGCACCCCGGACCGGGTCAACGCGGTGACGCGGGCCCGTGTCCTGGAGGTGGCCGAGCGCCTCGGCTATGCGCCGGATCCGACGCCGCGCTCCAGCAGGACCGGCTCGATCGGCCTGATCGTGCCCGACATCGTCAACCCGTTCTTCCCGCCCATGATCAAGGCGGTGCAGCGACGGGCGAGATCTCGCAACTACGGCGTCTACCTGGCCGACAGCGACGCGCACCCCGGCGAAGAGGCCGAAGCCGTGGCGATGATGTCCAAGCAGGTAGACGGGCTCATCTTCTGGTCATCGCGGCTGCCGGCCGAGACGCTGGCCGACGTGGCCACCCGCGTGCCGACCGTGCTGGTCAACCGGGGCGCGCCCGGCGTGCCGACGGTCGTCGCCTCGAGCGAGGACGGCATGCGGCAGGCCGTCGAGCACCTGTACGCCCTCGGGCACACCAGGTGCGCCTACGTCAACGCGCCACGTACGGTCTGGTCGAACCAGCACCGCCGCGCCGCGGTTCAGCGGGCCTGCAAGGCGCTCAGCATGGAGCTGGTCGAGCTGGGCCCGTTCGCGCAGTCCATCGAGGGCGGCGTGCAGGCCGCCGACATGGTCGTCGCGCACGGCGTCACCGCGGCCATCGCCAACAACGACATGACCGCGGTCGGGCTGCTGCTCCAGCTCGCCAACCGCGGGCTGTCCGTGCCCGGCGACATCAGCGTGGTCGGCGTGGACGACACCTACCTGGCCATGGTGGCCAGGCCGGCGCTGACCACCGTACGGATACCGGTCGAGGAGATCGGGTCGATCGCGGTCGACCTGCTCATCGGCATGCTCCACTCCGGCGACCAGGGCGAGGGCGACCCTGTCGAGGTGGACACCCAGCTCATAGTCCGGGACTCGACGGGCCCCGCCACGGAAAGGATCACCTGGCCGACCAGGCCACTGCCCACCCTGGAGTAACCACCACCCACATCTCCGGCATCCGCTGGTCTGCGACCTGCGGCCATGCCGGCGTGCAGAAAAACGCTCGGGGGCCTTATAAGAGGAAGGAGCTGGCAGGTGCGAAAGAGAGCACTTCTGCCGATCGCGCTCACCGCAGCCGCCGTGCTTGGACAAGCCGTACCGGCCCAGGCAGTCGATTTGCCCTACCAGAACAGAACCGGGGTCGGCGTACCCGTGCCCGCCCGTGACCAGGCAGTTTCGCCGCAGCGGATGCGGGAGCTGGCCGTCGCTTTCGTCCAGCCCTCGGCGGACAACCTGGATGCCTCGCTCGACAAGATGGCCGAGGCCGGGGTGCGCCGGGCCCAGATCGTCGCGTCGTGGACCGGGATTTGCCAGAAGCGCGATGAATGCGACTGGTCGAAGCTGGACGCGTACTTCGCCAAGGCGGCCAGGCGCGGCATCGCCACCGCTGTGCACATCAACTCCACGCCCGACTGGGTGCACCCGGACCTGGTGGACACGGTGGAGAACTACGGAGAGCGGATCTGGTTCCCGCCGACCAGGACGCCGGAGGAGTTAGCCGAGTTCGAGAAGTTCGTGACCACGCTGGCGAGTCGTTATCGCGGCAAGGTCGAGAGCTACGAGATCTGGAACGAGGAGAACTGGCGCGACTTCTACAAGCCCGTCGAGGACCCGGCGGACTACGCCAAGCTGCTGCGCGCCGGCTATCTGTCGGTCAAGGCCGCCGACCCGCGAGCCAAGGTGATCTTCGGTGGGACCACGCGGACGGACCCCGGGTTCGTGCGCGAGGTGTACGCCGCGGTCCGGAAATATCCGGACGCGGTGAAGAGCCGCCACTTCTTCGACCTCATGGGCGCTCACCCGTACACCGACGACCGTCACCCCGACGACCACGACCCGGGCAAGGTGCGCGAGAACGCCGCCGGTGGCGAGTTCGACGACAACTTCCTCGGCATCGACCGGCTGTATTCGGAGATGGTACGGCAGGGCGACGCCGACAAGCAGATCTACCTGGGCGAGTTCTCCTACTCCTCGGTGCGGACGTGGATGGGCCTGGTGCCGGACGATCGGCGCGCGTTCTACCTGCGGCGGGTGATGGAGCTGGCGGCCCAGCGTCCCTACGTTTCGGGCCTGTCATGGTTCGTCTGGTCCGAGACTCGGCCTGACGATGAGTGGCGCGGCTGGACACTCCTGGAATATCCCGACAAACCCACCCGCACCTACCTCGAGCTGGCCGAGCTCACCGGCGCCTCACCCACGGAGCGCGCACCGCGGCTGATGCTCGGCGACGGGACGGCTTCCGTGGACCGGCTTCCCTCGAATGTCGAGCGGGTCGAGCTCTACCTCGAAGGCGTCCGAGCCGCCTCCGGCACCTCTTTCCCACTGACCTTCACCCCGCCCGCGCGGGGGACGACCCAGCTCGCACAGGCCGTCCTCTACACCGGCGACGGGCGCACGATCCAGACCACGACCGCCTGGCTCGGTGCCGGCAGGCCGGCCGTCCAGGTCTCCCACCCCAAGGTCAAGGCCACGCGCAACGTGGACGTGACAGCCGGGCTCAAGGTCACCGGCCCGGTCCTGCTCCGCGTGATCGACGCCTCGGATGACGTGGTCATGACCATGCCGCTCGGCGTGGGCACCGGCAGGCAGACCCGTTTCGACGCCCTGGTCGCGCTCGACGACCCCGGCACCTACCAGCTCTCCGTTCACGATCAACGCGGCCGTCGGCTGTCCGATCCCGCCCTCCTGGAGGTAGTGCAGTGAAACTCCGTTGCGCGGCGGTCCTTGCTGCCGCAACGATCACCGTAAGCGCCTGCGGTTCCGCTGATCCTTCACAGGCGGCCAAGCCTGCCGCCGACGAGGGCCGCGGCCCGATCACCTTCGCCAACGGCAAGGACTCCAGCGGCGTGCTGCAGGGTCTGATCGACAAGTGGAACGCCTCGCACCCCACCGAGAAGGCCACGCTCGTCGAGCTGCCTCCGCAGGCCGACCAGCAGCGCCAGCAGCTCATCCAGAACGCCCAGACCAAGTCGGACGCCTTCACCGTCGTCTCCCTCGACGTCGTGTGGACCGCGGAGTTCGCCGCCAACGGCTGGGTCGACGAGCTGCCTCTCGGGGAGTTCCCGACCGACAAGATCATCCCGTCGCTGGTGGAAGGCGGCAAGTACTTCGGCAAGCTGTACACAGCCCCGTGGGGCGGCGGCACCGGCCTGCTCTACTCGCGTACCGACCTGCTGAAGAAGGCGGGGCTCGAGCAGCCCAAGACCTGGGCCGAGCTCATGGCCGCCTGCGACAAGGTGCTGAAGCTGCCCGAGGCCAAGGGCATGGACTGCTACGGCGGCCAGTTCAACAAGTACGAAGGGCTGACCGTCAACATCTCCGAAGCCGTCAACTCGGCAGGCGGCTCGGTCGTCGGCGCCGACGGCAAGCCGACCCTGACCACCCCGCAGGCCAAGCAGGGCCTGGACTTCCTCGTCGAGGGCTTCAAGAAGGGCTACATGCCCAAGGAGTCCATCACCTGGGACGAGGAGGCGGGCCGCCGCGCCTTCCAGGCGGGCAAGCTGCTGTTCCACCGCAACTGGTCCTACCAGTACACGCTGGCCAACAAGGAGGACGGCTCCAGCAAGGTCGCCGGCAAGTTCGACGTCTCCCCCATCCCCGGACTCAACGGGCTCGGCAAGGGCACGATCGGCGCCAACAACCTGGCCATCAGCAAGTTCGCCAAGAACAAGAAGTCCGCGCTGGACTTCATCAAGTTCATGACGAGCGAGGAGACCGCCAGACACCTGATGCTCGAGTCGTCGCAGTCGCCCGCTTACGCGGCGATGTACGACGACCCGGCGTTGGTGGAGAAGTTCGGGTTCCTGCCGATGCTCAAGGAGGGGCTGCTCAACGCTGCGCCGCGGCCGGCGGTCGTCCGGTACGGTGACGCCACGGCGGCCATCCAGGAGGAGATCACCGCCGCCCTCAGCGGCCAGAAGCCCTCCGACCAGGCACTGACCGCCCTCCAGGACAGACTCGCCAAGATCATCGCAAACCAGTAGCGGCTCCGGCGGGGCCGGGTTCACCTGCCCGGCCCCGCCTGCGGCTCGCTCCCCACTCCCACCAAGCCGGAACGCGGACGGCTCCCCCGCTCGCGTCGATCAAGGCTCTCCCCGGGTTGAACCCCCGCCGACACCTCGATCGACGCGACCCGCCCTACCCGATTGACAGATACGCCGGGACCCAGAACCGGAAAGTCTCCGGAGTTCCTCAGGCTTCGCCGTACGTGAAGGGACGAAACGTGACGATCAGCATTGCCGCCCCCGTCAAGCGGGCGGCGCGGCTCCGCCCCCGAGGCGGTGACTCATGGACGGCCGCGCTCATGCTCGGGCCCACGCTGCTCACGCTCGCCCTGGTCGCCGGGTATCCCGTGGTCGCGGCGCTGCGGCTGTCCTTCATCGAGGTCGCCAACCGCGTCAACCAGCAGACCGGCATGATCGAGGCGACCGAGTCGTTCGGGCTTGGCAACTATGCCGGCCTGTTCACGGGGGCGTCCGGCGAGGCGTTCCGCAACGCGTTCTGGAACACCACGTTGTTCACCATAATCGGGGTGGCCGCCGAGGTCGTGCTGGGTGTGGCCATGGCGCTGGTGATGCAGCGGGCGTTCCGCGGGCGGGCGCTGGTGCGGGCGAGCGTGCTGGTGCCGTGGGCGATTCCGACGGCCATTTCGGGACTTCTGTGGAAATGGATCTTTGAAACGGACGGCGTGGCCAACGCGGTGCTCAACACTGACATCGTGTGGACCGCCGACCACGCCACCGTCTGGGGCTTCATGTCGGCGCCGTTCACCGCGGTGCTCATCGCCGACATCTGGAAGACCGCGCCGTTCATCGGTCTGCTCGTGCTGGCCGGGCTGCAGATCATCCCCAAGGACGTCTACGAGGCCGCGCGCGTCGACGGCGCCTCGGCCATGCGGACGTTCTGGCAGATCACCCTGCCGCTGGTGCGGCCGGCGCTGGTGGTCGCCGTGCTGTTCCGCATCCTGGACGCGCTCAAGATGTTCGACCTGCCGTTCGTGCTCGTCGGCGCGCACAAGCACTCGGTCGAAACCCTGTCCACGCTGGCGCAGTACGAGCTTTCGAACGTCAGGTACGGCCCGGCCGCCGCCTACTCCACCGTGCTCTTCATATACGTCGCGGTGATCGCCTTCATTTTCGTCAAGGTGCTCGGCGCCGACCTCATCGGGCGCGGCCTCAAGGGCCGCGGGTAATGGCCGTTCCAAGCTCGCTGAAGGGACCCGCATGATGTCCGGGCGCACGATCTACAACATCGGCATCGGGCTGATCGTCGTTTACTGCCTGGCACCGTTCTATTGGATGATCGCCACGGCGCTGCGCCGGCCGGCCGACTCCTTCGACCTGTCCCCCATTCCTTTCCCTTTGTCGTTCGACAATTTCACGGCCGCGTTCTCCGCGCAGAACGGCTTCGGCCGGGCGCTGGTCAACAGCCTCGTGGTGGCGGGAACGACGACACTGCTCACGCTGATGATCGGCATCACCGCCGCCTACGCGATCGCGCGACTGGAATTCCCCTTCAAGAACGTCATCCTGGCCGTCATCATCGCCACCTCGATGTTCCCCGGTATCTCGCTGCTGATCCCGCTGCTGAAACTCTTCGTCGGCCTGGAGTGGATCAACACCTACCAGGCGTTGATCGTCCCGAGCATCAGCTTCGCGCTGCCGCTGACCGTGTTCAACCTGACCGCGTTCTTCAAGCAGATGCCGCACGAGCTGGAAGGCGCCGCCCAGGTGGACGGCTGCAGCCGTTGGCAGGCATTCCGCAAGGTGATTCTGCCGCTCGCCATGCCAGGCGTGTTCACCAGTGCGATCATCACGTTCGTCGCGGCGTGGAACGAATTCATCATCGCGCTGTCGGTGACCAACGAGAAGGAGATGCGCACCGCCCCGGTCATCACCGCGCTGTTCACCGGCCAGTACAAGTTCGACCAGCCGTTCGGCACCCAGATGGCCGCCGGCGTCGCCGTCACCGTTCCCCTTGTCATCGGCGCCCTCGTTTTCCAGCGCCGCATCGTCGAGGGCCTGACCGCAGGAGCACTCAAATGACCCGCGCACTCGCCGTATTCGCCCACCCGGACGACGTCGACTTCAACGCCGCAGGCACCGTCGCCCAATGGGTGGACTCCGGAACGGAGGTTTCCTACCTGGTCGTCACCCGCGGGGAGGCGGGCGACGGCGAACCACGCGAGCGCATCCAGGAATTGCGCATGGCGGAACAACGAGCGGCAGCCGAGGCGGTGGGCGCGCGGAAGGTGTACTTCCTTTCCGGGTACGCGGACGGCCGGGTCGAGGTCTCGCTCGACCTGCGGCGGGACATCGCCCGCGTCATCCGCCAGGTGCGGCCGCACCGCCTGCTGACCAGCTCTCCGACGCGGACCTGGGGCCTGCGCGACGCGGACCATCCCGACCATGCGGCCGTGGGCCAGGCGGCCTCTTGTGCGGTCTACCCCGATGCCATGAACCGCTACGTTCACCCCGACCTGTCGGACCTCGAGCCGTGGCAGGTGTCGGAGGTCTGGTTCAGCGAGAGCCCCACGCCGGACCTGTACGTCGACATCACCGACACCTTCGACCGCAAACTCGCGGCACTCGCCGCCCACAAGACCCAGCCGGGGACGGGCGAAGCCGAGAACCGCGAACGCTTCGCCGCCATCGCCGCCCGCGGCGGCCTCCCCGCGGGCCGTCTGGCGGAGGCCTTCACCGTCATCAAACGCCGCTAGTACGACTGCCTACCGCAGGCCGGGCTGCTCCCGATCACGTTATGGGGTTACGGTGCTCCTGCCGGTGATCTACTCTGATCAACTGTCATACGGGGCAAGACGGGCGAGGTGGCATGACATCGGCGCAGCCTGGTTACATGGTCGGCGGACGTTACCGGTTGATCGAGGTACTGGGGGCCGGCGGGTTCGGACGCGTCTGGCGTGCCCATGACGAGGTCCTGGACGCCGAAGTGGCGATCAAAGAGCTGCAGTTGCTGGCGGGGATGTCCGAGGCGGAGCAGGACAAGCGGCTGGAGCGCACCACGCGTGAGGCCCGCAACGCCGTCCGGTTGCGGGCGCACGAGAATGTCGTGGCCATCCACGACATCGTCTCGGACGGCCTGCCCTGGATCGTGATGGAGCTGATCGACGGCCAATCGCTGCACGAGCACCTCGAAACGCGCGGACCGCTGCCGGTGGACACGGCCGCACAGCTGGCCATGGCGCTGCTGAAGGCGCTCGGCGCGGCCCACCAGACGGGCATCGTGCACCGCGACATCAAACCGGCCAACGTCATGCTCGCCGAGGACGGGAAGGTCCTGCTCACCGACTTCGGGATCGCCGTCCACACCACCGACACCACCCTGACGACCGCCGGGATGACCATCGGCTCTCCCGAGTACATGGCCCCCGAACGGCTGCGCGGGATCGACGGGCTCCCCGCCAGCGACCTGTTCTCCCTGGGCGTCACCCTCTACCAGGCCGTCGAGGGCGTCTCGCCGTTCCGCCGCAACACCCAACCGGCGGCACTGACCGCGGTCCTGCTGGAAGAGCCCCCGGCGCCGCGACGAGCGGGCCGGCTCGCCCCGCTCATCACGCGGCTGCTCGACAAGGACCCCGGCAACAGGCCGACCGTCGAGGGCGCGCTGGCCATGCTCGGTGAACGGCAGCCGGGCCGGGACCACGGACGGGACGGCACCAGGATCCTCCCGCCCGGGCAGGTCCCCCAGCAGGGGTGGCAGCACAAAGGTGTCGCCGTGATGATGGCGATCATCTTCGCCCTCGCTCTCCTCGGCCTCACTCACCTCGGCATCACCTGGGACGAACTCGAGGATGAGTTCGACCGTGAAGACATGATCCCCCTGGTGATCGCCGTCCTCGCCGACATCGGTCTGACCGGCCTACTGTGCGCGCAGATCGCCCGCTTCGTGCCGCCGATCGCCGGGAAGACCGTTGCCGTCGTCGTGGGCGTCGTCGGGTTCCTCGCCGGCAGCGGCGCCGCGTTTCTCGCCTTCGACGGCATGGGCCTGATTCTCCTGCGCCTCATCCCGTCTTTGGACGACGACGAGGTCATAGTGATCGCGCCGCTCGTGATCACCGTCGTCATGCTCATCGCGGCGGGCTGGACCTGGGAGTCGAGGAAGCTCCGGCGTTCCAGGCCCGGCGGCAACAGCCCATCGGCGACACGCTGACCGGCGGCTTGGCCCGTGGCCGCCGGGTTACCTCTGCCAGACGCGGACGTAGTCGACGGCCTTCTGGGCCGAGACCGTGGCAGTCACCGGCTGGTAACCGGAGCGGGAGTAGACGTACAGGTCCTCGATGAGGTTGGTGTTCTCCGAGGCGGTGCCCGCCACGCTGCAGACCTGCCTGCCGTCGATGTAGAACGTCGTGCCCGACGCTGAGATGCCGGCGCCGTAGGTGTGGAAGTCGGCGCCCGGGTCGAAGTCGAGGTCGACCTGGCAGCCGCCGCCGGCGTTGGCGTGCGAGGTCAGGTAGAGCCTGCGCGGGTTGTCGCTGTACTGCTCGTAGACGTCGGTCTCCTGCCAGGTGTTCACGCCGTCGGCCTGCCAGGTCCAGAAGGCCGGCCAGAAGCCGCGCTTGTCGGCGACGGGGTTGCCGCCCGCGTCGACGACGTTGAAGGTCAGCTTGGCGCGAGACTCGATGAAGCCGTGCTTGAGGGTGAAGCCGCTGGTGCCGATGGAGGTGAGCAGGCACGAGGTCCAGTCGTAGACCTGGCCGGAGGGTGCGGTGTAGCGCTCGCGCTTGGCGGTCATGGTGACGACGCCGTTGGCCTCGCTGCAGTTGCGGTCGAGGTTGTACTCGAGCTGCTGGTTGTTCTTGTTGCCGCGGCCGGCGTCGGCGAGGGCGCTGGAGTGGCCACGCCACTTGGTGCCCCAGTCGACGGAGGTGCCGGAGAACTCGTCCCACCACCTGAGGTTCCAGCCGGATCCGCCGCCGTTGGGTTGCGCGCCGGAGGGCGGGTTCTCGTTGCCGGGGTTGGTGCCGCCGCCGGAGGAGCCGACGGCGAAGGTCTGGGCGGGGTTGGGGGTCAGGTTGGTCCAGGTCGTGCCGATCCTGTAGGCCACCCACACGCGGTAGGTGCCGGCGGGCAGCGTACGGGAGGCCGTCAAGGTCTGCTGGGAGGTGCCGAGCTGGTAGCCGTCTCGGTCGCCGACGTCGAAGTTGGCGTCGCCGGCGTCGCGGATGACGAAGACCAGCTCGTCTAAGTTCTTCGCCGAGTCGGCCACGAGCTTGGCGCCGAAGGTGATGGTCTGGTCGGCGGTCGGGGACTGGATGTCACGGCCTAACGCCTGAAGGGTCACCGCGTTCGTCACCGTGTAGTCGACCACGCCTGCGGGTGTCGCGGCCGCGGTCCCCTGGATGGCGAGCACCGCGATTGCCGCGGGCGCGATGGCTGCTCGCAAGATCTGGCGCATGTACGGCCCTCCTTGTGAGGCGGATGAGGTTGCCGCCCACATTGATCCGGGCTGCACCAAGCGTCAAGACATTTCCGGAAACTTCATGAAACTGGATGGAAACTCCTCTGCAACCGTTGCCGTATGAATCGGGCTATGCCAGCATGTGGGACGACCTTTCAGGAGGTAGAGGACGATGCGGGTACTTGTAACAGGTGCCAGTGGTTTGGTGGCCGGCCAGGTCATCCCCGCCCTGGAAAAGCACCACGAGCTGCGTCTCACCGATCTCGCGGACGGCGATCTGGCCGACGCGGACTTCGCCCGCCAGGTGACCGACGGCGTCGACGCGATCCTGCATCTGGCCGCCAACCCCAACCCCGACGCGTCCTGGGACGACCTCGCCGGGCCCAACATGCGCGCCGTGACCAACGTCCTGGACGCGGCCGGTGCCAGGCGGGTGGTGCTGGCGAGCTCGGTCCACGTGATGGGGCAGTACCGGGCCGGCCCCGTCGAACCCGACTGGCCGCCCAGCCCCTGCTGCAGGTACGGCGCGGCCAAGGCCTTCGCCGAGGCCGCGGGGCGCATGCACAGTCATCGGTACGGCGGAGCCGTCATCTGCCTGCGTCTCGGTGCGACCGTCCCCAAGCCGCCGGCCAAGCAAGCGCTGCCCGCCTGGCTCGCCCCTGACGACCTGCGCCGGCTCGTGCTCCTGGCCCTGGAGGCCCCCGTCCGCTTCGAGGTCTGCCACGGCGTCTCGGCCAACACCAGCAGCGTCTGGTCGACGCGCAACAACCTCGGCTACACGCCGGCCTGCGACTCCGAGCCTTACCGCGACCAGACCCCCGACGTGGACGGATGGGGTCCGTGCCCCAGTTACGAGGAGGCCACCCGTTGATCGCTACCTTCGTCACCGAGACCCAGCTCACCGAGGAGCAGGATGCCGCGTTGCGGCCGCTGCTCGCCGCCGCGTTCCCCGACAGGGCCGGCCACTTCGCGCTCCAGTCCTGGTGGCTCGCCCGCCCGCAGTGGCGGCTGTGGTTGAGCGACGGCGATCGACCGATCGCCCATCTTGGTGTGGAACGCCGCCGCATCGGCGTCGGTGACCAGGATGTCTACGTCGCCGGGATCGGCCACGTCTGCACCGACCCGGCGATGCGCGGCAGAGGTCTCGGCGTCGCGCTGATGAACGAGCTGCGCGAGGTTCTCACCGAACGCTTCGGCTTCCTCACCTGCCTCCCACACGTGCAGGGCTTCTACGAGGCCGCCGGATGGGTTCAGGTGCACGCGCCGGTCGTGATGAGCAACGTCTACACGGGAGAGCGCATGACCTCCTCGATTCCCGCCATGGTGCTGGGCGAAGGTTTCCCCGAGGGCGGCCCGATCGACCTGCGCGGGCTGCCCTGGTGAGCGCCGTCGTGAGCGCCGTGGCGGGAGCCGTACGCCGCCTGCTTCCCGATCATCACGATCAGCTGACGCTCGTCGAGCAGCGGGGGGAGGGCGACCGGTTCCGCATCGAGGGTACGACCATCACCGGAACGTCGGCGTCCGCCCTGCTCACAGGCGTGCACTGGTATCTGACGCGGGTCGCGGGCGTGAGCGCCGGGTGGCCGGGAGACAGCCTGTCACGCCTTCCCGACAAGCTGCCCCAAGCGCCATATATCGCGAAAGAGGCCGTCGTTCAGCACCGGTTCGCGTTGAACGACACCGACGACGGCTATTCGGGGCCGTATCGGGACTGGGCCACCTGGGAGCGGCAGATCGACCTGATGGCCCTGCACGGCATCAACGAGGTGCTCGTCACGGTCGGCATGGAAGAGGTCTATCGCCGGACATTCACCGAATTCGGGTACACCGACGAGCAGCTCCGCGCCTGGACCCCCTCGCCGGGCCACCAGCCCTGGTGGCTGCTGCAGAACATGGCCGCCTTCACCGGGCCGGTCTCGGAGCAGCTCTTCGGCCAGCGGGTACGGCTGGCCCAGCAGATCGTCACCCGGCTGCGCGAGCTCGACCTCACCCCCGTCATGCCCGGATATTTCGGGACAGTGCCGCCCGGCTTCCCCGGGCGCGTGATCCCGCAGGGCGGCTGGGTCGGCTTCGAGCGTCCCGACTGGCTCGACCCGCGCGACCCGATGTTCGCCCAGGTCGCGGAGGCGTTCTATCGCCACCAGGCCGAGCTGTACGGCGAGACCTCCATGGTCAAGATGGACCTCCTGCACGAGGGTGGCACGCCCGGCGACGTCCCGGTCGCGGAAGCGGTCAAAGCGGTCCAGGAGGCGCTGCGCAAGGCCAGGCCGGGAGCCACCTGGGTGGTGCTCGGCTGGCTGGACAACCCCGTGCGCGAGCTGATCGAAGCCGCCGACGGCCTGCTCATCCTCGACGGCGTCGCCGACCGCCACCCCGATCTCGACCGCGAAACCGGGTGGCTCGGCACGTCGTACTGCTTCGGAACCATCCCCAACTTCGGCGGCCACACCACGATCGGGGCGAACACCGGCGTTTGGGTCAGCCGCTTCGCGGAGTGGCGTCGCGGGCCGTCGCTGCGCGGCATCGCGTACCTGCCCGAAGGCACCGGCACGAACCCCGCGTCCTTCGCCCTGTTCGCCGAGCTGGCCTGGCACGACGAGCCCATCGATCACGCCGGGTGGTTCACGGACTTCTCTCGCCGGCGGTACGGCGGAGCCGACCCGCACGCGGCGCGCGCCTGGGAGATCCTGCGCACGACGGCCTATTCGCTGCCGGCCGACGGGTGGAGCGAACCGCAGGACAGCCCGTTCCTCGCGCGGCCGTCGCTGACCGCGGCCAACGCGGCCACCTGGTCACCGCGTGCGCCGCGCTACGACCTCGAGCGCTTCGCCGCGGCGCTCGAACAGCTCCTCCAGGTGGATCCGGCGTTGCGCGGCACCTCGGCATACCAGTTCGACCTGGTCGACGTCGCCCGCCAGGCGCTCACCAACCGGTCGTGGGTGCTGCTGCCCGCGTTGCGAGCCGCGTTCGAGTCGGGGGCCTTGGAGCGGTTCCGCCGGCTGACCGTGACCTGGCTGGAGGACATGGAGCTGCTGGACCGGGTGGTGTCCGCTTCGCCGTACTTCCTCCTCGGACCCTGGCTGGCGGCCGCCCGCGCCGCGGCGGCGGACGAGGAGGAGGCGGCACGGCTGGAGTACGACGCCAGGTGCCTCCTCACGACCTGGGGTCCCCGTGGCGCGGACGTGCGCCTGAAGGATTACGCCAACCGGGAGTGGGCCGGGCTGGTCCGCGACTTCCACGCGATGCGCTGGCGCCTGTTCTTCGACACGCTGCTCGGCGGCGGCGACCCCGAGGGGATCGACTGGTTCGCGGTGGAGGACGCCTGGTCGCGTGACAGCAGCCCGTACCCGGAATATCCAACAGCAGACCCCTACCGGGTGGCCCTCGACCTTTACGCCCGCTTGCGTCAAGCGATTGAGTAGCGCCACAACACGTGCCTGGGGCACGGCAGGCTGTCCGGCATGCACGTGCGGCCCACCTGCTGGGCAGACAGTCCCGCGAACACCACACCCGTAAGATCGTCGATCTTCAGCACGGCTCATCCTGGCAGCTGATCACCCAGCGCCACCACCGGCTACGGGCCAGAGCCGTTGCTGTTCTTACTGTCCCCACCCCGCGGCGGGTGCCGTTGACCAACATGGCACCAGCCGCCATCGGTCGTTAGGGAGTCGGCGGGTCCACGGCGCGCATGGCGTCGGCGATCCAGGCATAGGGCATGGAGTCATGGTCCTCCTCGGTCGCAGTCCCGTTGATCCGCGCCACCAGGGACAGGTACCGGCCGTGAGCGTCGTCGTAGACAGGGCTCTCGGAGGTGGCTGCCTCTTCGGCGATCTGGCGCATGATGTCGGGTATCTGCTGGAATCCATCGGCCATCCGGTTTCGGACTTCGGGGGTGAGCGGCGTGCCGGCCAGCGCGTTGGCCGCTTCCATGAAGCGCGTGACGGCCTGCTGGGCCCAGGAGGACCGGGGAGACTCTCCGGCACGGTACGCGGCGAGGAGTTCCTCCATGAGCCGGGCCCCACTCACATGCATGAAGTCCTGAAACGGCTCGGTCGCCAGGGCTCGGGTCTCCGGTGTGGACCAGGTGTCTTGCAGGTAGGTGCGGACCGCGTCGCGGAACGCCGGGTCCCGCACCAGGTCGGCCAGGTCGATCCACGCCTCGAGCTGGGCGGCCGTGGGGTCCGCGGGCAGGACCGGGCGCATCGTCCGCAACCGGTCGACGAAGCCCTCGGGGACGTCCAGATCCTCGCCGACGTCGTTCCAGAAATCGTCGATGGTCTGTTCGCGTTCCTCGTCGGTCATCCAGACGAGCTTGTGCATCAGGTCGGCCTGAGCGGTGCCGCCCTGTTTGATCAGGGTCCTGAGCACCGCCCGCCTGGCCCGCAGGGTGCGCTCCTGGCGCTCGACGAACTCCAGGTGCGTGGTGAGCAGGTCGGGCAGGGTCGTGCCGCCTTCGAGCAGGCGGCGAATCACCTCCAGGTCGGTGTCCAGCTCGCGCAGAGTGCGGACGAGTTCCAGCCGGGCGATAGCGTGGATGTCGTACATCCGGTGGCCGGCGTCGTTCAGGTCCGTGGGCTCGATCAGCCCGGTGTCGGCGTAGAACCGGACGGCGCTCACGCTCAGGCCGCTGCGGCGCGCGGCGTCTCCGATGGGGTACAGCTCGTAGTCGTTCATGGGGCCACTCTGGTATCTCAAGCCGCTTGAGGCGCAAGCCGATTACCACCGATGTCCTGAGTGCCCAATCAGCTTCCCGCTTCTGGCATCTCGGCTCGCGCCGTTGGTTGTTCGACGGCAGGGCGGCCCGTCGCGAGTTCGGGAACGTACTTGTAGACGCCGAGTAGGCGGGCGATGGACGCGACGGGCCGCGCGTTCGACATCGAGAAGACCCGCGCCGGCCGGATCGCCTTGCACTTGTCGTAGTGCCTGCGTCACGGCGTGGACTGGTCGAGCCCGAGGCTGCCGCGGTTGACGGCGATGATGCGGTGGCCGGCGGACGAGCCGACGGTTATGGCGGGGTTATGTGGGTGGTCGCATGATCTTGAAGTCGCCGGCCCCGTCTCGACCGCGAAGGATCGTATGACGAATCACATCTTGCTCGCAGCCGTTTCGTCCCTGGTCATCAGCCTCCTTCCAGGAGGCGTCGCCAGTGCCGCCGCTTCCTCGCAGACGATCATCTGGGCACCGTGCCCCGAGGACACGACCGCCGAATGCGGCACGCTGAAGGTGCCCGTCGACTGGGACACCCCGGGCGGCGCCACTGTCGACGTGGCGGTGGCCCGGCGCAAGGCCGCCACCCCGGACGCCCGGGTCGGCTCCTTGGTCGTCAACCCCGGCGGGCCGGGCGGCTCCGGTGTCGACTTCGTGGTGCACGGCAGCAGTTACTTCAGCGCCGAGCTTCGCGGCCGCTTCGACATTGTCGGGTTCGACCCGCGCGGGGTGGGACGCAGCCACCCGGTGATCTGCTCGGCGGCGCTGGTGCGTGAACGTCCACACCCGCTTGTCAAGAACCAGACGGACATGGACGCCTGGGTGTCGTTCAACCAGCGGCTGCGGGAGGACTGCCGGGCGCGCACCGGACCGCTGTACGACCGCGTGAGCTCGCTGGACGTCGCGCGTGATGTGGAGGCTCTTCGGGCGGCGCTGGGCGACGACAAGCTCACCTATTACGGCGTCTCGCACGGCACCCTGATCGGCCAGGCATACGCCGAGCGCTTCCCCGGCAAGGTCAGGGCGCTCGCGCTCGACTCGAACTTCGACCATAGCGTGAACACCGCGAGCTACCTGAACACCACGGCCACCCATACGGCAGGGGCGTTCGACCAGTTCGTCACCTGGTGTGAGGCAACGGCGTCGTGCGCGCTGAACGGCAAGGACATCCGGGCGTTCTGGAAGAGGCTTCTTGAGCGGGCCGACCGCGGGGAGCTTCACGAGCCGGGTACGCCAGACGTACCCATGGACGCCTTCACGCTGGTGGACACGGCGTTCGCCGGACTTTACAACCCCAACTGGGCGGAACTCGCCCAGATGCTGGCCGCCATCGACAGCGGCAGCCCGGCGATGAGCGCCGCGAAGGACGAGGAGGTGGAGGTCAGTACGCCGGTGTTCTGCCAGGATTTCCACCTGCCGGTCGCCGACTACACGGAGTACGCCTCGCTCCTGCACCGGCAGGCGCCGCGGGCCAGGGATATGAGGTACAGCCCGCCCGCGCTGAGCCGGATCGCCGGTTGCCTGGGCCAGCCCACGCCCATTCCCAACCCGCAGCACCGGCTGCGTGTGGACGCCACCCCGCCCATCCTGCTGGCCTCTTCGCTGAACGACCCCGCCACCGGCTACCTGTGGACGCTCAGCACGGCCAAGCAGATCGGTGCCGAGGCCCGCGTGCTCACGTACGAGGGCTCGGGGCACAGCGTGTACGGCCGGAGCGAGTGCACTATGGGCGCGATCGACCGCTACCTGATCTCGCAGTCGGTCCCGGCCAACGGGGTCCGCTGCCCGGAGGCACGGCCCTCGATCATGCCCCGAATCCCCTACCGCCTTCTCGACGCGATCAAGCTCCCCGCGAGCACGCGCGCCGCCGGATGGTGAGCGGACGTGATCACTCGGCCTTGAGCCCGGCCATCGGCTGGTCGCCGCCGTAGGAGCGCAGGGCGAGCTTGTCGGGCTTGCCACCGGGTGTACGGGGCAACTCGTCGATGGTCCACAGGTGACGCGGCTCCGAACGTTCGCCGAGCCTGCCCCTGACCAGCGCACGTAGCGCCTGCAGATCCAGCTCCCGGCCTTGCGCCCGACCACGACCCCGCCAGGACCTCCTCACCCGCATGCGGCACCATGAACACCGCGGCCTCCACGACGGCCGGGTGCTCGGCCAGCACGTGCTCGATCGCATGGGAGTACAGGCCGGGCGCCGGTCGGTCCTCGACCCGGATCCGTCGCGGTCCAGGCGGCCGACGTCTCCAGTGCGCAGCCGGCCGTCACGCGGTACGACCACGCGATCCTCGTTGTCGAGACGCTCGCGCACCTGTTGCGGCGAGTGCGCCCACACCTCGCCGACGCCGTCGGTGGGCACCTCGCGGCCGTCGCCGTCACGTATGCTCAGCTCGACCCCGGGGGCGGCCCGCCCGACCGAGGCCGGCAGTTCGGGGCGCGCGTGCTCACTGGGCTGCAGCGTGGTCACCATCCCGCATTCGCTCGTGCCGTACGTCTGCGTCAGCGGCGACTTCTGGAACGAGCTCACCACTCGCGGTATCAAGACCGAGCGCCGAGCTCGACGCCGACAAGATCAGGTGCCCGGCGCGCGGTCCGGCAGTGTAGCAAGGGCGGCGGAAGCCGGTGCCGGTCCGACACTCCGCCCACGCGTCCGCATCGCCGGGCCCGTCGTCGGTCCGGACTGCTGTTACTGGATGGGCACCGCGGTGCCCGAGACCTTGACACGAGAGTCGTCGGAAGTGGTGGAACACGTCAAAAGGCTGGGCCGTCCCATGTCGACGCCCTGGTGAATGGTGAGAACGGTGTCATCTTTGAGGCGTCCCAGCGTACGTAGGTACCCGGTGAAGGCGGCGGCCGCAGCGCCGGTGGCCGGGTCCTCGACGACGCCGCCAGGAGGGAACGGGTTGCGGGCGTGGAAGACGGTGGGGGATTCGGGCCAGAAAAGGTGGACGGTGGTCCATCCCATGTCGGTCATGTGCTTGCCGAGGGCATCGAAGTCGTAGTCGAGATCAGCCAGGCGATGCCGGCTGGCCGCGGCCAGGACGAGATGGTGGTTGCCGGCGTAGGCGACGTGCGGCGGGTATTCGGGGTCCAGGTCGTCTGCCGGCCAGCCCAGCGCGTCCAGCGCGGCCCGTACCTCCTGCTCGGAGGCTTGGCGGCTGGAGGTGGGCGGACTGGTCAAAGTAGCGGTGAACCCACCGGTCGGATCTGCGGCGATCTCCACCGGGACCGGGCCTGCCTGGGTGGCGAGGTCCACGGTTCCTGGACCGATCTGTTCGCCGAGCGCGACCGAGGCGGCGATCGTCGCGTGGCCGCAGAAGGCGACCTCGGCCAGCGGGCTGAAGTACTGAATCCGGTACTGGCGCTCGTCCGTGGGGTGCAGAAAGGCCGTCTCGGAGTAGCCGAGTTCGGCGGCGATGGCGAGCATCTCCGCGTCTGACAACTTTCGGGCATCCAGGACCACTCCGGCGGGGTTACCGCCAGTGGGAGTGGTGGTGAAAGCGGCATACCTCATTACGTCGGTCATACGGTCATCATTACGTATGCGAGCCCGAATCGAATCGGCGGCTGCCCTCGGCGATGCATCGGTCGAGTCGATCACTGAACCCTTTTCATCCTCGCGCGCCCTGCCCGAGGTGGTGGTTCTGAAGGACGGCAATGGCCTTGCACAGGTGGCCGGCTTTGGAAGGGCTGCAGCATGGGCTGATCCAGGTTGGTCAGCGCTACCCGTCACGCGTCTCGTCCGGCTCGTTCGCCATCTCCAGGGCTCAGGTGCCGAACCAGTGCATCGAGAACCACCAGGTCCTCCCCCGGCTCGATCGTCTGCGGGTTCAGCGCGATCGCGTCGTCGGGTACGCCGGACACCCCGACCGCGATCCGCGGGTCCCCGTCCCACAAAGCCTGCACCAGCCCGTCCCGGGTCCAGCCGCTGGTTGTCAGCAATCGGACAACGGCTCGCCCGTGCGGCTGGCCCGCCTCACTCGGGTACCCGCGCTCGGCGACGACACCCGGCACTTCGCGCAAGCCGGCGATCCACCGGTCGACCATCTGCTCATAGCCCGCGAGCAGTGCCTCCTCGTCCTGCTCCAGCGTCCACTCGACCGCGGCGTACAGCCCGAGCAGCTCCTCCTTCCCGACCTTCATCCCGCGCCCGATCTGCTGATTCGGCGACGCATGCGCCCGGCACCTGTCGACGATCCACCGCTTCCCCAGCACCAGCCCGCTGGACTGCGGTCCGCGCAGCCCTTTCCCGCCGCTGAAGATCACGGCATCTGCACCGAGCTCCGTGGTGAATCGCCACAGCGAGGAGATCGGCGGAATCTGGGCCGCCGCATCCACGATCACCGGCACAGCCGGTGGACCGGCGGGGCCAGGGGATCCGGTGAGGTCCGGGGTGCCGGCGAGGGTCAGGCCGCCCGGAGTGCCGGCGGGGGTCGGGCCGGCCGAGGGGAGCTCCCGGGCGACTCGGATCACGTCCTCGATCGGCAAGGCATCCGCTGCGTAGTGGGCGCCGGCGAACCACAGTACGCAGGCGGGACGGCGTACCAGGGCGGCTCGGAGCTCCTCGATCGACGGGCCGACTTCTACGATGCGGACGCCTGTCAGGCGGGCCGCGTAGTCGTAGCCGTTGCGTTGGCCGGCGAACATGACGACCTCGGCCTCGGCCGGGAACGCCTGCGCGGGCTCACCGACACACGACGCGACCGTGAGGGTGATCGCCGCCGCGGCACCGGACGTCACGCAGGCCGCCTCGTTGCGGGTGAGCGCGGCCAGGCGCTCACCGACGTGGTCGTGGAGTTCGGGCAGGTCGACGAAGTGGGCCGCCCCTTCCGCCATCGCCTTCAGCACCGAAGGCGGCATCAGCGAGCCGCCCAGTGCGGTGAGTGTCGCGGAGGCGTTGATGACGGGCCGGACCCCGAACGGATTGGTCATGGGAGGAACTTCGACATCGGTGGCACGCCGGAGAGTTCGGCCAGCCAGGCATCCAGGAAGTCGTTGTCGGTGCCATCGAGGTGGGTCAGCTTGTAGACGCTCGCGGCAGGCAGGGCCTCGATCAGTGCGGCACACCAGTCGGGATCGTCGACGGCAAGCAACGTCCGAGCGGTCACCGCGGACGCATGCCGGACCGGATCGAAGTAGGCAAGAGTGTTGTCGACGATCTGCGCCGACGAGCCGGCACGCAGGTGGTCGTTGAGCTCCTCGAGCGGATAGCGGCTCGACTTCAGCCGTGCCTCTGCCGCCCGGTAGAACAGCAACTCCGAGACCCGGACCGCGCTGAACCCGGACCGCCGCGCCGCCGTCAGCACCGCCAGGTCGTTCCCACGCACGGCCACCCGCGCCGGATCGACCTCGTCCAGGCTCATCAGGAACTCCGCGGCCCGCAGGCAGTCCGCCGCGATCCCGCGATAGATGTACGACGCCGGGTCGTCGATGCCCATCGTCAACAATCCCGGGTACGCCGCCGAGAACCCTTCGTCGGCCAGCCGCTGACCACGGTGCACCAGGCCGAGCACGACGTACCGGCTCCGATCGTTCGGGTGCGGCATGTCGTTGACGCTCCCGTAGCGCGGCGTCTGCAGGAGCGCGGGGAACGGCCCGTCACCGGCCGGGATGCTGAGATGACCGAAGACGCGGTACGGCCCGGTGCTGGTGAGCCGCACGGTGTAGCTGGTCGCCTCGTCCGTCGTCCGCGCCGGCACCAGGTCGAGCACGGGCCGAGCAGGGATCGCGGCCAGCTCTTCGTCGACGGCGGACCAGTAGCTGTCGAAGTTCATCTGTTCACGACCCCGGGGTGAGGTGTTCGGCAAGGAAGTCCTCCACGATCCGCATCACGCCCGGCAGCCCGGCGTGGTGCGCGCAGTGCGGGTAGGTGTGCAAGGTGGTCTCACACGTCAGCACCCGCCGCAGCGCGAACCCGGTCTCCGGCGGGCACACGTCGTCCTCGAGCCCGAGGTACAGCAGCGTCGGCGCCCGCACCTTCGGCGCGAAGTTGAGCCCGTCGTAGTACGCGACCGTCTCCCGCACCCGGTCGACGTCCTTCGGGTGCACCCGCAGGTACTCGTTGATCTCCTCGTACGGATACGACCGGGTCAGTGTCGGCGCGGTCATGATCCCGCACAGGTACGGCGCTCCCGCCGCGACGCACCGGATCACGTCCGGCATGAGCGCGGCCGTCGAGATCCCGAGGCCACCGCCCTGACTCGACCCCTGCAGTCCGATCCGCAGATTGTCGACTTCCGGACGATCGAGCAGTACCTCGACCGCCCGCACCACGTCGAGGTAGAACCCGCGATACCCGTACGTGTTGTGGTCGACGATGTTGTGCGTCAGCAATCCCGGGTAGCCCGGGTTGAACACGTCGTTCGACCGCAGCTTTCCGCGCGGCGCCACCGCGAGCGCGGCGTACCCGAGCTCGGACCATTCCTTCGGGATAGTCGGCTCGGACACGTAGCCGGGGATCGTCACCAACGCCGGGCACTGAGCCGTATGCGGGGCCCGCCGATCGCGCGGAACGGTGTACCAGCCTGCGATCCGCAGGCCGCCATAGCTGGTGTAGCGCAGATCGTAGACGATCACCTTGTCCGTGGACAGCGACGGCATTTCGGTGAGGACCGGGTCCAGCGGGTACGACGCGCAGTCCGCCAGACCGGCCGCCCAGAAGTCGTCGAAGTCGTCCGGCAGCTCGACCTCGACGATCGCGTTCTCGGGGTTCCTCAAGAGCGTTCCTCTCGATGGGGGCATGCGGGGCGGTGCCTATACCCGCTTCGGTGCGTGCAGCGCGGTTCCGTCGGAGGCCTTGAACAAGTGCAGGCGGTCCTGGTTGAAGCCGACGTACACCGTGCTGTCATGACCCAGCCGGAACGGCACCGGGACGCGGGCCTTCAGCAGCTCGCCGCCGATCCGGACCGTGACGAGCACATCCGGACCGAGCGGCTCGGACACGAACACCTTCCCGGGCTGGTAGCCCGCGACCGGAGTCGGCGACAACGTCACGTCCTCCGGCCGGACGCCCAGGACGACGGCCGGGTCGTCCGGCGAAACGTCGTACCGGCCCAGCTCCTGGCTCAACGCGCCGCTGCGGAAGGTCCGGACGCCGTCGACGTCGGCCAGTTCGCCGGTGACGAAGTTCATCGGCGGCGAGCCCATGAACGACGCGACGAAACGGTTCGCCGGGCGTTCGTAGATCTCCGCCGGCGTCGCGCACTGCTGGACGACGCCGTCGCGCATCACCGCGATCCGGTCCGACATCGTCATCGCCTCGACCTGGTCGTGGGTGACGTAGATGAACGTCCGGGCGACGTCCACGTGCAGCCGCTTGATCTCCGCGCGCATCAGCACCCGGAGCTGCGCGTCCAGGTTGGACAACGGCTCGTCGAGCAGATACGCACCGGCGTCCCGCACGATCGCGCGGCCGAGCGCGACCCGTTGCCGTTGGCCACCGGACAGCTCGCGCGGCTTGCGATCCAGCAGGTCCTCGATGTCCAGCGTCCGGGCCGCCTGCAGCACCTGCTCGGCGATCGTCGCCTTGGGCACCCGCATCATCTTCAGCGCGAACCCGATGTTCTGCCGGACCGTCTTATGCGGGTAGAGCGCGTAGCTCTGGAACACCATCGCGACGTCGCGCTTGTTGGCCGGCAGCCAGCTGACGGGCTTGCCGTCGAAGAAGATGTTGCCCTCGGAGGCCCGTTCCAGGCCGCAGATCATTCGCAGGGTTGTCGACTTTCCACAACCGGACGGGCCGACCAGGGTGAGGAACTCCCGATCCTCGATGGTCAGATTCAGGTCCTTCACCGCGATCTTGCCGCCGAACGACTTGGTGACGCCTTCGAGTCGAACCTCTGCCATCTGTCAGCCCTTCACGGATCCGGCGGCCATGCCCTGGACCAGCTTGCGCTGGAAGAGCAGGGCCAGTACCAGGGGTGGGACGACCGCGAGCACGCCGGCCGCGGCCATCACGGTGAACTGGGTGTTGAAGTCGGTGGCGAAGTTCGCCGCCACCACCGGGATCGTCTTCGCCGCCTTCGTGCTGGTCAGGAACAACGCGAACATGAACTCGTTCCACGCGGTCATGAACGCGAACACCGCGGCCGCGACCAGCCCCGGCGCCGCGACCGGCAGGAACACCGACCACATGGCCCGGAACCAGCCGCACCGATCCACCCGGGCCGCCTCCTCGAGCTCGCGCGGCACCGAGCGGAAGAAGTCCTTCAGGATCCAGATCGTGATCGGCAGTGCGAACGTCGTGTACGAAAGGATCAGCGCCAGGTAGGTGTCCAGCAGCCCGAACGTCCGCATCAGCAGGTAGAACGGGATGATGATCGCGATCCCCGGCACCATCCGGGTGAGCAGGTAGAGCACCAGCAGCACCTGACTGCCGCGGAACTTCAGCCGCGAGAACGAGTACGCCGCGAACGTGGCCAGCACGAGATTCAGGATCGCCGTCGAGGTGGCGACGATCAGGCTGTTCCGCAAGGAGTACGGCGTCTCGTCGATCGCCCGGCCGCCGACGAGTTGCTGGGCCTCACTCGGATGAAGGAAACCGAGATAGTTCTCCAATGTCGGGTTGACCGGAATCCAGTGCGGCGGAACGGAGATCGCATCCACCTCGTGCATGAAGCTCATCGCGACGATCCAGTAGAACGGCAACACCAGATACAGCGCGAACGCGACCGCCAGCACGTACAGGACGATCTTCTTCCAGGGGATCCGGTAGCGCAGGGGAACCTTCACCATGGTGCTCATACCTCGAAGTTCCCCTTTCGGTAGAGCAGGCCGATGTAGCCGACCGAGATCAGGAGGGTGATCGCGGTGATCACCCAGGCGTAGGCGCTGCCCAGGCCGAAGTCGGTGAAGGTCAGGACGGTCTGCACGTCGAGCAGGGCGATGGTGGTGGTCGCGTCACCCGGTCCGCCACCGGTCAGCACGTAGATGGTGTCGAAGGCGCGGAACGCGTTCATCGTCTCGAGAATCAGCACGATCAGCAGCGGGTGCAGCAACCACGGCAACGTCACCTGGACGAACCGCTGCACCGCACCCGCTCGGTCGACGGTGGCGGCGTCGTACAGCTCCGAGGGGATCGTCGACAGTCCGGCGAGCAGGATGATGACCGAGAACGGGAGCGTGTTCCACACCTGGGCCAGTGCGGTGAACAGGAACGCGCCGGTCCCGGACGTCAGCCAGGCGTGATAGTCGTCGATCAGTCCGAGCTGCGTCAGCAGACCGTTCAGGGCTCCGGTCTTCGCGTCGAAGATGGTGCGCCACATCAGGCCGTTCACCACCCCCGGCATCGCCCAGGGCAGCAAAGCCAGGCTGAGCAACAGACCGCGGCCGCGGAACCGCTCGTTCAGCACCAGCGCCAGGATCAGCGCGAGTACGACGGTCAGCCCGAGCACCACGAGGACGAACAGGGCCGACACCTTCAGCGCGGACAGGAAGGCCTGATCGCTGAGCAGGGCCTGGTAGTTGTCGAAGCCGATGAACTGCTTCGCCCGCGGGCGCTTCAGGTTGTTCCGTTGCAGGCTGACCCAGAACGAGTACGCGATCGGGTAGGCGACCAGCAGGGCGATCACGATCATGGCCGGCGCGTTCAGCGCCCATGCCTTGGCGTTGTCGCCCAGCGGCCGGCGTTCGGCGAGGCCGGCCATCCTCAGTTGTACTTCTTCTTCAGCGTGTCAACGGTCTGCGCCAAGCTCGCCACCGCCGCGGACGGCTGCGTCTGGTTGCTCAGCACGCCCTGCACGACCTTGTGCAGCTCGATTTCGAACTCGGTGTACCACGGCACGCCGAGCACGTTGCGCGGCTTGGCGATCTCGCCCAGGTGGGCGTAGATCGCCGGGTCGGCGAACTTCTTCAGCGATGCGGTGACCTCCGGGTCGGTCGCCATCGACTTGTAGGCGAACCCGAGACCACGCTGCAGGAACCAGAACTTCGCGGTGTAAGGCTTCTTGTCCGCGTCGAGTCCACCCAGGTAGGTGAGCAGCTTGAACGCGTTGTCCTTCACCTCGGTGTCCTTGGCCAGCGCATAGAGCCGGGTGTTGCTGACCGTCCCGTGCACCTGACCGTCGAGGCTCGGTATCAGCGCCATCCGGATCTTGCCCGCGGCCTTGGACTTGGTCGCGTCGTTGTAGTCGCGGCTCGCGTACCGCGCGCCGATCGTGTACGCGTACCGGTTCGCCTTCATCGCGTTGTCGATCGGGACCGCCAGCAGCTGCAGGCAGGCCGGGTCGATCACCTTCGACTTGTTCGCCGCCTGCTGCAGCCAGGCGAAGACGTCCTTCACCACGGTGTCGGTGGTGTTCATGATCGGCGCCTGCTGGTCGTCGAACATGTTGCCGCCGCTGCCGAAGACCAGCGCCCACACCCAGGACCACCAGGTGTCGGACAGTTGCGCCGGTACGCCGATGGGGTACTGCAGGAGGCCGGCGTCCTTGATCTTGATCGCTTGCGCCTCCAGTTCCTCCAAGCTGGCAGGGGGTTTCGTGATTCCGGCCTTGGCCAGGATGTCGGCGTTGTAGGTCAGGCAGTTGGAGTCCGTGTAGTACGGCAGGCCGTAGCGCTTGCCCTGGTACGTCATCGCGGCCGCGTTGCCCGGGTAGATCGCGTCGTACACCTCGTCGACGCCGGCCATGCCGTCGAGCGGCTGCAGATAGTCCCCCTCGACCCAGGCCGCGAGGGAATCGTCGTACACGTAAAGGGCGTCGGGGCCGCCGCCGCCGGTGAACTCGGCGACTACCTTCTGCACGTACTGCGCACTCGTGATCGGGGTGTAGTTGACCTTGATGTTGCTGGTCTTGGTGAAGTTGTCGAGGTTCTGCTGGACGAGTGCGGCCTCGTAGTCCCAGCCCTCGAACTTCACGCTGCCGTCGCCGGAGCCTCCGGACTTGTTGTTGGAGCAGGCGGACAGCAGGGGCGATGCGGCGGGCAGGGCCAGGCCGAGGCCTGCGTACTTCAGGATCTGGCGGCGGTTGAACTCCATGGCTGTCCCTTCAACGCGGGGGGCGCAGTAGTGCTTGGGCGATGCGTAGGCGGTACAGACGCGTCGGGCGTCCTTTCGGATGGTGCTGAGCAGTGCCTTCGACGCTCACCAGGCCCCCGGCGTCGAGTGTCCGGATCAGTCGGCGCCCGCTCTGATCCGTGATGCCGAGATGGTCGGCGAGCTCACCGGGCGAGATCGCGCGACCTTCCAGTTCGTGGTCCAGTGCCGCCAACCGGGAGACGGTCGCGGCACTGAGGCCGACGGACTTCGCGAGCTGTTCGATGTCGTCGCCGTGTTCGCGGTAGGAGTAGCTGAGCGCCGCCCGGACCGGACCCATCGGGCCGATGATCACGCCGCTGTCCTCGATCAGGTAGCCGCATGGCCCGCTCTCCCGCTCGGCCCGGGCGGCCGCTTCTTCGGCCAGGGCCACACAGTTGCGGGCGGACGCTCCGACGCCGAACCCGGCCGAGACCTGCGCACCGAGCGCCGCGGCCGCCTCGGCGAGCGCGGGCACGGCGACCCAGTTGCGGGTGATGCGCTCGAACAGGGACTTGTGGGCGAAGACGATGACACCGCGCCGGCCGCGGTCCTCGATCCACGCGCCGGCGAACTCGGGGGTGTTGAGCAACAGATTCATCAGGCCGATCCGGGCCCGTTCCTCGTCCTGCGAATGCGAGATCAGGAAGACTCCGGCGGCGAAGCGTTGTGCGCTGGCTCGCTCGGACTCGATCCGGAGCGCGAGCTCGTGCAGCTCGGTCCGGATCGTCGCCGGCACCGGCATGCCGCTCATGATCGGGATCTCGCCGGACAGTTGCTCGCGGACGTCGGCGCGGACGCTGATCACGTAGCTGCGGTCGCCGAACCGGTGGTACGCGGAACGGTGGAACTCGACGATGTCCTCCACGGATTGCGTGGGGGCATACGGCAGGCAGTCGATGGCGTCGGCGTCGAGTTCGAGCGCGGTGGCGACCGCCTCGACCGCCTCGGCGGGAAAGGTGTCGATGCTGACGGGGGTACGACCCCAGCCACGATCCTGGGCGCGATAGAGCGCGAGGGTCAGGTCGAGCGCCGACGAGCGGATCACACCGACCGGGAGGCCGGGTGGGAGGAGTTCGCGGCTGGCCGTGTACGGGACCGGGCCTGCCAGGAAGCCGTCGAGCCGGGTCGTGCTCAGGAACTCGGCGACCTTGGCGCGGATCTCGTCCTCGTGGTCGTAGCTGACCCACTCCAGGTCGACCCCACCGAGCGTGTTCGCGGCTTCCCAGAACAACTCCCTGTGCGTCGAGTGGGTCACCACTCCGATCACAAGCGCCACGACGCCCCTTTGCGAACTAGGTTCGTAAATGACTCGTAAGTCCGATGCCGACCAAACTCCCCCGTCCCGGGGTCCAGGTCAAGGGATCAGCCCAAAGAAATTCCCCGGTAACAATCTGGCCGCCGAGGGCCAGCGGTGTACCGAAGGACGGGTGGCGGCCGGGTCAACGGGGACCGATGGGAGACTTCAGGCGGCGAGCGGGGTCCTGAGGATCTTGGTGGGTGGGTCGATATGAGCTGGCCCGTCCGCTGGTTGTGGTGGTTCAGGCGAGTCCCCACTTGATGAGGCGGCGGAGGTCAAGGGCGGCGGCGCGGTCGTTTAGCCGGCGGTCGTCGGCTTGGGCGCCGCGGTAGGGCAGGCGGCATCGGCCAGGATCCGCAGCGGTCCGCGCTCGTGGTCGAGCAGGTCGGGGGCGACGGCGGCGTGGCGGGCCTCGGAATCGATCGTCCAGGTCCGGGCCGGTCAGGCGGTCCAGCAGGGTGAGCGTCGGCGACCAGCCCGCTCACCAGGGTGGCCTTGGCCTCCTCATCGTCCCAGGCGGTCTTCGGCTTGCCGGGGTCGGCGTAGTCGTGGACATGCCAGTGCGCCGCGACGAGCGCGGCGGCCCCAGGTACCTGGCGGGCCACCCGGCGGATCGCGGCGATCAGCTGGGGGATGGTGTGGGGCTCGAATATTCAGCCACAGCGTCCGACCTGCGGTTCGCAACGCCAAAAGATCTGCAAGCCTGCCAAGGACTGCAGATCAGTGCATGAATCGAATATTCGAGTCCTGCACGTTGATACCAAGATCCCGCGCGATCAGGTTCGCAGCTGCTTGGCGAGATGCGCCAGGGCGGGCAGGCGGACGACCTGCCGCGCCGAGTCCGCCGGCCGCTCGTGGGAACGGTGGCGACCGATCACAACAAGGGGGCACGGCCGCGATGCAGGTGAGCACGGGAACCCCGACAGCCGGTGGACACGGGCGGGGTGTCCACCGAGGCTGCGGGCCGTTCGCTCAGCCGCCGGCGGCCGCCTTCTTGATCAGTTCGGCGACGGCCTCCGGCCGGGAGATGTAGATGGCGTGGCTGCCGTCGACTTCGATCACCGTGGCACCCGCACGCTCGGCCATCGCCCGCTGAGCCGGCGGCGGGATCGTCTGGTCACCGGTGGCCACCAGGTACCAGCTGGGCTTGGAGCGCCAGGCAGGTTCGGTGACGGCGCCGCCGACCGCGCCGACGCCCCACGGCACCTGCGAGTCGGCCATGAACGCGGCCTGCTCCGCGGGCAGGTCACCCGCGAAGGCGCCGTGGAACTTGTCCCGGTCGAGAACGAGGAACCCGTCGCCCAGGGGCACGATCGGCGGCGCCGGCGCGCCCGGCGGCGGGTCGGCGATGAGCGTCTGCACGGATTCCCCCTTGTCGGGCGCGAACGCGGCGACATAGACAAGTGCCGCAACTCGCGAGTGGGTGCCGGCCTCACTGATGACCGAGCCGCCGTAGGAATGCCCGACGAGCACGGTCGGGCCGTCCTGACGGTCCAAGATCTGCCGGACGGCCTCGGCGTCGCCCTCCAGCGTCAGCGTGGGGTTCTGGACAACGCTGACCCGGTAGCCGTCCCGCTTGAGCAGGTCGTACACCGCCTGCCAGCCCGATCCATCGACGAAAGCGCCGTGCACGAGCACGACGTTGACTGCGGTGGGCGTCATGACGCATCCTCCTTGCTTACCTGTGCGATGCGGACGTGACTGGACTTCGGCATCCACCCGTGCGCTCTGACGGGTGCATCGCCTCGTCACTCACGTCCGAAGCGTATGAGTGCGTACTGGATAGGCACTGACCAGAAACTGACCCCAGCGGACGGCCCCTTTCCTTACACCCGCGTGGCCCCGGGCGGTCGGGTGCTGGAAGAAGGACCGGCCCGGCCCTCAGACACCCGCTACCACCGCGGCGCCCAGCCCCAGCAGGACGACGCCGGTGGTCACGCTGAGTCCCCGCAGGACGGTCGGCTGCGACACCAGGGCGCGCCCACGGCTGACGGCCCAGGTGAGCACCATGTACCAGGAGGCGCTGACGAGCGCCCACAGGGCTCCCAGGGCGACGGTCGACAGGAACACCGGGCCTTCCGCGGTCACGAACTGGGGCAGCACCGAGACGGCGAACACGCCCGCCTTGGGGTTGCCGAGGTTGGTGATCAGGCCGGTGAGATATCCGCCCGCGAAGCCGGTGCTGCGCCCGCCCTCGCGGGGCGGGCGGGTGGAGACGGTGGTGAGCGCGGTCCGCAGCGTCTTCACCCCGAGGATCATCAGCACGATGCCGCCTGCGATCCGGAGCACCGCGTACGCGGTGGGGCTGGCCAGCAGGACGGCCGACAGCCCGGCCGCGGCGGCCGTGGACCACAGCAGGAAGCCGCTGGCATTGCCCGCGAGCGTGCCTCGGAGCGTACGTTGGCCGCCTTCCAGAACCTGCCGGATCATCAGGGCTTGACTCGCGCCTGGCAGCATCGCCAGCAGCAAGGTGGTGGCGATGAAAACGGGCACATGCGTGGGCATGGGAAAAGAACCCCTTCCGGGGATTGCGACCGATGGGTGTACCACCAGGCTTCCTGCCTCACGCCCCTAAGAGAAGTTAAAAGAGAAGGGTGCAGCGTTAGGATTAGTGAATGCTGGTGGATCCGGGACAGCTGCGGCTTCTCGCGTTGATCGAGCGGCACGGCTCCCTGACGGCGGCGGCTCACGCACTCCGGCTCACGCCCGCGGCGGTCACCCAGCAGGTGGCCAAGGCCGAGCGCGACTGGCAGGTGCCCCTGGTCATCCGTGGTCCTCGCGGAGCAACGCTCACCGCGGCCGGTGCGCTGCTCGCCTCCCACGGTCGGACTGTGGAGGAGGCATCGGACAGGGCCGAGGCGGAACTGGCCGCTTTGCTCGGCCACCTCTCGCTCCGTCTGCGGATCGGGACGTTCCAGGCGGCTGCCCTGCACCTGCTGCCACCCGCCCTGACGGCCCTGCGGCACCGCCATCCGGACGCCGACGTCTCGGTCGTGGACGTGGTGTCCGGACGCGGAGCGGACGAGATCAGCGCGGGGCGCCTGGACCTCGCCATCGTCGCGTCCTGGGGCACACCGCTCGCGCCGCCCCCACACCTACGGGCCCACTCGCTCCTGTTGGACCCGATGGTCGTGGTTCTTCCCGATGACCACCCGCTGGCCACCGGGCAGCCCGCGGACACCGAACTTCACCTGGAACAGCTGCGCGACGAATCGTGGGTTTCCATCCTGGCCGGCCATGCCGCCCGCGAACAGTTCCACGACGCTGCCCGCGAGGCCGGCTTCACTCCCACCGTGCGGTTCGAGACCGAGTCCTACGACGTCGCCCAGGCCCTCGTCGGCACAGGCATCGCAGTCGCCCTGGTCTCGCGCCTGGCCCTGACCCATGCGCCTGGCACCACCCATCGCGAACTGGCCCACCCCAGGCCCTACCGCCGGCTCTACGCCGTGACCAAAACCGACGCCAGCCTCACACCACTCGCAGACATGCTCATCGACCTCCTACGTGATGTCGCCCGCGACATCACCGCCACCTGGGAGGCTCCCCTCCAAGAAGGGCAACGCTCATCGAACTCACCGCACGGAGCCTGAAAAGCCCCCGGTTCTGAATCGACACCGCCTGGTCCGGAGCGGCCGGCCCCGCTCCGACCGACCATCGACGCCGGCAGCCGGCCCGGCTGGGCCCGTTGGCGGGTCAGTGCGCGAGCACGTCCGGGAAGCCGAACGTCGCGGCCAGCGCGGGATCGTGGAACTTGATCACGCGGGAGACGCCGGTGGCGGTGGGGGCCAGCACCACGACGCCGTCGGCTCGGAGAACGCCGTCCGCATCCCGGTGGTACACGACGGCGGCGGGTTGGCCGTTGGCGGTGGTCGCGATCATCCGCCAGTCGCCCGGTGTGCCCAGCACGTACGCGTCGAGCATGTGGATGCACCTCGCCCGGCCCGCCTGCCATTCGCGGAATGGCGTCGCCTCCAGCGTGGCGTCCGTGCGCAGCACCTGTTCCAGCAGGCCGGCATCGGAGCGCTCGAAGGCCGCGATGTAGCCGTCGAGCAGCGCGCGTGCCCGTGGGTCGGTCGGTTCGAGCAGTTCCGCGGGCTCCGGCTTCAATTCGTCCAGCCGGGCACGGGCGCGCTGCAGCCCGCTCTTGACCGCCGCCGTGGTGGTGCCGAGGATCTCCGCGGTCTCGGCCGCCGAGAACGCCAGCACCTCGCGCAGGATGAGGATCGCACGTTGGCGGGCGGGCAGGTGCTGCAGGCTCGCGATGAGCGCCAGCCGCAGCGACTCGCGTTCGACCACCACCGCAGCCGGATCGTCGGCGGGCGGGGCGATCCATGCGTCCGGCAGCGGTTCCAGCCACGAGACCTCGCCCGGCGCCATGGGACTCGGCGGGCGATCGGGTCCGTCGTACGAGCCTGTCAGGCCTGAGGGCAGCACCCGGATCGGGCGCGGCTTCAACGCTGTCAGGCAGACGTTGGTGGCGATCTTGTAGAGCCACGACCGGATCGACGCCCGGCCCTCGAATCCGGAGTAGGACCGCCACGCCCGCAGATAGCTCTCCTGCACCAAGTCCTCGGCGTCGTGTGCCGAGCCGACCATGCGGTAGCAGTGGGCCAACAGCTCCCGGCGGAACCGCTCGGTCTCGGTGGTGAACCGGTCTCGATTCGGTGCCACCCGCAGATGCGATGTCACGCCGCGAGCCTAGTGCTGCCACACGTGTGAGCGTGGTCCACGTGGCGATGCCTCCGGCAACGCCAGGCCCCGCCTCGGCCACCATCGACGACGCGGGTACTCTCCCGGAAAGGCGGCATCTGCGATCAGACCTCGTCGAGTTGCAGGATCATGCCGCGGAAGGTGGCGTAGCGGGCCAGGTTCGCCACGGCATCCTCGGCGGTGCGCCGGCCGATCTCGGACCCGAGCGCGGCTTCCAGCGCAGCCATGTCGTCCCAGTCCAGCATCACGACCATGTAGCACGGCTCGCCGATCACGGCTGCCGGCTCATGACTGCGCGTGTAACGGCGCAGGCCCGGATACTGTTTCGCCAACGGGATGTGGACATCGGTGTAGTGACGTTCGAACGCGTCGACGTCGGAGGGGGCGTCGTACATCACGACGAATCGCGCCACCTGCTTGGCGGCCGGGTCCACGGTTGCAGTCATCTGTTTCAACTCCTGTCAGGGGAACTGGCTCAGTACAAGGGGGCCTTCTCAGGGCAACAGGGCCAGTTTGCCGACGGTGGCCCTGGCTTCCAGTTCCGTCAGCGCCTTCGGGCCGTCGGCCAGTTCGTACACGGTGGGCAGGCCGGGGGCGAGCACGCCGGCCGCGATCAGCGCGGACAGCTCACCCATGAGCTCGCCGAAGATCTGCGGCGCGGCCTGGATCAGCACGCCGATATTGAGGCCGATGACGTGGACCTGGTGCTTGTACACCAGCTCCCAGTTGGTGATCGGGGCTTCGCCGCCTGCCACGCCGTAGACGACGACCCGGCCGGTGACCCGCTTGGCCGCGGCCAGGCTCGCGGCGAAGGTGACGCCGCCCGCCGACTCCAGGACCACATCGGCGCCGGAACCGCCGGTCAGCTCCGTCACCTCGGCGGCGAGGTCGCCGCCGAGAGAGTCCAGGACGTGGTCGGCTCCCAGCGCCAGCACTGTCTCGTGCTTGCCCGGCGAGGCGGTGGCGATGACGGTCGCACCGTAGTGCTTGGCCATTCTCACCGCAGCCTGGCCGGTCCCGCCCGCCGCGGCGTGGATCAGCACAACGTGCCCGGCAGCGATGCCGCCCAGAGGCTTGAGCGCGGCCAGCGCGGTGGGCCAGTTCACGACCAGGCCCAGCGCCTGCTGCTCCGTCCAGCCCGAAGGCACCGGCACCGCCGCAGCGGCGGGCAGGACCATGTACTCGGCGAAAGCGCCGTCTCCGACGCCGACGACACGGGCCCCCGGTTGCGGGCCGGTCACCGCCTCACCCACCGCGACGACCTCACCTGCGGCCTCGAAACCCGCCAGGTACGGTGGCCGCGGGCCGTCCAGGAACGTGCCGTGGGCCTTCGAGATGTCGGCGAAGTTGACCCCGGCGGCGGTGACGCGGATCAGGACCTCGCCCTGGCCGGGGCTCGGCACCGGCGCGTCGGTGATCAGACGCATGTCCTGCGGGCCGTTCAGGGAAGTCTGCTGCAGCGCGCGCATGGTCGCGGGAATGCTCATTGGCGATCAGGCCTTCTGTCTCGGCGTACATGAGAGAGACCGACCGGCCCGTTGCGCGGGCCGCGCCTCTCACCATGTAGACCCCGGCCACCACAGAAAGGAATCGACCCCTTCGTCTGCCGGCGCCGCGCTCCCTTTCACCATGGCTGAGGGTGAACCGCTGGTCCGGCCGACGCGTGATCATTAACATCGTCGGACGTGGCACCAGAGATTCTCCCGGGCGGGACGGCGGCCGCCGACGGGGACAAGGCTGACGCCTCCGAGCACGGTCGTATCGCCGACGAGATGCTGGACCGGTGGGGTGGGCTGGCCTCCGGGCTGCCGCTGCTGGGCGCCGCCTCGGACGAGGAGGACGAGTACGGTTTGCGGCATCTGGTTCGGCATTTGGCCGCGGCGGGCCGTGACGAGGACGTGCACCGCCTGCTGGCCTGTGAGCGTCCCGCTCCGGGACGGGCCGGCGCGGTGAACACGTGGTTCGACGCCCGCGACCGCATCGGCCAGGCCGACGGCTACCTCGCCGACCTGGAGCTCGCGCGGCGTCTGGCCCGCAAAGCCACCGACGTCGCCATCGCCGCCGGTCGGACGGCCCCCTCGCTCGGGTTGGAGATGCGTTACGCATTGATGGCGGTCTGCGCGCGGTTCACGGGGACCCGCACCTACGACGAGCTGCCCCCGATGCTGGTCGAAGCCGGGATCTGGGACGTCACGCGGGCGCTGACCGCCGCGCGGCGCGAAGACGGAAACGAGCGGCGCGCCGGGTACCTGTCCGCGCTGCTGCCTCACCTGCCGGCCAAGGACCGGCAGCAGGTGCTGCACGAACTGCTTCACCCGGGATTCCCGAACGTGCTCCGCGAGGTGTGGCCGCAACTGAAGGCGGATGAGTTCGCCCACGTTCTGACCGTCCTGGAAAACGACGACCCCTGGTACGTGAGTCATCAGCTGGAGGAGCTCGCCCCGCACCTGCCGCCCGAGCTGCTGGGACGGGCGGTCGCTCTGGCCGTGGCGCTGCCCCTGGACCATCGCCGTGACCAGGCCCTGGCGGCGCTGGCTCCTCACCTTCCGCCCGCGCTGGCGCGTGCGGCCCTGCCCGCCGCGATGGAGCTGGCGGATGTACGCGACCGGGCCCGCGTGCTGTCCGAGCTGATCCCGCGGCTCCCGGACCAGGACCGGCCGGAGACGCTGACCGCGCTGCGCGCCGCCGTCGCCGCGATCGATCCTCAGGCCGAGGTGAGGCTGTGGCGCTGGGGCGAACTGCTGGCCCTGCTGCCCGCGGCGAAACGCCCGGCGGCCCTGGCCGACCTCCCGGCCGACTCGTGGGACCGCGCCGAGCTCCTGATGCACGCGGCCGAGCGCGTACCCGTACGGGAACGCGCCCCACTGTCGGCCGCCGCCCTGACAGCGGCGCGCGACATCGCCGATCCGCTGGTCCGGGCCCGCGTCCTGATCCAGCTCGCCGAGCTGCTTCCCCTCGAAGAGCAGGCCGCCGCGCTCGCCGAGGCACACACGGCGTCGCGCGAGATCACCGAACCGCCCTACGGCGCGTGGGTGCTCACCGAAATGCTCGAACCGCTGCCCGCCCACCAACGGCACGCTGTGCTGGCCGAGGCGCTGACGATCACACGGTCGCTGCCCGCCTACGACGTCGACGACGGCCGAAGAGACTGGGACGACCGCGCGCGGCTTCTCATGGAGATCTCCACCTGGCTGTCCCCCGACGAGGCCGAGGAGGTGCTCGCCGAAGCCCTCGACCTGATTCGCGCGGTCGACGACGAGGACCAGAGATTCCACGGCCTCCTCGCCATCGCCGAACTCCTGACCGGACGACGGCGCCACGCGGCCATGGCCGAGGCGCTGGACATCCGGCTCGAGGACGTCGACTACGAGAACTACTTCCACGGTCAGCTTGCGCGAATGGCACCACTCCTGCCTGAGGACCTCATGGTCAGAGCACTGAACGAGCTCCATGGACTGAACCGCCCGGGATACCTGGGCCGCACCCTGCTCGGTGTCGCCGAGCACCTGTCCGGCCTCGCGGTCGACCGCGGCCTGGACATCGCCCGCGAGCTCACCGAACGCCCCCATTACCAGGCTGCCGCGCTCGCCGCCCTCGCCGACCGGCTGCCCTCCGCCGAACGCCACGCTGTCCTGCGCGAGGCCGAGGCCATGGCTCGCAAGAATCGGCAGGGCATGGTCCACGTCGCGCGCCGCGTCCCGATCGGACGCCGTACCGCGCTGCTCGCCGAGGAATTGACTTTCCGCCAACGCGGCTTCCGGGCTGACCAGGACGAGGCGCTGGCCTCCCTCCCCGACGAGGCGGCCCGTCCGGTCCCGTTCGCGTATGTCCCGGTGCCGGTTCTGGACCGCAGATGGGACGAGGAGGGGCAGATCCTGCTGCGCCGGGCTCAGCGCGCATGGCGGCGCGGCGCGGGCCGCACCGTGGTGATCGGGATCGTCCGTACGGCGCTCGAGAAGTACGGCCACCAGGATCCCCCGGGCTCGGCCGCCCTGACGAGCGCCGCCCGGGACCTCGGCGGCCCCCTGGCCGAATGCGAGTATCGAAGAGCCGTGCACGACATCTATCGCTGGTGGCCTTAGGGGGTCCGTGGCGGCTTCAGCGAGAACCGGCCCCCACGCCACGGACAGTCTCGAGGCGACCGTGACTTGGAGCGACGCCCCAGGCGTTGATGTTGGGGCCGTCACTTACCGTTGGACGGACCTGGAGGGCGACGGGAGTTGCCAAGGCCATTGGCGCTCGCCGTCGGGGTGAACAAGTTTCCCGGAAGCGAATACCGCATACTCCGCCCTCCATCCGTAACGGTAGTCCGGGTCATCGGCAAACGGCAGCGCCAGGGACCTGACCTGCAGGCACGGCCATGCTTCGACGCTGATGTCGTGGTAGCTGCCCCATGTGTCGAGCTGGTGTGTACGGCCGTGCCGCTTCTCGTACGGCGCTGCGGCCTCCCTGACGGCCGCCCCCGCTCTCGATGTATGCGGAAGCCAGATCAGCGCCGCCCCGTACACCCGCCCGCGCCCTGTACCGCGTTCAACCGGCCTGGCCACTGGTCACCCGCACCGGCTTGGCGAAGTCACCAGCCCGCGGGTCGGGAGTCGGAAAGATCGCGGTACTCGCTAGGCGAAGGGCTCCACGTCGCCCTCCGACCAGGACCGGCGGCGGCTGCGCTGCCACGCCTGGTAGACCGGCATCGCCTCCGCCTGCTCCCGGTACGTCGCGGCGAGCACGTCACGGATACCCGGTACGTGCTCGGCGACCGGCGAGCCCGCCGACCACAGGAGCCGCTCCCGTACCCACATCGGGTCGCCGGCCAGTGGCCTGACCACCACGTTCTCGCGCTCGGCCGTGATCGCCCTGCACAGGGACACTCCGTGCCCCTGGCTGATCAGGGAGAACACCAGGCTGGCGTCGGTGCGCTGGATGCGCCGCGGCACGAACCCCGCGCGGCGGCAGGTGTCCCGGAACATCGCCCGCATCCTGACGTCCTTGCCGACACCCGGCAGCCAGCGCTCGCCGGCCAGCGCGGCCAGCGGCACCTCGGGTTCGGCCGCGAGCGGGTGGTCCTTCGACAGGACGACGAAGACGGGCTCGACGCCCAGTACCGCTTCGCTCAGCCCTTCGGGCACCGGCAACTCGTAGCCCGGATAGTCGACGCTCAGCCCGATCTCCAGCCGGGATGCGGCGAGCAGTTCGACCAGTTCCTCGTCCGCGTCGCTCACGTGCAGGGACACCTCGGCCTCCGGCAGCAACCGGCGGCTGACCGTCATCAGGCCGGCCGCCATCGGCCCGGCCGTGGCACCGAGCCTGAGCGTCGCCAGGTCGCCGTCGGCGTCACGGCGTTGCACGTCGCGCACCAGATCGTCGTGCAACGCGATGATGCCCTGGGCATGGGACAGGACCATGGCACCCAACGCCGTGGGCTTGGCGCCGGTTCCGTCGCGGGCGAAGAGCCTCCCGCCGAGCGCGCGCTCGATCCGCTGCAACTGCGCGGTGACGGCCGGCTGGCTGTGGCCGAGCACGGCCGAGGCCCGGCTGATGCTGCCGCACTCGGCGATCGCCGCGACAACCCGGAGGTGGCGGATCTCCAACTGCATAACGCGATGTTATGCCCGATTAGGAGTACCTACGCCCGATGTCCTGATCTCAAAATCTTTCCTGCACCATCAGGAAGGAATTTGATGTCCAGGACGTCTCTGCGCCGGCGCCTGCCCGGTCTCTTGCTCACCACCGCCCTGTTAACCGCGAGTCTGACCTCCACCGCGAGCGCGGAGCCCACGCCGAGCGCCGATCCGGCACCCTCCCGGTGGACCTCCGGCACCCAGTCCACGGCGCCCCGCGGCTCGTGGGTCACCCTGCTGACGGGCGACCGCGTCTATGTCGAGGGGAACCGGGTCTCGATCGACCCCGCTCCCGGCCGCGAAAAGGTCGGTTTCAGCCAGTACGAACGCGACGGGCACCAGTTCGTCGTGCCGAACGACGCCCAGAAGCTGGTGTCGGCCGCCCGGCTCGACCGGCGGCTGTTCGACGTGACCGGGCTCGTCCAGGCCGGATACGACGACGCGCACGTCGACGACGTGCCCACCATCGTGTCGTACGAGGCCAAGGCCGCTGCCAAGGTCAGGTCGGCCGGGAAGGTCACCCGCACGCTGCCCAGCATCGGCGCCGCCGCGGTGAAGGTCGGCAAAGCGAGAGCACACGAGTTCTGGACCGAGGTGACCGCCGGCCCGGCGGCCCAGCGCACCGCGGCGGCCGGCATCGGGCGGATCTGGCTCGACGGCAAGCGCGAGGTCTCGCTGGACCAGAGCGTGAAGCAGATCGGCGCGCCGACCGCCTGGGCGGCCGGATACGACGGCAGCGGGATTACCGTCGCCGTCCTGGACACCGGGATCGACAACTCCCACCCGGACCTGGCCGGGAAGATCGTCGAGGAGAAGAACTTCACCGACGCCGCCGACACCGTGGACACCGTCGGTCACGGCACGCACGTCGCCTCCACCATCGCCGGCAGCGGTTCGGCATCGGGCGGAAAGTACCGCGGTGTGGCGCCCGGGGCGAACCTGCTGATCGGCAAGGTGTGCAGCACCCGCAACTGCACCGAGTCGGCGATCCTGGCCGGGATGGAATGGGCCGCAGAGCGGGCGAAAGTCGTCAACATGAGCCTCGGCGGCACCGACTTCCCGGGCGTAGACGTCCTGGAGGAGGCGGTGAACCGCCTGACCGCGACCACCGGCACGCTGTTCGTCGTGGCCGCGGGCAACGAGGGCAGGAACGGCGGTGTGTCCTCGCCGGCCACCGCGGACGCCGCGCTCGCCGTCGGCGCGGTCGACAAGCAGGATGCCCTGGCGTCATTCTCCAACCGCGGGCCGCGCGTCGACGGCGCGATCAAGCCGGACATCACCGGGCCGGGCGTGGGCATCGTCGCGGCGCTGGCGAAGGGATCCGACTATCCGGAGTACTCGCCCGGGTACACCCAGCTGAACGGGACGTCGATGGCCACGCCGCACGTCGCGGGAGCCGCGGCGCTGCTGGCGCAGCAGCACCCGAAGTGGACCGGCCCCGACCTCAAAGCCGCGCTGGTCGCCACGGCCAAGCCGAACCCGGGCCTGAACGCCTTCCAGCAGGGCGCCGGCAGGGTCGACGTCGGCCGCGCGGTCCAGCAGGCCATCCTGCCCGACGTCACCGGCCTCGCGCTCGGCTCGCAACCGTGGCCGGCCGAAGACGACGTTCCCGTGACGAAGACGATCACCTACCGGAACGACGGCACAGCGCCCGTCACCCTCGACCTCACGACCACGGCGACCGGCCCGGACGGGGTCGTCGCGCCGGCCGGCCTGTTCACGGCCAGTCCGGCGCGGGCGGTCGTGCCGGCCGGTGGGACCGCGGCGGTCACGCTGACCGCCGACACCCGGGTGCCGTCGGCGACAGGCACCTTCACCGGAATGCTGCTGGCCTCGAACGCCGACGGCGTTTCGGTGCGGACCCCACTGACGATCACGAAGGGACACGAGACCCGCACCGTCACCTTCAAGCTCACCGACCGCGCGGGCACGCCGGCGAGTGACTACGACCTGTCGGTGGTCGGTCTCGATCTGGACGTCTTCCAGGTTCCCTACGACGCGTCGGGCACCGTGAAGGCCAAGCTCCGGCCCGGCCGCTACCACGTTCAGGCCACGGTGATCACACCCGACGGGACCTCGACGCTGCTGGTGCAGCCGAACCTCACCGTCGGGAACACCGACGACGGAGTCCTCACGCTCGACGCGCGCCAGGGCACACCGGTGTCGGTGACCGTACCGAAGTCCTCGGCGCGGACCCGGCTGGCCGCGGCCGGTTTCTCCCGCGGCCTGCCGCGCGGATACGGCCTGGCGGCGCGGATCGTCGGCGCCGACTTCGGCAAGCTGTTCACCGCGGACCTGGGTGAGGAGGTGACGGCCGATCAGGGCACGCTGGTGTCGGAGGTGCGCAGCTTCTGGGCCGAGCCGGGCGCCGACGGCACTTTCTACGGCTCGCCGTACGAGTACGACCTCGTGCAGTTCGTCCGCGGGCGGTTCCTCACCGGCTACCGCCACACCGTGCGCCCCAGTGAGCTGGCGACCGTGGTCAACCGCAACCACGGCGTGACCCCGGACAAGCAGCAGGGCTACATGCACAACTTCGGTTTCCCGCCCGAGGGCGGCAGCGCGATGTCGGGACCGATCAGGTATGACGTGCCCAGCACCCGGACCATCTACTACAGCGCGAAGGGCGTGGTCTGGGACAACCGGTGGGAGACGAGCGGAGCGCGCCAGACGCAGTTCTGGTACGACGACACCACCTGGCAGCCGGGCGGGAAATTCGTGGTCGACTGGCAACGCGGACCTGCCGGGCCGAAGTTCAACCCGCGCACGTACGTCGCCCGGACCGGCAACACCATCATGTTGAACATCCCGCCGTTCGGCGACGACTCCGGGCACACCGGCTACTCGCTGCTCGACGGCGGCCGGGTCGGGTTCTACCGCGACGGCGTCCAGCTGGCCGAGATACCGAAGTACTTCTACGACGCCAGCGGGCCGGTGCCGTCGGCCGAGAGCACCTATCGGCTGGAGTACGACGTCGACCGTAAGACCGGGTTCAACGCCTCCACCAAGATCAGCGGTGCGTGGACGTTCAAGTCCGGTGAGGTGAGCACGGACAAGTGGACGTACCTGCCCCTGTCGTCGTTCTCCTTCACGCCGCAGGTCGACCTGGCCAACAGCGCACCGGCCGGCCGGCCGTTCATGCTGCCGGTGAGCTTGAAGGCTCAGCCGGGCTCGGCCGCCTCGCCGACGCGGCGGGTCAGTGTCGAGGTCTCCTACGACGAGGGCGCGACGTGGCGCAAGGCGGTCCTGATCCCGACCGGAACGGACACGTGGCTGGCCACGCTGATCCACCCGGACAAGGGGTCGGTGTCCGTGCGCGCGCACGCGGAGCGGGCCGACGGCGGCACCGTCGACTACACCGTCATCCGCGCCTACAACCTGCGATGACGCCCGGCGGGCCTCGGGCACGTCGCCCGAGGCCCGCCGTTGTCACGCGCTGTCTGTCTCGGACGTCTCGGCCGGGTGGGTCGCCGATGAAGGGGTTTTCACCGCCCATCCTGCACTGTGGGCCCTGGTCGGCCCTTCAGGCCACAGATCATCCGTCGCAGCAGGCGCGGATGAGTTCGATCACAGTGTCGGCGGTGCAGTCGAGGAAGCTGCCAACGCTGAGGGAAGATCCAGGTGCTGACCGCTCAATCCAGTCGCTCGCGCTGGTGAGCTGATGCAGGTGATCGGCGTGAGTGAGATCGTTGGCGCCGCTGTGGAACCCACCGATGGTGATCAGCAGGAGCGGTGCCCGCAGCCGGGTGTGCAGTTCTTCAACCGCGCCGGTGGCGACCTGGGCGCCACCGCTGTAATTGAGCAGCACCACACGCGATGGTACTCACCGGCCGACCTCCGCTGCGGAGGCGGTCCGTGCCCGGCCCAGGCCGGCCGATGCCGCAGGAGACCCGTCAACCCGATACAGGCCGGGCCCACTGATGCGCAGCCCGTCGAGAAAGCGGCCCGCTTCGAGGCAAGCAGTCTCGATCAGCCGGTGGGAATGGCCGAAGTCCCACGGGGCGGGCCAGGCCTCGATTCCGGTCGGCAGCACGACGGTCGGAATCTGTTCGGATACGTCGTGCAGGTCGCGCTCGATCTGATGGTGCCACAGCAGCTGCCCTGCCCGGGCGGCGACCGCGCCGGCCCGCAGGGGAGGGACGATGGGGCGCAGCGGACAGCTCGCCGGCCCGGTCGACAGCACCAGCACGCTGGCCGCCCCTGCTTGCAGAGCCGCCCGTACCGGGACGTAGGCGATAACCCCGCCGTCGACAAGCGTCCGGCCTTCCCGTTCCACCGGGGGCAGGACCCCCGGAACGGCCGCGCCGGCCAGCAGCGCGGACTCGAGATCTCCATGGTCGAGCAGCACCTGGTCGCCGGTGGCCAGATCCGTTGCCACCGCGGCGAAGGGGATCTCCAGCTGTTCGATCCGCGACGGCAGCTCCGCCCGAGCGATCAGCCTGCGCAGGCCGCGGTCCGCGCAGATGCCGGCCCGCGAGGACAGATAGCCGAACGGAAACACCTCACGGCGACGCGCCTGGGTCCACACGCGATCCAGCCATGGTGCGGCCTTGCCGGGGTGTGCGGCCGCGATGGCTCCCACCGAGGTTCCGATGATCAGTTCCGGGACGAATCCTCGCTGTTCCAATGCCCACCCGACGCCGACCTGCGCAGCCCCGAGCACTCCCCCGCCCCCGACCACCACCGCCACGGGACGGGGAAGGGCGCGCAAACCCACCGGCTGCGGGCCCGCGTCCGGGCGGCACGATGACGAGGAGCACGTCCTCTCGTCGTCCGTCATGGCTTGACGCTGCGCATCGCCGTGACCACCAGGCGAGCCGCCCTCGCTGACGCCATGGAGAGCCGAGGAGGCCGATCTCCGGCGATATGTAACCCTCATGCTCCGCCCTCTCTCGCCACGGCGCTCGATTCCTCAACCACGACCGGTCGGCCACCGAATCGGTGACTACGTCGGCCAACTTGTTCGTCTAAGTCGTCGCCGCGAGGGGGGAGCGAACGATGCGGCCCGTTGCGATCAGGTGAGGTCGGCGAGGTCCTCCTCGGTGAGGGTGATCGACCGGGCGGCCAGGTTCTCCTCCAGATGGGCCACGGAACCGGTGCCCGGGATGGCCAGGACGATCGGGGACAGGGCCAGCAGCCAGGCCAGGGCGATCTGCTGGACGGTGGCGCGGTGCCGCTCGGCGACCTTGACCAGGGCGGGGTCGTTGAAGTCGGCCCTGCCGCCGCCGAGGGGAAAGAAGGGGACGAAGGCGATGCCGGCCTGCGTGCAGGCGTCCAGGACGGCCGTCTCGTCACGGTTGGCGATATGGAAGTCGTTCTGGACGGCCGTGACAGGAGCGATCGTGCGGGCCTCGGCGAGCTGGCCGGCATCGACGTTGCTGATGCCCAGGTGGCGGATCAGGCCCTGCTCGCGGAGCGCGGCGAGCGCCTCGAAGCGTTCGGCGAGCGACTCGCCGTGGGGCGGCCCCACCGTGCCGATGCGCAGGTAGACCAGGTCGAGGCGATCCAGGCCCAGGCTCTGGAGGTTGGCTTCGACCTGGGGCCGAAGGTCGGCGGCGGTGCCCTGGCCAGGACCGTCGGGACCGAAGACCGGGCCGACCTTGGTGGCGATGACCAGATCGTCCGGGTACGGAGACAGAGCCTCGCGGATCAGGGTGTTGGCGCGTACCGAGCCGTCCTGGGTGCGGTAGAAGTCGGCGGTGTCGATGTGGTTGACGCCGAGTTCAACGGCTCGGCGCAGGACGGCGCGACCGGACTCGGGGTCGCGGGCGGGTCCGCCCAAGCCGCTCTGGGGTAGGCGCATGGCGCCGAAACCGAGCCGGTCGATCGTACGGTCGCCGCCGAGGCGGAACTGGTTGGTCATGTCTCTTCTCGTGGTGTGTGGTGCCTGGAGAAACGGGCCGTCACTTCGGTCGGCGCCGAGGCGGGGCAGCCTCGTGGCACGGGCCGGGAATCCACTTCTTCAGGAGCCGGAGGAAGCCCAACGTGCCGAGCGTCGTCAGTCGGTGATCACGGGAGTGGGTTGAACCCAGGGCAGCGCTGCTGGCTCTGCACATCCACTACCGTATCATTTGCGATAGTATCAATCAATACTATTTTTCGAGGAAGGTGACTCGCGCGGGAACCTCGTTGGCAAGAACTCCCACTGATCGAACCGACCGAACGGGATCCATCGGATGCCTGGACGGACAGGGATCGTTCCTGGACGCTGCGCCTGACAAAGACTCCGACCATGCAGTTCAAGCGGCATGTTGCTACTCGTGAGGCACTCCGCCGAGCCGGTCTCGTCGGCGTATGTTCAGGTCAGTGACTCGCTCTGGATCCCTGATTGATCGGGGACGGTGCGCAGCGGGATCGCTCGGGCCAAGACTTGATGGTGCTCGCGAGGGGAGAGAAGCGCCATCCTGTTGGCCACTCATTCGATGGACCGAGGTGTGCGGTGGTGTTCGTCGTCGGGGGTGACGTAGCCGATGCCCTCGTGCAGCCGGACGGTGTTGTAGAAGGTGCGGCGTGCCGGAACATCCAACGGCCGAACCGGTTGCAGTTGTTAACCGCGGTTCGAGATGGGAACTACGGATTCAGCTCCCGTGGGGTCCGCTTCGGCGCGCAGGATCCGCCAGATCACATAGGCGCAGGCGGCGGTTGCGGGCATGGTCAGCAGTGTGCTGACAATCCCGAGCACGATCACGTTCCCGGCCAGGTACAAAGGCACCATCACCATCGCGCCGATGGCGAATTTCGCCAGGAAGACCGCCGAACACTTCTGGTAGAGGCGCCGCCTCGCACGATCGCGCCGCCAGGTGAACCGTTCACCGCGCGCTTGCCCCACCACCAACCCGATCAACGGCCACCCCACCAGCATGGATACCAGGAACACGGCCCCGCCGGCCACGCTGGCCAGCACACCGACAAGGTAGAAGTTGACCCCCACCCCGCTACTCCCGGCCAAGAACGCAGACACGCCCACCGTGAGCAGCCCGCCGGCTGCCTGCCAGTACTTTCGGTCGGTCCACACCCGGGCCACCGCGATGACGAACACACCGCCGACTGCGATCAGGGCGGAGGTCGTGACTTGGCCGGTTATCAGATAGACAACCGTGAACAGCGCTCGGGATGCGATGCTTTCCGCGAGCGTGCGCCAGCCGCCCACTACGGCGAACAAGGACAGCGACTTCTGCGTCAGCAGGTTGAAATTCATGTGCCGACCTCCGCACCATTGGATCCGCCGGATCCGCCGGATCCGGCGGGGGTGGCAACCATCCGGGGGGTGCCTGCGGTGGCGTCGGGGGCGGGGAAGCTGTCGCGGCGCATCGCGTCCTCGTAAGCACCGATCGCGGCCAGCAGACCCTGCTGCCCACGCCAGGCCTGGACCAGTTCATCGCAGAGGCGGTGCGCATCCTGCATCGCCAAGTTGCCGCCGAAACCCGGTGCCACGTGGATCGCATCGCCGATGACCGTCACCGGAGCAGCCGGCCATGCCGGCATCGGCGGAATCAGCCCGCCCCGCAGCGCGACCGTGAGGTGCGGCCATGCGTGGTCGACGACCATCCGCAAGGTGGGGTGAAAACCGGCGGACACTTCCTGCGCTCGGCGCCACACCGTGGCCGGTGATTCGGCCGAACCGAGCAGTTCCTGCGTGACGGGCAGCGCCCACATCACGTAGTCCTCGGCATCGGCGACGACGCGGGAACGCAGAGCAGGCAGCCACTCCTTCCTCGCGGCGACCGGCGGCTGGCTGAACCGCAGTACGCCCATCGCCATCATCGTGCCGTGCGCCTGTGCGTTGGCGGGGCTGTGGCCGATCAGTTCAGGCAGCCCGGTACCGGCCACGGCCCGCAGTGGTGTCGCGCCCATCAGCATGCGTTTGCCCGTGTCGACCACCCGCACGTGAGGCAGGTACTGGCGGCGAACGGCCGAACCGATGCCGTCCGCACCGACCAGCACGTCCGCGGTGTCCGTGCTGCCATCGGCGAACCACGATCGGACGGTCCCGTCGGGCCGCTGTTCGAACCGCGTGAACTCCGCCCCGAACCGCACCGTGTCCTCCAGTCCGGTCAGCAACACCGCCCGCAACAGCGGCCGGTGTACCTGCCGACCGGGCCGGGCCGGCCCCGATGTGCCGTCCAGCGGTTGGCTCCGCGCAACCACCAGCCTTCCCTCTGCTTCGGACAGGAGCAGCCTCTGTTCGCGCGGTCCGCCCATGGTGGCCTCCGCCATCGCCACGTGCGGCGGCGGCAAGCACGCCCGCAGCGCAGCCGTTCCGCGGTCATCGAAATGCAGGCTGATGCCCTGCGGGCGCCCCTGCTCCGCTTCCCGCTCGTATACCACGACGTCGATTCCCGCCCGTCGCAACCCGTGGGCCAGCGTCAACCCGCCAAGCCCCGCACCTACCACGACCACCTTCACCGTGCCGACCTTTCTTCACCGGTTGATGAAGTTCAAGGTAACACGTACCGGAGCAATAACTTCACCAATCGATGAGGAAAGAACCGATAGACTCGCCCTGCCATGACAGAACACAGCCCCTCTGCTCGCCCCGGACGCTGGCGATCCGGCGCGGAAAGCAGGCAACGGATCCTGGAAGCCGCCCGCGCGCTGTTCCGCGAGCACGGCTATGGCGGCACGACCGTGCGCGCCGTCGCCACCCAGGCGGAAGTCGATCCGGCCATGGTGTTCTACTTCTTCAAAACCAAGCAGGGCCTGTTCGCCGCGGCCACGGAGATGCCACCCCATCTGCCGTCAGCCATCGAATCGATCTTCACCGGCGGCCTCGACGGCATCGGCGAACGCATCATCCGGACGCTCTTGGAGAACCTGGACAAACCCGGCCGCACGCCGCTCATGATGCTCACCCGATCAGCCCCCACTCACGAGGCATCCGAAGCACTACTCCGCGAATTCATCGACCGGGAAATCACCAGTCGGCTTGCGGCGATGCTCGACACGCCCGACGCCGCGCTACGGGCCGGCATGGTGAACGTCCAGATCCTGGGCCTGGCGGTAGCGCGTTACATCGTACGACTCGAGCCGATCGCCTCCGCGTCCACCGATGAACTGGTGGCCCGCCTCGGCCCGGTCGTGCAGCAGTGCCTCACCGGACAGGGGGCTACTACCACTACCAACACACCGGGCAGTGGAAGGTGATCGACGTCACCCGGACTCCACGATGCGGCCCTTCCGCGACGTCACCGACCTCAACGACCCGCGGTCCATCCGCCGATTGACCGCAGCTCAGGCCCCCGTAACTCAGCATTCGAGCGGTACAGGGTCGTACAGGCTGTGCGCCGGGCGGGCAACCGATCCTCGCCTCGTATCGAAACGAAATCATTTCGTTTCGATAGGAGAGATGGTGGAAGGTCGTTCAAAGCTCACGCCCGAGCGCGAGGCCGAGATCTACGAGACCGTGGTGCGCCTGGTCGGCGAGCATGGCTACGAACGGTTGACGATGCAGCAGATCGCGGCCGCCACGCGGGCGAGCACCGCGCCGTTGTACCGCCGCTGGAAGGGCAAGCCCCGCTTGGTCACCGAGGCGCTGAGGCATGCGGCGCCGCCGCCGTTGGCCGACATCGACACCGGAAGCTTGCGTGGCGACTTCCTCAAGGGCGGACGCCGCATGGCCGCCATCGCCGGCGACCAGGAGGCGATCATGTCGGCCCTGGCGCACGCCTCCAGGACCGATCCCGAACTCCAGGACGCGATGAACGAGGTCCTGGCCGCGCCGATGGCCGAGGCCGCCCGCCGCATCATCGACCGGGCCGCCGCGCGCGGCGAGATCGCCCCCGACTCCCCCGGCCGCGAGTTCATTCCCGAACTGCTCCTGGCCTCGGTCCTCGTGCGCCGCACCCGCACCGGCCGCGGCGTCTACGAGGACCATTCGGCGCGCTTCGTCGACGCCGTCATCCTGCCGGTACTGGGGGTCCGCTGACATGACCGGCGCCCCGCACGCCACTGTGACGGCGACGGCCTCGAAGCTTCCGGCGCGCTTCGGCTGGATCTACGCCGCCCTGATCGTCTCGATGCTGCTGCCGGCGCTCGACCAGACCATCGTCGCCACCGCTCTGCCGACCATCGTCGGCGAGCTCGACGGACTGTCCGAGATGGCCTGGGTGACCACCAGCTACATCCTGGCCGTCACCATCGGCATGCCCGTCTACGGCAAGCTCATCGCCAGGATCGGCCGCTACAAGAGCTTCGTCATCTCCGGTCTGGTCATCGTCCCGGCAGGCGTGTACCTGCTCTCGACCCTCAACGCGGACTCGCCGCGCCAGCTGGTGTGCGCCTATCTGGCGCTGCTCGGCACCGGCATAGGCCTGCTCATGCAGAACCTGGTCCTGGCCGTGCAGAACGCCTTCCCGCGCAGCGAGGTCGGCACCGCCACCTCGACCCTCAACGCGGACTCGCTGAGATCGGGGCGACCATCGCCACAGCAGCGGTCGGCGCGCTGTTCGCCGAGCGGCTCACCGGTTCCTGTCCGGCCTCGCGCCGAGCCTGGGCGGGACAGGCACCGACTCGCTCACCCCCGCGCTCGTCCGCTCGCTGCCCGAGTCCGTCCGCGATCAGGTGGTGCATTCCTACGTCGACGCGCTCCTGCCGATCTTCGCGGGCCTGTCCATGGTCGCCCTCGCAGCCCTGGCACTCGCGTTCTTCCTGCCCGACCGCAGGCTACGGGAGGACGAACCCGAAACGGGAACCGCTGACGCCGAGGCCCCCAGCCCTTCGCCGCCGGCTGACGCGACGGCACGCTACCGGTTCAGAGGGAGTACTGGGCGATCCAGCGGGTCCTCGGTGAACGCTTCGATGTTGGCCTCGGCGCTGCCGTAGCGCGATCCGGTGTCGTAGGTCCGCACGCAGCCGAACGGGGCGTTGGCCTCGTCGTTCACGGTCTGATCGTGGATGTGCACGATGCCGCACGGTGAGCGTGGTCGCGTCGCGCAGGAAGGGCAGGTCCAGCCGCGTCAGTGCAGTCGCCACCTGGAGCAGGTCGTCGTCGTGCTCCATGCCGACGCCCAACTCCGGCAGGCGGCGGAGAGGAGCGGTGGCCAAAGTGAGCTGCTCGCCTCCGTCGACGGTGGCGAAAGTCCCGTGTCCGACGGGGGTCAGGCCGAAGTCGGCGTAGAAACGGGCGATCGCCGCAGGTGGTGATGGGTCCGCCGGGGCTCTGAGGCGCGGCGGACCCATCGCTGCGGAGGTGTTACGTGCCGCTGATCGCTTTGTCCGAGCCCAAGGTCTTGGTCCGGGTCTGCAGGAAGGTGCGCAGGGTCTTCGCCTCTTCCTCGATCTTGGCGGTGTCGGCCTTCTCGTTCAGCTTGTAGGCCGCGACGAGGTCGTCGAGCAGGCCGGAGGCGGTGCCGCCGGCCAGCAGTTTGGTGTACAGGGCCCGGTACTGCTCCTCATAGAGCTTCTTGAAGGTGGCGTTCGCAAGGAACTTCTCCTTCAAGGGATGGCCCATCCGCATCATGCCGCCGCCATCTTCCGGGCGCGTCTGCTCGCCGCCGTCGGACGGAGTGAGGCCCCGAGCCTGCTGGGATTGCTGACCTTGCTGCTGGGTCTGCTGGGGGCGTCCCCGGCCGAAGCCCATGCTGATCGTGTCGTTCACGCCGCTCTCCGCGTTTCCGCTGAACGCGAGGTTGAGGTCCCAGGTGACGACCTTGAACTTCTTGGTGTCCAGGTCGTACCACAGGTAGTAGTTACGCCCGGGCCCCGCCATGTCGTCGAAGTTCACCATGAGGTTCTGCAGGACCAGGTACCGGGCGAACGACTCCACATCCAGGCGCTCGTCGAGACCCTCGGCGAACTCGGCGTCGGAGGCTTCGTTCACCCACCTGACCAGGTCGATGACCGGCTGCAGGTCCTTGCCGCCGACCTTGTTGATCTGCTTGAAGTCCTCGGTGTACTCGGTCTGGTCCTCGCCCTTGTAGTCGAAGGACCCCGAGGCCAGCGACTTGTACAGCACGCCGTTGCCGAGACCTTCGGCGTATCCCTCGTCCAGGTACTCCACCAGCAGCCGCGGCGCGGCAGAGCGGCCGTTGACCGTGAAGGAGGCGTAGGTGGAGCTCTGGGTCGGCTCGCCGGCGGCGCCGACCACCGAGATGCCCAGCGCCTCGTTCAGCATCGCCGTCGAGCTCGTCGAGGCCGGGCGCACGGCCATCTGGCTGTGGCCCTGGTAGCGGCGGCCGTCCACGAACTCGTCGAAGCTGATCAGCCACGGCAGGTTCTCCGGTTCCTCGCCCTTGAGTTGGGCGCCGAAGCCCCCCGGCCCGCCACCACCGCCGAACCCGCCACCGCGGTCGGTCTGTGGCTGCCCGGCCGGGGATCGCGTGGCCTGGGGTTGCCCGGCCGCGGGCTGTCCATCGCCAGGCGGTTGAAAGCCCTCGGACGGCTGGAAGCCTTCGGGAAGCTGGAAGCCCTCCGGCAGCCCTTCGGGCCGCCGGCCGCCCCCGGGCATGCCGCGCTGCTTGGACTGCCCCTTCCAGGTCAGCCCCATCAGGGTGGAGTTGCCTTTGAGGCGGACGCCCACGCTGGGGATGCGAGTGCCGTCGATGGTCAGGTCCGCCTCGACGTACTCCTTCTCGCCGTCCTTGAAGTACTCCGTCAGCATGTCCTCGTACGCCGCGTCGGTGAAGGTGAGCTTCACGTCGTGCGCCACGGAGGCGTCGAACAGGTCCTTGGTGCCGGTCAGGTTCGTGACGACGGTCTCGGTCTCGGCGGCCTGGGCGCTGGTGACGTACGGGCGGATGGTCCCGCTGCCGAACACGCCCCAGCACGCCGCCAGGAACGCCGTGCACAGCGCGACCAGTTTCCAGTTGTGCCGGAGCTTGACGGGGATGCGGTGCTTGAGCCGTTTGGGCTGTGCTGTCATGCGCGTGCCCCTACAGGTCGGTCTGGTCGTACCCGGTCAGGACGGTGACCGACTGGCCGTGATTGCGCTCGCGCAGGGCGGCGATGACGTCCGACGGCTCGCTGCCCTTCTTGATCTTGACGGTGTACATCAGCTCCGTGAGCGCGCCGGCCCTGATGGACTCCATGCTGACCAGCTCGAACTCGTCGGTGTGGCGTACCAGGACGTCCTGGATGGCGTGGGTGTAGTCGTCGTCGGAAGGCACCTGCACCTTGACGACCTGGCGGCGCACGTTGAGCTGGAACCAGTTGAACCGGTGCATGACCATGATGATCAGCGAGATCGCCACGGCGGCCACGATGGCCAGCAGGTAGAAGCGGGTGCCGACGGCCATGCCGACGCCCATCACCAGGAAGATGAACCCGACGTCGCGGGTCTCTTTGATGGCGTTGCGGAAGCGGACCACCGACAGGGCGCCGACCAGGGCGAAGGCGCGGGCGATGTTCGAGCCGACGACCAGCATGATGAGCGAGATCAGCATGCCGAGGATGACCAGCGTCTGCACGTACGACTGGCTGTAGGAGACGTTGCGGTGCGTCGCCCGGTACACCCAGCCGATCATCGCGCTGAGCACGAACGAGAGGGACATCGCGATCGCGATGTCAGCCACGCTGAACGTGCCGGACAGGTCCTGGAAGGAGAAGTCCATGGGAGTCATGCCTCCGAGAGAACGGTCGACCGGCGGCGGTCGAGGTCAGGGTCGTAGCCGGCGCCGCGACCGGCCCCGTGACCGGCACCGTGGCCGGCGTCCTGGTGGGCGTCGTGGTCGGGGATGTGGAAGATCGAGCGCGGGGCCAGCCCGTGGGCCTCGACGCTCTGGCAGTACTTGGAGACCCGCACCACCTGCAGGTTCCGCTTGGCGGTGAGGTCGGTCAGCCAGTACGGCACGCGCTCGTTCGCCTTGACCTCCACGATCGCCTTGCGGGCGGGCACGATGAGCCGGTTCTCGGCGTCGGCGCCGAGGTGGAAGTCCCGGTCACGGCCGCGGATGCGGCGGTCGAAGGTGACGCGCAGGCCCACGTCGGCGCCGCGGCCCACGTACGCGTGCCGCTGGTAACCGGTCATCGCGACGGCCCGCAGGTCCAGGCGCAGCACCAGGTCGAGCACCTCCTCCAGGAAGGCCCGCTGGGATGGGTCGTGCTCGACCATCTGCCGCCCGTCGCACAGGCGCAGCGCGTCGGTGTACGGCAGCTGTACCCGCCGCTTCTGAGTGACCCGATTCACCCGCTGCTTGATCTCGATGAACACCGGGGTGTCCAGGTTCACCGAGAACCGGTCACCGTAGTGGCGGATGCGCAGCTTTCTGCGGAACTTCAACCCCTCGATCTTCTCCCAGTAGAAGCGGAGCTGTCGGGTGTCGTAGTAGACGCTCCAGATGCCGTAGCCCGCGTCGCCGCTGTGCCGGTCGCGATCCAGCCGCTGCTCGATCTCCTCCCGCAGCTCGACCGCCTCTGCCGCGTCCACGAGGTACTTGATCTCGTACCGGTTGAAGGCGTGCAGCTTGCTCGGCGCCCGCAGCCGGTGACCCAGCTCATCGTCCACCTCGGCACCGGACACCGGCCGATCAGCGCCGTCAGCGGCGGAAACCGCTCGTTTGCGGAACCTTTCCAGCATGTCCCTCCTTTCGTCAGCACACATCCGACAGCATGAAGCTGGGAATAATGTGTGAACCGAATCTGACGTGAAGGTGAACGGAGGGTTCAGCCGTCTTCGGGCTGCTTGAGCGGCAGGAGCACGCGGAAGGTGGTGCCGCGGCGCGGGGTGCTCGTCACCTCGATCCGGCCGTGGTGCGCCTGCACGAGCGCCGCGGCGATGGCCAGGCCCAGCCCGGTTCCACCGCTGTCGCGGGAGCGGCCCGCATCGGCGCGGTAGAAGCGGTCGAACAGGTACGGCAGGTGCTCGGGATCGATGCCCTGACCTTCGTCGCGCACCTCGATCAGCGCGGCCCTGGCGTGGGGGGCGGGTCCGGAGCCGACGTGCACCACCCCGGGAGCGGGCACCCCGGCGACCGCGCGCGGGCCGACTTCGACCCGGACCTCGGCTCCCGGGGCCGTGTGCTGGATGGCGTTGCCGACCAGGTTGGCGATGACCTGGTGCAGCCGGTGTTCGTCACCGAGCACGAACACCGGTTCGTCGGAGACGGCCAGCCGGATGGGCCGATCGCGGTCTCGGGCCCGGGCGGCGTGCACCACGTCCCCGGCCAGCACGTGCAGGTCCACGACGGCAGGCTCCAGCGTGGGCTCCTGGTCCATGCGGGCCAGCAGCAGCATGTCCTCGACCAGGACGCCCATGCGGGCGGCTTCGGCCTCGATCCTGCGCAGCAGCCGCTCGGCCGCCGGGTCCCGGGGGCCTTGGCCGTGGTGGTGGAGCTCGGCGAAGCCCCGGATCGAGGTGAGCGGCGTGCGCAGTTCATGGGAGGCGTCGGCGACGAAGTGCCGCAGTCGCCGTTCGGAGCGCTCGGACTCGCGCAGCGCCATCGCCAGGCGCTCCAGCATGATGTTGAGCGCTCTGCCGAGCCGCCCGCTCTCGGTTGTCGGGTCGGTGTCACCGACTCTGCGGTCGAGGTCTCCGCCGGCGATGGCCTCGGCCGTACGTTCCATGCGGGTGAGCGGGCGCAGCCCCAGGCGCACCACCGCGAGGGCGAGCGTGCCGAGCAGCAGCAGCACCAGGCTGCCCACCGCCACCTCGATGATCAGGATCTGGTGCACGGTCGCCTGGTTGGGCTCCAGCGACATCGACACCGCCAGTCTGGTGCCGTCGGGCAGGTCCTTCACCAGCACGCGCCACTGCTCCGACCCCGTCCTGGCGGGCACGGTGACGGGACCTCGCGCGACCGTGAAGATCACGGCAGGGGGGATGGCCGGGCCATTCGTGTTCTCCGTGGGCAGGTTGCGCAGCAGAGCCCCGGAAGGACTGTAGAAGGCGATCCTGAACTGCGTCGGAAGCTCAACGGCCCGGCCCATGTCGACCGGCGGCGGAGGGGGTACCGGGCGCCGGCCGAACGTGGTGGCCACCTCGGTCAGCTGGGCGTCCACCCTCGCCAGCAGCGAACGGTCCAGGAGCAGCACGCTCGCCGTGGCGAAGGCCGCCAGTCCGGCAGCGCACAGCCCCAGCAGCGCGATCAGCAGCCGATGCCGCAGGGGCAGAGCCGGTTTCACGACGGTCCCTGCAGCCGGTAGCCGACCCCACGCAACGTGTGGATCAGCGGCGGGCCATCGGCGTCGATCTTGCGCCTCAGGTAGCTGATGTAGGACTCGACGATCCTGCTCTCGCCGTCGAAGCCGAAGTCCCACACGCGGTCGAGGATCTGCGCCTTGCTGACCACCCGCTCGGCGTTGATCATCAGGTAGCGCAGCAGGCTGAATTCCGTCGGTGACAGATGAATCGGCCGCCCGGACCGCCGCACACTGTGGGCCTGCTCGTCGAGCTCCAGATCCGCGTACCGCAGCACGCCGTCGTCGGCCTGCTCCTCCACGGGCCGCGTCCTGCGCATGATGGCCCGTAGCCGCAGCACCACCTCTTCCAGGCTGAACGGCTTGGTCACGTAGTCGTCGCCACCGGCGGTCAGCCCCGCGATCCGGTCGGACACCGTGTCCCTGGCGGTCAGGAACAGCATCATGGGGCTGTCGCCGGCGTCGCGCAGCTTGCGGGCGACCGCGAACCCGTCCACGCCGGGCATCATCACGTCCAGCACGATGATGTCAGGCCGCTCGCGGGCCACCTCCGCCAGCGCCTGGCGTCCGTCGGAGGCGGTCCGCACGGCGAAGCCGTTCAGCTCCAGAGCTTCGGACAGCAGCTCGCGAATGTTCGACTCGTCATCGACGACCAGGACTTTCGCGGCAGGTTGTTCGTTCACGACCTCGTTCTACACGCTCATGGTGAGAGCAACGTGTGAAGTGTCGCCGCCGCATCAGTAGAGGGTCTGGCCACCGCCGAACGGCCACCTGTCCGAGGTGTCGCTCTGCTGCTCCGTGCCGCCGTACTTCCTCGCCGCTCTCCTGGCGCCGCTGCCCCGCGACGCTCCTCGTTCGGCCCGACACCGTCGTGCGGTGGCACCGCGATCTGATGAAACGACGCCATGCTCGCGCCTGCACGCCGAAACGGTGCGGACGCCCACCCACGGTCTGCTCCATCCGCCCTCGTCCTGCGCTCAGTCCGGGAGAGCCTGTCCTGGGGCTACCGGCGGGTCCACGGAGAACTCACCACGCTCGGCATCACAGTCGCGCCGTCCACCCACGGTCTGGGAGATCCTCAAGCAGGAAGGCATTGACCCAGCACCCCGAGCGGGCGTCTGCCACCTGGGCCGACTTCCTGCACTCCCAGGCCGAAGCTCTACTGGCGTGCGACTTCCAGGCGGCCCCGCTGCGTCCCGCCCCGGATCCGATCACTGACCCAGAGCGAATCGCGAGCTTGACCATCCGCCGACGAGACCGACCCGGCGGGGGCCTCCGCGAGTACTCACATGCCGCTTGAACTGCACGGATGGAATTTCGGCAGGCGCAATGACAAATATGCGCTTTGCCCTGGTGTTGAGGCAGCCGCCGCGACGATCCTCGATATTCGAATCGTCGGCGCCGAAGGCCCTGTTGCCGCATCGGAAGTTCGGAATCCATCGCTTCCAGCCCGTGCGCTGTCCACTTCCCTTGCGGAACACGCCGACCGTTTTGCCGTCCGCGGTCTAGGGCGATATGCCGGGAAGGCTAGGATTCCGCGCATGCAGCGCCCCCTCGCCCACAAGTCGGCCGTCGGCCTGCTTGCCGTCCTCTGGCCCGGCCTCATCGGTGGCGTCGTGCTCGTCTGGCGGAACGATGCCGCCCCCTTTGAGATCTTCGCGGGGGTGTTCTGGAGCTCGGTCTGGTACTTCTGGCTTGCCCGGATCTGGCTGGGCGGCCCGATGGCGATCGGGCTGATGCGCAAGGCGCTCTTCGCGATCTGCCCGATCATGATCGCCGCAACCGCCGTGGCCATCGGCATCACCGACGGCGAGGTGTACCCGTCGCAGATGATCGGGGTCGCGGCCGCGTTGTGCGGGATCGTCGGCGGGGTGCTGCTCCGCCGGGAGGACGTCAAGAGATGGAGCCTGTCCACCGTCACGGCGAGGACGGTCCGTCAGCCGCCCGACGGAACCGCCTTCGACCTGCGGGCCGTCGCGCTCCGGCAGAACAGGGGCATGTTCGGCTGCCTGATGATCGTCGTCACTGTGCTCATGCTGCTCGTGGTCGGCGTCATCGGCGCGATGTTGCCCGAGGGCCGGGGGATGAACGCCCCGGACTACATCGCCTTCATGGTCGGTGTGGTGCTGGTGGTGATCGTCGGCATCACCGGATATATCCGCATAAATCACCAGGCCGCAGCCATGGGCGTCCTGACCGTGACCGAGCGGCACCTCAACGAACACCCCTGGCCCAGGCTCCGTTCGGTCACCCTGTCGTACAAGGGCGAAGCGGCGGTCGTGGACGGAGTCCGCAGGTACCCGTCGGCGCGGCTCGACCTGTCCCTCTACGACCAGCCGGACGAGCACCACCTCAGGCTGCCCGACGACGCCACCCTGCACGGCTCGATCGCGGCGGCGCTGTCGACGCACAGCCCCGAGGGCGTCTTCGTCGGCTGGGTCCCGCGAACCGACGCGACACATCCGGTCCGGTGAGTGCCTGAACGAGTTGACCTGCTTCAAACTCATCGCATACGGCTTGAGCTGGGAGTTCTCCGAAAGGGCTACGCGACTCGGTGGTACTCGTTGATCAACCCGTCGAGTAGCGTCCTGCGCTTGATCGGACCTTCCAGGGGTACGACGGTCCGCTCGTCATGATCGGGTGACAACTGCCGACAGGACCGGTGCGGGCGATGCCCGTTGTAGTGATCGGCATAATCGATCAGCACCAACCGCAGATGCCGTTCGTCGTAGATCAGCACTCAGCCCGCACGGTGCGCACCCATCGTTCGGCGTGGCAGTTCGCCCGCGGCGTCCACGGCGGCGTCTTCACCACCGCCACTCCCCCGTCGGCGAAAACCTCGTCGAAGACATCGGTCAACTTGGCGTCCCGGTCACGGATGAGGAAGCGGAAGGAGCCGATCCACCTCCCAAACTCCATGAGCGGGTTGCGAGCCAGCTGTGCCGTCCAAGCGCCCGGCGTCGCTGGGTTGTTGTTGCGATTGGAAAACGATCGAGGGGCAGCGCGGTCGCGCTGCCCCTCGATCGTTTCCACGCGCCTACCAGCGCAATTCCCCGCTTTCGTCGCGGAACGTTCCTGTTGGACCGTCCGCGTCGAGGGTTGCCAGGCGTACGACAGTTCTGGCGCTCTCTTCGGGTGACCTTCCGATTCCGAAGGCCGCGGTCATGTCGGTGGCGGTGGTGCCGGGCTCGATTGCATTGAACTTGATGCCCGGCTGGGCCTTGGCGTACTGAACCGTGAGCATGGTGGCTGCTGACTTGGACGCGGAGTAAAGTGCGAGGGGCAAGTGGAACTCCGGCCGCTCGGGGTTGTTCACTGCCCAAAATGACCCGGCGCTGCTCGAAACGGTGACCACGTTAGGGTTCGATGATCTGCGCAGCAGGGGAAGTGCCGCCTCCGTGACGCGCACGATTCCCACCGCGTTGGTGTCGAACACGCGGAGAGCCGTGGGACCGTCGATGACTCCGTCTCCCAAGATGCCCGCGTTGTGCACCAGAACGTCGAGCCGGCCCTCAGCCGCGTCGATCGTCGCCAGTGCGCTGCTCACCGATGCGTCGTCGGTCACATCAAGTTGAACGAATCGTGCGCCAAGTGCTGCTGCGGCCTTCTCGCCTCGTTCGACGTCACGCGCGCCGAGGTAGACGACGTGGCCCAACTCCAGAAGCTGTTTGGCTGTCTCGAAGCCGATGCCCTTGTTGGCCCCGGTGATCAGTGTGATGGTCATGCTTTTCCTTTCGACATATCTGGAGCGATGCCGCCACGGCCGGCGTCTGACAGCCCGGGCCGGCCGTGTCCGCCCGTGTGTTCGGCTTTCCGATCTATGCCACCGGCCCGGGAAGTCGAGCGCGATGCCGGCCTGAGCCATGCTGACGGCCGCCACCGCGTTCAACTGCGCCCGGTGCCGAGACTTGCAGTGACCCAGCGGCGTTCTCCGGGTTGCTGACGCCGATCGCGGAGGTCAGCCGGTCAGCTGCCGGTGTAGTTCGCCGGCATCGTGCAGGGCCGTCATATGCACGAACCGGCCGTCGCGGACCTGATAGATGGCGTACTCGACGATTTCGAACGAGGCGCCGGTGGGAGCCACACCGAGCCACTCCTTCACCGGAGTGCCCGTGTTGACCAGACGCGCGGCCAGGCGGTCACCGTCGAAGAGCAGTTCCTTGAGCTCCCAGTGCAGGTCCGGAACCGCGTCCACGTCAGCCTTCTGAACCGCGATGAGGTCGTCCCGGGTGGCCGGCTCACCGTTCAACGTGGTCCGGTCGTCGATGAACTCGTCCATGCCATCGAACCTGTGGGCGTTGAGCTCCTGGATGTAGCGCAGGTAGAACGCGCGTAGATCGCTGTCGGACATGAGATGACCCTTCTGTATGGCAGCCCCCGGGTCGGGGCTCCGACCACATGTCGTCAGGACTCGACGCCCTTCACGACCCCTGACGTTTCGTCTGTCAGATCTGGTTCAGGCCGCCGTCGACGTACAGGCTGGAACCGGTGATGAAACTGCTCTGCTCGCCGGCGAGGAAGGTCACGGCCGCGGCGATCTCCTCCGGGCGCCCGAGCCGGCCCAGCGGCACACGCGTAGCCAGGTACTGCTCGAACTGCTCCGGGTCGGGGGTGAGCCCCCTCAAAGCAGGGGTATCGGTCGGGCCGGGCGTGACGGTGTTGACCCGGATACCTCGTCCCTTGAGCTCGTTGGCCCAGGTCCGGGAGAACTGCCGGGTGGCGGCCTTGGTCGCCGCGTACACGCCGAGTCCCTCATCGCCGACGTCCACGTTGGTGGAGCCGTTCAAGATCACCGAAGCGCCGGCGTTGAGCAGCGGCAGCGCCTTCTGAACGGTGAACAGCATGCCCCGGACGTTGATACCGAAAAGGGTGTCGAAGTGCTCCTCAGAGACCTGCTCGAGCGGCACGAGCGCGGCGACGGAGGCATTCGCGAACAGGACGTCCAGGCCCCGTCCCCGGCTGCGGATCGTCTCATAGAGCCGGTCCAGGTCGGCCAGGTTCGAGATGTCGCCGGTCACCGCGGTCGCCGCTGAACCGATCACTTCGACGGCCGCGTCGAGTTCGGTCGTGCGCCTGCCGGTGATGAACACGTGCGCGCCCTCAGCCGCCAGTCGCACGGCACTGGCCAGGCCGATTCCGGTGCTACCCCCGGTGACGAGAGCGGTCTTGCCGTCAAGTAGCCCCACGATGATGCCCCCTTCGAGTTTTGCATCGATCGCTACAGAAGTCCGACGTTAGCACTTCTGTAGCGATCGCTGCAAAAGACGGTAGGCTGAAGGAGTGGGGAGAAAGCAGAGCGGCCCCATGGGCCGGCCGCGAAAATTCGACGCCGACGAAGCTCTCGAGCGCGCCGTGCTGACCTTCTGGGAGCATGGCTACGAGGGGGCCAGCACGGCCCACCTGGCGGACGCGATGGGCATCTCCACCACCAGCATGTACGCAGCCTTCGGCAACAAGGAACAACTGTTCCGCAAGGCCCTGGAGCGCTACACCGAGGGCCCGAGCGCCTACCTGGTGCAGGCTCTGGAGGAGCCGACCGCCCTCGGCGTCGCCACCGCGATCCTGGCCGGCACCGTTCGAACCACCACCCGCCCGGCCCATCCCCACGGCTGCCTGGGCGTCCAGGGCGCCCTGGCCGCCAGCGACTCCGGGCGCGAAGTCCGCGACCTTCTCGTCGCCTGGCGCAACAGTTCCTACTCCTGTGTTCGAGAGCGGTTCCAGCGAGCCGTCGACGACGGCGACCTTCCTCCGGAAACCGATCCGGGGCTCCTGGCCCGGTACGTCACCACTCTGGCGTTCGGTATCGCCGTGCAGGCCGCGAGCGGTGTCGGCCGCGACGAACTCCAGGAGTTGGCCGACGCCGCCCTACGCAACTGGCCGCTCTCCTGACGAAACACAGTTTCGTGCTGTGAGTTGGGGTTTCGCTGCACGATCAGAGCGGCGGCTGCCATCATCGCGAGGTGGTGTTGTCGCTTGTCTGCCGGTTGATGAGGGACCTTGTTCGGCCTGCTGGCGGTGCCGGTCCGCTCTGATGTGTTCAAGAACGTTGAGCTGCTGGTGCTTCGTCAGGAGAACCGAGTGCTCCGCCATCAACTTGGTGGCCGGCTCCGGTTTGCGGCGTTGTCCCGGCTGATCCACCGCCGCCGGTGGGCGGAGCTGTTCCCGCTCACCCCGGCGACAATCCTGCGTCGGCACCGTGAACTCGTAGCGCGTAGTGGACCTTCACCGGCAGGAGCCGCCCGGGACGGCCCAGCACCCGTCGGCCGGTCAAGGCGCTGATCGTGCGGATGGCGCGGGAGAATCCGATCTGGGGCTTAGGAGCTGGCGGCAGTTCCTGGCCGCCCAGGCGCACGCGATCGTCGCGTGTGACCTCCTGGTGGTCGAGACGGTACTGCTCAAACGGCTGAATGTGCTGGTCCTCATCGAGGTGGCGACGCGGCGTGTGCACGTCCCGGGCGTGACCACGAACCCGACCGGCGCTTGGACGGCCCAGCAGGCCCGAAACCTGCTCATGGACCTCGGCGAGCGGCTCGGCTCCCTCCGCTTCCTCATCCGCGATCGAGATGCCACGTACATCAGTATCTTCGACGCCGTTTTCACCGGCGCGGGCGTGACGGCGCTCTCGTGGCAACTGCTATTCCGAGCGATGGGTGCGCACCGTACGAGCCGAGTGCTACGCCTGCGCTACCGCGTCTTCCCCTGTGTGAACATCTCCTGGTGGGCTCCCCCGAACCGCAACGGACCTCGAACACCCGAAGTGTTCAGGGGAGCCCACCCGCACAGATGACACCGCCACCAGCGAGTCCTCCGATGGGCACTTTCAACGAGCAGAACTGAGTAGTTCAGCGAGCGCCATCAGGGACCGCTTCACGCCGTTCTTCGCCTTCTTCCCCGCGGTCCGCAAGCTGCTCTACACCACCAACCGCATCGAGGACCTGAACTATCAGCTGCGCAAGGCCACCAAGGCTCGCGGGCTCGTGCGTGGCAGTGCCGGAGGCGCTACGTGGTCACGGCTGAACAATGGTGAGCTTGATTGCCCCCGATCCGGTGATGAGCTTGCCTGTTGTCAGGCGATGGCGCCGAGCATGTAGCCGCCGTCGGCGAGGACTTCGGAGCCGGTGGCGAAGCGGGCTTGGTCGGAGGCGGCGAAAAGGATGAAGTCGGCGATCTCGTCGGGGGCTGCGTTGCGGGGGACGGCGAGGTTGTCGACGGGGACGATCGGGTTGCCGTCGGGGTCGTAGGCCAGGGGCGTTTCGATGATGCCGGGATGGACGGCGTTGACGCGGATGTTGTCGCGGGCGAGTTCTTTGGCGGCAGCGCGCATGAGCCCGCGCAGTGCCCATTTGCTGCTGCTGTAGGCGACGAGGCCGGGCGCGGCGGTGAGCCCGGCGATGGAGTTGACGTTGACGATGGCGCCGCCGCCGGCTTTGCGCATGGACGGGGCCGCAGCGCGGATGCCGAGCAGTGCGCCGGTGAGGTTGGTATCGAGCACACGCCGGAACTCGTCGAGCGGGATGCTCTCAGTGGTGCCGATGCGCAGGTAGGCGGCGTTGTTGACCAAGATGTCCAATGGTCCGAAGTGTTCCTCGGTCCGGGTGATCGCCTCGGCCCACTCTGTCTCGCTGGTGACGTCGAGGCGGACGCCGAGGCTGTTGCCGCCGACCTTCTCGGCTACCTCGTCGTAGCGGCTGCGGGACGCGGCGACGACGTTCGCGCCGGCCTGCGCGAATTGGACGGACAGCGTGGTGCCGAGCGCGCCGGAGGCGCCGGTGATCAGGACGGTCTTGCCGGTGAAATCGAACATGACGGGCTCCTTCAGTGGGAGGTGGAGGTGGTGAGGACAGGTGCGTGGACGACATCGTCGGCGTCGGTGGAGTAGGCAAGGCTTCGCCCGGCCTCCAGGGCTTCGAGGCGGCCGCGCAGGGCTGTGGTCGCCAGCTCGTAGGCGTCGGAGCCCAGCGTCAGGCGGAGCGGCGCCTCGGCCTGGTCGGCGGAGGCGATGATGGCCGCCGCCATCTTGACGGGGTCTCCTGGTGTGGGCAGCGGTGGCAGTTCGCCGGAGAGCACGCGTCGCAGCTGCCCGGACGGGCCGTCGGCGTATTCGGGCAGCGGTGCGCCGAGGACGGCGCTGCCGGCGCCGAAGTTGGTGCGGGACATGCCGGGCTCAACGATCGTGACGCCGATGCCGAACGGCGCGAGCTCGGCGGCGGACGACTCCCAGAATCCCTCGATTCCCCACTTGGTGGCGTGGTAGAGGCTCATGGCAGGGAAGGCGATCTGGCCGCCGACGCTGGCGATCTGGATATAGCGTCCGCCGCCCTGCCGGCGCAGATGCGGGGTGGCGGCGCGGGCGAGCTGGATCGAGGCGGTGAGGTTGGTCGCGATCTGCCGGTCGATCTGCTCGTCGGTGAGTTCCTCGGGTGCCCCGAACAGGCCGTAGCCGGCGTTGGACACCACGATGTCGATGCGGCCGAGGTCGGTGAACGCGCGGTCCACGACCTGACGCAGCGCTGTCGTGTCGGTGACGTCCAGGCGGGCTCGCCACAGTTGCCGGCCGTAGCGGGCCGCCAGGCCATCGAGGGACTCCAGGCGTCGTGCGGTGGCGGCGACCCGGTCTCCCCGGGCGAGCAGTTGTTCGGTGAGTTCACGGCCGAAGCCGGAGGAGGTTCCGGTGATGAACCAGGTGCGCATGAGGGCTCTCTTTCGTTGGTAACTAACTAGATACATTCATACGGCATGCCGTGCCGTATGTAAATCCCTGGATAGTTATGTACGATGGGTGGATGCCACCTGACGCGACCGAGACCAAGCGGCGACTCATGAAAGCGGCGGTCGACGAGTTCGCCCGGTACGGTCTAGCCGGTGCCCGGGTCGACCGCATCGCCGAGAACGCCGCGGCCAACAAGCGGTCGATCTACATGCACTTCGGCACCAAGGAAGAGCTGTTCGACAAGGTTGTCGCCGACACCTTCCTGGAGCTCGCGGCATCGATCCCCTTCGGCGACGATCACCTGATCGGCTACGCCGGCGACCTGTTCGACCGCCTGGAGAAGTGGCCGCACGTCCGGCGGCTCTACCTGTGGGCAGGGCTGGAACGAGAACAGTCCTTCGAGCCCGAGGTCGCGGGATACCGCGCGAGGGTCGTCGCGATCGCGGCCGCTCAGCAAGCGGGCAAGCTTCGCGCCGACATCCCGCCGGCAGAGCTCATGGCCATGGTGATCGGAGTGGTGATCAGCTGGGACAGCGCCGCCTGGTCGCTGAAGGCGCTGCAATCGGAATTCGGTTTCCACGATCTCGCCAGCCGCCGGGCCGCGGTGGTGAGCGCCGTGGCCGGGCTCGTTCAGCCACCCCGACCCCACTCCTGAGAACCATCCAACTACACGTGGAACGGCGCCGGCATCATCCGGGCCGGAAACGGCTGGATGACCGGCTGGCGTTGCGGGGCATCTTGTTCGTGCTCTACATCGCGGCAACGTCACCCGTGTTCATTGGGGAGGGTTGGTCGCAGGACACGAGTTGGACCGAGGCGCCGTCACTGCCCGAGCCGGCGAAGCGGGCAGTGCCAGCTCAGCCGCTCGGCCGAGTCGGGCCCGTGGCTGATGGCCGGCTCCGCAGGGCTCTGTCCTCTCAGCGGTACTTGTTCGGCGGGCCCGTCTGCGGTGCGACGAGCCCGCCGTTCGGCAAACCTCTCGACGTACCCGTCCCCGACGGGCAAAACCCTTTCAGCGAGCGAAACTCAGCGGAGCACGCAGGGACACCGAGCTCCGTCATCTGATGGGCCTTGCGAAAGACCTCGATCACGGCGGCCGGCGTGCCGATATCAGACGGCGGGTCGCCGCCCACCGCGATAAAGTCCGCGTCGTAGCCAGGCGTAATCCTGCCCCTGCGCTCTCCCGTACCGCGGCCCGCGTCTCCTCGGGGTGTGTATGGGCCTCATCGTCAACCCCCGATCTTGGATGAGACCGTCTCGGGGCCCTGAGGAACGTCCGGGATCGGATCGGGCGCTGGAGTCGGGTCATGAGCAGGTCGTCAACACTTCTTCAGGTTGTAGAACGTGCCGGGCGACCTGTAGTAGTGGGTCCGATACCCACCAGGTCTGATGGTCCAGCACGGTCCATTGGGCCACCAGGCGATCCTCGCCCGCACTTGCTTCGTCTGCCCGCACTTGTTCTTGATCGTGACGCTACGGTAGAAGCCGACGTCGTTGATCCAGATGTCGTAGCAGGACACCTTCGCGCCAACCCTGCCTGACAGGTTCCCGGACCGCGCGGCTGGTGCCGTGGCACCGTCTGTGCCGGCGTGAGCAGTGCCCACGAAGCCGACTCCGGCGAGGGCGCCGGCCAGCACGAGGGCTCCCCCTATGATCGCGATACGCACAGTGTTTCCCTCCTTTTGTCGGGGCGCCGGCGTGGGTTAGCCGCAGGCCTTCGGAGTGGTGCCGCTGCCCTTGTTGGCGCGGCCGATCCCGGTCGTCACACTGCCCGTGGCCTTGGCGCAGACGCCGCTGGGGGCGTAGAGCATGTTGCCCCAGTGGTGCCCGCCGTTCCCGGGGCGGTAGCTGAAGGATCTGCTCGTCTTGCTGGTAAAGACCGTGATGGCACCGGAACCGCTCTTGGCGACCGATACCTCGCCCCAGTTGGTGCCGCAGCGACGAGAGTAGAACAGCCAGATCGTGCCCAGGCTGTCGCCCACCTCGTTCTTCAGCGAGGCCTTCTTCCCGGTGTTCACCTTGGTGCTGGCGCACCCGGTCGTGTAGGGGTCCTTTCCGTCGTAGGGGTGAGCGCTCGCTGGTGCTGTGGTCATCACGACCGATGAGATCGCCGCTACGGACACCGCAACCGCTGCTCTATGGATCTTCACGTCGAACCGCCTCCTTTGCGACAGGCCCAGGCATGCAGGACGGCCAGAAAGCACTCCGCATGCCCAGGGGTTCTTTTGGTCGACGACGGTTTGCCACCACCGTGGATGGGTCCTATTCGAACCCGGGTACCGTCGCCGACGGACTGAAAACGCCCCTCACCACGTGGCCATGTGTCGACGCCGGCTTGAAGCAGGTGCCCCTTCCGGGCCACCGCCTGAGCACGACGCGGGCCACTCAGACCATGCGATGGGGTTGCGGATGAGCCGTTGTAGCCAGTTCTCACAACGGGCCCATCGAGATCTTCCGAATGAAACCGCAGGTGAAGGGCTTACCGGACGGCACCTGACCGACTCGGACAGCCACCGGCCACCTGCGTCGACAACCCTGCGGGTCAAGCCAACTAGTGGCAGGCGACGCCCGTGAGGCTACGACGACCGTTGTAGCTCTCGTGAGGGCCAGTGGCGTCCTCGTGCATGGCGTGGATGCTCACGCACAAGTTCTTCCCGTAGACCTTGACCGGGCCGGCGTAGTACTTGAAGCTGCCCTCTTCCCGGTCGTGGTTGTTCTTGATGGCGTCCTCGGCGTAGCGCTCGTTGTACATCTCGATGGACAGCGGGGTCTTCTCGCCGTAGCGGGCCTGTCCGGGGCGCTTGACCAGGGCGGCGCAGTTCCAGCCGCTGGCCGGGTTGTAGAACAGCTTGATGTCGCTGCGGTAGTAGGTTTCGCCGGTGAGCAGGTCCTTCAGCGGCACTCGCCAGCTTCCCACGAGGTTGCCGCGGCAGCCGTACGCGCCCGCGTTCGCCGCCGACGGAACCGCGATCGCCGTCGCCGAGACCGTCGCTGCCGCCGTGAGGATCGTGAGGATTCTCTTGAACGTGCTGTTGCTCATGGTGTGACGGCGGGCCTGCTTGTCCGATGGGGCGTCGCCCGGCCCGTGGTCCCGTCTCTGGGCATGCGCCGTTTTCCCTGTCTACCCTCTGGGACATTCGCCGCGAAAGTCTGTGCCGAAATGCACACTGAACCGTCCTTTTTTCGTTCGCGGCTCGGGGGTGCACCGGTGCTCACCCATACAGGATCAGGAGGGGTTCGGTGGCACCTTCTTAGCCGGCAGGCACACCTCGTCGGCCGGGCGAGCCGTTGCGCACGCCGAAGTGCATCCCGACTCCCATCGGACTCATACAGCGGCTTCGCTCAGGCGGTCGTTGAGGAGGCGTCCAGGTTCCGGCCGTAGTAGTCGGGAAGCCGAATACCACCCGGGGTGGTCAGCGGCTCAGGTCGGGCCCGCGATCGACGTCGCGGCCGGGCGGCGGCCGGTAGGCCTGGCAGCTTGCACGCTCGTGCTGCCGCCCGGGTGTAGAGCGGGGGGTCGTCAGTCCGGCTCTCGGCCGACAGCCAGGTCGCACTCGACCGCGAAGAGGCACAGCAGGGGCGGCTGCGGCGCTACTACCGCCTGACCGACGACGGCGCCGAAGCCCTGCGCGTGGAGGCCTGCGCCTGCCGGAAAGTCCATCCATGCAGTTCAAGCGGCATGTGAGTACTCGTGGAGAACCTCGCCGAGCCGATCTCGTCGGCGTATATTCAGGTTATCGACTCACTTCGGATCCGTGATCGGATCTGGGACGGTACGCAGCGGAGCCCTTGAGCCCGGGCTTGGTGGGCTCGGCGCTCGTTGTAGAAGTGTTCGTACTCGCGCAGGGCGTGCCCAGGTGGCGTTCGTTCCAGATCAGGCAGCGGTCGAGCAGTTCACGGCGGCACGACTGCACCCATCGCTCCATGACCGCGTTCATACGCGGCATCCGGGTGCCGGTCCGCACGGTCTGGATGCCGGCGTCGGACAGGATCTCGTCCATGAGAGCCGGGAACTTGGCATCCCGGTCTCGGATCAGGTAGCGCGCCCGGCCCGTTCAAGGTGATGTTCTCGATGAAATCGCAGGCCAACAGGGCGTCAACTGGCGAGCGCAGGAAGTCGGCCCACGTCGTGGACGCCCTCTCGGGCGCCGGATCAAGCCCTTCCCGCTTGAGGATCTCCCAGATCGTGGACGGGGCGATCTTGATGCCGAGCGTGGTGAGTTCACCGTGCACCCGCCGATATCCCCACGAGGGATTTTCACGAACCAATCGCAGAACGAGGACACGAATGGAGCGAACCGTGGGTGGGCGCCCTCGCCTGTTCGGCCGGCAGGTCTGGGCGTGACGCCGTTTCATCAGATCGCGGTGCCCCGGACGAGCAGCCGTACCTGGCGTGGGACCCCCGTGGCAGCGATGTCAGCAGCGCGGCCAGGAAGGCTCGGTCCTCGGGCATGAACCTCACTCTGGCATCGGCGCCGAGTTGCCGTTCAAGCACGGTGATCTGATGGCGCAGGGCGAGTATCTCGACGTCCTTGTCCCGATTGCCCATGGATAGCAGCCGCAGCGCGGCGAAGGCGTTCGTAACGGTGACATAGGCCAGGCGAAGGAGCACGGCCGATCATCATGCCGCACCCCCTCCTGAAGATCGGAACTCGCGCCACGCCACGCGAAGCTCTCACAGGGTGGATGTAATTATCGGCAGGCGCACAGGTGGAGTTGACGGATGCCGCCTTCGGCTCCGATCTTGGTGGTGCAGAATGCTCAACCATGACGGCTTTGTGCGCACTAGCCGGCGGGCGGGACACTCCGTCCCGTTTGCAGCGTCTTTGGGCGAAAGCATGAGGTGGCGGCTCGCAGCCTCAATCGTTTGCGCGCTGGTCGCTGCGGTGCTGGCCGTCGCACAGGTCCTCGCCGCGCACCGCTTGGGCATCAATGTATGGACGACCGCAGGGGGTTCGTACTCGGAGTACATCGACTGGGACCACGCAGTAACTCGTTCCACCTGGTATCCGGTCGCTTCCACACTGGTCGCCTCCGCGATCACGTACCGCGTGTTTCAGCGTGCGCCGTGGTCGTGGCTGTGGCTGCCGCCGGCGGCTTGGCTCGGCTCCTGTCTGACCGCTACCCCGCTTCTGTACGGCCTGGCATCCGCAGCGCCGGAAGACGGCATCAACTCCAGCCCACTCGAGGTGGCCTGGGCGACCATCTTCGGCGGCGTGATCGGCGTCGCCGCTGCGATGGCGGCGCTGCGGTATCGGGAGATCAGGGTCGGCCTGCTGGCCTACACCTTGTGGGTCTCCCTCCTGGAATTCGCCAGACCGTGGTGGTGGGACAGGGCGCCCGCCTTCGACCCCATGCTCACGGAAGGCGAGCTGAGTAGCAAGACCGGTCAGTACGTGGTGGAGGCGAACTTCATCGAGGCCGGTGGGATAACTGCCGGGCTGATCGGACCAGTCATGGTCAGCGGAATCATCGCGGCGTGGGCGGCGGCACAGCACGGCCGATGGAAGCGCGGTGTCCAAGCGGGCGTGGCCGGCCCGCTTCTGCTCTCCTCTGTCTACCTCACGATCGACCCAGGCTTGGACAACCAGGACAGCATTCAGGCCACTCTGTGGGCCTACTCCCTGTTGGCGGTGGTGATCGGGCTGTGCGTCAGCTTGCTCACCGCCACCGTCGCCCAGATCATCGCGAAACGGAAACAGGCCGGTGTCTGTTAGTTCCGGACCCCAAATCCGGCTGTGAAGGAGGGAGGCGGCGGGCGGGATTGGCGGCCAGCAGATTTCTCACCGACATTTCTCGACTGCATTGGCCCAGAATGCTGTCCAAACTGATGTCCTCTGTCATCGACAGGCTGACCAATGTCACTGGAAGTTGATGGCCATAAGGTTCATGCCGCCATAGTTTGACCGAGAGGCTCCGGTCGTCATGAGTGGAAGTGGAGAACTCCCTGACAGTCATACGAGAAGGGATGGCTCGCCTCGTGGGAGAGGTTCCGTGAGACGTGTTCATGTGATCGCTATTGTCGCGGGAACGATCGTCACTCTTGGGCTGGCAGTCGTCATGATCTTCATGACGGCCAGAGTGCTCACAGCGATGACCGGAGCGCCCCGATCTGAGCCGCACGTGACGTCCTTTGCGCTGCTGCCCGTGCTTGAGACGTCCTCCATTCCCTGCGCTACGGGTACGGTGGGCGCTCTCGACGGCACCTCGTGTTACAAGCTCGGCCAGGGCATGACCGACATCACAGCAGAGAAGGCGGCAGCCGGCCTGTCCGGAGGGGTGACCTGGGTAGTCCAAGTCACGCTCAACAACACCGACAGTGCCAAGTTCGCCGCGCTGACATCGGCCCTGTACCAGCTACCCGCCCCGCGGAACCAGCTCGCCATCGTCATCGACGGCAAAGTGGTCACCGCACCGGCCATTACACAGCCGATTTCTGGTCCCGTGCTGGAGATCAGTGGTGCCTTCACCCAGAAGGACGCCAGCGACCTAGCCCGCCGGCTGACTGGCGTGCCTGACTGACCGATGCCTTCGCCAACCTATGTGATTACGCACTCTGAGTCGCAGGAAGGTGCCTGGGAGACGCAATCAGGCTTCGACGAAATCAGCGGCCCGCGCGGCGGTTTCCCGTTCGGCGGTGCGGAGGAAGCCGGCGACCTTGCCCGGCATGTCGAGGGCGACTGACAGCTCCGGGGACGGGCTGTCTCGTCGGGGGGGACCATGACACTGACGGCGAGCAGGTTCATCGACCGGGCCAGACTGCACGGGCCCGTCACCCCGCTGATCGAAATCTTCGGGTAATCCTGCGTGGCGGTCATCGGAGGGGAGAGGATTCCGGCGCCGGGGCGCTCCTCGGCGAAGCCGGGCGCTACGAGGCGGCGGTGGGAGGCCACATCATCGATAGCCTCCCACTCCATGAATCCGCTGTATCCGTTGATGTTGGTGGCGGCGGTGGCCAGACCGACCGCGGTGGCCACCGAGAAGTGGTGCCTGGTGGTGGCCACGGCCGGCGATGGTGTCCTGCTGCCCAGTGCGCGCTGCACCCGCAGGGCGTCCAGGGCGCCGGCTCCCTGCCCGCCGTTGGAGATCGGCACCAGCAGCCCGGGGCCGCCGTGGTCTGTGAGGCGGCCCGCCGCAGGCGCGTTCCCGGGTTCCGGTGCGCGCCTGCTGCCAGGGATGTCAGTGCTGGCCCGGCAGGTCACGGAGAAGCGGCCCTACGCGAAGGTCGCCAGGGCCGCGCACCGGGCGGACCGCGCTCCCGGGAACTTGGTGGCGCTGCTGGAAGGGTGGCGGGTCTCGGAGTTGGCGCGGCTGCGCCGGCCGCCGACGCGGACCACGGGCGCGCGGGGATCGTGAACGTCACCAGGCCCTCGGCGACCGCGACGCCGCCCTCCGCATCACCGGCGCAGAGCTGGTCGAGGTCGGCGCGCAGGGGCTTCGCCTCCGCAATCGTTGTCTTGGATTCTTTCCCTCTTCTCGCAGGTCAGAGCGAGATGATCTTTTAAGGCGCGTTGGCTGGCGTTGAAGGCATGTTGCATCGATGGCGGAACCGATGTCGGCGCTGGGGCTGGCTTGGTCAGCGGGTGCGGCGGCGGGCGGGGTCGTGCTCGGCGGTGATGCGAGCGGTGATTTCTTCGCCCAGGCGGATGTCGTGGCCGGAGGCCGGCCAGGTGAGGTGTTCACGATAGGTTGGACCAGCGGCTGAGACTAGGCTACGAAGATCGCTTCCCTCGAGGGCGCCGATCGTTTCTCGCCACCGCCGCCCCATGAGGCCCTCGGCGATTCAGTGACGCATGGCACGGATCAGTACAGGCATCGCGACGAGCAAGGCGACTCCTCTCAGCGCCCCCGCGACCGGGTACGGCGCGCGCAGCCCGAACGCGTGCGCCACCAGCCCCCCGGCCAGTGCCCCGAGCGGGATCAGCCCCCAGCCGAGCATCCTGTAGACGCTGTTCACCCGGCCGAGCATCTCGGACGGCACGATCCGTTGCCGGAGGCTGACGGTCACGATGCTCCAGAGCGTGATCACGAAGCCGTTGACGGCTAGCAAGGCGCCGAGCACGATCACGTTCGGGCTCAGCCCGATCCCGACGAAGATGACGACGTTCGTGATGAGCGCGGCAAGGAGCGCGGAGAGCTCGCCCATCCTCTGGACGAGGCGCGCGCTGACCAGCCCGCCGAGCAGACTGCCGATCGCGGCGCCGGCGAGCAGCAGCCCGTAACCGGGCGTATCCAGGCGCAGTGTCTGAGTCGCCAGGAGGACCAGGGAGACGTTGCCGAGCTGAAAGCAGAAGGTGTTGACGCCGAGCAGGATGGCGAGGGTACGCAACAGCCGGTGACGGGCCAGCCAGCGCAGGCCGTCCGCGATCGCCGTCCGCATCGGTGGATGTTCGATTCGCTCGCGCCTGCGCCTGGGCAACGTCGCCAGCAGCGCGGCGGACAGGGCGAACGAGGCGGCGTCCACACTGAACGGCAACGCCACGGCGACCGCGAACAGCAGGCTGCCGGCCGGTGGCCCCGCGAACTGCAAGCCGACCGTGGTGATGACCTGCTGATGGCCGTTCGCCTTGTGCAGCAGCGACTCGTCGACGATGTCCGGCAGCACCGCCTCGGCGGCGTTGGCGAAAACGACCGTACACGCTCCTAGCCCGAAGGCGATGATGGCGAGCACCGGGATGCCGATCTGGCCGAAAGCGGCAAGGACCGCGATGACAGCGGCGATCAACGCCTGGATCGCCTGAGCGCGCCACATGAGGGCGACGCGGTCGTGCCGGTCGACGAGCGCGCCGGCGGGCAGGGACAGCAGCAGCCAGGGAAGGTATGTCGCCGCGGACACGATCGACACGAGCCGGGGGTCGCGTGTGACCGTGACGGCCAGCAGGGGAACAGCCGCGGCGAACGCCCCGTCGCCGACGCTGTTGACACCGGTCGCCCACCACAACCGCCAGTAGCCCGCAGACAAGCGTGGCTCGGTCTCACGTTGCGTCATGTTCCGTGCCATGTGGTGATCTTCAGCTGCCGGGCGCCGTCACGACAGTATTTAGGCGAGTGCTACATAATCGATCTGTGGCGCTGATGATCGATCTTGGTGTGGCCGAGTTGGCGGCGACCCGGTTCGCGATCTCGCCGCTGTCGGAGACCGTGTCCGGCTTGCAGCAGCTGGGTGATCTTGATCGGAACCCGCTCCACCTGCGGTGGCTGCGGTGGGCGGCGGATGAGCTCGCCAGAAATCCCCTGGATCTCTCGTATACATGGCCGCTGATCGTCAGCGACCGGCCGAACTGGCCGGAGTTCCTCGTTCCTGCCCCGCTCGGCTCGGGGGCATCCATCGACGACGACCTTGCCGCGTTGCGCAGGACACCCGCATCTCAAGTGCGGATCAGCCTCCGGCGCGTGTTCGGCGAGGACCTCCCCGCCCCGGCCGCCGCGCTCGCTGAACAGCCGGCGGCAGGGCTGCGTGCGATCGCCGCGGAACTGCGTACGGCGCACGACCGGCTCATCGCGCCGCACTGGTCACGGATCCGGGCCGTCCTCGATGCGGATGTCATCCATCGGGCCAAGCAGATGGCTGCGGGCGGTGCCGAGAGGTTGTTCGCCGATCTGCATCCGGATCTGCGCTGGCGCGATGGCCGGTTGATACTTGGGGGAGCACGCTGGCGGGTCGAGCGTGTCGTGGAGCGCGGTCCGGGTGGGCTGGTGCTCATGCCGGTGGTTCTCGGCTCACCCTACGTGCTGATCAAGAAGAGGACGTCCACGCAGACCACAGTGCGCTATCCGGCACGAGGCGTCGGGGCGCTGTGGACCGCCGGAACGCGGGCACCCGCGGGCAGCACGGTCCGGCTGCTCGGTCGGGCGCGCGCCGAACTGCTTGAGGCACTGCGGTCCCCCGCAACGACGACGGACTTGGCCCGAGTACTCGGGATCACGCCCAGCGCCGTGTCACAACACCTCCGCGTACTGCGCGAGAGCGGGCTGGTCACCCGCGAGCGATCCGGGCGCAGCGTCTTGTATATGACGACTGCTCTTGGGGCTTCCCTGAGCGGGACAGTCATCTAGGAAGTATCCCGTGGATCATTGAACCGGGCCACGGAGCCACATCCTGATCGAGACGACGTCGACAGCCCTGGTAGATACGTTCACGCTTGTCAGTGCGGCGGGCGCGCCGGGGAAACGGATCAGCCGCGAGGCTGACACCACACCCCGGTCCGACCCAACCCTGTTGCAGTTCCGGCAGCAGCCTCGCCGAGCGGGAACATCCGGCCTCGAAGATGTACCCCGGGGTGGCGGTCGGATGGTGCGAACTGGCGGCTACACACCCCGGCTTGTGCGAGATCGCCCCGAGTGACCTGCTCCACCAGCGCATCCAGCGCCGCGAGCAGCCCGGGGTCGGCCTGCTCGGCGGCGCTTGCGACTGCTCCGGAGCGGCGCATCCGGCCCTCGGCCGGCGGACGGCACCCCTCGTTTCGAGGCGGTCTTACATGGAGTAGGCGCCGGAGGCGAGGGCGATGACGCCGACCACGGTCATCAGCAGCGCCGAGCCGGGGTGCATGGCGATCGAGATGCGGATGTCCTGCTTCTTCCAGGCGAGCCAGACGCCCGGGTAGAGGAAGACGAGCTTCGACAGGACCGTCCAAGGGGCCCAGAAGTGGTACACCGAGAAGAAGAAGGTGTTGAAGAACGGAGCCCACTTGCCGAGCTGCGGGAGGCGGGGCAGCAGGAAGCCGCGGAAGTAGTACTCCTCGAGCAGGGGCAGGGTGAAGCCGGTGAACGGCGCGCAGATGAGCAGCGTGGTGAGCACGAGCTCCTGCGGGTAGCCCTGGAGGTAGGTGGTGCCGTCGGGGCCGGCGCCCTGGTAGTCCACCCAGGTGAAGAACCAGTCGTAGACGATGTTGTCCAGCGGGGTCAGCGAGAGCGAGACCACGGTCATCCACACGAGGCACGCGGCCCCGAGCCAGAAGACCTTGCCGCGCGAGAGCGGCTTGTCGCGGTAGTGGACGACGCCCTTCATCGTGAAGCGGCCGGTCTGCTTCTTGCCCAGCCACAGCAGGAACAGTTGGAGCGGGAAGAGCACAACCGCGAGGGCGATGGCCCAGGCCAGGAAGATCGGGAAGTCGATCGCCCGGACCAGGGGGGCGGCGATGAACGCATACACCGCGACGATGACCGCGCCGGGCACCAGGTGCAGTGCGATGGAGAACGGGACGGAGTGACGGTCGGCGAGGAGCTTGGCGACGAAGCCTTTCGGCTGGGCGCCTTGGGTGTCGGCCGGGGGCTGCATTGCTGTATCCATGTCGGGAAGTGTGGCCCCGCGACTTGACACGGACCTGACGTCACTCTGATACGGCTTCGAGTCACCGTGAAAGGCGCAGGTCACGGCGGGTGCGGACCGGGCGGGAGCTCAGCAGGCGGCGGTCTGCACCTGGCCTTCCTTCGGGAGTCACCCGCCCGCGTGCTGAACAGCACGGGCTCTGGTCCCGTCTTGGCTGTGCGCCACGGCGCGAAGTAGGCCATCCTCGCCGCGCTGCACGCCAGCCGAAGTCCTCCAATGTGCGAGGTTACGGCGACGGGAAACCAAACGGCCTGATCAGCTCCATACTCACCGGCGCGACTCCCTGGCCGGCACGACTCTGATGGCCAGCGCGCCCGATCCCGCGACCGCAGCCACACGCCCTGCCCGGCACGCACCCCCCGCGGCACAGCGCGCGGAGGGACCGCTGCTGGCCGACGAGCGGCGCGGAGCAGAGGTATCGCCGTCACGCTGGAAGCGACGTCACGTCAACGTTTTGCCCATCAGCGTGCAGACTGTCTCATAGCGTCGGATCACACCGTCTGGGCCTTCGGCATCCCATGCGGCAGGCTTGCGGCCATGAGCAACGTATCCGAGTCGTTCGTACAGCGCTCTCGCACGAGGATTGCTTTCCTCAACGCTTAGCTCCGCGCGCTGCAGCCCCCTGGCGATAATGCGCTGCTCGGCCGCATGAATCAGAACAGTCCCGATGCCGCAGGACTGCAGAGCGGGGAGCACAGCCAGTTGCCATAGAGTTCCCGCTCCTGGGCTTACCTCATAGTCAACACCGCCGATCGCCACCGGCCAGTCAGATGGGGGACAAACGGCCAAGTAGTCCACGACGCCGCTCCGCGAGCGCTTGAGCTCTCGCGCGACCTGAGTCAGGTGCAGAGCCGAACCGGACCACGAACACCACTGCAGATCCTCCTGGGTCAGATCACGCACTGACAGACTTATTACGACTGCCGACATCGACAACACCTCCCTGCCGAACAGCGTAGAAGGGTTCTACAACCGTCGGCGCCTGCACTCGGCGCTCGGCACCCGGCCCCCCTGGAGGTACTCAAACGAGTCCCTCTCAGCCCAAACAGCCGCATAGGCTACGCCCGTAAGACGGCTGTCCGGAATCACCGTGGCCCCTCAACTGGTGAAGCCGCACGGTGCGTCCCCTAACCCGGCGAAGGCTTTCGATCATGGAGCTAGCCTGGTGGGATGGAATGGGATCCGGGCGAGCTTGTCGCGAAATACGACGTACCAGGCGCACAGGTCGCCGTGCCGGCCAACGGGAAATCCAGGACGAGGCTGCGGGCGTGCTGAGTCTGCGCACCCAGGTCGAGGCCGCGACCGAGTCCCTGACCGCCCGCCACCTGCTCACCCACACCGGCGGTATCAAGGCAACCATTTCACCGACACCGGTCGCAACGATGACGCGATCGAGAAGTTCGTCGCCACCCTCGCCAAGGTGGACCAACTCCTCCCGCTCGACACCGTCTTCTCCTACTCCAACAGCGGGTACGTGGTGCTCGGCGTACGCCTGAGGAGCAAACTCGGCACCTACCTACGGCCGAGCGTCCTGCTGATCGACGAAGTGGGCTACGAGATCCTCGAACGCGGCGAGGCCAACCTGGTCTCCCAGGTGATTTCCAAGCGTTACGAGAAGGGCTCGATCATCCTGACCTCGAACAAGAGCTTCAGCGAGTGGGGCCAGGTCTTCGCCGACGAGGTGCTGGCCACCGCCATCCTCGACCGGCTCCTCCACCACTGCGATGTGATCTCCATCAACGGCCCCAGCTACCGGCTCAAGAACCGGCTCAAGAACCGGCTCAGGAACATCGAACAAGCCACTGAGGTCGCCTGAGCGCTTGTCTTCAACTCTCCATAGATCCAACTGATCACGGGAACGCACCGAGCTGTCCGCGGGCCTTCAGGCGCTCGATATTGCGGTGCCTCCTCGTGCCGCGCTCACCTGACTAGCTCGCGTGGGGGAGGCGGTTCATTCTCACAGGTGATCTTTCATCCTCGGTGCCCGAAGAGACTGCCGCCATGGCGATCAAACTGCTGCACGCGGCCCCAGCCACCAGCGACACCGAACAGCCCGTCCCCCGATGGGCACTCCGTGTCGCCTACGCGCTCCCTTGGCTGCTGCTCCCTTCGTGCCTGTGGAGGCTGCCGTTCGCCTTTCACTTCGACATGGGACAGCTCAACGACGCGCCTGTATCACCGTTGTGGATCACTATCCCCTATGTCTTCGGGCTCAGTGTGATCACCGAGTTGGTGGCGCTGCTCAGCATCGGTCTGGTGCGCGGTTGGGGCGAGGTGGTCCCGAACTGGGTCCCGGTCATCGGCGGCAGACCTGTGCCGACCATGGCGGCGGTCGTCCCGGCCGTGATCGGTGGGCTCCTCATGACCGCGATCTCGGTCTGGATGGTGCTCGCCTGGGTCGGCGTCTTTGACCGCACGGCGTATGAGAACGGCTGGTGGCAGGCGCTGGCAATGGTATGCATCACCCCGATTGCCCTGTGGGGGCCGATAGTGCTCGCCCTGGCCAACGCCTACCACCTGCGCCGTCACCCCACCCGCGGTCAGCGGATGCCTTCATGACGCCCCGAGCCTCCGTGGGGAATCGCTGGAGACAGCCGCTGCGCTGGTGCACTTGTCTCCGTACTTCGTGGAGCACTCAAAGAAGTACGCGGACACAGCGCGACCCGACCGGCCGTCCCCCTGCAACACCGCGCCCTTCGCCTGGTGGCGAAACTCGGCACGGTGATCCGGCTGCGGACTTCACGGTCCCGGAGGGAAGACGCCCTGGCCCGGAGTGAGGATTCCGTCGGGGTCGTAGCGTTCACGGGCCGCCTCGAAGTCGGCCCATGCGGGGCCGTAGTGGGTGCGCCACTCCTCAGGCGTGGTGGGTATGGAGCCGACCGGGTACTGGTAACCCCCGACGGCTCGGGCGCGCAGGTAGAGGGAACGGTTGGCCTCCACCATGTCCTGCGGGCTCTCGGCTCCGGGTGAGGCGGTTCTGAGCAGTGTGAAGAGGAAGACCGTCTCCTCGTCGGGCACGCGCAGCAAGGGCAGGTGCAGGCGGGCGCGGGGGAAGGGATAGAGCAGGACCACGCCGCTGGCGCCGACCTCGGTCTCGGTCAGGTCCTTGATGGCGGTCTCCACGAAGGCGTCGGTGCGGCTCGCGGGCAGGAACATGTTCCACCAGGGGTGCGGGCGGTACCACTCGCCTGTGGACTTCAGATAGGCGACGCCCGTGGCGAGCCGGTTGAGGAAGTCGAAGTAGGACATGTCCTGGATCTGCCGGTCGCCGGGCTGGTCGCCCAGACCGTCGAGCAGCCTGGCGTCGTCGGGCGGGGTCGTGCCGTTGAAGAAGGCGACCGCTTCAAGCTGGTAACTCCAGTCGGCGGAGTCGGTCGGCAGCCCGAGCTCTCCCTCCACGTAGGCGAAGCGGCCGTCGTTGACCACGCGCCGCTGGTCGGCGGTCAGCGCGGCGACGCTCGGGTAGGAGAGCAGGTAGTGGCGGACCGTCGCGGGGGCGGGCAGCAGGCGCACGGTGGCCTTGGTGATGATGCCGCACTGTCCTCTTCCGGCCAGCGCCGCGTGGAAGAGGTCGGGGCGCGACTGCGCGGAACACCTCCTCAGGCTGGCCTCCCCCGTGACGACCTCCAGCTCCACGACGCTGTCCGCCTGGGATCCGTGGTGGTGGGTCTGGCCGCCGAGACCGCCCACCGAGAGCGTGCCGCCGACCGAGAGCTCCAGGTAGTCGGTGAAGACCGGAGGGGTCAGGCCGTGGGCCAGGGTCGCCTGCGCCAAGCTGCTCCAGAGCGCGCCCGCCTCCACGACGGCCGTGTCCTCCCGCACCTCAACCGCGTTGAGCGGGGTCATGTCGATGATCAGACCGCCCGCGACCTGGCCCTGACCTAAGGTGGCGTGTCCCTGGCCGCGTGCGGCCACCTGCAGGCTGTGCGTCCGGCAGTACTTCATCATCGCCATGATGTCCGACACGGCGCCGGGCTCCAGCACGGCCCCGGGGGTCCGATGGATCAGGTGCCCGAAGTCGTCGGCCGCCTGGCCGCGCGAGGCGGGATCGGTCACCACCTTGCCCTTCAGCGGCGGCAGGTCGACCATCCCCTGAGACTGGGCGGCGTCGGTGACCCATGTGCGCGTTGACGGGTCGAAGCCGACCACGGCAGCCCCCGCTGTGAGGAACGCCTGTCTCCACGGATACCACGTCATACCCGATCCTTTCGCAGCGCGGTCACGTCGCGTCGATAATCGCCGACGGCACCCGGCGACGCTACCCGAACGAAACCGGATGACAGCCACAAAAGGGTTACTACGGCGCTGCGGGCCTCGTCGGGCGAGCCGTGGGGCAGCGAGCATCATCGGGGCAGGATGGACCGATGAGTTTCGCGTGCCCGGCCGGCCTACATCGCCCTCGCCCCGCGTGGTCGCATTGTCGCTGCAACATGCTGTGAGGATCAGCCCACGTGCCACACGTGAAAGAAAGATCATCTCGCCCTGACCAGCGAGAAGAGGTCGTCAACTCTTCTACCTTGCCCCCCAGTGACGCCGACCCGAGAACCGGGCCGACATGGCGGTCGAGCTGTACTGGTGATCGCGATTTGACCTCGAGTTCGGTTGAGGTTGCATGCTGAGACCGACATCAGCCGAACAGGGGAGAGTGTTGTGCGTGCGGTGTGGTTGAAGGAGTTCGGCGGGCCCGAGGTGCTCGTACCTGGAGACGCCCCCGATCCGGTCCCGGGGCCGGGGCAGGTGTTGATCGACGTCGTCTACGCCAACATCACCTTTGTGGAGACCCAGTTCCGGTCGGGTGGCCCGTCGCCGTTCAAGCCGGAGCTGCCAATGATCCCGGGCAACGGCGTCGGGGGCGTCGTCACGGCGGTCGGCGAGGGCGTCGACTCCGGCCTGGTCGGCCGTCGGGTGGTGACCTCCACGGGGGGCTCCGGCGGTTATGCCGAACGGGCCGCGGTGGATGCCTCCGGGCTCTTTACTGTCCCCGACGGCCTGGAATTGGACGACGCGGTCGCGGTCTTGGCCGACGGGCGTACCGCGACCATGATGATCCGGGCGGCCGCACCACAGCCCGGGGAACGGGTTCTGGTCGAGGCGGCGGCCGGCGGCGTGGGCTCGCTCCTCGTGCAGCTCGCCAAGTCGGCGGGCGCGACCGTCGTCGGTGCGGCCGGGGGCTCGCGCAAGACCGGTGTGGCCCGCGACCTGGGCGCCGACGAGGTGGTCGACTACACGGCTCCGGGCTGGACCGACGAGGTCGACCCTGTCGACGTCGTTTTCGACGGGGTCGGCGGCGACATCGCTCGGGCCGCCTTCGAACTGCTCGGCCAGGGCGGGCGGATGGTCAGCTTCGGGCTGGCGAGCGGAGAGTGGGCCGGCATCGAGGCGGAGGCCGCTGTCGCGCGCGGTGTCACGCTCGTCCAGGCGAAGCCCACCCCGGAGATGATGCGCGAGTACACCGAGAGCGCCCTCGCCGAGGCCGTGGGCGGACGGCTGCGGCCGCTGATCGGGCAGCGCTTCCCCCTCGACCGGGCCGCCGCCGCGCACGCCGCCATCGAGTCGCGCGCCGGCATCGGCAAGACCCTGCTCGAGGTGCGCTGATGCTCAAGGTCGGCGTGAACCTACCGTCGTTCGGCGTGGATGAGACCGCCGGGGTGCGCGAGCATGCCCGGCACGCCGAGGGGCTCGGCCTGGAGTCGATCTGGGTCGGCGACCATCTGATCCCGGTGCGGCCGTTCCTCGACAGCACCATAGTGCTGGCCACGGCCGCCGCCGTCACCGAGCGCGTCAAGATCGGCTTCGGGGTGATGGTCTTGGCGCTGCGCCCGGCCGCCTGGGCCGCCAAGCAGATCGCCAGTCTGCAGCACCTGTCCGGCGGTCGGGTGCTGCTCGGCGTCGGCTCGGGCGGCAGCGTGCACGGCGACGCAGCCTGGCGGGCCGTCGGTATCCCCTACGCCGAACGCGCGCAGCGCACCGACGCCGCCCTGGAGATCCTGCCGAGCCTGGTCGAGGGCAAGCCCACGAACGTGAACGGCGAGATGATCACGCTCTCTCCGGGCGCGACGATGCCGCCCGTCCTCATCGGCGCCGGCCCCATGCGCCGAGCCGCCCGTTTCGCCGACGAATGGTATCCGGCGTTCTCCACGCCGGCTGAGATCGCCGAACAGACCCGCCAATTGGCCGGCCTCGCCGCCGAATACGGCCGCCCGGCGCCGCGCGTCACGATCGGCCTCAGCATCGGTCTCGGCGACCTGCCCGCGTCGGTGATCGACGCTCAGGCCCGGTCGCTGATGGAGTACGGGATGACCGAGGAGGAGGCCCGTGGTGGCCTGGTCACCGGCCCACCCGCCGCGGCCGCCGAACGGCTGGCCGCACTCGCCGAGGTCGGCGTGCACCGCGTCATCGCGATGCCGTTCCCCGCCGACCGCCTGCGCCAGAGCGAGCTGCTGGCCGAGACCAACCGCCTCCTCAACCCCTGAAGATCTGGACCTGCCGGACTACCAGGTGAGCCCCACGCCCGCCTTCTACGCCGACCTCAAGGTCCTCCTGGGCTCGCTTCAGCCGATCCCCAGCAGCCGCCGGGCGTTGCCCGAGTAGACGCCGGCGAGGATCTCGGCCGGCAGGTCGAGAGCGGAGATGCACCAGCGCCCCTGCGGCGGGGGCTCCAGGACCGAGTAGGGGAAGTACTCGTGAGCGGTCTCCAGGAAGCGGAAGTAGATCTCGTAGGTGGCCCGGCGCTGGATGACCTGGTCGGTGCCGAACAGGATCCGGCCGGGATGGCGGAGCACGAGCGCCCGGGTACGCCGCGGCTGGCGGCCGAGCTCGCTGATCCGTGCGGCGATGTCGATGTGGAAGTTGGGATAGGAATCCAGCATCCGCGACACCCAGGCCAGGTCCTCGGCGTTGCATCCGGCGTGCAGCCCGATAAAGATCGTGCGCGGATGCGCGGCCACCAGCGCTTCCAGCGCCGCCATCAGGCGGGGGAAGCGCGGATGGCAGGGGGCGGCGAACGACCAGTCGGGGTGCGCGAGGAGTTCCTCCAGCCGCTCGTTGTGCTCGTCGACCGGCTCGAAGAAGGCCACCGGGTCGGCGACGTGGATGGCGACCGGCACGCTCAGCTCCGCCGCCTGCTCCCAGAGGGGAGCCAGCCGCCGGTCGTCGGGCAGGACCAGCGCGCCGTCGCCGTCGCGCACCGACAACCCCAGGTCCTTCCATACCTTCAGTCCCCGGGCACCGGCCGACACCGAGCGGGCCAGGCTCGCGGCGAGCTGTTCGCCCGGCGCGGGCCCGGTCAGGGCGGTCCAGTCGACGTGACAGTACGTGGCGAAGCGCCCGGGATGGCGGCGGTCGTAACGGTCGAGGTTGGCCTCGAGCTCCGCGCCCCAGCGGCCGTCCAGGTTGACCATCGCCGAGAGGCCCACGGAGTCCATCAAGCCGATCAGCGCGGGCACGTCCGGCGCGGCCCAACGCCCCTCCGTGAGCCAGCGCCCCAGATGCGTGTGCGCGTCCACCGCCGGCGTCGCGGCCCTGGCCGGCGGCGGAGGAAGCGGCGGCAGGCTGGAAACGGGCCGGTAGTCGGACAAGCGCAGATCCCGCATGGACTCCCCGCCCGGTCAGCCGTGTCTCCACGCCCTGCGGATCATGGCGTAGTCGTCGTCGGTGAATGCCTCGCCCGTGGTGTCCAAATGGGTGGCGTACAACAGGCTGGGCACGCCGAGCTCGGGCTGGAGGCTCATGTACTCACGGAACGCGGTCAGGGAGGGCATCGGGTGGCCGTTGGTGTCGATCAGCCATCCAGGGTCGGCCAGGCGGGCCATGGCGGCGCTGTGCCGTGCCTCGCTCACGACGGATTCCGGGAAGCGTGACCAGGGGCTGATGCGCACCATGTCCTGCACGTCGGCCAGGTAGGGGTTGGGCGAGTGTCCGCTCAGAATCGCGTCCGGCCGGATGTCCTTGGCCGTCTCGTAGAGCAGGCTCAGGTACGCACGCGCCGCCTCCAGGCCGAACAGCCGCCCCGAGCCCTCGGGGAAGGCCATGCCGTAGCTTCCGGGCGTGGCCCACATGTGGTCGATTTTGAGCCCGTCGGCGCCGAGCCCGTCAGGGCCGAGCAACGCCCGCACCTGCTGCCTGATGCGCTCGCGCACGGCCGGCAGCGTGATGTCCACGGCCAGCTTCGTTCCGGCGGGCAGGGTGTTCATCGGCAGGTTGCCCTTGGGGGTCTTCGCCCGTCGCCCGGGCCTGTTCGGCAGTCCCAGGCTCACCTCGGGCCGGTAGGTGACGCAGTCGCCCGCCGGTATGTCCTCCGTGTCCCATGGGCTCCACCAGATGAACACGCGCTTGCCCCGCCGGTGCAGAGCCTCGATGAAGCCGGGCAGATCAGGCCAGCGGCCGACGTCCACGTCCTTGAGGCCACCGGAGAGAAACCAGCGGGCGTCCACGACCAGCGTTCCCCACGGAAGGTCGTGGGCGTCCAGCCGGTCGAGCATGTCCCGATAGTTGGCCTGAGCGCAGAGCATGTAGGCGGCGTTGTCCGGTTGCCGCTCCGCCCCGCTGCGCACGCGGAACAGATCGGCCTGGTAGCACTGGTGCCCCCAGCCGGACACGATCGGCCTGCTCCACCACTCCGGCTGCTCCCGGACCGGGCTGGGCACCAGCCCCGAGTCGCGCAACACGTCCACGTAGGCGGCCACGGCCAGCTCGGCGGTGTCGCCGCGGACGATCACCATGTGCGGAGTCAGGTACGTGCCCGTGACCCGAAGGGCTCCCCAGCAGGTGAGGGCGAAGGAGAAGTCGGCGCCGCCGAGATATTCGAAGTCGGAGAACAAGTGCTCACCCGGGCGCACCGCCAGGCCGAACGCCAGCCATTCCCGGCTGGGGTCAGCGGCGACCGCGAAGCACAGCAGCCCAGGATTGGCGATGAGATTGCCCCCGCAGTATTCGCTGTCTCCGGCGACACTGATCTGGGCGTACTCAAATGGTTCGAATTCGCGTCGGCCGTAATAGTTCGGCTCCGGCGAAAAGACCCGTCGAAACGATATGGGCGAGCCCGTCGTATAGGCCCGCACCGGGGTCCGGCCGTAATCGATGAGATGCATCGTCCGGGTCGAGAACGGGCGGTGGTCGCGATCGGATATGACGTCGAAGTACCGGATGCGATCGATCAGTCCTTCGCCGTAGATCTCGGCGTGGAAATCCAGATGTCCGGAATGGATGTCGAGGTGATAGCGCTTACTCCAGAGCGTGCTCTTCGCAGTCCAGTCCAGCCTCTCGTGGGTGCCCTGGTCGGTGACACCGTGCCAGGACGCCGACACGTTGCGGTCGAAGGATTCCAGAGTGTCGGCGTTGACGTCCAGCCGCAGGAACTGACGGAAGCCGTCGAGTCCGATCTCCATGCCCGGCAGTTCCGGGTCGACGGTAACGCGCCAATGGGACCGCAAGAACTCAACCGGATCGCGCATATACCCACCTTGAATCGGGTGCTTGCTGCCGGGCCAGCAAAGTAAACCACAGAACGACCTACCGGAAAAGATGTTGACTTCGCGGTGGATCGGTAGTTCAACGGTGGTAGCAAACGAGCCAGACGGAGCCGCGGATGTCACTCGTTGGAAAATGGGACAGCCTTTATGCCGGGATCATCGAGCCGACGCCCTTCGGCGAAACCACTACCTACGAAATCGGCGCGCGTTTCCTGGCCGACTGCGCGGAGATCGAGGACTGGGGATGCGGCCGGGGCTGGCTGCGGACCTGCCTCGCGCCCGGGCAGCGCTACCGCGGCATCGACGGCTCGCGCACGCCCTTCGCGGACGCCATCGTCGATCTGACCACGTACAAGAGCGACGTCGAGGCGATCTTCCTGCGTCACGTCCTGGAGCACAACCGTGACTGGGCGGCGATCCTCGGCAACGCGGTCGCCTCCTTCCGCCGCAAGCTGGTCGTCGTGTTGTTCACGCCGCTGGCGCCGGAGTTCCTGGAGATCGAGGTCCCGGAGACCATCCCGGTCTACCGCCTGCCCGAGGCAGAGGTCCTGCTGGCCTTCGGCGCCGCAACGGTCCGCCGTACGGACGTGCGGACCGACACCCAGTTCGGCGCGGAGACCGTGTTCTGCATCGAGAAGCCGGAGCCCTCGGCGTGCGCGTCGGCGTCCTGACCGGCGGAAGGTCCCGCGAGCGCGCCCGGTCTCTTCTGTCCGGCAGAGCCGTCCACGCCTCACTGATGCGGCAGGGCGTCGACGCCGTGATGATCGACACCGCCAGCGCCGCCTTCCTGCGACGGCTGGGCACGGTCGACGTCGCGTTCCTGGCCATCGCCGGGCAGTATGCCGAGGACGGCAAGCTGCAGGGGCTGCTGGAGCATCTCAACATGCCGTACACCGGCTCGGGAGTGCTGGCCAGTGCGCTGGCCATGCACAAGTGCGCGGCCAAGGCGATGGTCGGCGCGCACGGCGTGGGCATTCTGCCCGGCCGCCAGTTGGACGACGGCCTGTCGGCGGAGCAACTCGCCGCCGAGCTGACCTCCACCCTGGGGCTGCCGCTCATGCTCAAGCCCGTCTCCGAAGGCGGATCCATCGACATTCACCTGTCCACCACCGAGCCGGAGCTCCTGAGCGCGATCCGCGCGCTGCGCTCCGGCGGACAGCAGCTGTTCGCCGAGCGATTCTGCCCCGGCAGGTCGGTGACCGCGGCCGTCCTGGACCACGAGCCGGGCTTGTGGGTCCCGCCCCTGCTGGAAACCCGTCCCGTCAACGGCTTCTACGACTACCAGACCAAGAACGACCCCGGCAGGTTCACCAATCACTGCCCCGCCGCGCTGCCGGAAAAGGCCGAGGTGCTCATCGCCGAATGGGCACGCGTCGCCCACCGGTCGCTGGGCTGCTGGGGCTACTCCCGCAGCGACTTCGTCGTGGGCGCCGATGGAGAGGTGTGGTGGCTGGAAACCAACACGCTCCCCGGCTTGTCGCGACCGGGGAACCTGGCCACGATGGCCGGGGCCGGTGGACTCGACTACGACGGGCTCGTCTCCTTTGTCCTGTCCACCGCGTTGCGCGCCCCGACCGGCTACCGGGCCTGAGCCCGGACGTGCGGCACAATGACCCGGGGAGCTGCCCGGCCTGGGCGAAGCGCCCGGACCACTGCAAGCCGGGCTCAATCCCTGCGCAAGGCGCCCCCCTTAGTGTCGCAGCGTGTTCAAACGACTGGTCCTCGGCGCCGCCCTCACTGCGGCTGCGACACTGACGCTCTCCTCCACCGGCTCCGCCCTGGCCGCTCCCGTCTCGGCCGGGACGCCCGCGCCCGGCAAGGTGGCGAACAAGCTGTTCCACGCCTGGCTGGCCGCCGACCGCACGGCCGCGGCGAAGGCGGCCACCCCCACCGCGGTCAAGACGATCTTCACTTACGTCTACCGCGCGCCCGACCGCTTCGACGGCTGCTCCAGCAACGTGTGCCGGTTCGTGCACACAAGCGTGCGCGTGCCCGGCGGCCTTGACGGCATCGCGATGGTGGTCACCGGCTCGAAGGTCAGCAAGGTCTACCTGTCGCGGCACATCACCGAGCCATCCACCGTGGCCAAGCACCTCTTCGCCGCCTGGAAGCGCGGCGACGAGTACGGCGGCCTCGAGGTCGCCACCTCCACCACAGTGCAGAAGCTGTTCAAGGTCAAGTACGACCCGCGCGGCGCCACCCACTTCTTCCAGGGCTGCAGCAAGGAGCCGCAGGGCTACTCGTGCGCCTACTCCTATGAGGGCGGTGCGATGCTGATGCACGTGCGCGGCTCCAGGACCACCGGCTACGAGGTTCGCTCGATCTCCTACCTGGCCGACTGAGGGGGCGCCGCGCCATCCGGATCGGCGCGGGATGTGATCGTCGTTCAGGAGGAGTGGACTTGTGCCGCTGCGGTCCTGTGGTGTGCTGGCCGGGCGCGCGGTCGACCGGCGTCGCGAAGGGGGCGCGGACACCCCGCGCTGCCAGATCCACCTCACCGACGCCGCAGGGACCGATGACAGGGTGGCGGTGAACGTGCAATCGCAGCAGGCCCCCTCCGAGCTGCCGTACCCGGTGGCCGAGGACTTCCGCCACCCCGTCGTCCAGCTGCTTCCGGCCAAGGCAACAGCGGCCGGTTCCGGTCCGACGACCGGGTCTGGCAGGACGGTGGCCTGCTGCTCCATTTCCCTGGCGCATCGCGGTGGGCCGCCATCTTCCTCGCCTTCCAATCCCCGGCCTGGCACACCGACGACCGCACCGGGGACGCCATCGAGACCGCGCCCGCCCGGCCCGCCGGCGGCGAAGAACCGGCGCGGATTGTGGCCGCGCTGGTCAACCCTGACGGACCGGCGCCCGAGCGCGAGACCGTCACACCGATCAACACCCCGCCCGATCCGATCGACTTGCAGGGCCGGCACCTGGCAGACCGGCCGGGCCGCTCGCGGCCGGGGCCACCCTGGTGGTGCCGGTCAGCGAAGCGCTGCAGCCGGGCAACAACGGCGGCGCGATCACCCTAGGGCAGGAACACGCCGGGCGTGCCACGGACCCGTGTGGAGATGCGAAGCCCATCCCGGGTCGCCTCTCGATTGACTGCCGCGTGGAGTCGCTCTCTGTCATCAGGTAACCGCCGATCAGCCGTACCGGCTGCAGACTTTACTCATCGGGCGGCGTTTCATACGGGAACACTGCGTCACGTTCCGCTACCCTCCCCACCGCAACCTGCCACCGCGGACCTACACAGGAGGACACCCGACGATGCCGATTGACCCGTTGATGTCAGAACGGTTCCCACGGACCTCCCGCTACAACCCGGACTGGATCCGCTCCAGCGTCAGCGGCGGGGCCAACTCGCTGTGGCTGGCCGAGTGGCTCACCGAGGCGATGTCGTTGGGGCCCGGCATGCGGGTGCTGGATCTGGGTTGCGGCCGGGGCGCCTCGTCGATCTTCCTGTACCGCGAGTACGACGTCCAGGTATGGGCCACCGACCTGTGGTTCAGCCCCGACGAACGCATGCAACGCATCTACGACGCCGGCGCCGAGCACGCGGCGTTCCCCATCCACGCCGACGCCCGAGCCCTGCCGTTCGCCGCGGGCTTCTTCGATGCCGTCGTCAGCATCGACTCGTTCGTCTACTACGGCACCGACGATCTGTACCTGAACTATCTGGCCAGGTTCGTCCGGCCGGGCGGGCAGATCGGCATCGCCGGTGCCGGACTGGTCCAGGAGATCGACGGACCGACTCCCGAGCACCTGGCGGCGTGGTGGGAGCCGAGCATGGCCAACCTGCACTCGGCCGAGTGGTGGCGCCGCCACTGGGATCGCAGCGGTGTCGCCCAGGTGGACGTGGCCGACACGATGGCCGACGGGTGGAAGTACTGGCTGGAATGGCAGCGGGCGATCGCACCGGACAACCAGGTGGAAATCGACGCCCTCACCGCCGATGGCGGACGCCACCTCGGCTATGTGCGCGCGGTCGCCCGTCGCCGGCCGGACGTCGCACTCGACGAGCCCATCTCCTCGGTCCCCGTCACGTATGTCAAGCGGCCCCTGTACCGCCCCCGGACGAGGACCAATAGGCTCGACGCCGGCATTTGATGGATGCCTCGCCCGCCCGACCGACCGGACTTCAGGGCGGGCGAGGTCTCGGTTGACACCCCGCCGTTTCAGCAGGTTGCGAGGCCGACCCGAGTGTCGTTGCCGCGGTCTCCCCTCGCCGGAAACCGCATCCGTCGCAGACTCGCCGTCCTCGGGCTGGTTCTGCACCGAACGCATCGTGTTCGCGTAGCTCTCTGCCTCGACGTCGCCCTTGACGGCGTGCGCGAGGAGCGTGATGTGCTCCATCACAGAACGCTCGCCCTCATCGACCAGGCGCGCCGCCGGCTTCGGCGCGCAGGGGGTGGTTTCCGAACGAATGATCCACCCTCCTGGGGACATATGATCGTTTCAGCAGGTATTTGCCCGATTGTCGGAAGGCCTCCATGACCCACCCCCTCAGTCGGCGGTCCGCCCTTCTGGGCGCCGCGGCCTTAACCGGCCTCTCCCTGTGGGAGCGACCGGCCGAGGCGGTCGGCGCCGCCGCGTTCGACGCCGCGCGCGAGCGGTGGGTGAGCCTGCTGGCCGGCGGGTCGTACGACGCCGCGTACGCCGACAAGACGCAGGCGGTCGAAGGCTCGGCCAACGCGGTGCTGCGCAAGCTGAAACTCACCCCCGGCGCCCCGAGCCTGTGGCCCGACCTGCCGCTCGGAGACCCCCGGACGGGCAACTTCAACCGCGCCTACAACCGCATGCGCACGCTGGCGCTGGGCTGGGCCACGCCGGGCACCGCCCTGCACAGGAACGCGCAGGTCGCCGAGACCGCGATCAGCGCGCTGGACTTCCTGTACGAGCACGCCTACCGCGAAGGGCTCGACCGGCGGGGCAGCAACTGGTACTGGTGGGAGATCGGCGTCCCCCGCGCGCTGACCGACACCTGCGCCCTGATGTACGACGGCCTGCCCAAGGACCGCATCGAGCGCTGGCTGCGCCCGTTACGCCGCTGGTGCCCCGACCCGGAACGCCGCGTCAGCCACCCCGGCGTCGTCGAGACCGGCGCCAACCGGGCGGGCAAGGCCATGGCGGTGGCGATGCGCGGCTTGCTCACCCACGACGCACGCCTGGTCAAGCGGGCCAGGGACGCCGTCTCCGATCTGCTGCGGCGGACCAAGGGCCCGGGCGACGGCTTCTACCGTGACGGGTCGTTCATCCAGCACGACGTGTTCCCCTACACCGGCAGCTACGGCGTGGACTATCTGGACAGCGTGGCCAAGCTGATCGCCATGCTCGCGAAGTCACCGTGGGAGATCGGCGGAATCGGGAACGTCTACGACATCGTGGACCGCTCGTTCACGCCGTTCATCTTCGACGGGCTGATGATGGACTGCGTACGCGGCCGGCAGATCTCGGTGCAGGGCCACCGCGACTACCACTCGGGGCAGAAGGCGGTCGAGGCCATCCTCACCTTGCTGGAGGCGGCGCCCGAACGCTATGCCCAGCGCTGGCGGCCGCTGGTGAAGGGCTGGCTCACCCGCAACCAGGCCATCCCGTACGACACGCTCGCGCCGCTGCCGAGCATCGCGGGGGCCAAGGCCCTGCTGGCGGACCCGTCGGTGCCGGTCGGTCCGCGTCCGACGGGCACGTACGTCTTCGCGGACATGGACCGGGTCGTGCACCACCGTCCCACCTGGGCCTTCGCGATCGCGATGAGCTCGGAGCGCATCGGCGCGGCCGAGGCCATGAACCTGGAGAACCTGCACGGCTGGTACACCGGCGACGGCATGACCTACCTCTACACCGGCGACCTCACCCACTGGAACGACGACCTGTGGCCCACGATCGACCCGTACCGGCTGCCGGGCACGACGGTCGACACCCGCAGACGCGCCGAGCTCCGGCACGGCAAGCGTCGCCTGCCGCCCACCCCGTGGGCGGGCGGCGTGGCGCTCGACGGCGAGTACGGCGTGGCGGCCATGAGGCTGATCGCCGACGGCTCCTCGCTGCGGGCCAGGAAGGCGTGGTTCCTCCTCGATGACGCGGTGATCGCCCTCGGCTCCGGCATCACCGCCTCCGACGGCCGCCGCATCGAGACCGTCGTGGAGAACCGCAACACCCACGACAGTCATCCGCCGCTGACCCAGGGCGACGGCTGGGTCCACCTCTGCGGGGTGGCCGGCTACGCGCTGCTCGACGGCGTCAAGGCGAAGGTGATCCGCGGGAAGCGTACCGGCCGCTGGCGGGACATCGACAAGGGCGCCACCACCGGAGGCGACGACACCCCCGTCACCAGGCACTACACGACGATCCTCGTCGACCACGGCGTAGATCCGCGCAGGGCGCGCTACGCCTATGCCGTGCTCCCCGACGCCTCCGTCGCCCAGACCGCGGCGTACGGCGGGCGGGTCGAGATCCTCGCGAACTCCCGCACGGTGCAGGCCATTTCCCGCGACGGCGTGCTCGCCGCCGTCTTCTGGCGCGCGGGGACCGTCGAGACCGCGGACGGCCCGCTCTCCGCCGACGGCCCCTGCACGCTGCTGATCCGCCGCGACCAGAAGCGGGTACGGCTGGCGGTCTCGGACCCGTCCAGGACCGCCGACGAGGTGAAGATCACGCTGCCCTGGCCGGTGAAATCGGTCAAGGAGAGCGACCGCAGCGTGCGCAAGTCCAAGAAAGCGGTCAAGGTGGAGGTCGGCGGCAGCCGCGGGCACGCCCACACCGCTGTGGTGCGCGTCTGAAACCTCCGGGGTCAGCCCATGGGCTGATCACCGCCGGTGTGGCACGATGCGAATGGGCACACTGACCGGGCGGAGCCGCCATGAAGGCCCCGGAACGGATCTACGCCGGTGCGGCGGTGGCCGCCGGCGTGGTCGTGCTGGTCGTCGTGCTCCGGTTCGGCGGCGCGATCCAGCCGGAGCTCCCGGGGCTGCCCACCGCCGGGCCGGTCACCGTGTGGGGGCTGCCGCTGGTCCGGTTCTGCTACGACTTGTGCGCGCTCGCCTGTGTCGGAACGCTCACGGCGGCCGCCCTCGCCCCGACCGGTACGAAAGAGTCCGAGGCGTGCCTGCGCGCGGCCGGCTGGTGGGCGCTCGGCTGGACCTTCGCCGCGCTGCTGAGCTACGTGCTGACCCTGTCCAACCTCATCCCCCTGCCCGTCGCGGACCTGCTCGGGGCCCCTGACCTGCTGCGGTTCGGCACGGCGCTGCCGCAGACGCGGGCCCTGCTGTGGGTCCCGGCCGTGGCGGCGCTGGCGGCCGTCTCCTCGCGGCTGCGGACGCTGCCCGCCTGGGTACGCCCGATGATCGCCGCCGTCGGGCTGTTGCCGCCCGCGTACGTGGGGCATGCCGCCTCCGCCGGTGACCACGACATCGCCGTGTCCGCGTTGATGTCGCACCTGGTCTCGGTCTCCATCTGGGTCGGCGGCCTGGCCGCGGTGCTCGTCCACTTCCGCCGCTCCGAACACCTTCCGACGGTGTTGCCCCGCTTCAGCACGCTCGCCCTCTGCTGCTTCGCCGCCGTCGCCGTCTCCGGCGTTGCCGGCGCCTGGGTGCGGCTCGGCAGCCCGTCCGACCTCTGGCAGAGCACCTACGGGCAACTCCTGGTGGCCAAGGCCGTGGCGCTCGTGACGCTGGGCCTGTTCGGCTGGACGCATCGCCGCCGCACCGTCGCGGGCGTCGCCGACCGGACCGTACGCCACACCTTCGTTCGGCTGGCGACCGGCGAGCTGACCGTGATGGCGGCGGTCATCGGGCTGGCCGTCGGCCTGTCCCGCACCCCACCACCGCCAGGCAGCGGCGGCGGCCACGACCACCTCGTCCTGGAGTACCCGCTCGCCCCCTTCACCCCAAGCGCACTGATCACCGAGGTCCGCCTGGACCCGACCGTCCTGCTGCTCCTGGCGCTGCCCGCCGTCGCCTACCTGGTCGGCGTGCGCCGGGCCGCGTCGTGGCCGGTCGGACGTACGGTCGCCTGGTGCGCGGGGGTGGCGCTCATGGCGCTGGTGCTGCTCGGCGGCGTGGGCGGGTACGCGCGGGCGATGCTGTCGGCGCAGGTCCTGCAGCACGTCGTGCTCACCGCCGTCGCCCCGCTCCTGCTCTGCCTGGGCGCGCCGCTCACCCTGGCCGCGTCCTTACGCGAGGACCTCGAACTCCCCGCCCGCCGCCTGACCCACCCTGCCTTCCTCCTCGCCGTCTACCCGGTCGCTTTCCTGCTGCTGTACGCCACGCCGTGGCTCCCATGGTCCCTGTCCGGCTACGCCCAGCACCTGCTCACCCAGGTCCTGTTCGTCGGCCTCGGCCTGCTGACCTTCTGGGTGCCGGCGGGTGTCGACCCGCTCCCCCGCCCGTTTCCTTGGGCCGTCCGCGCCCGGCTGCTGGCCGCCGTCGCCTTGACTCATCTGGCTCTGGGCGCGTTCCTGCTGCTCGGGCCGCCGGTCGCGAACGACTGGTTCTCCCTCGCGGCCCCGCCCGGCGTCCCGGACCTCCTCGCCGACCAGCGGCTCGCCGGAGCCGTGGCCATGCTCCTTCCGCTGCCCGTGTTCGCTCTCCTGGCCGTACGCATGGCCTGGCTCAGGCAGGCGGCGCTCGCCCGCGTACGGACGAGCCCGCCCTTGAAGTGACCGCGCTCTGTCAGTGCCGGGCCGTGTGCATCAGGCGCAGCGCCGCCTCGGCCGTCTCATACCGCCAGGCGGCCACGACGTGGTCGAACCCATGTGCCTGGTCCCGCTGCCTGCGCAGGCTGCGGATGATCGGCTCGATGCGCGCCGCCTGCGCGTCCAGCAGCGGGCGCGGGTCCGCGCCGGATCGCTGGAGCAGAGCGAACTTGATCAGGAACTCGGTACGGATGTCGCGGATGTGCTCGACCGGGCATATCAGCCAGCCGTTCACGGCCAAGGTCCCGGCCGACGTGGCGGTGAATACCGTACGCTGTGGACCGCCCTGCCCCCGCTCCTTTCCGCACGGCTCGATGAGAGACAGGTCGGTGAGCCGATCGAGCGCACGGTAGACCCGAGGCCGCGGCACCTGCCAGATCGCGCCGACGGCACCGGTGGGAGCGGTGAGCCTCGCGACGGCGAAGCCGTACGTGGGCCCCTCCGCCACGAGCGCGAGCACGATCCACTCGGTGAGCGACAGCGCGCGAGGATTCACACGCTCAAGGGTAGGGCCAGTCGCGGGCGTCAGAGGGTCGCCAAGTAGTCTCGCATGAACTAGCCACGGCTGCGGAGGACTGCTCTGTGAGGGAGAACGAGGCCGGCACCTTAGGGTGCCGCCAGGGATGAGACCCGTCCCGAACGCCATCTGCGTCGGCGGCCCGCACGACGGCATGCTGACCCGCATCGACCAGGACGTCGGCGTCGTGGAGGTCTTCGCGTTCGAGGCTGACGGCTCGACGCGCGGCGCCCCCTATCGGGTCACGGCGGGTCGTGTCCACCATCCTTCGTGTGCCGCCCCGTTCGTCGTGCTCAGCTGGGTCGAGCCCGCCCACGGCCAGCTCTGAGTTCGCGGCACGCCGCCGCTGGCATGCCATGACTTCTGCCTTCCACGAGCCCCGCAGCCTGGTCCTCCTGGGATCGGCGGGATCCATCGGCACCCAGGCGATCGAGTCCTGGCCGGCGACCTGCCGTTCCTCGAGATCATCGACACGGTGGAGCGCGTGATGGACGAGCACGACCAGATCGCCGGCGAGGCGATGACGGTCGAAGCGGTCCTGGCCGCCGAGACCCGGGCCCGCCAACGGGCCAGGGAACTGACCGGCCGGTCATGAGAAGGGGTGGGCGCGGCCGGCGGCGTGCAGGTTCCCGCCTGGCAGCGCGCCGCCCGCGCCCACCCCTCGTTTCCCGGGTCCGCCAATCCCGAGCCCGGGAGGTCCTCTACAGCTGGGTGCGCACCGCCTTCACCCCGGTGTACGCCTCCAGCACTTCGTGACCCATCTCCCGACCCCAGCCGGACTGCTTGTAGCGGCCGAACGGCAGGGCCGCGTCGAAGACGTTGTAGCAGTTGATCCAGACGGTGCCCGCCCGGAGCTTGCTCGCCAGGACGTGCGCCTTGGAGATGTCGCGGGTCCAGATGCCCGCGCCGAGACCGTAATGATCAACGTGGCCCGCACGGCGCGTTCGACGTCCTCGGCGTCGGCCTCGACCTGGGCGAGCGGCCGGCCGGTGGCGGGGTTCGGGGTGGCGAAGGTCCTGCCGGAGGCGGCGTCCACCCACCGGCCGTCGATGAAGAGCTGCCGAGGCGTCGCCACGAAGTCTTCGACGCTCTTGTCCAAGGTCACCGTCATCAGCGTCGGCTTCCTGTCGATGAACGTGCGCTCGCCCGGGGCCTGGCTTGGCCGACCGAGCCGGCGCTTGGTAGTCCTCATGAGACTACTGACGGCGTAAGAAGGCAAGAGGCGTGGGCACTCACAAGCGGCGTCGGTAGCCGTCTTTCCATCTCATCCGCCATGAGGAAGCTGATTCCACCTCGCAGATGAGTACTGCGTTTCCGGGCCGCGGCGCCACAAGCCCGGTGTGCGCCGACGACCGGCTATGAGTCCAGGCCGCACGAGCATGGCGGGTCTGCCCAGTGCAGGGCGATGTACGGCTCGGCCTGGCCGAAGTAGCGCACCCGTTCGCGGGTGATGCGGTAGCGGGCGCACGTCTCGGGCTCGTCCGGTGAGAGGCGCGGCACGGGGACGGTCAGGATGCCGATGTCCTGGTCGACGTGGGTGAGGAGACCGTGGCAGGGTCCGCCGAGGCAGATGGCGTTGCAGTCGTGGCGGCCGTCGGGCGGGAGCTCGGTCATGCGGGGTGGGCGTGGGTCTCGGCGGCCTTGACCGAGGCCCGGATCTGCCGGCCGGGGGTCAGGTCGAGGTCGGCGACGGCAGGCGGGAAGGCGACGAACGCGGGCCCGTCGAGCCGTTCGGAGGTGAGCCCGGGGAGCCCACCACGCGGACCCGCCGGACGCCCGGGGAGCCCACCACGCGGACCCGCCGGACGCCCGGGGAGACCGGCACGCGGAGCGGCCGGACGCCCGGCGAGCCCGCCACGCGGGCCCGCCGAATCGTGCTGCTCCGGTGCCAAAGAGCTCATCCCGGATCAGGGGGCCTCGAAGCCGGCCTTGGTCAGCACGTCCTTGCCCTGCTGCGACACCACCAGGTCCACGAACTGCTTGGCCAGGTCACCCGCGGGAGCCTTGGCCAGGGTGGCGATCGGATAGTCGTTGATCGCCTTGTCGGCCTCGGGGAAGGCGATGCCCTGGACCTTGCCCGCCGACGCGATCACGTCGGTCTTGTAGACCAGCGCCGCGTCCACCTCGCCCAGTTCGACCTTGGTCAGCGTGGCCTTGACGTCCTGCTCCAGCGTCACCGGCTTGACCTTGAGCCCGGCCGCGTCCAGCGCCTTGATCGCCGCCGCCCCGCACGGCACCTGCTCGGCGCACAAGGCCACCTTCACCTTGCTGTCGGCCAGATCCTTCAGCTCGTCCACCTTGGCCGGATTGTCCTTCGGCACGGCGATCTCCAGCTTGTTGCGCACGAACGTGGTCGGCGAGCTCGCCAGCGACGCGTCGGTCACCGTCTTCATCGTGGCCGGGCTCGCCGCGGCGAACACGTCCGCCGGAGCCCCTTGGGTGATCTGCTGGGCCAGCGTCGCGCTGGAGCCGAAGTTGAACTTCACCGTCGTACCCGGGTGCGCGGCCTCGAAGGTCTTGCCGAGCTCGGTGAACGTCCCGGTCAGCGACGCCGCCGCGAACACCGTCACCTCCTTGGCCCCGCCACCGGCGGCCGGGGCCGACGAGGCCCCGGCCGTGGACGTGGCCGGTCCGCCGGAGCCGCAGCCGGCCAGGCCCGCCAGCGCGAATGCGACGGGCAGGGCGATCGCCCATCGGGAAAGACGCCTGAACTCCACAGGGGGCTCCTCACAAGTAACTGGCCACGCGCTCGTGACCGGGAATCTCCACGACGACGTTGGTGGACTTGATCACGGCGACCGCCACCACCCCCACCTCCAGGCCCAGCTCGTCCGCGGCCTGGCGGCTCATCAGCGACACCACCCGGAACGGCCCGGCGGCGATCTCCACCTGCGCCATCACCGCATCGCGGATCACCTCGGTCACGATCCCGCGGAAGCGGTTGCCGTCGCCGCTCTCCTCGATCTGCGAGCGGGCGAAGGCGGCCAGGTCGGCGCCGTTCACCTGCCGATGACCGTGCTCGTCCCGCCCGGCCCCCAGCCGACCCGCGTCCACCCACCGGCGGACCGTGTCGGAGCTGACCCCGAGCAACGCCGCGGCCTCGCTGATCCGAAACGTCGTCACAAGCTCTCACGATACCTTCCGCACATTCGAGCCTGAATACCCGACTTCCGCCGCAGCAGCGGCATGATCTAGGGTTCTGCCATGGCATCCACGAGATCGGAGAGCACCCTCGTGAGTATCGGTTCACCCCGCCGCCGGGCCGTCGCGTCCGCGCTCGCCACCGTCCTGCTGGCCACGCTCACGCCCACCGCCCCGGCCACGGCCGCGACCGCCGCCGGCCCCGCCTCCGTCCGGCAGGCCCCCGCCGGGACGGTCAAGGTGCGCGGCCAGGTCGACCGTCCGCGCTCGTTCACCATGGCGCGGCTGCGCGGCCTGCCGCAGCACACCGTCCGCGTGCGCTACCAGACCTCCCACGGCGCGGAGAAGCACACCTTCACCGGCCCGCTGCTGTCCGACGTCCTCCAGCTCACCGAGCCGCGCATCGACCCCGACGTCAAGAACGCGCAGCTACGCCTGGTCGTCACCGCCACCGGCTCCGACGGCTACCGCGCCGCACTGGCCTGGGCCGAGCTCGACCCGGCCTTCTCCGGCAAGAAGGTGCTGCTCGCCGTCACCCAGGACGGCGCGAAACTGGACAAGGAAGGCCCGCGCCTGGTCGTGCCCGGCGACGTCAAGGGTGGCCGCTACGTCAGCGGCGTCGTACGCCTCCACGTCGGCGACACGGACGCACTCGACCCCGCCTGACCGGCCCCTCGCCCGACCGGAACGCCCATGTCACGACGACTGCTGCGGTGGGCCGGTGTGCTGCTGGCCGCCGGCTCCGCCATCGCCATGACCGGGTACCTGCTCACCGTGGACCGGGCCGACCCGCGCGTCAGCGCGCTGGGCGCCCTGCTGGGCCTGGCCGGACTCGCGCTCGCCGCCCACGCCCGGCCCGATCGACGCGACGACGACTCCTGAACGGCACACCGACGAGGCGCGCCGCCCGTACCAGGTCAAGATCGAACGCCGCGCGCTGACGCGAAGGCCGCCGGTCAGGCGCCGCCCGGCTCGGCGGTCCGCTCCCACAGCGACTTCATCTCGGCGAACCCCTGCTCCATGATCCCCACCATGGCCTCCCGGGCCCGCTCGCCGTCGCGCCGCTGGATCGCCTGGGCCACGTCGGTGTGCAGCTGCAGCGCCTCCTCGTCCGGGTAGTGAGGCATCAGGTGGTAGTGGTGCCGGCCGGCCAGCACCTCGGCCACGATCAGCTGCAGTTTCGCGAACATCTCGTTGCCGGAGGCGGCCAGCACCCGCCGGTGGAAGTCGATGTCCAGGTCGAGGAAGCGGGCCTCGTCGCCGGCCTTCCCGGCGGCCCACATCTTGGCCGCGAGCCCGACCAGCTCGCTCGCCTCGTCGTGGTCGACCCGCCCGGCGGCCAGCCAGGCGGCGTACGGCTCGATCGCGGTCCGCAGCTCGGTGATCGAGCGCAGTTGCGCCATCCGCCCCTCCGAGGCGAGCCGCCAGCGGATCACCTGCGGATCGAAGACGCTCCACACCCCGGGAGGCTGGATCATGATCCCGACCCGGCGCCGGGTCTCGATGAGCCCCATGGACGCGAGCACCCGCAGCACCTCGCGGATCACCGAGCGGGAGACCTGGTAGCGGTCGACCAGGTCTTCGATGCTCAGGACCGAGCCGGCGGCCACGTCGCCGCTGCAGATGGCGGTGCCGAGGTGGTCGAGGACCCGTGCGTGCAACCCAGCCTCCGCAAGGGCGGGCCGAGTGGGGGCGGCCCCCGGGGAGGACTGATTCACGGCATAGAACATATCAGTTGAAGGCTGACTCTTGAATAAGTCAGCTTTTTTGTCCTAGCATCCCGGCATTAAGCAGATGTTACGAGCATGTGGCGCTCTTCCGGGGGGCGGCGACCATGCCAGGAAGGCGGGATTGACGTGCGACGTCGAGCGATATTCGGTACATCTCTGGCCGTGGTGGCCGCCATGGGGCTGTCCGCCTGCGGCGGTGGCGGTGACGGCGGCGGGTCCAAGACGGTCCGGATCACCCTGGCCAACCACGTGTGGACCGACAACATCAAGAAGGCCCTGCCCGAGTTCGAGAAGCAGACCGGGCTCAAGGCCGAGATCACCCAGCTCGGCGAGGACCAGCTCTCCGACCAGTACAACGTCAAGCTGAACGCCGGCTCGTCCGACATCGACGTGATGATGTACCGCCCCCTGCAGGAGGGCAGGCTCTTCGCCAAGAACAAGTACCTGGCCGACCTGTCGGACCAGGTGAAGGCCAACAAGGACTGGGACTTCAGCGACTTCCAGGCAGGCCCCGTGGAGGCCACCACGTACGAGGGCAAGCCGGTCGGCGTCCCCATCATCACCGAGCAGGAGGTCCTCTACTACCGCAAGGACCTGCTGTCCAAGGCCGGCCTGAGCGCCCCGCCGAAGACCCTCGACGAGCTCAAGGCCGCCGCCGCCAAGATCAAGGCATCCGAGCCGGACATGGCCGGGTTCGTCGCCCGTACCGGCAAGTCGCCGGCGGTCACCCAGTTCTCCAGCTTCCTGTACAGCTTCGGCGGCGACTTCGTCGACGGCAGCGGCAAGGCCGCGGTCGGCAGCGAGGCGGCCAAGCAGGCGTACGCCTACTACGGCGGGCTGATCAAGGACTCCGGCCCGGCGAACGTCAGCACCGACATGGGCTGGCCCGAGGCGATGGCCATCTTCACCCAGGGCAAGGCCGCCTTCTACACCGAGGCCAACTCGCTCTACAAGAACGCCACCGACCCGGCCAAGTCCAAGGTCTCGGACAACGTCGGCTTCGCGCCGTTCCCGGCCGGCCCTGGCGGTTCGAAGCCGTACAACATCCCGTCGTGGGCGCTGGGCGTCAACTCCAGCTCGGAGAACGCCGCCAACGCCTGGAAGTTCATCGAGTGGGCCACCGGCAAGGCGCAGACGCTCGCCCAGCAGAAGTCCGGCGTGCCCGGCGCCCGCACCTCCGTGTGGGCCAACCCGGAGAGCACCTCGACCTTCCCGAAGGACCTGGTGGAGGCCATCGCGGCCAGCACCAAGGACGGGGTGGGTCATGACCGGCCGCTGGTCGTGAAGGTCGCCGAGTCCCGCGAGATCGTGGGCCAGCCGATCGTCGACGCGATCACCGGCAAGGACGCCGCGGCGGCCGCCGACACGGCCAACGCCGCGTTCCAGAAGTTCCTGGACGACGAGGCCAAGTAAGCGGCACCCGCCGACCCCTGGAGTCCCCATGGCAACGATCACCACACCGACCACCAAGGCGCCGCGCGGCGCCCCCGCCGCCCCCGGCACGCCCGGCTGGCTGCGCTGGGTGGACGCCCACCGCAAATGGCTCTTCGCCGCGCCCGCGATGGTCTTCGTCGCCGCGCTGCTCGTGTTCCCCCTGGCCTGGACCGGCTACCTCAGCCTGACCGACGCCGAGGGATCCGTCCGCGCGGAGAGCGAGTTCGTGGGCCTGCGGAACTACCTCGACGTCCTGTCGGACACCGAGCGGTTCTGGCCCGCGGTCGGACGGACCGCCACGTTCACCGTCGTCGCGCTGCTGTTCGAGGTGGTCCTCGGGATGGCGATCGCGCTGCTGCTCTGGCGGCCGTTCAAGGGGCAGCGGTGGGTCCGGGTCGCCATCCTCATGCCGCTCGTGGCCACTCCGGTCGCGGTCGGCATGATGTGGCGGCTCATCTTCGACCCGAACATCGGCATGGCCAACCAGCTCCTCGGCTGGTTCGGCATCGGGCCGCAGCCGTGGCTGGCCGGCCAGCACACGGCCCTGGCCACCACGATCTTCATCGACGTGTGGCAGTGGACGCCGATGGTGGTGCTGATCCTGCTCGCCGGGCTCACCTCGCTGTCGGACGAGCCGCAGGAGGCGGCGCACATCGACGGCGCCAGCACCTGGCAGCGGTTCCGGCACGTCACCCTGCCGCTGCTGATGCCCACGCTGACGGTGGCGGTCCTGCTGCGCGGCATCGACGCGCTGAAGACCTTCGACGTCCTCTACGCCACGAAGGGCCGCGGCGGCGGTTCGTTCCATGAGGTCGAGACGCTGAACGTGTACGCCTACGGCCTCAGCTTCGACTACAACGAGTACGGCGTCTCCTCCACCGTCCTCATCCTCTTCTTCCTGATCATCATCGGGGCCATGTGGGCCCTGACCGCCCGGCGCAAGGAGGCGCAGCGATGAAGGCCCGGCCCGCGTACCAGGTGTTCCGGGTGGTGGCGCTCACCATCGTGGTGCTCTCCCTGGTCGCGCCGCTGCTCTGGATGGTCTCCGCGTCGTTCAAGACCAACGTCGACATCTACGACCCGGGCAAGGCGCTGGCCTTCTCGCCCACCATGGACAACTACGCCAAGGTGCTCCAGCAGGCGAACTACGTCGAGTTCATCGTCAACAGCCTCTGGGTGGCCTTCGCCGCCACGGTGGCCTCGCTGATCCTCGGCGTGCCGGCCGCGTACTCGATGAGCCGGTTCAACATGAAGAAGTCCGCGCTGGTGGTGCTGATGGCCCGCGTCATCCCCGGCGTCTCGCTGCTGGTGCCCTGGTACTACGTCTTCTCCAACCTGAAGATGGTCGGCGGCTTCGGGGTGCTGATCATCAGCCACATGTTCGTCGCGCTGCCGCTGGTGGTCTACATCATGATGGGCTACTTCGACAGCCTGCCCGAGGAACTGGAGGAGGCGGCGCTGGTGGACGGGCTGACCCACGTCGGCGCGTTCCGGCGCATCACCCTGCCGCTGGCGGTGCCGGGCATCGCCACCGCCGGGATCCTGTCCTTCATCTTCTCCTGGAACAACTTCATGTTCGCGCTCGTGCTCTCCGACGCCGACACCAAGACCCTGCCCGTGGCGATCTTCGACTTCGTCGGGTACGCCAGCATCGACTGGGGCGGCCTGATGGCCGCGGCCACCGTGGTCACCGTGCCGATCATGGTGATCGCTCTGTTCGTGCAGAAGTACGTGGTCTCCGGCCTCACCGCCGGCGCGACGAAGGGCTGACCGGCATGACGACCATCGCGCGCGTGGAGACCTTCCTCGTCGCCCCCCGCTGGCTCTTCGTCCGGGTGGAGACCGACTCCGGGATCGTCGGCTGGGGCGAGGCCACCTGCGAGGGGCGCTCCGAGACCGTCCGCACCGCCGTCGACCAGCTCGCGGAGCTGCTGATCGGCCGGGACGCGCTACGCATCGAGGACCACTGGCAGGTGCTGACCAAGGGCTCGTTCTACCGGGGCGGCCCGATCCTGGCCAGTGCCGTGGCGGGCCTCGACCAGGCCCTCTGGGACATCGCCGGCAAGCACTTCGGCGCCCCCGTGCACCAGCTTCTCGGCGGTCCGGTCCGGGACCGGATCCGGGTGTACGGCTGGGTCGGCGGCGACGAGCCCAGCGAGGTCCGCGATCACATCGCCGCCCAGCTCGAGGCCGGGCTCACCGCGGTGAAGATGAACGCCTCCGGCGCGATGAGCCCGGTCGCCTCGGTCGCCGAGCTGGACGGCGTGGTCGCCCGGGTGGCCGCCGCCCGCGAGGTGCTCGGCGACCACCGCGACGTGGCCGTCGACTTCCACGGGCGCTTCACCCTGGCCAACGCCCGCCGGGTGGCGCCGCTGCTGGAGCCGTACCGGCCGCTGTTCCTGGAGGAGCCGGTCGTACCGGAGAACTCGCACCTCATCGGCGAGTTCGTCCGCTCGACGACCACCCCGGTCTCGACCGGGGAGCGGCTCTACAGCCGGCAGGAGTTCCTGCCGGTCTTCCAGGCCGGCATCGCGGTCGCCCAGCCGGACCTCTCGCACGCCGGCGGCATCACCGAGGTCCGCAAGATCGCCACCCTCGCCGAGGTGTACGACGTGCAGCTCGCCCCGCACTGCCCGCTCGGCCCGATCGCCCTCGCGGCCTGCCTCCAGGTCGGCTTCGCCACCCCGAACTACCTGATCCAGGAGCAGAGCATCGGCATCCACTACAACCGTGGCGCCGAGGTGCTCGACTACTGCCTCGACAAGACCCCGCTGACCTTCGTGAACGGATACGTCGAGCGACTCACCGCACCCGGCCTGGGCATCGAGATCGACGATCAGGCGGTCCGCGCCGCCGACAAGAAGGGACACGCCTGGCGCAGCCCTGTCTGGCGGCACCGGGACGGTTCGTACGCGGAATGGTGACCATGACCCCCGACCGCACCGCCGACGTGAGAAAGGCACCCGCGTGAAGATCATCGCAGCGGACGTCATCGTGACCAGCCCCGACCGCAACTTCGTCACCCTCAAGATCACGACGGACGAGGGGATCACCGGGCTGGGCGACGGCACCCTCAACGGGCGTGAGCTGGCGGTCGCGTCGTACCTGGCCGACCACGTCGTCCCGTTGCTGATCGGGCGGGACCCGCATCGCATCGAGGACACCTGGCAGTTCCTCTACCGCTCGGCGTACTGGCGGCGCGGGCCCGTCACCATGGCCGCCATCGCGGCCGTGGACGTGGCGCTGTGGGACATCAAGGCCAAGGCCGCCGGGATGCCGCTCTACCAGCTGCTCGGCGGCGCCTCCCGGACCGGGATCATGGCGTACGGGCACGCGTCGGGCCGGGACCTGCCGGAGCTGTTCGACTCGATCCGGCGGCACCTGGAGATGGGGTACCGGTCGCTGCGGGTGCAGACCTCCGTACCGGGCATCAACGCCGTGTACGGAGTGGCCGCCCAGCCGAGCGTCGAGGGCAAGCGGTACGACTACGAGCCGGCCCAGCGCACCGCGCTGCCCGCGGAAGAGGACTGGGACACCCGCGCCTACCTGCGTCACCTGCCCGGCGTCTTCGAGGCGGTGCGCAACGAGTTCGGCCCCGAGCTGCCGCTGCTGCACGACGGGCACCACCGGATGACCCCCATCCAGGCCGCCAAGCTCGGCAAGGCCCTCGAGCCGTACGACCTGTTCTGGCTGGAGGACTGCACCCCGGCGGAGAACCAGGAGGCGCTGCGCCTGGTCCGTCAGCACACGACCACCCCGTTGGCCATCGGGGAGATCTTCAACACCGTGTGGGACTACCAGACCCTGATCCGCGAGCAGCTCATCGACTACGTCCGCTCCGCCGTCACCCACACCGGCGGGATCACGGCCATGCGCAAGCTGCTCGACTACGCCGCCCAGTACCAGATCAAGTCCGGCATCCACGGCCCGACCGACATCTCGCCGGTCGGCATGGCCGCCGCCCTGCACCTGGACCTGGCGATCCACAACTTCGGCATCCAGGAGTACATGCAGCACGGCCAGGCGACCAACGAGGTGTTCCGGCAGTCGTTCAGCTTCAGCGACGGCTACCTGCACCCCGGGGAGCTGCCGGGGCTCGGCGTGGATCTCGACGAGGAGGCCGCGGCGCGCTTCCCGTACCAGCCGGCGTACCTGCCGTTCAACCGGCTCAAGGACGGCACCGTCCATGACTGGTGAGCAGCGGCGCACCCGGCACATCGTGGTCATGGGCGTGTCGGGCGCGGGCAAGACGACCGTGGCCCGCAGGATCAGCGAGCTGACCGGGTTGCGGTTCGCCGAGGCGGACGAGTTCCACCCGGAGGCGAACGTGGCGCGGATGCGCGCCGGCATCCCGCTGGACGACGCGGACCGCTGGCCGTGGCTGCGGGACCTGGCCGCCTGGATGGCCGCCCGGCACGCCGAGGGCGTCTCCACGGTGCTGGCGTGCTCGGCGCTCAAGCGCTCGTACCGGGACGTGCTGCGGCAGGGCCCGCCGGAGGTGGAGTTTGTCCTCCTGGACGGGCCCGCGACGCTGATCCGGGACCGGTTGACCCGCCGTACCGACCACTACATGTCGCCCGGCCTGTTCGACTCGCAGCGGGCGATCCTGGAGCACCTCGGCCCTGAGGAGTCCGGGATGGTGCTGGAGGTGGCGCTGTCGCCGGACGAGCTGGCGGCGGCGGTCGCGACCCGGCTCGGACTGCCGGCGTCACCCACGCGATGCGGTTCGGCGAAGACGCACACGCGCACGCCCACTGTCCCCTCTCCCGGACCACCGCCGACGGCACGCTGAGCCCGGGAGGTCAGGTCCTGGCGGCCCAGGCCGACACTGAGGCCCGGTTGCGTGACGTCCACAACGGCTGCCTGCCATGAAGAGCGCTTTCTTCAGCGTGGATGGCAGGCTGCCGGCCGCGGTCGGCCAGGGCGAGGTCAAGATCGTGGATGCCGCCGCGGGAACCGTCCCGGGCGAGCTCGTGGCCTTCTTTCCCGACGGCAAGAAGCCGGCTTTCGCCAGCGCCGACCAGCGTCTTCTCGACGCCGTTGGAGGTCAGGATCCGAATACAGGGCAGCTCCAGTCGATCGCTTTCACGGCCGACGGGGCCGACGTCGTCACCCTTGATCTGAACGGCATGGAAGGCCTGCATCCCAGCCCTGCCCTACCGCAAGAGCTGCCCCTGAAGCCCGCCACTTCAGGGTGAAGAGCAGCAGGTCATTACTCCTTCGGTTTGAAGTAGTGCGCGACCATGTAAGCGGTGACCTTCTTGCCGATTTTCGCGCCTTCGACGTCGGCCGTTCGGGTATGGATTCCGCCCCAGATGCGTGCTTCGATGACCTCGGCGAGCGCCTGCGAGAAACTGCGGAAATACCTGGTGGTACCCGAGGCGGCGCTGTACCCGCTGAAGGGGATGTCGTTGCGGCCGAAGAAATACGCCAACGCCGACATGCTGGCCGCTGTGAAGCAGGTATGTCCGGATGTGTAGTCGGGGTGCGGTGGTGTAACGAGCAATGGCGTCCAGTCGGGATCGGCCGCCGTTCCCGGATTTCCGTCGGTGTCGGCCAGGCGGATCGCGGTGACCGGCCGCCAGAAGTTCCACGCTGCCTTCTCGTTGTAGCAAGCGATCGTGGCGTCGGCTTCGGCCAGGTCGACCATCGCGAACATCCGCGCCGTCTGCAACGTGTTCAGTTGCCGCTTCGACGCCAGCTGGCGCTTGATCTCCCATTCGGCCAGGTGCCGGTCGTGCCACCAGATCGCGGCTTGTGTCTGGTCGGACGTCCTGACCGTGCTGGTCGCCGAGCCGATGGTCTTGACCTCGTTGAAGTCCCGGGCGTACCGGTGGCTGGTGAGCGACGGCGGGCCGGACGTGCGGAACATGGAGGCGCTGCGGAGAAGGAACGGTTTGAGGTCACCGACCCAGGCTCCGTCGGAGGCGAACGCGGGTGGCGCCGGCCGCCATTGACCGGGCTGGGTGCCCACAGTCCAGGTCTGGTTTCCGAACGCTCCGTCGTTCTGCCGTGCGGCGTTCATCGCAGCGGCCGCCTGAGTGCCCACGGTGATTCCGCGCTGCTTGGCGGTACCGTCGGGGATCACGGCCAGCGCCTCGTCGTACTGCGTCTTCAGCCTCGCTTGCTGTTCCGGGAACAGCGCGTTCAGCACAAGGAAGCCCGCGGTCGCGACGGCCGCGTCCGTCGACTCGGTCCCGTCGGCAGGCGGCGCGATCAGATACGGCTGATAGGGAGTGCCGGCGATCGCGTTTACGGCGTCGTAAACGGCTCCGTGCACCATTGCGAAACTGCGCGCCTGGACCTGTGGTTGCTGGCCGGCGATGTCCCATATCGCCGTCTGGGCGTTTCTGTCCCAGGTGATGACGGCATTGGGAGGCGCGTTCGAAGTCGACGCGTTCGCGAACGACGAGCCGAGTCCGATCGGCGACCCGACAGCGATGATTCCGGCGACGGATAAGCTGACGGCCTTGCGCGGGAGGGCGCCTGCCCATCCGGCGGAACGTAATTTGACCATGATGGGAAATTACTCCGACCGCCACCGATCGAGCCAGCGCGCGAACAACTGCCCCATCGGCAACCAGGCCGACGACACTGAGGCCCGTTCGGCGAAAGCGGCAGCGCGAGGTACGACGACAACCTGAGCGCGACGGATCTCGTCTTTCATCTCACGCATCTGATCGCGAAGCTCGCGCATGTTCCGCCTGAGGACGGCGGCGCAGGCGGGTCTTCTCGAGCCGTTGCCGCAGACCTCGACCTTCTCCCGCCAAGAGGCTGCCAAGAGCCGACTCCTTGCCGACCGGCCGGGTCCGCCACCCGACGTGGCGGACCCGGCCACGGGCAGTTCAGGAACCTTCGACGGTGCAGCCGGCCGCCTCAATGGCCGCGCGGACCTGCCCCTCGTCGACGGGGCCGTCAGTAAGGATGCTCACGCGGCCTTCGTCCGGAGCCGCGTCCACTCCCACGACTCCCGGCACCTGAATCAGCTCCAGCTTGACTGCGGCCAGGCAGTGCTCGCACGTCGCCGACGACAGGCCGGTGACGCGGTAGGCGACGAGACTGTACGCAACGGTGATCAAATAGATCCCTCCTTGTTCACGGCGATGGTGCTTCGCCTCACCCAGGGATCGTGCTGCAAGCCCAGTGATTCGTGGAGGGCTAGCAGGCTTCCGAAGTAGGACATGGCGGAAAGTGGACCCCTTTGCCGATAAAGGGCCAGTTATGTCAATGTTCAGCGTTGGCCCATGGTGAAAGGAGCCCAGTGGACGGGCAGCCGTCTTCCGCGGACGACAGAGTCACTCGATCGCTGTACGCCCGGATGCACCAGCGAGGAGAGTCGCTGCCCGAGGCCGCGGACGAACTCGGCCTGGCGGCGGCGGAGATCGACCGTGCCCGCGACCAGCTCACCCGGCTCGACCTTCTGAACCCGGAAACGCAGACGGCCGCCGACGTAACGGTCACGCTCAAGCGCACCCTGCAGAACACTCACCGCCTGCTGGACGGCCTCGTCGAGCAGCACGTGAGAACGGCAGCACTGGCCAAGCACTACCTCCGCCTGCCCGAGCAGGCGGACAACCACGCGCACATCGAGTTCTTTCCGTGGCTGAATCGCAGCGATCAACTGTCCGAGCGCATCAACGAACTGGCCGAGCTGGCCGAGATCGAAGTGCTCGGCATGCACCCGATCGCCGCGTGGACGCGCGAATCCCTGGAGGAAGGGCTCGCCCGCAGCGAGACGACCATGCGCAACGGCGTGCGCATGCGAGCACTGCACGCACAGATCGCCCTGTCGAACCCGCTGATCCGCGAATTCATGGGCCGCTGGCGACGGCTCGACATCGAGGTCCGGGTCGCCCCGGTGATTCCCACGCGGATGCTCATCTACGACCGCCGAACCGCCGTCGTCCAGGCCGACCCCCATGACCCCGAAGCAGGCAGCATCCTCATCCGAGGCGGGAGCCTGGTGAAATCCCTCGCAGCGATCTACGACTACTGCTGGACGACCGCCTCCGAGCCCGACGATGTGCCCCGATCGGCCGACGGCGTCACGCTCACCGAGCAGCAGCGGGCCGTCCTGCGCATGCTGGCCGCCGGCCAGAAGGACTCGGCCATCGCCCGCAGCATGGGCGTCTCCACTCGTACCGTCACCCGTCTGGTGGGTGAGCTCACGGCGATGCTGGGGGCGAGCAGCCGCTTCCAGGCGGGCGTACGAGCGGCACGGCTCGGCCTCCTCGATGTCAGTTGAACAGCGAACGACCTGACGCTTCACTCTGGGCGTGTTCTGGCAGCTTCCTCCCGCAGCCTGCGGTCGGGCAGGAAGAACGCGAATGCCAGGGCTGCGAGGGCGACCACGGACGGGCCCGCGAAGATCGGCAGGAGCGCGTCCACGGAGGAATGCACCACCCGACCGAGGTCGGACACGGGCAGCCAGCGGACGAGCGCGGGGGTGAGCGAGTCGGTGCCCGTCCCGCCCAGGCTCCTCGGCCGCACAGCCCTCGCCTCTCAGGTGCGGCGTAGCTCGAACGCCCGCACCGCCCCCTCGGCCGTCGGCCGCAGCGCGAACCGGACACCGCCGTCGCCGGGGTATTCCTGCCGGTGGTCGAAGCCACCCTCGTAGATCTCCGCCGGGACGCCTTCGGGGAAGGCCTCGCAGTAGGGGACGTACCGGCCGGCCGCCTGCGAATCAACCCGTTGCCGGAGCCTGGCGCACGCGTCGCAGATCGCGGGCCGCCGCCGCGTCACAGCGCCGCCTCGTAGTCCTCGGCCGCCGACTCGCCGGTGTACATGGAGTCGTACTCGACGAGCCCGCCGTCGGACCTCCGCACCAGGACCGGTCCCAGCCCGGCGTACGTGGTGCCGGGGTCGCCCGTCTCGACGAACTCCACCGTGGTGATCGTGAAGAACCACCCGTACGGCCGCTCCACCGTCACCGCGTCGTGCACGATCAGCCGCTCCCCCACCGCGCTCAACTCCTCCGCGATGTACGCGCGCACGATCTGCTCGGCCTCCTCCTTGCCGATCATGATGGTGATCCGTCCTTTCTCAGCGGGTCTGGAAGAAGTCGTACTCGCGGTACTTGCCCTCCATGGGGTGCCGGTCCACGTACACCCGCTGGTGCTGGCCGTCCGCGTAGTAGATGTGGCCGTTGACGTTGAGGACGTTGCACACGTGCCCGATGCCGGAGCCGCTGTAGCCGATCACCACGCCGCGTGATCCCGGCCCCTCGTTCTGCAGAATCTTCGCTACCTTCTTGAGATTGCTGAGCCGCAGGTGCTTCTCGATCGCCCGCCTGCCCATCGTGGTGCGGATGACCGGGACCGGCGCGGCGTTCAGTGGCCCGGCCACGGCCGGCTTGCCGCGCAGGATGTCGTCGATGGCCAGGCTGGTCTCCGGGCAGTTCCTGTTGTGCCCGGTCGGGTTGACCTTGTTGATGATCGCGAGCAGGTCACCGAACCTGATCTCCCTGGAGCCGAGGTCGTCGATGAACTTCCGCAACTCCCCGTACGCCTTCCGCATGGCCTCCTTGTGCTCCTCGCTGAGCGGCTGGGAGGCTTTGTCGTAGTCCTCCACCCGTTGCGGGCGCAGTCCGGCGAGCGGCACCTTGGTCCGGCGCTCGACATTGACCTTGCCGAAGTCGTCGTGGTCGGAGATCGGCGGCTCGTACCCCTTCGTCCCACTCTGACCGGCGGCACCGGTGCCCTTGAGGTCGTCCGGCTCCAGGTCGAAGTCATAGAGCAGGATCTCGCTGATGAAGCCGATGCCGGTGCTGGTGTCCTCCCTCTCGCGGAAGGCCATCCAGTCGTCCATCTCCGCCGCGCCCTTGAACTTGTACCAAGGCGTCCGGCTGGCGTCGGCCAGGCCGTGACGGCGGACGAACGCCTGGGCGTTGTCGATGGCGTCCTGGAACGCGTCCGCGTCCTGGTTGCGGTCGGCGGCCGTGTACTGGTGGGCGAGATGGTCGGCCTCCCGCATGACGTCTTTCCAGTGGCGCCGGTCGGCCTGGGAGTCGTACAGGTTCTCGGCCTGGTAGGCGGCCTCCTGCGGCTGGCCGCTCTGGCCGCTCTGGCCGCTCCGGCCGCTCTGGCCCGGGGGCCGAGACGTCTGCGCCATTGACTGCTGCTCGCCGCTCGGGCCGGCCAGTCCGTTCTGGCGGGCGGCCCAGAGGATGCCGTCGCGTACGTACGGGGAACGCGCCTGGAACGTATCCAGCAACCACTGGGTCCCGTCGCGGCCCCAGGTGTTCGCCATGCGCTGGAGGATCTTGCCTGCCTGGCGTTCGGCGTCCTCGTCCCGATAGCGGGATTCGCTCATCCGCCCGTCCATGGCCCGCAGCGCCCACAGGTCCGGATCCGCTTCCGGGTCGTCGGAGGGACCGCGCCTGCGGGCATAGACCTCTTCGCGGGAGCGCGTCGTCGGCGCGGTGTCCTGTGTCCGGTGTGCCCGCGTGGTGTGCAGCCGATCGATCAGCTCACCGACCGCCCTGGCCAGGGGACGCGGGGTCGCCGAGGCCCTGTACTCGGTGAACGCCTCCGCGATCAGGTCGCGGGGGGTGGTGGCGCCGTACGTGGACAGGCGGGACTCGACGGCGGTCACGGTCTCTTGGTCGTGCACGCCTGTGACGTCGTACGGGCGGCCCAGCGCGGCCGAGACGGTGGCGTTCAGGGCGGTGCGCGCATCGGGGTCGCCGATGATGCGGTCGGCGATGTGCTCCCCCACCTCGTGGTAGAGCACACCGCGCACCGACCCACCGCCCGGCACCGTCCACCCGGTCGCCTCCTCCACCCGCCCGGCCGCCACCTGGTCGGCCATGGCGACAGGGTTCAGGTGGATGCCCCGCTCACCGCCGTCCATGACCGCGTAGGCCACCAGGTCCGGCTGGGTGACAAAGTTCCCGTGCGGGTCCGTGGTGCTGACGGCGCCGAGGGCGCGCGTCAGGTCCGGGTAGTCACGGGCCAGCTCACGTAACGCCTGATCAATGTCACTTGCCGCCTCCGGCCCGATCCCCTCAAGCCTCGGTACGGACGGGGTGCCCGCCCCGCTGAGCGCCAGAGCCAACGCCTCTTTGGACGGCACCAACCCCCCGCCCTCGACATCCACCCCGGGCCCTGTCACGTTCGGGGCGCCAGAGGCCGTCGGCACAGAGGCGGCAGCGGCCGGGGCGGTCGGCCCGGCCCCCGCCGTGGCCGGGGCGGTCGGCGCGCCCGCTGTCGTGGCCGGGGTGGTCGGCGCGCCCGCTGCCGTGGCCGGGGTGGTCGGCCCGGCCGCTGCCGTGGCTGGGGTGGGCGCACCCGTCCCGGCGACCGGGGTGCCGGCAGCCGCGCCGATCGGGCTGGTCTGTGCCGATGAGCCACCTGGCGCACCAACGGCCGCCGACTGGCCGCTCGTTCCCGCCCCTTGCGATGCCGCACCAGCCTGCCCCGTCCCGCCAGAGGAGGTGCCCGGTGCTGTACCCGCTTGCCCCGTTTCGCCGGACGCGGTGCCCGGTGGCGATCCTTGCGGTGCCGTACCCGCCTGCGCCGTCCCCCCGGGCGCGGTGCCCGATGGCGCACCCTGCGACGCCGCGCCGGCCTGCGCGGTCCCGCTGGACGCGGTGCTCTGTGCTGATCCTTGTGGTGTCGCGCCTGCCTGGGTGGCGCCGCTGGAGGTGGTGCTTGGTGGTGCTCCGGTAGGTGCGCTTCCAGTCTGGGCCGACGCGGTGGGGGCCGACGCGGTGGGGGCGCCGGCCGGTGTCGGGGTGAGGCCGCTGCGCTGGGGGGTGCCTGTCGAACCGGTCCCGTGTGCGTCGCCGGCCGGGGTGGGCGGGGTGGTGGTCATCGGGGCGACCCCGCCTGCCCCGTGGGTGGCGGTGTTCTGGGCGCTCCCGCCCTGGCCGGAGCCGGCGGTGGGTGCCGAGGGCGAGGGGGTGGGGTCTTGGGCGCGGACGGTGAATTCCGCGCGGGCGAGGGCCGTTGACGGGTTGGCGAGGGCGGAGAGGACGTCGGTGCTGAGGGGGCTGATGGTGCCCACTCGGCCGGCGCCGGCCGCCATACTGCCCACCAGCCCCTCCATCGTGGGGAGTTGCCAGGTGCCGTACACGACGCCGTTGGAGATCATCCCGGCGGGGGCCGAGACGAGCGCGTTGGTGGCGGCCGCGCTCGCGGCCTTGGTGGGGTACCGCATGAGGACGTTCGCCGGCCCACCGGCGTCCCCGGCCGCAGAATCGAGGTGGCGCAGGCCGGGGAGGCCGGAGACGTACTTGGAGACCGCGGGCGCGACCCGGGACGCCAGCAGGGCGCCGGTCGCGTCGCCGAGGACGTTCGCGGCCGTCATGCGGGTGTCCCAGCTCGTACGCGTCCCGAGGTCCATCTGCCGGCGCTGGGCGAGCCCGTCCATGAGCAGGCCCTCGCCCACCTCCTCCGGCAGTTCGCGCAGCATGTGGCTGGTGACCGCCCTGGCCAGCAGCCCCTGGCCGAGTTTTCGCCCGCCGAACTGGGCGGCCTGGACGGCGGCGAGCTTCGGCGCGACGGCCGTGAGCCCGCGCCCGGCCCCCGCCGCCCGTTCCAGGGAGCCGAACACCTGGTTGAGGAAGGTACGCAGCCGCTGCGCGTACGCGGCGAGCAGCGGTGTGGTCGCGCCCGCGGTGAGAAAGCTCGCCATGACCCCGACGGCGGCCGCGCTGACCGTGATCCAGTAGCCGACGTTGATGGACAGCTTGCCGTACTGCGTGGCGCGCGCGAAGGAGTCCTGCTGCAGCGCGTACGCCCGAGCGGCCTGCGCCATCCCCGCCAGCCCCGTCTCCCCCGACGCGAGCTCGTCGGTGTGCTCGCGGAAGGCGTCGGCCGACGCGCCCGACCACCCGTCCAGCATCGTGGCCCGCGAACTCACGTCCTGCCCGGCCAGCGCCGCCCGCGACAGGTCGTCGAAGGCCACCGCCAGCTCCGCGAGGCCTTTCTCGCTGCCCTCCGGCCACATCTGCCCGGCCGCCACCAGCGAGATCAGGACGTCCACCCACTCGGGCGCGCCCTCTCCCCAGGCCGGCGTGACGTCGGTCGCGTAACCGCCGCTGCCGATCGTGTCGTCGCCAGCGCCCGGCGGGCTGGTGACCGGTGTGCTGCGGTTGTGCTCCGCCCCCGCGTGGACGCTCACACGCGATCGCCCCTCGGCGCGGAGGCGGCCTCGCTCGTGGTCTCCACGGTCTGCCGTACATCCTCGCCGGTGGCCTCGTGGTCCCTCATGAGCTGCCCGGCCCAGGCGATGAGCGTGTCGGGCCCTCCTTCGGCCGAGTAAGCCCGGTAGAACTCCTGCCCGGCAGAGTCGCCACCCCAGGGGGCGGCGGCGTTCAGCCGTTCGATGCGGGCGCTGGCGTCGCGCAGAGCGTCACCGAGTCCGGCGGCGTGGCCCTGCCAGCCCTTGAGCCCGGCCTCGACCTGAGACCGCTCCATGCGTACGTGCTCGGCCATCCGCTACCCGATCTCGCGCAGCCGGTCGTCCAGGTGCCCCAGCACGCTGTCGAGGTCGCCATCCAGGTGGGCCCGCATCTGCTCCGGCGGGACGAGGGGCGCGAACATCCGCACGATCTCCTCCTGGGCGATCGCCGCGGCCTGCTGCACGGTGGCGGTGATGAGGCCGGCCAGCCTGCCGCTGTCCCGCAGGCGGGAGACCCGGGGGTCGAGCTCGAGCCGGATCAGGTCACCGCGGGCGCCCACGGTGGCGGTGACGAGGCCGTCGGGCGAGCTGTGGGTGACCTGCAGGGCTCGGGCGCGTTGGTGCAGTTCCAGGGATTGATCCTGCAGTCGCAAGAAATTGTCACGCAATTGGTTCGCGTATTCATGCAACTGGTCAGCGTTCATTTCTCGCACCGTAATGGGGGAAAGTCGGCGCTTGGCCCCATTTCAGGATTCGTCGAAGTGACGGTCTCCGCCCTGCTGCTCGTCGAGCGGCCGGCGCTGCCCTGGGTACGGGAGACCACCTCGGAGCGCTGAGCGGCCCGCGGCTGGGATAATTGCCGGCATGTGCGAAGCCGGGGGCTTTTGATGCGGTTCGGCGTGTTGGGTCCGGTTGAGGCGCGCCTGCCCGACGGGGGCCCGGTGGCGGTGGGCGGCCCGCAGGTGCGGTCGCTGCTGGCGATGCTGTTGCTGGAGGCCGGTCGCCCGGTGAGCGTCGGGCGGCTGGCCGCCGGCCTGTACGGCGAGGACGCGCCCGCCGACGTGGCGCACGCGCTGCAGTCGCAGGTCTCCCGGCTCCGGCGAGGACTGCGTGACGGGGCGGCCGTGGAGTTCGGACCGGCGGGCTACCGGCTCGCGGTCGACCTCGACGCGGTGGACGCGCACCGGTTCGCCCGGCTGGCCGGGCAGGGCAGGCAGGCGCTGGCCGGCGGGGACCCGGCGAGCGCCGCGATGGTGCTGGGTCAGGCGCTGGACCTGTGGCGCGGGCCGGCGCTCGCCGACGTGCTGGACGCGCCGTTCGCCGAGGCGGCGGCCGCCCGGCTGCTGGAGGAGCGGCTGGCGGCGGTGGAGGACCGGGCCGAGGCCGCGCTCGCGCTGGGCGAGCACCACGCGGTGGCCGCGGAGCTGACGGAGCTGGTGGAGGCGCACCCGTTGCGGGAGCGGGCGCGGGCGCTGCTGATGCGGGCCCTGTACGCCGGTGGCCGGCAGGCGGAGGCGCTCGCCGCGTACGATCAGGCCCGCCGGTTCCTGGGCGACGAGCTGGGCGTCGATCCGTCCGCCGAGCTGGCCGAGGCGCACCTGGCCATCCTGCGCGCCGAACCGGCGGCCGCCCCCGCGCTCCGGCGGCTGCCGGCCCAGCTCACCAGCTTCGTCGGAAGGGCGGAGGAGCTGCGCGAGCTCGCGGCGCTGCCGGCCGGATCACGGCTGGTCACGCTGACCGGTCCGGGTGGCACCGGCAAGACGCGGCTGGCGGTGGAGGCGAGCGGCCGGGTGTCCGGGGAGGTGTGCTTCGTCGACCTGTCCGCGTTGAGCGACGGGGCGCAGGTGGCGCCGGCCATGGCCGCCGCGCTGGGCCTGCGCGAGTCGGGACCGCCGGAGGATCGGCTCCTCGCGGCGCTGGCCGACCGGCCGGTGCTGGTGATTCTGGACAACTGCGAGCAGGTCGTCGCGAGCGCGGCCGGGCTCGCGCACCGGCTGCTGGCCGCCTGCCCCGCGCTGCGGATCCTGGCCACCAGCCGGGAGGCGCTCGGCATCACCGGTGAGGTCCTCTTCCCGGTCGGGCAGCTGGCCGTGCCCGCACCCGATGCCGCGCTCGCCGAGGCGCTGACCTGCCCGGCGGTGCGGCTGTTCGCCGACCGGGCCGCCGCCGTACGGCACGGGTTCGTCGTGGACGCCGCCACGATCGGCGCGGTGCGGCGGATCTGCGCCGCCCTCGACGGGCTGCCGCTGGCCATCGAACTGGCGGCGGCCCGGCTGCGCTCGTTCACCCTGGACGAGGTGGACGCGCGGCTGGCCGACCGGTTCCGGCTGCTGTCGCGCGGCGAGCGCACCGCGGCGCCCCGGCATCAGACGCTGCGCGCGGTGGTCGACTGGAGCTGGGGGTTGCTCGACCCGGATGAGCAGGCGCTCGCGCGCCGGCTCACCGTGTTCGCGGGCGGCGCCACCCTGGCGGACGCGGAGCGGGTCTGCGGCCTGGACGGGCCGGCCGGGTCCGACGACGTGGCGGCCGTGCTGGCCGGCCTGGTGGACAAGTCGCTCGTCGAGGCACACGACGGCCGCTACCGGATGCTGGAGACGGTGCGCGAGTACTGCGCGGAGCGGCTCGCCGAGACCGGGGAGCGGGAGGAATGCCTGCGGGCGCACGCGGAGTGCTTCACCGCGCTGGCCGAAGCCGCCGACCACCACCTGCGGGGGCCCGGCCAGCTGGATCGGCTCGCGCGGCTGGACGCCGAGCACGGCAACCTGCTGGCCGCACTGGGCTGGGCCGTCACCGCCGACCCGCCGCTGGCCGCGCGGCTGATCGCGGCCCTGTCCTGGTTCTGGTGGCTGCGCGGCCTGCGCGGCGAGGCCGCCCCACTCGCCGCCCGGCTGCTGGGCGAACACGCTCCGGGTGCGGAGAAGGCCGAGGAGTACGCGTGCTGCGTCGTGACCGCCGCCGCGACCGGCAACTCCACCGATGCCGGCCTGCGCGACCACCTGGACCGCGCCGCCGCCGGCCTCGCCGCGCACGACCGGCCGCTGCGCCGGCCCCACGTCGTGTTCCTGCTCTCGATGGCCGGACGCCTGCTCGACGTCGACCCCGCGCTTCAGCACCGGCTGTTCGACACCGACCCGTGGTCGCAGGCGTTCCTGCGCATGGGCGACGGACTGCGGCTGCTGCTCGGCGGTCGGACCTCCGCCGCCGAGGACGCGCTCACCGCCGCGCTGGCCGGTTTCCGCACGTCGGGCGACCGCTGGGCGATCGCGAACTCGCTGGACAAGCTCGCCGGGATCGCGGCCTGGCGCGGTGAGCGGGCCCGCGCGGTCGCCTGGATGGACGAGGCCATCACGCTCATCGAGGAGCTGGGCCGTACGGAGGACGCCGCGGACCTCCTCACCCGCCGCGCCGACCTGCTGGCCCAGGACGGTGACCTCGCCGCCGCCGGGACCGGCTACGAGCGCGCCGCCGAGGTCGCCCGCGCCGTCGGCGCGCCGGACCTGCTCGCCGACGCCCGCCGCGGCCTCGCCGACCTCGCCCGCCGATCCGGCGAACCCGACCAGGCCCGGCAGCTGTACGAGGCGGCGCTGGCCGGCTGCGGAGACGCCTCGATCACCGGGAGCCGGATCCGTGCCCGCATCCTCACCGGACTCGGCTGGGCCGCCGCCATGGACGGGGACGCCGCGCAGGCCCGCGCCCACCACCGCGCCGCCCTCGAGACGGCCGTGCGCAGCGGCAACCTGCCGGCCGCCGCGGACGCGGTGGACGGCCTCGCGGGGGCCGCGCTGCTGGCCGGTGACGCGGAACGGGCCGCGACGCTCATCGGCGCGGCGGCGTCCCTGCGCGGGGCGGACCTGGTCGCCGACCGCGACGTGGACGAGACGGCCGCCGAGGCCGAACGCGCGCTCGGGCCCGGCCGGTACGCCGAAGCACGTCACCGGGGCCGCGGGCTGAGCGCCGAGGAGGTGCTCGACCTGGCCGGTGAGTGACGGTGAGCGCTTGGTGAGCGCCTGGCGAGCGGGACCGGCGACGCTGTCGCCATGACACAGCACCTCGCGAACAAGACGGTCCTGATCTCCGGCGCCAGCGTGGCCGGTCCCGCCCTCGCATACTGGTTGCAGCGGTACGGGTTCACCCCGACCGTCGTGGAGCTGGCCCCGGCGCTGCGGGAAGGCGGCTACAAGGTCGACCTGCGCGGCGTGGCGATGGACGTCGTCGACCGGATGGGCCTCACCCCGGCCGTCAAGCGGTACAGCACGCGGATGCGCGGCGGCGCCTGGGTGAACGCGGCCGGCAAGCCGCTCGCCACCCTGGGCCCCGACCTCATCGGCCTGCGGGCCCCCAGCGACGACGAGGTGCTGCGCGGCGACCTGGCCCGCATCATGTACGACGCGACCAAGCAGGGCGTGGAGTACCTGTTCGGCGACAGCATCACCGGCCTCACCCAGGGCCACGACGGCGTCATGGCGACCTTCGCGCGCTCCGCGCCGCGCATGTTCGACCTCGTGATCGGCGCCGACGGGCTGCACTCGAACCTGCGGGCCCAGGTCTTCGGCGAAGAGGCGAAGTTCGTGCGCCCGCTCGGCATGCACGCGTGCGTGTTCACCGTGCCCAACCACCTCGGCCTCGACCGCTGGGAGCTGATCTACCCGACGCCGGGCAAGGTCGTGAACCTCTACAGCACCCGGCAGTCCGCCGCCAAGGCCCAGTTCATCTTCCCCACCCCCGCCGTGCTGCCCGACCGCCGCGACGTCGCGGCACAGCAGCGCCTGGTCGCCGAGACCTTCGCCGGCGCCGGTTGGGAGAGCTCCACGCTGCTGGCCGCCATGCCGCACTCCCCCGACTTCTACTTCGACTCCGCCAGCCAGGTCCGGCTGGACCGCTGGTCGGCCGGGCGGATCGCGCTGGTCGGCGACGCCGCGCACAGCCCGTCGCCGCTGTCGGGGCAGGGCACCAGCCTCGCCCTCGTGGGGGCGTACGTGCTGGCCGGCGAGCTGAAGGCCGCCGGGGGCGACCACCGGGTGGCGTTCGCCCGCTACCAGGAGGAGATGAGCGGGTACGTCGACGTGAACCTCAGCCTCGGCGAGAGCAACGCCAAGCAGATGGTGGCCGGCAGCACCCGCCAGATCCGCATGCAGACCACCATGATGCGGATGGTCAGCCACCTGCCCTGGAAGGACCTGGCCCTGCGCCCGATCCTGAAGCCGCTCAACGCCGCCGCGAACGCCATCACCCTCAAGGACTATTGAGCGGCCCGCAGGTGTTCGTGCGCCCATTCCTCGAAGGTCGTGAGCGGGAGGCCGAGCGCCCGCGCGTACTCCGGGCGGGCGGGTTGCCCGACCACGTTGAGGAACTCGTGTGAATCGACGCCATAGCCGGGCATGCCCGCGGCGACCGCCTCCTCGACGGTCATGTCGGGCGCGGTCAGCTCGGTGCCCAGAGCGCGGGAGAGCACCTTGGCGATGTCCGTCATCGTCAGGTAGTCGCTCGCCAGCTCCAGCTCGACCCCGTCGAACCGCTCCGGCGCGGCGATGGCCGCCGCGGCCGCCGTGCCGATGTCCTCGACCGCGACGAGGGAGAGCCGGGTGCCGGGCTTCAGCACGGTCGCCAGGCCGCCCTCGACGCCGCGCGGGAGCAGGTAGGCCACGGACGGGAGGAAGTTCTCCATGAAGAAGCCCGGCTTGATGATCGACCAGTGTGTGAAGCCAGCCTCGCGTACCCGGTCCTGGGCGCCGGCCTTGGCGGCGAAGACGGGCTCCATCGACGCCCAGCGCCCTTCGGCCCAGCCGGGCGCCTCGATGTGCTGCCCCGCGCCGGAGACGGACGTGTGCACGAACTGCGGCACGCCCGCGGCCAGCGCGCCTTCGATGAGGTTGACGGCCTGGGTCAGCCGCCCGCGAAGTCGAAGGCGCCGGCCTTCACCGCGGGCATCTGCACCGAGAAGACGGCCCGGGCTCCTCGCGCGGCCCTGATCACGGAGTCGCGGTCGTGGAGGTCGCCGGTGACCAGCTCGGCGCCGAGCGCCTCGACGGCCTTGGCCCGGTCGGTCGCGGGGTCGCGGACCAGCGCCCGTACGGGGACGCCCGCCGCGAGCAGGGCGCGGGCGGTGGCGCCGCCCTGCTGTCCGGTGGCTCCGGTGACCAGGACGGGTGCGGGATCGGTGGACATGTGGCTCCTCCAGGGATATTAAACGGCGGCCCCCGCCGGTTATATTTCGGTAAGATACGGCGGACCCCGCCACTTAGCAAACTGTGAGGTGACGCCATGACCCCCCAGCGCGCGGACGCCCGCCGCAACTACGCACTCCTGCTCGCCGTGGCCGAGGAGGCGATCGCCACGTACGGCGCCGACGCGTCCCTGGAGCAGATCGCCCGCACTGCCGGAGTCGGATCCGGCACCGTGCGCAGGCACTTCCCCACCCGCCAAGCACTGCTGGAGGCGGTCTTCCGCGAACGGGTCGAGACCCTGTGCGCCCACGCCCGCGACCTGACCGGCCGGCCCGACACCCGGGCCGCGCTGCTGGAGTGGCTGAGCGCCGTCACCGCGCAGGCCGCGACCATCCGGGGGCTGGCCATCGCGCTGACCCGCGACCGCGCGACCGGTCCCGGCGAGACGCAGGAGCACTGCGCCTCGGCGCAGCTCACCGAGGCGGGCGAGCCGCTGGCGCGGCGCGCCGCGGACGACGGCGCGCTGGCACCGGGGGTGACCATCGACGACCTGCTCACCCTGATCACCGGCATCGCCCTGGCCACGGAGCACCACCCGGACCCCGCCGCCGAGTCAGCCCGGCTGCTCGGCCTGGCCGTGGCGGGACTCAGCCCTCATCAAGAGTGAGCCGACCCGGCCACGAAGGACTCCAGCCGGTACAGGAGGCCGGCCATCTCGCCCTCGGGCAGGCGGGCGGTGTCGGCGCTCAGTTCCACACCGAGCGTGCCCTTCCAGCGCATCAGGGCCACGCAGAAGTCGCAGCTGCGCCGGTCCATGCCGGGCAGCCATTCCAGCTCGGACTCCCCGTCCGCGCGGTCGGAGCCACCCGAATCCTCGCCGGGGCGCAGGTCGTTGAAGCAGCACAACGGGAACATGGGGACGCCTCGGTCGGCGCTCATCCGGTCGACCATCGCGTGCAGGGCCAGCGAGTCGAAGCGGGCGCGCCGGTAAGACGCGAGAACCGCCGAATACGCGCTCACGAGGGTCTCGGCAAGGCTTCCGCACGGGCCCAGGGTGAACAGTCCCAGCTGATTCAGGCTGGTGACCAGGCCCCGGGTCCGGCTGTTGAAGCGGTTGTGCACGATCGGGGTGATCGCGGACACCTCGTGCCCGGTCAGCTCGCGCAGCAGCATGGCGACCGCCACCAGCAGGACTGTGGCGGTGCTGACGCCGGTGCGGCGGGCGAGCACCTGTGCGGCGTGGTCGAGCCGGGGCGAGGACAGCACGGCCCGCGCGAACCTCGGCGTCGCGCCGCTGCTGACCACGGTGGGGAACATGGCGGACGGTACGGTCCGCAGCAGCGCCTCCCACTGGGCGATCGACCGGTCCGAACGGGCCGAGGCCGCCTCCTCCTCCCGTACCAGGTCGAGCAACTGCGACGACGGCGGTCGCGTGATCACTCCGCGGAGCAGCAGCATCCGCAGATCGCGTACCACGACGTCGGCCGCGCGCCAGTCCGCGACGACATGATTCATCACGAGCGCCACGTGGGTGACGACGCCGTCGCAGACCACGACCCCGGCGCGCAGCGGCTGCTCGCCGTCGCCGAAGGGTCGCCCGGCCAGACGGGCGACAAGTCCGGCCGCGGCATCGTCCACATCGCTGCGTGCGGCCTCGACCAGCTCGATCGCCAGGGTCCCGGCCGCCGCCACCTCCTGGTACGGCCCGGTCGCGCCGAGCCGTACCACGGATCTCAGGGCGTCGTGCCGGCCCATCACCTCGGCCAGAGCGGCCGCCACGGCCCCGGGATGGCGCGGGCCTCCCGCGCCCGGGACGGTCAGCAGCCGGGGCACGTTGAAGTAGCGTGCGTCCGGCCCCACCCCCTGGATGGCCGTCCAGACGTCCCGCTGTCCCCATGCGAGCTCCGCCGTGCCGGAACGGCCGGAGGCGAAGTCCACCGAAAGCCGCATGGCGCTCTCCTTAGTTCCGGACCGCTGCTCCGAGCTCGGACAGCCGCAGGCTCGGGTCGCCGCCAGCGCGCGTCACCACGCGGGCGAACGCCTCCACCAGACGGTGCGCGGTGGCGGCGTCGAACAGGTCGGTCGAGTACTCCAGCCAGCCGCCGATCCCCTCGGGCCCCCGGTACACGTCGAGGGACACCTCCACCCGGGCCCGGCCCAGGTCGGGCTGCGGGCACACCTCCACGGCCAGGTCCCCCAGCTCGGTGCGGAGCAGGTCGCCGGTGGGCAGGTTGTGGGTGAGGTTGAACATCGCCTGGCACAGCGGCGGACGGCTCAGGTCGCGCGGCACCCGAAGCGCGCCGAGGATGCGGTCCAAGGAGGTTCCGGCGTGGGCGAGGGCCTTCATGGTGCTGATCCGGGTACGCCGCAGCAGCTCGCCGAAGGTCGGGTCCCCCGACAGGTCGGCCCGCGCGACGAGCGTGGTGGAGAAGTAGCCGATCAGCGGGGCCAGCTCGGGCCGGTTCCGGCCGGCCACGGGCACGCCGACGCAGAAGTCGTCCTGCCCGGCGGCCGCGCCCAGCGTGACCTGCCACGCGGCGAGCAGGGCCATGAACGGGGTGGCCCGGTGGGCGCGCGCGAGGAGTTCCAGGCGGGTGACGTCCGCGTCCGGCACGGCCACGGCCGCCTTCGCGCCGCGGCCGGTCCAGCGGGCCGGGCGGGGGTGGTCGAGGGGCAGGTCGAGCGGGGGTGCCCCGGCGAGCCGTTCGGTCCAGTAGTCCAGGTGGTCCCGGCCCTCCTCGGCCCGCCGCCGCTCGGCCGCGGCGAAGTCGCGGTACTGCGCGGGCAGCTCGTCCAGCAAGGGCGCACGGCCCTCCCGGTGGGCGCGGTAGCACTCGCCGAGCTCGCGCATGAGCACGTCGAGCGACCAGTGGTCGACCACGATGTGGTGCAGCACGATGCACAGGACGGCGTCGTCGGCGGCCAGGCGCAGCAGGCCCGCCCGCCACGCGGGGGCCGCCGCGAGGTCGAACGGCCGCCCCGCGTAGCCGGCGACCGCCTGTCCGAGGTCGGCGGAGGCGGGATCCAGGCGGTCCAGCCGTACCTCGCCGGGCTCGTCCACGACCTGCGCGGGCAGGTCGCCGTCCAGGACGAAGCGGGTGCGCAGCACCTCGTGCCGGGCGGCGATCGCGGTGAACGCCGCTGCCAGAGCGGTCTCGTCGACGGGGCCGCGCAGCCGTACCGGCCAGGTGATGTGATAGGCGCAGTCGTCAGGATCGAAGCGCTGCAGGAACCACAGCCGCTCCTGCCCGGTGGACAGCGGCCAGGTGCGCTGGTCCCGGCCGCCGAGCAGCGCCCTGCGCAGGGCCGCACGGCGTTCGGGGGGCAGCGTGGCCAGGCGGCGCCGCAGCTTCTCGCGCTCGAGGTCGGGGCTCACGTGGGGGTCACCTCGAAGGTTGGGAACGCTCCCACCGAAGCCTAGGTTTTACGCCGGAGGCCGGTCAAGATCCCCCATCGCGACGCCATGTGACCGGAAGCGGACGGTGGGCGATCAGTACACGTGGCACCGGCCCTTCATTCTCGGCATTTGACAGTCTGGAAAGCTCCCCGTCCGACCATTGCCGCTCCTCATGGTGATCGATAGAATTTGTGGGAGCGCTCCCAAAACCACCATTCCCCCTCAAGGAGTGCCGATCGTGCCGGAACGCCTGCTGGAAGAGATCACGGAGGACCTGTCCGACGACGACCTCGGGCTGCTCCTGCTGATCAGGCACTTCGAACGCAAGCTGCTCGACCTGTTCGGCCAAGGGCTCGTGCAGGGCACCACCCACACCTGCCTGGGGCAGGAGTACGTGCCGGTCGCGCTCACGCCGCTGCTGGGCGAGCGGGACTACATCTTCAGCAATCATCGCGGACACGGCCACTACCTGGCACGATTCCGGGATCCGTACGGACTGCTCGCGGAGATCACCGGGCGGGAGGGCGCGGTCTGCGGGGGCGTGGGCGGCAGCCAGCACATCCTGTCCGGCCGCTACCTGTCCACCGGGATCCAGGGCGAGAGCCTGCCGGTCGCCGCGGGCGTGGCGCTGCACCTGCGGGACGCCGAGCCGGGCGCGCTGGCGCTGGCGTACATCGGCGACGGGACGTGGGGCGAGGGCGCCGTGTACGAGGCGCTCAACATGGCCGCGCTCTGGCGGCTGCCGCTGGTCGTGGTGACCGAGAACAACGGGATCGCGCAGACCACGCCGACGTCGGCGCAGCTGGCGGGCACGATCGGGGATCGGGCGCGGGCGTTCGGGTGCCGGTTCCTGCACGTGGACTCGCGGCATCCGCACGAGATCCGGGACGCGCTGCGGCCGCTGTTCGAGCGGACCAGGCAGGGCGCGGGGCCGCTGGTGGTGGAGTTCGCCACGCACCGGATCGGGCCGCACAGCAAGGGCGACGACACCCGCTCCGCCGAGGAGCTCCGGCGCGCCCGCGACCACGACTGGTACCCGCGCCAGGGCGGCTCCCCCCGCTTCGCCCGCCTGGACGCGGAGGCGCGCGCGTTCGTCGAGGTGGTGGCCGGTGAGGTGCTCGGGCGGCCGCTGTCGGCGCGGGAGGGCTGAGGCGATGCGGGTCGCGGAGAGCCTCAACCGGGCGCTGCACGAGGTGCTGGCCGAGGATCCGTCCGTGCGGGTGCTCGGCGAGGACGTGCTCGACCCGTACGGCGGGGCGTTCAAGATCACGAAAGGGCTGTCCAGCCGTTTCCCCGGCCGGGTGCTGGCCACCCCGATCAGCGAGAACGGCATCGTCGGCGTGGCCGGCGGCCTGGCCCTCGCGGGCGGCAAGGCCATCGTCGAGATCATGTTCTCCGACTTCGTGGCCCTGGCCTTCGACCAGATCGTGAATTTCGCCAGCAAGTCGGTCTCCATGTACGGCAGGCCGCTGCGGCTGCCGCTGATCGTGCGCTGCCCGTCCGGGGGCGGTCGCGGCTACGGCCCCACGCACAGCCAGAGCCTGCAGAAGCACTTCATCGGCGTCCCCGGGCTCGCGGTGTACGAGGTGTCCCCCTTCGACGACCATCGCGAGCTGTTCGGCGAGATGCTCGCGCGCGGCGAGCCGTGCCTGCTGTTCGAGGACAAGATCCTCTACACCCGGCAGCTCTTCGGCGGCGGGGTCGCGGACGATCTGTTCCAGTACGACGTGCTGCCCGGGGCCGGCGGGGTGGCCAGGGTGTACGTGGACGATCCCGAGCAGGCCGACTGCGTGATCATCGCGCCGGGCGGGCTGGCGCACCGGGCCCTGGCCGCGATGCGCACGCTGCTGCTGGAGCGGGAGATCTCCTGCCTGCTGCTCGTGCCGCGGCGCCTGTACCCCTTCGACGTGGCCCCGCTGTCGCCGCTGCTGGAGCGGGCCGGCGCCGTGGTCGTCGCCGAGGAGAGCACCGCGGGCGGCACCTGGGGGGCCGAGGTGGCGCACCAGGTGCACAGCCGGCTCTGGGGGCGCCTGCGGCGTCCCGTGTCCCTCGTCCACTCGGCGGCAAGCGTGATCCCGGCGGCCGCCCATCTCGAGCGTGACGTGCTGGTGCAGGACACCGCCATCGTCCGCGCCGTACAGGAGCTCCTGCCTTGACCGAGCTGCGCGTGCCCAAGCTCAACAACAACGACACCGAGTACCTGCTGGTCGAGTGGCTGGCCGAGGACGGCGCGGGGGTGGTGAAGGGCGATCCGGTGGTGGTCCTGGAGACCTCCAAGGCGGCCGAGGAGCTGATGGCCGAGGCCGGCGGCGTACTGCGGCGGACGGCGGAGACCGGCGCGACCTGCCGGCCCGGGGACGTGATCGCGCACATCTCCGACGGCTCGGCACCCCCGCCGGCGGCCCCCGACCCCGGTGCGGCGGCAGAGGGGCCGATCGTCACCGCGCCCGCCCAGGCGCTGATCGACGAGCACGGCGTGGACCCGGCCCGGATCCGCGCGCTGGGCAAGAAGCTGATCAAGCGCGCCGACGTGCTGGCCCTGCTGGAAACCGGCACGCTGGAAACCGGCGCAGGCGATGCGCAGCCGCTGCCGGCCGTTCAGCGGGCCGTGGCCGCCGCGGTCACCCGTTCCCACCAGACGATCCCGGCCGCCTTCACCGCCGTGAAGCTGGACGCCGGCCCCGCGATCGCCCGGGCCCGCGCCCTCAGCAAGGAGGCCAGGGCGCTGATCGGGCTGCCGGAGCTGCTGGTCTCGGCGGTCGCGTCGCTGCACGGGCGGTTCCCGATGTGCTTCGCCGAGCCGGTGGCAGCCGACCCCTTGGCCGTACGCCCCTCGACGGCCCCGAACGTCGGCGTCACCGTGGACGTCGGCAACGGCCTGTACGTCCCGGTGCTGCGCGACGCCGACCGCCTGTCCGTCAAGGAGATCGCGGAGCGGCTCACGGCGTACCGGACGAAGGCGGCACAGGCGGCGTTCCGCGAGGGCGACCTGGCGGGCGGGAACATCGTCGTCACCCTGCACACCGACACGGCCGTGCTCCTCGCCGTGCCGATCGTGTTCCCCGGGCAGACATGCGCGCTGTCGCTGTGCGCGCCGCAGCACGAGTTCGCCCTCGACTCGGCCGGGAATGTCGTGAAACGCACCACGGTCACCCTCGGGCTCGCGTTCGATCACCGCCTCGTCAACGGGCGCGAGGCGGCGATGTTCCTGAACGCCATCCGGAAGACGATCACTCCCTGAGCCCGGACGGCCCGGTCAGGGCGCGCCGCGCGTCCTCCTCGCTCATCGCGTCGATCTCCTCGATCAGCAGGTCCTCGACGGCCTCGGCGAGCTCGGCCACGGTGCCGCAGCCGAACACCACCCGGATCGGCACCTCCACCTCCAGCATCGCCCGCAGCCGCGCCGCGACCCGAGTGGTCATCAGCGAGTGCCCGCCCAGCTCCAGCAGGTCGTCCAGCACGCCGACCCGTTCGAAACCCAGAACCTCGGCCCAGATCTCGGCGACCAGCGCCTCGCTGTCGGTGCGCGGCGCCGTGTAGTCCGTCCCGGTGACCCGGTCCGGCTCGGGCAGCGCGGCCCGGTCGAGCTTGCCCCGGGAGGTGAGCGGCAGCTCCGCCAGCCGTGACCACCGGGTCGGCACGAAGCCCCTCGGCAGCCGGCCCGCGGCGTGCGCGCGCAGCTCGGCCGGGGCGGCGGGGCCGGTGAAGTACGCCACCAGGTCCTCGCCGCGCGCGGCCACGGCCACCTGCCCGGCGCCGGGGTGCTCGCGCAGGGCTGCCTCCACGTCGCCGGGCTCGATGCGCACGCCGCGCACCTTGACCTGGTCGTCCAGGCGGCCCAGGAACTCCAGCTGCCCGTCCGAGCGCCACCGCGCCCGGTCACCGGTGCGCAGGCGCCGGGCCCCGGGCTCGCCGTACGGGTCGGGCTCGAAGGCGGCGGCGGTGCGGCGGGGCAGCCCGGCGTATCCGCGCGCCACCCCCGCCCCGCCGATCGCCAGCTCGCCCGCCGCGCCCGGCGGCACCGGCTCCCCCCGGGCGTCCAGCACCCGCACGGACGTGGCCGACAGCGGCCGGCCGATCGGCGGGCGCCCGCCGGGGTCGGTCCCGTCCAGCTCGGCCAGCTCGGCCCACGTGGCGATGACCGTGGCCTCGGTCGGCCCGTACGTGTTGACCAGCCGGGCCCCGGGCCCCTCACGATGCCACCGGGCGATGGCCGCCCCGTCGGCCTGCTCGCCGCCGAGGACCACCAGCCGCAGCGCGGGCGGCCAGGCCACCTCCGAGGGTGACTCGACGAGCCGGTGCCAGTACGCGGTCGGCAGGTCCAGCACGGTGATCCGGTGCCCGTCCGGCCCGGCCAGCAGGTCGGGCAGGCTCGCGGGGCCGTCCGGCAGCGGCATCACCGTCGCCCCGGACGCGAGCGCCGGGAAGATCTCCTCGACGTGGGTGTCGAAGCTCAGCGACGCGAACTGCACCACGTGATCCCCGGGCCCCAGGCCGTACTCCCGCCGCATCCACCCGACCCTGGCCGCCACCGAACGATGCTCGACGAGCACCGCCTTGGGCAGCCCGGCGGACCCCGAGGTGGTCATCACGTAGGCGATTCCCTTCACCGGCCCCCTGGCCGCGCTCCCGTCGGCCACGGCGTGCACCCGGTCCTCGCCGATCAGCCAGGCGGCGCCCGCGGCGGCCATGGCGTCGGCGTGCCGGGCGGGCGGGTCGGCCGGGTCCAGCGGCAGGTACGCGGCGCCCGCCCGCCACACCCCCAGCAGCGCCGCGATCACCTCGGCGGACGGGGCCAGCCGCACGGCCACCACGTCGCCCTCCCGGACGCCGCTCTCCCGCAGGGTGCCGGCGAGCGCGCCGGCCTGGTCCCAGAGGGCCGCGTACGAGACCACCTGATCGCCGCAGCGCACGGCCACGGCCTCCGGCGTCCGGCGCACCGCGTCCGCCACCAGCTCCAGCACCCCGTCCGCGACCGGCTCGGCGGGACCGTCGGCCAGCTCGGCCATCGCCGTCTCGTCCCGCTCGGTCCACGCGGGCAGCCGCGAGATCGGCGTGTCCGGCCTGGCCACGGCCCCGGCCAGCAGCGTCAGGTAGCGCTCGGCGATCGTCGCCACCTCGCCGGCCTCGAACACCGCGCCGTCGTAGCCGAAGCAGATCGCCAGCTCCTCCCCCGCCGGCCAGACCTCCACCAGCAGGTCCACCACGATCTGCTCGTGGCGTCCCTCGAAGTCCGACACCCGGACCCCGCCGTACGCCCGGTCCTGCCCGGCGGCGTAGTCCTGCAGGATGAACACGGTCGGCAGCAGCGTCTCGACGCCGCGCGCCAGCCGCTCCAGCAGCGGCGCGGGCCGGCCCATCGCGTCCAGCACCACCGCTTTGACCCGCCCGAGCAGCTCGGCGAACGTCGGGTCGCCCGCCAGGTCGCCGCGCAGCGGCAGGGTCTGGGTGAGGTAGCCGACCATCCGCTCCAGCTCGACCCGGTCCCGCCCGGCGACCACGGTGCCGACCACCAGGTCGTGCTGCCCGCTGTGCCGGAACAGCAGCGCCTGGTAGGCCGCCATGAGCACCATGAACGGGGTCGCCCGGTGGGCCACGGCCAGCCGCTCCACCTCCGCGAGGTGCCGCGCGCCCAGCCGTACCCAGTGATGGCCGCCCTCCCGGACGGCCGCGCGCGCTCCCGGACGGGCGAAGGGCAGCTCGGTGACCGGCGGCGCGGCCAGCGCCTCGGTCCAGTACGGCATGGCCTTGTCCGCCCTGCGCCGCTGCCAGCGGGCGTAGTCGCTGGACTGGATGCGCATGTCGGGCAGGCGGGCGGGGCGGCCCTCGACGGCGGCGGCGTAGTGCTCGCCCAGGTCGTCGAGCATGATCTCCAGGGAGTGCCCGTCGGCCAGGATGTGGTGCAGCGTCAGGCACAGCACGTGATCGTCCGGGGCGACCTCGATGACGGCGACCCGCAGCGGGACGCCCGCGGCCAGGTCGAAGGCGGCGTTGGTGCGCTCGGCGACCAGCGCGTCCACCTGCTCCCCCGCCGCCGTCAGCCACTCGATCGGCGGCGACCACCCGACCGGCCCGGCCACCGCCCAGGGCGTGCCGTCCTCCTCGGCGAAGGCGGTGCGCAGGCTCTCGTGCCTGGCCACGAGCGCGCCGACGGCAGCGGTGAACGCGTCGCGGTCGAGGGGGCCGCGCAGGCGTCGTACCAGGTACATCGTGTACGAGGCGTCGCCGGGCTCCAGCCGCTGGAGCATCCAGAGCCGTTCCTGCGCGGGCGACAGCGGCGCCCTCATGACCCGGCCGCCAGGTCGTCGAACAGCCCCTGGAGCTCCTCGGCGCTCAGGCCGTCGAGCTGGTCGCGCAGCGCGGCGACGTCGGCCAGGCTGAGCTCGGCGTCGTCCAGGTCGTCGAGCCGGGCGGCGAACCCGGCGATCGTCGGACGCTCGAACAGCACGACGATCGGCACCTCGAGACCGTACCTGGCCTGGACCCTGGCGATGATCTGCGTGGCGGCCAGGGAGTGGCCGCCGAGCTCGAAGAAGTCGTCGTCGGCGCCGATGGGCTCGGTGGCGCCGAGCACCCCCGCCCAGATCTCGGCGAGGTCGGACTCGACCCCGGCGGCCGGGGCGCGGAAGGCGGCGGTGCCGGGGCGCGTCCAGGACGGGGTGGGCAGGGCGGCGCGGTCGAGCTTGCCGTTGGGGGTGAGCGGCAGGGACGTCAGGGTCGTGTGCCGGACCGGGATCATGTAGTCGGGGAGCGAGGCGCGCAGTCGTTCGCGCAGCGCGGCCCAGTCCACGGCCTGCTCCCGCGGGACCAGGTAGGCCACCAGCCGCCCGTCGCGGACGGCGGCCGCGGCGTCCCTGACCTCGGCGGCCGATCGCAGGGCGGCCTCGATCTCGCCCAGTTCGATGCGGAATCCGTGCACCTTGACCTGCTGGTCGGCGCGGCCGAGGTACTCCAGCCGGCCGTCGGGCGTGATCCTGGCCAGGTCGCCGGTGGCGTACATGCGGGCGCCGGGGACGCCGGCGTACGGGTCGGGCAGGAAACGCGCGGCCGTCTGGCCGGGCAGCCCGTGGTATCCCCGGGCGACCCCCGCGCCGCCGATGTGCAGCTCGCCGGCCTCCCCGTCGGCGACCGGCGTCCCGTTCCCGTCCAGCAGGTGGAGCGAGGTCCGCCCGATGGGCGAGCCGAGATCCACGGCCTCGGGTCCCGGCCGCACTCGGCCGGCCGTGGACCACACGGTGGTCTCGGTGGGCCCGTACACGTTCCACAGCTCGGCGCCGTCGGCCAGCAGCGCGTCCGCGAGATCGCGGGGCAGCGCCTCGCCGCCGCACAACCGGGTCCTGATCGTCGCGGGGACCCCGCCGGACTCCAGCAGGATCCGCCAGCCCGCCGGCGTCGCCTGCATGATCGTGACCCCCTCGGCGACGGCCCGTTCGCGCAACGCCCACCCGTCGGAGACCTCCCCGGTGGCCGCGATCACCACCCGGCCGCCCGTGAACAGGGGCAGCAGCAGCTCCAGGACCGAGATGTCGAACGACAGCGTGGTGACGGCCAGCCACCGGTCCTCCGGCCCGATCGGCAGCAGCTCGGCGAACGACTCCAGCAGGTTCGCCACGGTCCGGTGCGGCACCGCCACCCCCTTCGGGCGGCCGGTGGAGCCCGAGGTGAACATCAGGTACGCCAGCCGGTCCCCATCGGCCGCGACCCCGCCGGACGGGGCGGGAGCGCCGGTCAGCGGCCTGCCCCCGGGCGAGAGCGTGACGACGGCGGGAACGCCGTCCAGCAGCGCGGGATCGACGCCCGCCTGGGTCAGCACCAGGCCGATGCCGGCGTCCTGGCGCATCATGCGCAGCCGTCCGGCGGGGAAGGCCGGATCCAGCGGCACGTACGCACCGCCCGCCGTCCACACGGCGAGCATCGCCACGAGCATCCCGGTGGTCCGCTCCATGCACAGCCCCACGGGCGTCTCGGGGCCGACGCCGTGCCCGCGCAGCACGGCGGCCAGGTCCTCGACGCGCCGGTGCAGCTCCCGGTAGGTCACCTGACCGTCGGAGCCGGTCACGGCCACCGCGTCGGGGGCCTTGTCCAGCCACCGCCAGATCGTGCCCGCCGTCCCGTTCGCGGCACTGCGCGGGGGCGGCGTCGTGTCGTCACTCAACGTCGGTATCGCCTTTCAGTTTCGCAGGCTGAGCGGGCGCATGTCCGTCCAGACGGTCTCGATGTGGCCCAGGCACTCCTCCTGGGTGCCCGCGAACCCCGCGTCGGACCAGCCGGGCGGCAGTTCGCGATCCGCGGCCCAGACGGAGTACTGCTCCTCGTGGTTGACGACCACGCGCATCTCGGCACTCACGTGTTCTCCTCGCTGACCAGTAGCGTCTCGACCTCGCGCAGCGTCGCCTCGATCGCCTCCCGGGGCAGGAGGGCGGTGTCGGCGAGCAGGTCCAGCCGGCAGGTGTGGGTGGCGGGCCCGGCGGTGCAGAACACCTCGGCGTCCACCTCCGGCCAGGCCCCCACCGGGAAGATCCGGCCGGGGGTCGCGGGCGGGTTCGGCGGCAGGTTGGGCCAGCCCCCGGTGACCCGTACGTCGTTGAAGTAGGCGGTGGGCGGCGGCCCGGTCTCCTCGATCAGCGCCCGCTGGGCGGCCGGGTCGTAGCGGGCGTGCCGGTACGCCGCCAGCACCCCCCGGTGGGCGGCCCGCACCACCTCGGCGAGCGGCTGACCCGGGGCCACGTCCAGGACGAAGATCCCGTCCTGGACGAGGGTGGCCACCATGGGCGCCAGCCGGGGATCGTGCCGGTTGCCCACGATGAGCTGCAGCGCGACCGTGCCGCGGCCGGTCAGCCGGGACAGCAGCGTCGCGTACGCCCCGAGCAGCACGCTGCTGGTGCTCACCCCCCAGCGCGCGGCCAGCCCGGTGGCCGCCGCGCCGAGCGCCGCCGACTCCATGCCGAGCTTGACGAACCTGGGCTCCTCGGGCCTGCCCGGCGGCGCGGCGAACAGCGGGCGCGGCATCCGTTCCAGCGCCGCCCGCCAGTACCTGAGCGCCCGCTCGCCGCGCGCCGCGCCCTCGGGCGAGCGTTCCTCGGCGGCCAGGTCGAGCGGCTGCGGGACGTCCTGGGGCAGCGGCTCCCCGGACAGCAGCCGCGGCCACTCGCCGGCGATGACGTCGAGCGCCCGCCCGTCCACCGCCATGTGCGTGAACGCGAACGCCACCGCGCGCGGCCTGCCGCCGTCCATGACGACGGCGCAGCGCACCGGGAGCTCGTCGGCGTAGTCGAAGCCCTTGGCCGCGAGCTCGGCGGCGATCTCCCCGGCCAGCACCCTGGGCCGGGAGCCGGCGGCGTCGACCAGCTCGACCGCCAAGCGCCCCTGCCCCGCGACCCGCTGCACCATATCGGCCGGCTCCGGGCCGGGGAGCCAGTTCGTCCGCAGGCTCTCATGCCGTCCGAGCAGCCGCGCGAGGGCGGCGAGTACGGCCGGCAGGTCGGGCTTGCCGTGCACCGGCAGGGCCCACGGCATGTTGAAGTACGGGTCGCCAGGGGGCAGCCACTCGGTGAGCCGCCAGATCGCCCGCTGGCCCCAGGTGAGCGGCCCCTGGCCGGACCTGGCGCCGGTGAACTCGACCGTCACAGGACCGATCACGGGGCCGATCATGACGGGCGGCCCGCGAACCGGGACAGGTGGTCGACCAGCCCGTCGAGCGTGTCGAGGCTGCCGTCGAACTCGATGTCGAAGCCGAACGCCTCCTCGATCGCGTCGATCAGCCGGATGTAGCCCAGCGAGGTGAGGCCGAGCGCCGTCAGCGAGCAGTCGGCCGCCAGCACCTCCGCCGCGGTGAGCTCGCCGTCGCTGGCCTGGGCCACCAGCGCGGCCACGCGCTCCCTCAACATGCCTGCTCCCGAAGGCGGGCGACCTCCGCCGCGATGCTCGTCGCGGTGGCGTCGTCGATGAACACCTCGAAGGAGAGCTCCACGCCGTACCGCTCCCGGGCCCTGGCCATGATCTGGGTGATCGTGAGGGAATGGCCGCCGAGATCGAACAGGTCGTCGTCGGGTTCCACGTCGTCCAGTTCGAGCTCCTTGGCGAAGATGGCCTGGATCTCCCGTACGAGCTCGGCGGCCACCGGCCCGCCCGCTCCCGTGTCGGCCGTGATCACGGACGCCGCCGGCACGGGGGCGGGCAGCGGCAGCCGGTCCAGCGGCGCGTCCGGGTCCGCGGCGACCGCCGCCAGCAGCGCGGCGAAATCCTCCCGGATCCGCTCGGCCCCCGCCGGGTCGAGGAGCGCCGGGTTGTACTGCAGCCGCGCCGCCGTGCCCGCCGGGTCATCGACGATCTGCAGGTGGAGGGTGTTGCGCACCCAGCCGTTGAACATCATCCACTCCACCGACGCGCCGAGCCCGGGGAACAGCGGGCCCGTCTCGGGCCGCCGGCGGTAGCTGAGCGACACGGGGGTGAGCGCGGCGCGCGGGCCGATCCCGTCCACGGCCCTGGCCAGCGGAACCTCGCGGTGCCGGTACAACCGTCGCAGCTCGACCCGCAGGCTCCGCGCGAACTCGCCGAACGTGCCCGCCTCCGGCGCCCCGATCACGGGCAGCTCGTTGACGAAGGCGCCCACGTGGTCCCGGCTCCGCTCGGTCCGCGTGGACAGATCCACGCCGACCGCGGGCCGCGCGTTGCCGTACGCGCGCAGCAGCGCGACGAACGCGGCCAGCACCGCCTCGAAACGGGTGACCTCCAGCCGCCCGGCGAGCCCGCCGAGATCCTCGACGACGAAGTCGAGGGCGCAGCCGGGTGCCGCGGCCACGGAGACGCCGGTCAGGCCGGGCAGGTGCAGCTCCCGCTGGTCCTGCCACCGGTCCTGCCAGTAGCGCCGCGCGTCCGGCAGCGCGTCCGCCAGCCTGACCTGCTGCTGGACCGTGACCTCCGGGTGCGTCAGCACCAGCGGCGCCGGCGTCGCGCCCCCGTACCAGGAGGCCAGGTCCCGCAGCAGGATGTCCTTGGACTCCCCGTCGAACACCGCGTGATGGGCCTGGAACAGCAGTACGTGCCGCTTGGCGTCCTCCCGGATCAGCGTGAACCGCGCCGCGGGGCCTTCCCCCGGATCGACCGGCCCGGCCAGCTCCTCCTCAAGGTCGCCGCCTTCGCGCATCGGCGGCACCCCGTGGGGGACCACCCGCAGCTCACCGCCGTCCTCGGCGAGCACGCCGCCCAGCACGGGATGCCTGCGCGCCACCTCCTCACACGCCTCCGCCAGGGCCATCACGTCGAGCGGCCCGTCCAGCCACACGGCCAGCGGCATGTGAAAGGCCCGCCCGGCGACCCCGGCCCGCTCGGTGAGCCACATCCCCTGCTGCGCAGGGGAGGCCGGCCACGATCCGGTCATCTCCCGCCTTCTTTCTCCACAGCGCCTGTTTCCATAGAGCCTGTTTCCATCACGGAGTCCGCCTGCTTCAGCAGATCGCGCAGGCCGGACTTGACGACCTTCCCCGAGTGGTTCCGGGGCAGGTGGTCCACGAAGATCACTCGTGTCGGCAGTTCGTGCGCGGCCAGCCGGGCCATGAGGAAGGCCCGCAGCTCCGTCACGCGCGGCGCCCGCGAACGGGGCACGACGGCCGCGGCCAGCACGGTGCCCAGCACGGGGTGCGGCACGCCGGTGACCGCCGCCTCGGCCACGTCCGGGTGCTCGTGCAGCGCCGCCTCCACCTGCACGGTCGACACCTTGTACGCCCCGGACTTGACGACGTCGCTCTCCCGGTCGACGAGATACAGGTAGCCGTCCGCGTCGAGGTAGCCCAGATCGCCCATCCGCACCCACCCGTCGCGGAAGGTGTGCGCGCTGGCCTGCCGGTCCCGGTAGTACGAGCGCGCGGCGGCGGGAGAGCGCAGCCAGATCTCCCCCGTCTCCCCGGCCGCCGGCGGCGTGCCGTCGGGGCCGGTGATCCTCAGCCCGCTGCCGAGCGCCGGCCGGCCCAGGGCGGCGGGCCGCGACGGGTCGTAGATCATGACGGTCTGGGCGGGCGCCGCCTCGGTCGAGGTGTAGTAGTTCGTCACGGTCGCCTTGGGGAACGCCGCCGCCAGCCGCGCGCACAGCGCCGCCGGCAGCGCCGAGGCCGCCGACCCGAGCAGGACCACGCCGGAGAAGTCGTGCCGCTCGTGCAGCCCGGCGTTGAGCAGTTCCAGGGCCATCGCCGGCACCAGGAACACCGTCCCCACCCGCCGCGACTCGATCAGCCTGGCGAACCTGCCCGGGGTGAACCGCGCCAGGGTCAGCACCGACGGCCGCGCGTCCAGCGCGTTGATCAGCATGGCCTGGCCGGCGTTGGTGCCGATCGGAAAGGCGTGCAGCAGCAGCCGCGAATGCCCGAACCTGCGGCGATTGGCCCGGGTGGCGCTGCCGTAGGTGAGGTTGGCGTGGGTGGCCGCCACCGCCTTGGGCCTGCCCGTGGTGCCGGAGGTGTAGAGGATCTGCGCCAGATCCGCCGGCCCCGGCGGCGCGGGTTCGCGCGAGCCGGGCTCCAGCTCGGCCGGCACGGCGCTCCAGTACCCGCCGTCCGGCGGCGCGGCCGGCCCCTTGCCGGCGTGCAGCACGCCGGTCGCCGAGCAGTGCTCCAGCATGTACGCCACCTCGGCCGGCGCGAACCGGTCGGAGATCGGCACGGCCACCCCGCCGGCCAGCTGTACGGCGCAGTAGGTCACGGCGAAGCCGGTCCAGTTCTCGGCCCCGAACAGCAGCCCCACGCGGTCGCCCCGCCGCACCCCGCGCCGGACCAGCCCGCGCGCCAGCGAGTCCACTTGCGCGTGCCAGTCCGCGAAGGTCAGCGTGCCGCCCCCGGCGACCTCCAGCGCGACCCCCTCGGGCTCCTCCGCGGCCCGCCTGGCGAGCAGCTCCGGAACGATCATGACTCGCCTCCCGCACGCCGCCGCAGCTCCCGCACGATCACGGCTCCCCTCCCGCACACCGCCGCAGCTCCCGCACGATCACGACTCGCCTCCCGCACGCCGCCGCAGCTCCTCGATGCCGACGAGATCGTCGGGCAGCGCGTCGGGCACCTCGCGATCGAAGCGCGCCAGCACCCGCACGCGCATCGCGCACACCGCGATCAGCGCGATGGCCAGCCCGAAGACCACGTACATCAGCCCGATCCCGCGCCCCTCCCCCGTCCCGAGCAACGCCCCCGCCGTCGCGGCCAGCGGCCCGTCCGGCGCCATCAGCGGCTCCAGCACCGTCGCTCCGTACGGCGCCACCAGCCCGAACCCGATCGGCAGCGTGGACCAGGCGACGAGCGTGTTGAGCGCGATGACCCGCCCGTGGAACCGCTGCGGCACCTTGACCTGGATGATCGTCGCGTACACGCCGTTGAGCAGCGTCAGGCACAGCGACATCCCGAACGCCCCCGCGGCGATCGCCACGAGATCCGCCCGTACGCCGACGACCACACAGAACCCCGCCAGCGCGAGCGTGAACAGCAGCACCCCGCGCAGCCGCCCCCGGCGCGGCCCGCCCCACACGGCCATCAGCAGCCCGCCGGCCAGCACGCCGATCCCGCCCGCCAGCGACACCCGCCCGACGTCCTGCAGCGTCGCGAACGACAACACCAGCGGCGAGATCATCAGGAACAGCGGCGACAGGAACACGTTCAGGACGGCGAAGAACACCAGCATCCCGCGGAAGCCCCGGTTCCCCCAGGTCAGCCGCCAGCCGCCGGCGATCTCCGCCATGACCGTCTCGCGCCGCCGCCAGGCCATGCTCCGGGGGAACCGGACCGCCAGCACGACCGCGGCCGCGAACACGTACGACAGCACGTCGAGGACGAGGATGCCCTCCAGCCCGATGACCGCCATCAGCCCGACCGCCACCAGCGGCACCGCCACCTGGGCCGTGCCGGTGACGAGCTGCACCACCCCGTTGGCGTGGCCCAGGAAGCGTTTGGGGACGAGTTGCGGGATCGCCGAGGCGTACGCGAACCGCTGGAAGGTCAGCGCGACCGACAGCAGCGCGAGCAGCGGGTAGATGTGCCAGATCTCCAGGTTGCCGGTCCACAGCAGCACCCCGAGGACCAGCTGCACGCCGCCCGCGGTGACGTCGCCGGCGAGCATCACGGCGCGCCGGTCATGCCGGTCCACGATGGCCCCGGCCAGCGGCGCGACCAGCATGCCGGGCAGCAGCCCGAGCACCGCGAACAGCGCGAAGTCCGCCAGCGAGCCGGTGGTCGTGTAGATCCACAGCGGCACGGCGAACTCGGTCAGCGCCGACCCCAGGATCGACACCAGCTGCCCGGCCGCGACCAGCGCGAACCTCCCCATGCCCGGCCGCGCCCGGCGTTCCTCCGAAGGCGCCGGCGAGTCTCCGGATGACACGCCCTCCAGCCACCACGTCGATCGCGGTGTGCGTACCAGCGGCTCGGTCCGGCCCTCGGCGATGGCGCGGTGCGTGCCGGTCACGATGGCCGCCAGCTCCTCCGCCCGATATTTCAGGAAGAAGTGCCCGGCCTCGTCCAGCACGACCAGGGCCGTCAGCTCCGACAGCACGTGCCATTCGCGATAGCGCTCCTGGTAGAACTCCATCGCCGGGTCACGCTCGCCGGCCAGCGCGATCACCGGCGCCCGCAGCGGGGCCGCAGCCTCTTCGAACATGCGGGTGAAGTACCGCTCAGCCTGCCGGGTGCCGCGCCGCCGGTTGCGGACCATGAGGTCGAGCTGGTCGCGTCCGACCTCCTCCACGTCCAGGCCGGCGGAGCGCAGGTCGTTGATCCAGGCCTGGTCGCCGCGGATGCGCTCCATGAGCTCGGTCAGGCCCGAGAGTCGGCCGCGGGGGCGGGCGAAGGGGAAGACACCGCCGAGGTAGACCGCCTCGACCTCGCGGCCGGCGTCCTCCAGCCTGCGGGCGATCTCCGCGGCCAGCATCACGCCGAGGCCGCAGTGGCCGTACAGGGTGACGGGGCCCTCGATGCCGTCGAGGATCTCCTGTACGCACCCGTCGGCGACCTCGTCCAGCGGCCGGGACTCCTCGCCCAGCTCGTGCCCGGGCACCGCGATCGAGTAGAGCGCCCAGTCGGCCGGCAGCGCGTCGGCCAGCGGCTGGTAGATGACCGCGCTGCCGCCTCCGTACGGCGCGCAGACCAACGTCGAGGTGGCCGTCCTGGCGGGGGTGAGCCGGTGCAGCAGGTGGCGCGGGCCGTCGCCGTCCGACTCCAGCAGCGCGGCCAGCTCGCGTACGGTGCGGTGCTTGAACAGGTCGAGCACGGTGACGGTACGCTCCGGCAGCTCCTGCCTGAGCCGGGCCACCACCCGCATGGCCAGCAGGGAGTGTCCGCCGAGCTCGAAGAAGTCGTCCGTGGCGCCGACCTCGGCGGCACCGAGGAGTTCGGCCCACACGGCGGCGACCGTCCGTTCCGCGGCGGATCGCGGTGGCTCGAACCGGCCGGTCGTCTCCGGCGCCGGGTCGGGCAGGGCGGCCCGGTCCACCTTGCCGTGCGACTTCAGCGGCGGCGGCTCGTCCAGCCACACGTACCGGGCGGGGATCATGTAGTCGGGCAGCCGCTCGGCCAGCCACGTCCGCATCTCGGCGGCCTCCGGCCGGGCCTCACCGCACTCGGCGAGGAGGTAGGCCACGAGGAGACCGCCGCGCATGTCGGCGATCGCCGACGTCACGCCGGGATGCCGGCCGAGCACCGACTCGACCTCGGCCAGCTCCACCCGGTAGCCGCGGATCTTCACCTGCAGGTCGCGGCGGCCGAGGAACTCCAGGTTCCCGTCGGGAAGGTGGCGGGCCAGGTCGCCGGTGCGGTACATGCGAGCGCCGGGCGGGCCGTACGGGTCGGGCAGGAACCGTTCCGCGGTCAGGGCGGGGCGGTCGAGATAGCCTCTGGCCAGCCGATCCCCGCCGAGGTACAGCTCCCCCGCGACGCCGATCGGCACCGGCTCCAGCTGCTCGTCCAGCACGTACGCCCGAGCCCCCGGCAGCGGCCTGCCGATGGGCAGCGTGGTGGTCGTGCCGCCGGTGCCCTCGACCGGATAGGTGGTCACGCCGACCGTCGCCTCGGTCGGGCCGTAGTGGTTGACGACCCGGCAGCGTCCGGACGCGGCCAGCTCCTCCGCCCAGTCGCGGGGCGCCGCCTCGCCGCCGAGGATCAGCAGCTTGCGCGGCAGCACGTCGGCCTGCAGCGCGGCCAGATGGGACGGGGTGATCTTGAGGTAGTCGATGCCGGCGTCCCGGACGTACTCGGCCAGCTCGTGCCCCGCCGTGCGCGGCGGGATGATGTGCAGCGTGCCGCCGGTCATCAGGCACGCGTAGAAGACCGTCACCCCGAAGTCGAAGGCCAGCGACTGCAGCAGCCCGTACGAACCGCCGGGTTCGATCCCCAGCCGCTCCCGCAGGCCCGCGAGATAGACCAGCGCCTGCCGGTGCTGGATCGCGACGCCCTTGGGCCTCCCGGTCGTGCCGGAGGTGTAGATGACATAGGCCAGGTCGTCGGGGGTCACGTCAGGAGGGACCGGCGCCTCGTCACCGTCGGGCTCGTCGAGGCCCACCGTGAGCAGGCCGTCGGGCAACCGCTCCCTGGAGGACGAATCGGTCACCGCGATCCGTACCCCGGCGTCCTGCACCACGTACGCCAGCCGCTCGGGCGGATGCTCCGGATCCAGCGGCAGGTACGCGGCCCCCGCCTTGAGCACGCCGAGCACGGCCACGGCCAGTCCGGCCGACTGCTCCAGGCACAGCGCCACCCGTTCCCCGGGCCCGGCGCCGAGGGCCCGCAGCCGCCGGGCCAGCCGGTCGGCGCGGGTGCCGAGCTCGCCGTACGTGAGCGAGGTCTCCCCCGCGACCACCGCGACCGCCGCGGGATCCTGCCCGGCGACGACCTCGTGCAGCAGCCCGATCCCGGCGAGCGGCGCCGGCTCGGCGGCCCCGAGGGCGAGCACGCGCCGCCGCTCGTCCGGGCCGAGCAGCGGCAACCGGGAGATCGGCAGGCCGGGGTCGGCGACCGCCGCCCGCAGGAGCGTCTCCAGGCATCCCGCCAGCCGCCGCGCCGTGTCCTCCCGGAACAGCGCGGTGCTGTACGTGAGCTGCCCGTGCAGCCCGCCGCCACCCTCGAAGAGGTAGAGCGCCAGGTCGAAGCGGCTGGCCACGGTCGGGATCGGGTACGGCTCCGCGCCCAGCCCGGAGGTGTCCAGGGTCCGGCCGCGGTAGTTCTGCAGCGCGAACATGGTCTGGTAGACCGGCGTGCGGCTGACGTCCCGCTCCACGGCCAGCTCGGTGACGAGCCGGTCGAACGGCAGCGCCTGATGCGCGAAGGCGTCCACGGTGGAGTCGCGGACCCGGCCGAGCAGTTCGCCGAAGGTCGGGTCGCCGCGCAGGTCGGCCCGGAGGGCCAGGGTGTTGATGAACGGCCCGACAACCGTCTCCAGCTCGGGCAGCTCCCGCCCGGACACCGGCGACCCCACCGCGAAGTCGTCCTGCCCGGCGAACCGGCCGAGCAGCACCTGGAAGGCGGCGAGCAGCGTCATGTACGGCGTGGCCCGGTGCGCCTTGCCCAGCTCCGCGATCGACGCGGTGAGGGCGGGGTCCACGACGACGTCCACGGCGGCGCCGTCCCAGCGCTGCTCGGCGGGCCGGGGCAGGTCGGTCGGCAGCTCCAGGGCGGGCACCCCGTCCAGGTTGGACACCCAGTAGCGCACGTCGTCGTCGAAGGTCCGGCCGCGCTGCCAGTGCGCGTAGTCGCCGAACTGCAGCGGCACCGGCGCCGGTTCCCGGCCCGCGTGCAGCGCCAGCAGCTCCTGGAACAGGATGTCGCACGACCAGCCGTCGGTGATCGCGTGGTGCATGGTGAGCAGCAGCACGTGCTCGCCGGGGGCCGAGCGCACCAGCAGGGCGCGCAGCAGCGGCGGGCGGGCCAGGTCGAACGGCCGGACCAGTTCCCGGTCGATCTCGCCGGGGTCGTCGGTGACGCGGAACTCCACGACCGGCTCCTCGGCGACCACCGCCTCCGGGCGGCCGTCCGGGGTGGTGACCAGGCTGGTACGCAGGCTCTCGTGCCGCCGGGTGAGCTCTGTCAGGGCTCCGGCCAGGGCGTTCTCGTCGAGGTCGCCGGTGAGCCGGACCGCGAACGGCACGGTGTAGGCGGCCGTGCCTGGGGCGTACTGCTCAAGGAACCACAATCGCTCCTGCATGGCCGACGGCGGCGGCGCGGTGCCGGGGTCACGGCGGGGAACACTGACCTTGGTGCCGCGCGCCCGAAGGCGACGCTCCAGCAGGGCCTGCTTGGCCGGTGAAAGGGAGCTCCTGGTCACGCGTCTTTCTCCTCGGAACACGCGGTGGTGCACGTACACGTACGGAGGTCCGCGGCGATGACGCGGATGTGCTGCAGCCGGAACGGCGAAGCCTGATGAGGCCGTGGGAACGCTCCCACGAGGGAGGCTAGGTTTCGGCTCCTTCGAGGTCAAGGGCTAGATCCGCATTTCCGGATGCCCACCGTGGTCTAACAAGAACAATTCGCGATGTGCGCAGGTCGCACCCCTGTTTCCGTTAGCTCTGTCTTTCGGGTCCTTGACAGTTCGGAAACATCTTCGTCATATATCTGGGAGCGCTCCCACAGCGTGTCATCATCTCTGACCTGCGCCTGCAAGGAAGCCGAGCGCCTCCGCCCTTTGACCGCGCGTCAAAGGCGAGATCCTGCCGTGAACCCCTTGCCCAGAATGAGGTTCTGGAAGCAGGGTTGGGCCCATGATTATCGAGTACGCCGAGCGCGTGTGGCGCGGCGAATCGGACGACAGCGTCGTGGACGCGGGCCTGCAGGGCAAGGGTGTTCAGCCGATCGCCGACGGTGTCGGCTGGTGGCCGGGGTTCGGCAATGTGACCGCGTTCGAGACCGAGGGCGAGCTGGTGCTGTTCGACACGAGCAGCGCGTTCTCGGCGGCGAAATTGCACGAGGACGTACGGGCCTGGACACGGGCGCCATTGACCACGGCGTTCTACTCGCACGGGCACGTCGACCATGTCTTCGGGACGGGGCCGTTCGAGGAATCGGGGCCTCGAGCCGCGATTTATGCCCATAAAGCAGTTGTTGACCGGTTCGAGCGTTATGTGTTGACAAATGGCTATAACTCGGTGATCAACCAGCGGCAGTTCCAGGCCGCCGGGCTCCACTGGCCCACCGACTACCGGCGTCCGGACGTGACCTACACCGACGCGCTGACCGTGCGGCGCGGCGGGCTCACGTTCGACCTCGTGCACGCCAAGGGCGAGACCGACGACGGGACCATCGGCTACGTGCGTGAGCACAAGCTGCTGTTGCCCGGTGACCTGTTCCTCTGGGTGACGCCCAATTGCGGCAACCCGCAGAAGGCGCAGCGCTATCCCCGGGAATGGGTGCACGCGTTGCACCGGATGGCCGCCATGGACGCCGAGATCATGCTCCCCGGCCACGGCGCCCCCATCTTCGGCCGCGACCGCATCCGGCAGGCGTTGCTGGAAACGGCCGAATGGCTGGAGTCGCTCATCACGCAGACCCTGGAACTGCTCAACGCGGGCGCCCGGCTCGACGAGATCGTCCACTCCGTGAAGGCGCCGGAGCATCTCGCCGACCGGCCCTATCTGCGGGCGCGTTACGACGAGCCGGAATTCGTCGTACGCAATCTGTGGCGCCTTTACGGCGGCTGGTACGACGGCAATCCGGCCCACCTGAAGCCCGCTCCCGAGGCGGTGCTGGCGAAATCGGTCGCGGAACTGGCGGGCGGGGCGCAGGCCCTCGCGGACGCGGCGCTCAAGGCCCTTTCCGAAGGCGATGAGCGGCTGGCCGGGCATCTGGCGGAAATGGCCGCCCTGGCGGCTCCGGACGACGCGGGAGTGCATCGCGTACGCGCGGAGGTCTTTTCCACCAGGGCGGCCGGCGAACTGTCCCTCATGGCGAAGGGCATTTTCGCCTGGGCCGCCGCCGAGTCCCGGAAACGCTCGTAACGGCCGGCCTCCACTCCGGCGTCGGCGGGCGTTTCCTGGCGGTGGCGGACATGGTCACGTCCCATCGCCCGGCCGTCGATCCCGTCGTCACAGCCGTCGATCCCGTCGTCACGGCCGAGAAACCCACGGTTCCCACATCCGCGCCCCACCCGGCGCGACCGCTGGGCGGCCCGGCGCCAAATCGGCCCACCGCAGCCAGCGGCCCATCGCCGCAGCGGCGGGACGCAGGGACCGGGCCGATGGGGCTGCGCGGCGGCGCACGGGCGTGGGCGGCGCGCGGGCGACCTCGCCGCGTCGATCCCCATCGCCCGAGGCATGCCGGGCCGCCGGCGCGGGGTCAGGCGCGCTCGAAGGGGAGCACTTCCGTCAGGTGGAGGATCAAGGCCCCAGGGTTCCTGGTCTGCGTCATGATCCTGCCCGGCCCGGTGAACTCGAAGACCAGACCTTCGCCCGACTTGAGCGATTGGACCGTCTTCCCTTCGACCGCCCGGCGCAGATTGCTCTTGACCGTCTCGTCGTAGGCGACCAGATGCCCCGAGTCGACCACGACCTGCTGCCCGGCCGCCAGGTCGATCACGTCCATCGCGCCGTAGCAGCCGAGCACGACGACGCCGTCGCCCTGCGCCTTGATGAGGAAGCCGCCCTCGCTGCCGATGAGGTTGGACATGCCACCCCACTTGGTGGCGATCTCCACGCCGTCGCTGGACGCGATCCACGATCCCCTGGTCAGCAGGAGCGCGCTGTCGCTTCGTACCTCGGCGGCCTGGACATCGCCGGGCAGGTGATGCGCCACGTCCACCCAGCCGCCGCCTTCCGGAGCGGTGTAGCGCGTGGTGAACAGCGACTCGCCGCCCAGCGCCGAACGCGCCAGCCCACGCAGCAGACCACCCTCCACCTTGGCCCGGAGCTGGACCCCCGCGCTCGTCGCGTACATCGCGCCCGCCTCGACGCGCAGGGTCTCCCCGCCGTCCAGGTGGCAGCGCGCGACCGCGAACGAACCAGGGTGACGGATCTCGGTCTTCATGTACCCCTCCATCCCGATCATCTTGTCCGGAGCGACTCTGCTGTACGGCCGTACACGATTCGTAGACAACACGTAAACGCCCCAGACGCTGCGAGAACGCCACCCGGGCGTTCCCGCTCGGCCCACGTGGAAGGAAGAGATCCGCGAGCACATCGGGGCACGGCCTGTTCCCGCCGCGGTCGACCCCGTGGGCGGCACGCCGGCCGGAGACCTCCTGCGGTTGCTCTCGCCCGGCGGAACCTGATCACCTATGGCGTCTCTCGCCTCGCCTGAGGGAGTCCCGGCATGGCGGCCGGTCGGGCGGGCCTCCTGGTCGAAGCGTGCCGCAGATCTACCAACCGCTGTCAGCGGACGACCTCGATGTTGGCCATCATGCCGCGGTCCTCGTGGTTGAGGATGTGGCAGTGCAGCGGGTACTTCCCGACGAAATCCCTGAACCTCGTCCTCATCACCACTTCGCCGCGCGCGGGGAGCTGCACCGTGTCCTGCCAGTTACGGGCGTCGTACGGCCTGCCATTCACGCTGATCAGCTGGAAGTCGTTGACGTGCACGTGGAAGGTGTGCTCCTCGTCGGCGAGGTTGCGCACCCGCCACTCCTCGGTGGTGTTCAGCCTCGCCCGCACGTCGATCCGGTTCGGATCGAACGACTTGCCGTTGATGAAGAACCGGTCGGCGCGGGTGTTCTCCGAGAACGTGACGACCCGCCTCTGGGCGATGGGATCCTTCCTCAGGTCGTCGAAGTACCGGGCGGCGAACGTCGTGGGCAGGCGTGCGGGCGTCACGGCGCGCCCCGCGGACACCAGGGTGGCCAGGGTCGCCTCAGGGTAGGAGTCGCCGTCCTTGCCGGTGCTGTAGGGCCGGGTCACCAGGCGGGTACGGCCGGCCGGCGGCCCTTGCACGAGCACGTCCCACCGGCTGCCGGGAGGCATGAGCAGCGTGTCGGTGCTCCAGACCCTGGCAACGGGGTTGGCGTCCTGGGCGATGACGTGGAAGCGCACGCCCTGGAGCTGGACGTTGTAGGCGATGTCGGCGCCGATGTTGGCCAGCCGCCACATCTGCGTCTCGCCGGGCCGGATGTGGATGATCGGGTTGATGAGCCCGTTCACGGTCCGGGTGGTCGGGGCGTTGCTGTCGATGTTCGCCGTTGGTATGGCGCCCGCGCGCACCTGGAAGTCCTTGAGCGCGATGAGCAGTTCGGCCGTGTCATGGAGGTCGGACGGCAGGTACCGGTTCAGCCCTTCGATCACGATCGCGCCCGACAGTCCGGCGAACACCTGCCCCTCCGAGAGCGGGTGCGCGTGGGAGTGGTACCAGTACGTGCCCGGTGCCAGGTCCTCGGGCAGCCGGTAGGTGTAGCGGTAGGTCTGGCCCGGCCTGATGTGCAGGTAGATGTTGTCGGAGCTGTCCTTCGGTGAGACGTGCCAGCCGTGCGTGTGCAGGTTGGTGTGCTCGCCCAGCCGGTTCACCAACTCCAGGTCGACCCGGTCGCCGGGAAACAGGCGCAGGGTCGGCGGCATGAAGTCGCCGTTGTAGGTCAACGCGCGGACGTCTTGGCCCGCGAGCCGTACCACGCGTTGCTCCACGACCAGCCGCACGTGCAGGTGGCCGTTGTGGCTCGACAATTCGCGCGGCTGGCGGAAGGCCGGCTGCGCCTGCGCGGTCGGGGTGGCCGGACTCGCCGGGCCGGCAGGACCGCCTGGGGCGGCCTCCATTGTGGCGGTGGTGCCGCAGCCGGTCGCCATCAGCAGGGCCGGTCCCAGCAAGAGGACGGCTCTGGACAGGGACATGGCGCTCCTTGTGACGACGAGGTCGGCTACGTGGATGCCCGGTGTCGGCTCGCCCACGCGGGAGCTGGCCCGCATTTTCACAAAGATTGGCCGTTGGAGCGGCTGTTCTGCGAGGCGCGCGGACCAGGCGGCGGCGGAATGTCAGGCGAAGTGCCGGATGGTCGCAGGGTTGGCGGCCTCGTACGGGTGCCACTGCTCTGCGGCGGGCCGGCCGGAGGCCATGAAGGCCGCTACCGCGTGAGAGAACGTGTGGCCGAGCGAGCGGGCCGCGACGGTGGCCTCGCCGAGCATGGGACTGTCGGGGTAGGCGTCGATGGTGTCGAAGAAGAAGGGGAGTTCCACGCAGTGCGCGGCGCCCAGGTGTGCGGGGTCCTGAGCCGGGGCGTAGTCGAACTGGTAGACGTAGGTGGGGTTGCCGGCCGCAGCGTGGTGATCGGCGATGGCGAGGGCCCCGTCGCGGAAAATGATCTCGGTCTCGACCTCGGTGAAGACGTCGCTCGGTGTCGCGTGCGGAAGCCGGGCGGCGGCGCGGTCGAACCGCTCGGCGCCGCCGTCGATCTGGCCGGCCACGATCGAGCTCGCCTGGGCGGCGGTGACGGCCTGGATGCGCGGGTCGAACGCGAAGAACGCCGCCATCTCGTTCCTGGTGGTCCCCGTCAGCAGCTGCTTGCCGTCGAGGCGTCCGTAGGCCAGCGCCTGTTCCCACGCCTCGGGCATCCCAAAGGCGCCGAGGACGGGGTACATCGGCGGAGCGACGCTGCCCGGGCGGAAGATGTCCTGGGCGAGCTGCCGGTAGGCGGCGAGGAGCTGCTCGGCTGGGACAGCGCGCAGGGTGGTGATGTGATCCGGGCCCCGCTCCAGGTTGAGGATCTTGAGGAAGCGTCGGGCATGGTCGGCCGCCTCTCCGGGGTCTTGCGGGGGGAGCCCCCAGGGGCCGCTCTGGGTGATGACCCGCTTGATCGGCGGGCCGGTGACCGGTGAGAGGGCGAGGTAGAGGGCGGAGAAGGCGCCGGCGGACTGGCCGCCGACAGTGAGGTTGCCGGGATCTCCCCCGAAGGCGGTGATGTTGCGCTTCACCCAGGTGAGGACGGCGGCCTGGTCCTGCACGCCGAGGTTCTCGATGCCGAGTTCCGGGAGGTAGAGGTAGCCGAGGGGGCCGACGCGGTAGTTGGCGGTGACGACGATGATGTCGCCGGCGGCGGCCAGGTTCCGGCCGTCGTACCAGTCCCAGCCACCGGATCCGCTGGTGAATCCGCCGCCGTGGAACCACACCAGGACCGGGAGGGCGTGCGGGGCGGGTCCGCCGACCGGCAGGCGGGGGGTCCACACGTTGAGGGTGAGGGAGCCGTCCTCGTTCCAGTCGGGGGTGCGGTGTCCCATGACCGCTTCGAGACGGGAGGGGGCCTGGGGGACGGACGGGCCGGGGCAGGCGGCATCCCACCGGCCCGACCAGTCGGGGTGCTGCTCGGGAGCGGCGAAGCGCCGGTCCCCCAGTGGGGAAGCCGCGTAGGGGATGCCGCGGAACGCGGCGACGCCGTCCTCGACGGTGCCCTGCACGCTCCCCGACTCGGTGTCCACGACGGGGCGTTCCCTCACGATCATTGATGTCACCTTCCTTGCCGGAGTGGTACGCCTCCGTTCTACGGTCGTTCGGCGGAAAAGAGCGAGCACACCGCTCCTGCACGACGGCACGCTGCGGCCCACAGCGATCCGCAATCCCGCTCTCTTTCCTCGGCTCATCCCCATGGTGTTGCGGATCCGGTGCCGGCCCAGCCGCTTTCAGGCGATCGCCGCGGGACTGGCGCGGCGTGCCGACACGGTGTGGGTCGACATTCTCGGCGGCGGTGACGAGATCAGCAGCGTGCTCTTTCTCGACGGGCCCCAGGCCCGGACCTCGCTGCTGCTGCGGAACCTGCCCGCCACGGCCGCCGTCCATTCGTGGGACGCCTACTGGGCATCGGCAGCGAGGCGCTGCTGTGGATCGCCACCGGTCCGGGCAGCCTGGAGGCGACCGGGCAAGAGTTGAGCCGGCATCCGCAGGTGCGGTTCACCGCGGCCACGACCGGGGCGGCGAACCTCCTGGTGGCCGTCGCGGCCGACGATCTGGACGGGCTGTACGCCTTCCTCACCGAGACTGTCGGATCGCTTGACGATGTCCGCGGGCTGGAGGTGACCCCGATCCTGAGCTCACTGAAACGGACCGGCCTCCTTCGCCGATCCGAGATCTGAGTTCATCAACCTGTCGCCGCTCACGACCCCCGCGCGTCATGACGTATCGTTCGCCAGACCTCCTCGCCGCCGCCCGAAGGAGCACGTCAGGTCCCGCGGTCACGGATCGGCCCACGTTCTCGTTCCATTGCTCCCGTCGGAGATACGCGCGGCTCCAGCACGTCATCCGGTACGTCACCGCGCCCGGCCGGAACCCTGATCAAGGTGGACCAGGTGCTCTCAGCGCCGTTGACTACCGCCGCGGCCCTTTGCCGAGTTACCCCGGGGGGTATATTGGGCGCGGAGGTGGTCCGGGTGGAGATGGACGCGACCGTTCTGAGGGATGCGCTGACGCGGCTGAAGCGGGCCCACGGCCAGCTCGGCGGGGTGATCGCGATGATCGAGAACGCCGAGGACTGCGAGAAGGTGCTGACGCAGCTGGCGGCGGTGTCGAAGGCGTTGGACCGGGCCGGATTCAAGATTATCTCGACCGGGTTGCAGCAGTGCCAGGTGGCGCGCGAGCAGGGCGAGGAGCCACCGATCAGCGTTGAGCGGCTGGAGAAGCTGTTCCTCGCTCTTTCGTGACCGTGTGATCGGGTGAGCCGGGGCACCCATATGTTCTCTTGATACCCCCGGGGGTATTTGACGATCGAAAGGAGACAAGGAGATGACGATCCAGGTCGAGGTGATCGAGACCTCTTCCCTGGGGGACCGCAGTTATCTGGTCCATGACGGGCGCGTCGCGGTGGTGGTCGATCCGCAGCGCGACATCGACCGCGTCCTCGCCCTGGCCGGTCGCCTGGGGGTGCGGATCATCCACGTGGTGGAGACCCATCTGCACAACGACTACGTCTCCGGCGGTCTGGCGCTGGCACGGGTGAGCGGGGCGGCGTACCTGGTGGGCGGGGCCGAGGAAGTCGGCTTCGACCGCGTGCCGGTGTACGACGGAGATCGGATCGCCGTCTCCGAGCGGATGTGGCTGGAGGCGGTGACCACGCCGGGACACACCTTCCACCACCTGTCCTACGTGCTGGCCGGTCCGGGTGGGCCGGAGGGGGTGTTCACCGGAGGATCGCTGTTGTTCGGCGGCACCGGGCGTACCGACCTGCTGGGCGCCGAGCATGCCCGCACCCTGGCCCGCCACCAGCACGCCTCCGCGCGGCGGCTGTCCGGCCTGCTGCCCGACGGCGCGCGGCTCTGGCCGACGCACGGGTTCGGCAGCTTCTGCGCGGTCACGCAGTCCGGCGCGTCCGCCTCGACCATCGGCCGGGAGAAGGACGTCAACCCGGTGCTGCGGATGGAGGCCGACGACTTCGTCACCCACATCCTGGAAGGCCTGGACGCCTACCCCGCCTATTACGCCCACATGGGCGCGCGCAACGCCGCCGGAGCGGAGCCGATCGACCTGACCCCGGCGCGGCCGGCCGACAGCGCTGAGCTGCTGGCTCGCCTGCGGGCTGGCGAATGGGTGGTGGATCTGCGCTCACGCAAGGCGTTCGCGGACCGGCACCTGGCCGGCACGCTCAGCTTCGGCCTGGACGGGCCGATGGCGACCTGGCTGGGCTGGCTGGCCCCGTGGGGCACGCCCCTCACGCTGCTCGGCGAGTCGGCCGAACAGGTCGCCGCCGCCCAGCGCGAGCTGGCCCGCATCGGCATAGACCGCCCGGCCGCCGCCTCGACCGGCACCGTCGAACAGTGGGCCGGACACGACCCGGGCCTGATCGCCGAGCTGGCCACCGCGACCTTCGCCGACCTGGCCACCGCCCGCGCGGGAGAACGGGCCACCGCCCGTGCGGGAGAACGGGCCACCGCCCGTGCGGGCGAAGAGACCGCCGCTCGTACGGGTGAACAGACCCCCGCTCGTGCGGGCGAACCGGCCGGTGGCCCGACCGTCCTGGACGTGCGGATGGGCAACGAATGGCGGGCCGGTCACGTGGCCGGCGCCGTGCACATCCCACTGCCCGAACTGCCGGAGCGCCTGGCCGAGGTGCCGGAGGGAACGGTGTGGGTGCACTGCGGCACCGGCTACCGGGCCGCGGCGGCCGCGAGCCTGCTGGCCCGCGGCGGCCGCCAGGTGGTCCACATCGACGACGCCTACTCCCGGGCCGCCGACGCCGGCCTGCCCATCACCACCCCCGACGAGGCCCCCTCTTGACCACCCTCGGCCCCGGCGACACCAGGACGCCTGCCGCGATCCGGCGACGCACCGGGATCCGGTGACCCGCCAGGATCCCGTGACCCGCCGGGGCCGATCGACGTGCGGACCCCCGGAGAGTTGGAGCCCGCCCACCTGCCCGGCTCCCGCGTGCCCGACGGCGCCGCGGACGTCAAACGATGGCTGGAGTCACGATTACCCATAGAACGGCGTTTGGTCACAATGGCAACGCATGAATGGCCTGCCCCACCCGTGCCGAGATCATAAAAAGGCCCGGAAGCGACTCCCCCGATTCTTTGCCAAGCACCAGAATCCCTACAGGCACGGCATTTCAGCGCCGCCCGGTCGCCGACACCCGCGAATCGGATTTGCACTACTTGCACCATCTATGGATATATGTCTATCTTTTGCCTAGTTGCGGCACGGATGTGGCGCTCTTTCGCCGCATCGTTGCCGCTTCGTTGACCGGACCGCGCGCTGCCCGAAGAAGCCCTTCGGGGACAGCGTCCGGCCGCCGAATCCGCGCCTCGCGGAACCGGGGACCCACGTTCTTGGGGTGAATCGGACGCCAGCCCAGGCTGCGCCAGGTAGGGCACTTCCAGGCCCGAACCCGTCAGCTAACCCGGTAGGCGGTATGGAAGCAAGGAGTCAATGCCTCATGTCCAAGCCCCGGCTTGCCACAATCGCCTACATCCTCAAGAATCACCGCGATCTCCTCACCAAATACCTCAGCTTCGCCGTCGCCGTCGCGATCCTCGCCGCAACCGCCGCCATCACCACCTTCGCATTCGCATCGCCCACCGAGCAGAGCCCGGTGCAGGCGACTCGTCATGGAGCCGGAGCCCTCATCTACGGCCTGGACATCTCCAATTACGAGCCCCTGTACGACTGGAATGCCAGCCCGGCCAAGTTCGGCATCATCAAAGCCACAGAAGGCACGTCCTTCCGCGACGCCTCATTCGCCAGGCACTGGCGCGAGCTGGGCAAGAAGGGCATCGTGCGCGGGGCGTACCACTATGGCCATCCCCGCAACAATCCCATCGCGGAGGCCGAGCACTTCCTGTCCGTGGTGAACTCGCAGCCCGCCAAGGCCGGCGACCTGCTGGTCCTTGACCTGGAGACCGCGAACGGCAGATCCGTCGCCGAGGTCAACGCCTGGGCCAAGACGTGGCTGTCGTACGTGAAGGACAAGACGGGGATCACCCCGATGTTCTACAGCGGCTGGAACTTCGCCAACAAGTACGGCAAGGGCCTGTCCGAGTACCCGCTGTGGGTCGCCCACTACAGCAAGGCCAAGGGGGCCATCACCCCGCCTGCCGACTGGAAGTCCTGGGCCATCCACCAGTACTCCGAGGTCCCTGTCGACCAGAACGTCTCCGCGCTGACCGCCGACCAGTTGCGCGGCCTGGGCCGTCCCACGGCCTGAGCCCACACGGCGGGTCCGCACCGCGATCGGGTGGACGCCGCCCCGCGTGCTCCTCTCGGCCCGGAGGAGCTCGCGGTGGACGCCGGTCACGGATGGCACCGGTGAAGGCCGCCTCGGACAACGGCTCAGCGGACCCCGGCAGTCTTGCCCAATGCAAATCTTGCACAATGCCATGAACACTCCCGCACCCTCCCGCGTATCCCTCAGTGACCGGCGCCACTCACGAAGGCCGCGTCCAAGGGACCGGAAGGGGATGACGGCGTATGCGACTCCTCGACAGCCGTCGCGCTCTCATCAGTTGCGGCATTGCCGCCCTCTGCACTCTGACTGCCTGCGCCGGCTACACGCCGACGCCCGTCTCTGACACCGCCGGCCTGAGCACCGAGCCGACCGCCGGCCTCAGCACCGAGCCGACCGCCGTCGAGACCGGACCGACCGACGCGCCCACCGTCCAACCCGTGGAGGACGAGCCGGAGGCCCGCACCCGGCAGACCAAGTGGGGACCGCTGTCCGAGGCCGACCAGGAGCTCATCAAGAAGGTCCGGCTCGCCAGCCTGTGGGAGATGCCCATGGCCCAGGACGCGATACAGCGCGCCAACAGCGCCCGCGTCCGCCAGGTCAGCAAGGAGATCGCGGCTCAGCACGACATGCTCGACGGGCAGGTTCGCGACGTGGCCGCCAAGCTGAAGGTCAAGCTGCCGGTGAAGCCCACGCCTCAGCAGCAGGACTGGATGACGGATATTTCCGGCAGGTCCGGATCCGCCTATGACAAGACGTACGTCAAATGGCTGCGCCTGGCGCACGGACAGATCTTCACCCTGATCGGCACGGTACGCGGCACCACGCAGAACACCCTGGTCCGGCGCTTCTCCGAACAGGCCAACGCCGCGGTGCTCAACCACCAGCGCCTCCTGGAGAGCACCGGCCTGACCACACCCGAGAGCTTCCCCACCCCGTCCATCTGACGACCGGGGACGGAGCCCGCACGGCTTCCGGCCGCCGCGAAGTGCCGGCATTGGTCGGCGGCTCAGCGCCGCGTGAGCGATTCAGACAGCGGACCAGCCCAGCGGGTTCGGCACGTTCAGGGGTGGCTCGCCGCCCGCCTCGTTGAAGGCGTTCATGGCCGAGATGAGCGCCCGGCGCTGCCTGGCCGACATCCGCGCCACGATCGCGCCGATCTCCTCCCTGCGGCGCGCGGTCACCTCGTCCACGATGCGGCGTCCCTCGTCCGTCAGCCGCATCAGGCTCTCGCGCCGGTTGTGCGGATTGACCTCCCGTACGATCAACCCGGCGGCCACCAGCCGATCGGCCATCCGCATCGCCGTGGAGGAGTTGACGCCCAGCAGCTCCGCCATCGTGACCAGCTTGGTCTCACCATGGCCGGCCAGCACCACCAGCATCCTGAACTGCGGCAACGTGACCCTGTCCCCGACCGCCCCCAATGACCTCACCGCGACCGCCACCAACAGCCGCGACCCGGTCAGCACCGCCGTGACGACAGCCGAAAGATCCTCTCCCTGCGCCTGGAGGTCATCGTCTTCCTTCATAGGCACTGTTGTATATGCGCGGGACGAATCACGGGCACGAGATCCCCATCGTCCGCCCCACCCCGTCGATTCCATGGGTCCAGGTGGGCCACCCTCGTTGCGGTCGTCAGCCTGTCACGCAGAGATACTGGAGGCATGGATCCGAACGCTGAGCTGGGGAATTTCCTCCGCTCCCGCCGGGCCCGCCTGCGGCCCGAGGGGGGTGTGGCCCTCGGCGGGTGCCGGGGCGCTCGGCCCGCCGCCGTCCCGAACCTCCGCAGCGGGTACGGCCGGAGGCCCACCGCATGCTGGAGGTCCTCAACGACGTCTCACCGGCTCTCATCCTCAACCACCGGCGCGACGTCCTGGCGGCCAACCAGCTGGCTCGTCGCCGACATCGACGGCGCCGCCGACGTCGTCGCCTTGACGATCGCGGAGTTCCTCCCCCGGCAGGTGATGCACCTGCGGCAGATCCTGAGCGGCTTCCCGCTGCTGTCCGCGACGCCGGCGGACTGACCGCCGAAGCGGCGGCCGTCAGTTCTCGACGCCCGTGGCCGCGTGGGACGTCCCGACCGGCTTGGACTCGGGCGAGCCCCGCTGCCGTAGATAGATCGACAGCACCACCATCGACAGCACGGCCAGGAGCTCCGACTGCCAGTTCTGCAGGCTCCGGCTCCAGAACTCCGGCGAGGTGACGTACGCTCCCCACCCAACGGGATCACGCAGGTCGGCCAGCCGCTCGCTGTTGTAGGCGGCCAGTCCCGCCACCGACTGCGCCAGCCACGACAACGCGAAGATCGCCCCCATGACCAGCGCCAGCGAGTTGCCGAACAGCTCCAGTCGCAATCCTCCGGTCCTGGCCCAGGCCGGGGAGCGGTCGTGGGCATACCGCCCGACCTGCTGCTCCTCGTCCGATTCCGGCCCTGCCTGATCGACCTTCTTCGACTCGGGCGACCCCTTCTGGACCAGCCAGACGGTGAGCACGATGAACAGGAAGAACTGCAGATACTCCGACTGCCAGTTCTCCGCCACATCGACCGCGAACGTCGAGGAGGTCACGTACTGCAGGATCGAGACCGGCTCGCCACCCTGGGCCAGCTCCTGGTCGTTGTAGTCCAGCATCCCCGCCACGGCCTGTCCGGCGATCGCGAGCACGAAGAGGATCAGGAACGCCAGCGCCAGCGAGTTCTCCTTGAGCCATCTCACGGCAAAATCCTCATGGGGCGCCCGCTACCCGAAGGTCACGTGGGCATGCGGCCCGATGGTGAATAGCTCCGGAAGGGCGGGGTAGCGAAACGCGGTCTCATGATGCGCAGCCCGGGGAAGGCAGTCCGATGAAAGGCCACGATGCAGCGGTACGGCGGGCGGCGCCGGAAAGCCCGGCCGAGCTGAGCAAGCGCTCGTGGTGGGGGATCCTCAAGCGCACGGCCAGGGAGTTCCGGGACGACCAGCTCACCGACTGGGCCGCCGCCCTCACCTACTACGCGGTCCTGTCCATCTTCCCCGCGCTGCTCGCGGCGGTTTCCCTGCTGGGCGTGTTCGGCCGGTCGGCGACCGGGCCGCTCGCCGACAACCTGGCGGCCATGGCGCCCGGCCCCGCGCGGGAGATCATCGACCACGTGCTCCAGGCCCTGCAGAGCAGCCCGCGGGCCGCGAGCATCGCCACGGTCATCGGTGTCGCCGTCGCCTTATGGTCGGCGTCCGGCTATGTGGGGGCGTTCATGCGTGCCGCCAATGTGATGTACGAAATGCCGGAAGGCCGGCCGATCTGGAAGATCCTCCCCCTGCGCCTCGCCATCACCACCGTCCTGGTGATCCTGATGGCCGTCGGGGCGGTCGTGGTGACGTTCACCGGAGAGCTCGCCGGCCAGGCGGGCCGGCTGATCGGGATCGGCCAGGGCGCGCTGACCGTGTGGAGCGTCGCCAAGTGGCCGGCCCTGGTGGTCATCGTGACGCTGGTGCTGGCGCTGCTGTACTGGGCCGCCCCCAACGTCGTACAGCCCGGATTCCGCTGGATCACGCCGGGCAGCATCCTGGCGGTCGCGGTGTGGATCGCCGCCTCCGCCGCCTTCGGCTTCTACGTCACCAACTTCGGCTCCTACAGCAAGACCTACGCGGCGCTGGCCGGCGTCGTCGTCTTCCTGATCTGGTTGTGGATCACCAACGTGGCCGTCCTGCTCGGTGTGGAATTCGACGCCGAACTCGCCCGCGGCCGCGCCATCGCGTCCGGCCGGCCACCCGAACGGGAGCCCTACGCGGAGCCGCGCGACGCCCCGGAGGGACATCGGTGACATCCGACCGCAGGGCGGGGTCGCGTCTATGGTGCGGCGGCCGGCCGGCCGAGCGGTTGCAGCAGCAGGTTGACGGCTGCGCGGCCGGCTTCGAGCGCGGCTTTGAGGGGCTTGCCGTCGCGGGTGAGGCGGCCGATGGCCGGGGAGTCAGGTGCGGGCCGCACGGACAGCACCGCGGGATCGGGCGCGGCCTGACCGTCGGCGGGTAGACGGGTTGTCGGGGGCACGGGCCGGTCGTACCGGGCGAGCAGCGTGTCGTCGTGCAGCAAGCGGTGGTCGCGCGCGAAGAAACTCCGGTGCAGTGCCTCCGGATAGCTCCGCAGAACGGTCGCGGCGATCAGGCGCGTCCCGTAGGACGGTCGCGCGGCCGGTGTTCCGGTCGCGGCCGAAGGCGCGGGACGGGACCGCAGCACGAGGACGTGGCTGGCTCCCTGCGCCAGGGCGGTGCGGTACGGGATGGACTCGGCGAGTCCCGCGTCGTAGAAGAGCCGCCCGGCCAGCTCGACCGGCGGCCCGGCGAGGAACGGCAGCGCGGCACTGGCCCGCAGGGCCAGCCGCAGCTCGACGGGACCGGTCAGGTGGGGGCGCAGATCGGTGGATTGCCCGGTCTGTACGTCGGTGGCCAGCGGGTGGTACTCGATGGGGTTGGTCAGGACCGCGTCGAAGTCCATCCGGGTCACTTCGCAGTACAGGTGCTCGACCAGGTTTCGCACGTCGACCATCGGACGGCCGCGCAGGAGGTTGGACGGGCGGATCATCGCTCGCGCGTAGACGGGCTCGGCCCAACCGGTCAGGTTCTCGGGGGTTCCGCTCAGCAGCCAGGCCCCGGTGATGGCCCCGGCCGATGCCCCATAGACCGCGTCGAAGGCGTGCGCCGCTCCGGCCTCGTGCAGGGCCAGGGCCATGCCGGCGGAGACCGTGCCGCGCATGCCGCCGCCCTCGATGGCCAGGGCCACCCGGTGGCCGTCCTGGCGGGCGCCGGGACGGCTGCCGCTACGGACCCGGTCGGCTATGACGCGCAGCACTTCGTGTTCGCCGGTCTCGGGTGGCATATGTCCTTCTTTGTGTTGTGTGGCTAGTCACGGTCGCCGGACAGGTACGAGCGGGCCCGGGCCCAGACGCCAGGGTCGGGTTGCGTGGTCGTCCATGCGGTGGACCTGAGCTTTCCCCGGCCGCGGTAGCGCCGCACGATGGCGACGTGGTCCGGCCAGGCGACGAACTTGCGCAGGGCCTGCTCATCCTGCCAGATCGACACCGAGCCGCACCTGCCCTCCAGCGGCTCCGTCCACAGCCACATGCCGACCGCGCCGGGCAGGTCGGGCCACGCGCGGCGCAGGGTGAGCCCGGCGTGGTAGACGCCGGGCAGGTCGATCAGCCGGCTGATCCGGAAGTCGGTGACGCTGACCAGCACCGAGCCGGCGGCGCCGGCCGCCGGTCCGGGAGTCCATCGGGATCTCAGCATGCCACTGCTCCAGTCATTTCTTTGTACGAACGTTCGTGCCGAGAATAGGAACATACCGAAGACGACGTCAAGCCGCTATCCTGGGCCGAACGTTCGTACGCAGAAGAGGTGAAGATGGCGGGACGGCCGCGGGACGAGCGGGCCCGCAACGTGATCCTGCGCCGGGCGGCGGACATCGCCTCGCAGGACGGGCTGGAGGGGCTGTCGATCGGCCGGCTGGCCACGGAGCTCGGCGTGAGCAAGAGCGGCCTGTTCGGTTACTTCGGTTCCAAGGAGGAGCTACAGCTCGCCACGATCCGCACCGCGATGAGCGTGTACGTCGACGAGGTCGTCCAGCCCGCGCTGACCGTGCCGCCGGGCCTGGGCAGGGTGCGGCGGCTGTGCGAAAGCTGGTTGAGCTACTCGCAGCGGCGGGTCTTCCCCGGCGGCTGCTTCTTCTTCGCCGTCACCGCGGAGTTCGACGCCCGCCCGGGCCGGGTGCGGGATGCCGTCGCCGCGGCCGGCCTCGACTGGATCCGCTTCGTGACGCGTACCGTCGACGACGCCCGCCAGCTCGGCGAGCTCGCCGACGACACGGACGCCGACCAGCTCGCGTTCGAGCTGATCGCTTTCATGGAGAACGCCAACGCCGTCTCCTTGCTGCACGACGACCCGAACGCCTACGAGCGCGCCAGGACCGCCATCCGCAACCACGTGAACACCTACACCTGACGACGGGCCGGGCACTCGAATCGCCTCAGCCGGAGAGATCCAAAGGGGTCAGGTCGATCTCGGGCACCCACACCTCAGGGTCGGACGGGACGGGAAGCGGTCGCAACTGCCGCAGGAGCGCCCGCAGCAGCGGCCGGGGATTACGCCGGTGCCAGACGACCGACCAGGGCATCAGCGGCGTCGGCTCGACGATCGGGATGCGGCGCAGGCCGCTCCCTGCCGGGTCGATGCTCATCTCGCCCAGGCCCACCGCGCTCTTCTCCACCAGGAACTGCTCCACGAGATGCCGCTGCCCGATGGCCGGGGCGTTGAAGCGCAACGGCACGCCGAACCGGTCGGCCAGCCGCACGAGATAACCGCGCCATTCCGCCGCGCCCGCCGGGTCGGGCATCGCGATGCCCGCCTCGCGCAGGTCAGTCGGCCGCAGCACGTCCCTGGCGGCCAGGCGGTGGTCCTCGGGCACGAACGCGTGCAGCGGCTCCAGACGCACGAGCCGGTACGCCAGCTCGGCGGGCCAGGGTGCCGGCGTGTCGTGCACGCGCCCGAACGCGGCGTCGAGCTCCAGCCGCCGCAGGGCCGGCAACGCCACGGACAACCCCTGCCGCATGCTCAGCTCGATCCGTACGCGAGAGTCGCGCTCGCTCGCCTGACGTACCATCCGCAGCGGCGTGAACCGCTCGTCGTACACGTCCACCCGCAAAGGCTCGTTGCCCGGGCGGACCGCCTGGATCGCCCGGTCGAACGCGGAGACCGCCTCACGTGCGCGGGGCAGCAGCCGCTCCCCCGCCTCGGTCAGCTCCACAGCACGAGTCGTCCGCTCGAACAGCGGCACCGTCAGCGCCTCTTCCAATCGGCGAATCCGCTTCGACAGCGCCTGCTGGCTGATGAACAGCAGCGCGCCGGCCCGGCCGAAATGCAGCTCCTCCGCGGTGACCACGAACGCGCGCAGGCCCTCGATGTCCGCCTCCACGCCTCGAGGGTGGATTGAAAACCGTTGGTTGTCAATCGGCCGCAGAGAGCTGTTGGACACCACCGGCCGCCTGCGAGTTTGCTGGTCTCTCCACCGAAGGGGGCACGAGATGAAGATCGTGGAAATCCGTCCGGAGTTGCACCTGATCCTGCTGGAGTTCGGCCAGGCGTACCTTTGGAACGACGCGGGCGCGCTCACGCTGGTCGACACCGGTGTCGCCACCTCCGGCACGGACATCGCGGCCGCGATCGAGCAACTGGGCCACCGCAGGAGCGACGTCAGGCAGGTCGTGCTCACCCATTTCCACGAGGACCACTGCGGCGGGGCCGCCGAGATCAGCGGGTGGGGAGACGTCACCGTGCTGGCCCACCGGCTGGAGGCGCCGATCATCCGCGGTGACAAGCCCGCTCCTCCGCCCCGCTTCACCGACGAGGAGCGCGTCCTGCACCGCGACCTCGGGGCCCATCTGCTGCCCGCCGCGCCCGCGTGCCGCGTGGATCGCGAGCTGGAGGACGGCGACACGATCGATTTCGGCGGTGGCGCACGGGTGATCCACACTCCCGGCCACACCGACGGCAGCATCGCGGTTCACCTGCCGCGCTCTGGGGTGCTCTTCACCGGGGACACGGTCGCGCACGTCAACGGACAGGTCATGCCCGGAGTGTTCAATCTGGACCGCTCAGAGCTGCTCCGTTCCTTCCGCAGGCTCGCGGAGATCGACGCGCGGCTGGCCTGCGTCGGTCATGGCGAACCGCTCCCCGACGCCCGCACGGCCCTCAGCGCGGTCGCGGCGACCCTGCCCGCCTGATCACCATTCGGCGAAGGAACCGTCCGGGTGCCGCCAGACCGGGTTGCGCCAGCGGTGCCCGCGCTCGGCCGCGCGCTCCACGGCCGCCGCGTCGACCTCGATGCCCAGGCCCGGTACGGCGGTGCGTTCGGCGAAACCTCCGGCGAACCGCAACGGGGTGCGGTCGACCAGGTAGTCGAGCACGTCGTTGCCCTGGTTGTAGTGGATGCCCACGCTCTGCTCCTGGATCAGGAAGTTCGGGATCGCGAACGCCAGTTGCAGGCTCGCCGCCAGCGCGATCGGGCCGAGCGGGCAGTGCGGGGCCATCGTGACGTCGTACGCCTCGGCCATGGCGGCGATGCGGCGCACCTCCGAGATGCCGCCGGCGTGGCTGACGTCCGGCTGGGCCACCGCGATGCCGTCGCGCAGCACCTCGCGGAAGTCCCAGCGGGAGTAGAGGCGCTCGCCGGTGGCCAGCGGGATCGAGGTCGACCGGGCCAGGGCGGCCAGGTTGGGGGTGTGCTCGGGGAGCACCGCCTCCTCGACGAACAGCGGGAGGAGCGGCTCGATGAGCGGCAGCACCCGCCGGGCCATCGCCGTCGACATGCGCCCGTGGAAGTCGATGACGACGTCGTTCTCCTCGCCGACGGCCTCGCGGACCACCGTCACCCGTTCGACGATCTCGCGGATGCGGGCCGGGGTGTCGATGGGGGCCAGCGCGGCCGAGCCGTTCATCTTGACGGCGGTGAAGCCCGCCTCGATCTGCGCTCGGGCCTCGGCGGCGACGTCGGCGGGGCGGTCGCCGCCGATCCACGCGTACATGCGGACCCGGTCGCGGACCGGGCCGCCGAGCAGGGCGTGCACGGGCAGCCCGGCGGCCTTGCCGGCGATGTCCCAGAGGGCCTGGTCGATGCCGGCGACTGCGCTGGACAGCACCGGGCCGCCCCGGTAGAAGCCGCCCTTGGTCAGGACCTGCCAGTGGTCCTCGATGCGCAGGGGGTCCTCACCGACGAGATATTCGCTCAGCTCCGCGACGGCGGCCCGGACGGTCTCGGCGCGGCCCTCGACGACCGGCTCGCCCCAGCCCGTGATGCCTTCGTCGGTACGGACGCGCAGGAACAACCAGCGGGGCGGGACGAGGAAGGTGTCCATGGACACGATCTTCATGGGGGTCCGTTCTAGGAGGAGGTGGTGGAGATGCTCCAGCCGCCGTCGACCTTGAGGCAGGCGCCGGTGATGAAGGAGGCCTCGGCCGAGGCGAGGAAGGCGACCGCGGCGGCCACCTCTTCGGGGCGGCCGAACCGGCCCGCGGGGGTCTCGGTGATCGTCGCGGCCCGGCCCTGCTCGCCGATGCCGTCCCAGGCCGCGGTCATGATCGGCCCGGGGACGACGACGTTGACCCGCACGTCGGGGGCGTACTCGACGGCGAGCTGGCCGGCCAGTGACTGCAGGCCGCCCTTGGCCGCGGCGTAGGGGCCGCAGCCGGGGATGCCGGTCTGAGCGTGTACGGAGGAGGTGATGACGATCGCGCCCCGGTTCTCGGCCAGGAGGGGGCAGAAGACGTGGGCGGCCAGGTAGGCGGCCTTGAGCGAGACCGCGATCTGCCGGTCCCAGTCGTCCTCGGGCAGCTCGTGGACGGGGGCCGACGGCACGACCCGGCCGGGGCCGTTGACGTGCAGGACGTCCAGGCGGCCGTACCGGTCGGTGACGAGGTCGCGGGCGGCGGCCCAGGCGGTCGCGGAGGCGACGTCGCCGTGCAGGTACTGGCCGCCGATCTCGGCGGCGAGCTCGGCCCCCGCGTCGTCGGCCACGTCCATGACGACGACGGAGGCGCCCCGCTGGGCCAGCAGCCGGGCGGTCGCCGCGCCGATCCCCGCCGCGGCGGCGGTGACCAGGGCGACCTTCCCTGCGAAACGGATCATCGTGCGGCTCCCGTGAACAGTGTGTTGGCCTCTTCCTGGAGGGCGCGGTCCTGCCACATCGGGTGATGGGGCGCGGCGTTGGAGCACACCACGGTGCCCCACGCGCCGACCCTGGCCGCGTGGGCGACGGCCTCCAGGCAGATCGCGCGGCCGACCGGACCTTCCTCGAAGGTCCCGTGGAGAGGGGTGTACCCGATCCAGCCCTCGCCGAGCACGAGCGGCACCTCCGCCTGGGCGGCCCAGTCGGCGGCGGCGTCGATCCAGATGCGCAGCCGTTCGGACATGCCGTAGCGGTAGGTCGAGTAGCGGTCGTACAACCACTGGTCGAACCGGACCGGGTCGCACCAGTCGTGGACGTAGACCTCCCGGGCGGGCACCACCGTCGCCGCGCGCCGCCACTCCTGGTCGGGGCCCCACTCCTCCAGCGGCGGGGCGTCCGGCCGCAGCAGCTCCCGGTAGACCCGCTCCTGCGGGAACGGCCGCGCGGCGTCCCGCAGGGCGAAGGTGTCGATCAGCTCGTCGAGCACGCCGTAGACATAGGGGTGGAACACCCCGACGTCGGCGTTGCGCGGCAGGCCGCGCATCTCGCCGACCGGCACCCGGGCGTAGTTGGCGGTGACCGGCTCGGGGCGGCGGGCCTTGAAGGCGTCGATCGCCGCCTCCAGGTAGGGCCGCAGCCCGAGCACCTTCGGCTGATCCGGCTCGACCACCTCGTTGAGCCAGGTCGACTGGATCTCGTTGTGCAGCTCGACGAACGCGATCCGGTCGGCCAGGCCGTGCGCGTCGAGGAAGTCCACCAGGTCGGCCAGCGCCGTGGCCAGCGCCGACGCCCGGTCGGCGGGCGGTACGGCACGCAGCGCCTCGTACCAGGAGGGATCGTCCAGGAAGACCGAGCTCTGCTGGAACTCCCAGCTGGAGACGATCACGTGGCAGTCGTGCCGCCGGGCCGCCTCGAACAGGGCCAGCAGGTGGTGGCGCCCGTCGAGCGTGGTGCGCTCGCGGACGTCGTACCAGCGGGTGCGCCCGCCGTAGCCGCCGAAGGGGCTGAAGGTCAGCGCCGTGGTGTCCAGGCCGGAGCCGAACAGCAGGTACGGCATCGCGCAGATCCGCACCGTGTTGTACCCGCGCGCCACGGCCTCGGCGAAGGCCGCGTCCAGGTCGGCGAACGGCTCGCCGGGCCCGGTGCGCGTGTACCAGGTGAAGTCCCAGAGGGTGATGGTCAGGCGGGAAGGGGTCACAGGGATCTCCTAGGACTTGACGGCCCCCGCCGTCAGTCCGTCGAGCAGCTGCTTGCGCAGCAGCAGGAACATGATCAGGCTCGGGATGGCCGCCAGGACCGAGCCGGCGAGCACCATGTCGACCTGGCGGCTCTCGGCGCCGTAGAGCGCCTGGATGCCGAGGGGCAGGGTGTACTGGGCCGGGTCGGAGACCACGATGAGCGGCCAGAAGAAGCTGTTGTAGCTGTTCAGGAAGCTCCACACGGCCAGCGCGCCGAGCGCCGGGCGCAGCAGCGGGAGCACGATCCGCAGGAACAGGCCGAACTCGGAGGCCCCGTCGAGCCGGGCGGACTCCAGGATCGAGTCGGGCACCGACTGCTCGACGTACTGCCGCATCATGAAGATGCCGAACGCCGGGGCCAGCCAGGGCACGATCAGGGTGAAGTAGACGTTCGTGACCCCGGCCTTGATCAGCATGATGAACAGCGGCACCACGATCACCGCGAACGGCACCGCCAGTGAGCTGAACATGACGTTGAACAGGAACTTCTTGCCCGGGAAGCGGTACTTCGCGAAGGCGAACCCGGCCAGCGCGCAGACGAACACCGACACCGCCGTGGAGACCACCGCGACGACCGTGCTGGTCAGGAACCAGCCCCAGAACGGCTGGGTCTCCAGCAGCCGGGTGTAGTTCTCCCAGGTGAACGGGATCGGCAACGGCTGCGGCGGATAGGCGAAGATGTCGCCGCGCGGCTTGAACGACGAGCTCAGCGCCCACAGCAGCGGCACCGCGAACAGCACCACCAGCATGGCCAGGAAGACGTGGACCAGGCCGCGGCGGGAGCGCGGGGCGGCCTTCATCGCTCCCTCCCCACGCCGTACACCGCGTTGGCGGCCCGCCCGAGCACGAAGACGAGCAGGAACATGACCACCCCGGCCGCCGCGGCGTAGCCGAGCTGCTGGCGGGTGAACGCCTCGCGGTAGATGAACATCGCCACCGACAGCGTCGCCTCGCCGGGGCCGCCCTTGGTGAGCAGCATGGGTTCCTCCAGGATCTGCGCCGTGCCGACCAGCACCGTCACCGCGACGAACGCGGTGACCGGCTTGAGCATCGGCACGGTGACGCTGAAGAAGGTGCGCACCCGTCCGGCGCCGTCGATCTCGGCGGCCTCGTAGAACTCGCGCGGGATGTTCTTCAGCCCGGCCAGGAAGAAGATCGTCAGGTAGCCGGTCCAGCGCCACAGGACCAGCAGCATCACGCTGACCTTGGCCCAGCTCGGCTCGCCCAGCCAGTCGATGCCGCCCCAGCCGAAGAACCCGCGCAGGGCGGCGTTGAGCAGGCCGTACTCGCGGTCGTAGAGCAGGGTGAAGACCAGCGCGATGATGATCGGCGACAGCACCACCGGCATGAAGAACGTCAGCCGGAAGAAGTCCCGGCCCTTCAGCCCCCGGGTGTTGAGCGCCTGGGCGACCAGCAGCGCGGCCGGGACGACCACGCCCACCGAGAAGGCCACGTAGATCACGGTGTTGCCCACGGCGGTGCGGAAGCTGCCGTCCGACAGCAGCCGCTCGTAGTTGGCCGGCCCGACCCACTGGGGCGTGCCGAGGCCCGCCCACTCGGTGAGGCTGAGGTAGCCGCCGATCCCGATCGGCACGACCAGGAACAGTCCGTACAGGACGTAGAACGGCAGGACGAAGACGTAGGGTGCGGCGCCGGGCCCCCGGAGGCGGGCGGTGAGCGGCGGCGTCGTCATCCGCCTCCGGGAGACACGGGAGACACGGACCTCGGTCACGCTCATCCGCCGTTCTTCTTGTACGCGGCAGCCGCCTCCTTGATCGTCTGGGCGGCGGGTTTCTTGCCCTGGAGGGTCTCCAGCATCGGCCCGCCCAGCGCCTCGATCAGCGTGTTGAGCTTCTCGTTCTGGTAGAAGGTCGGGCTGTCGGCGGCGGCGGGGGTGTAGACGTCGAACACGCGCTGGCCGAGGTAGGCGTCCTCGGTGCTCAGCAGCTTCTGGTCCTTGTAGAGCGACTTGAGGGTGGGCAGGAAGCCGCCCATCTGGAAGCGGAGGAGCTGGCCCTCGGGGGTGAGGTAGGCCTGCTTCAGCAGCTCCAGCGCGGCGGCGGTGCCCGGCTTGTCCTTGAGGACGGCGAAACCGGTGCCGCCCATGGCCGAGGCGATGTGGCCGCCGCCCGCGAACTTCGGCAGGTTGCGGATCTTCCACTTGCCCTTCTGCTCGGGCACGTTCGCCTGGAGGCCGTAGACGTTGTACCAGTTGGGCATGACGGTCGCGATGAGCTTGCCGTTCTTCAGCGCCGCGGTGTTCGGGGCGCCGTACGGGTCGGGCAGCGCGATCAGGAAGCCGCTCTGCACGCCCTTGGCCATGAACTCCAGCACCTCGACGGCCTCGGGCGAGTCGAGGACGAGGTTGCCGCCCTCGTCGTAGTAGCCGCCGCCCCGCTGGAGCAGGAGCTGGAGGAACTGGTTGGTGATGGAGGTGTTGTCGCCGGTGGAGACCATGCCGAGCGACTGGCCGGTCTTCTCGTGCAGCTTCGCGCCGACCTCGGCGAGCTCCTCCCAGGTGGCGATGTCCGCGGGGATCTTGTTCTTCTTCCACTCGTCCTCGCGGTAGTACAGGACGCTGAGGCAGGTGTCGGACTCCAGCGCGTACAGGGTGCCGTCGATCGAGTAGGGGGCGGTGCGCAGCAGGTCGTCCTTGACCGGCGCGGCCAGGTCGTCCAGCGGGGCGAAGAGCTGCTTGCCGATGCCGCCGGACATGACGCGCGGGAAGACGCTGATCACGATGCCGATCATGTCGGGCGTCCCCCGGCCCGCCGCACCGGTCGAGATCATGCGGGTCACCAGCGCCTCGCTGTCGGCGTTGGTGAACTTCATCGTGTAGTCGTACCGGCCGCCCGGGGCCTCCGTGAGGCGCTTGGCCTGCTCGGTGAAGGTCTTCACGTAGCCCGGGTCGTGCGTCCACAGGTTGAGCTCGACCTTGCCCGAGGACACGGACGCCGAGCCGCCGCCGCTCTCACCGCCACAGGCGGCCAGCACACCCGCCGCCAGCAGGCCGCCACCGACCGCTCCGCTCCGACGTAGGAACACGCGACGCGATACGTCGGTCATCTGGAACTCCTTCGAGGATGGGGGATTCGCCTCAGGGGGCGTGTCGAGCAGCATGCTCGGCGGCCGGTGCCGGTGTCAATGAATCAGTACTACTATTTTCTCCATTGATACGATTTTTAGAGGTGCAAGGTGACGCGGCCCACCCGCACGACCTCCGCGGAGGCGACGGCGATGCCGTCGGGAACGTTCCGTACGGCCGGGTCGACCCACACGCCGGTGTCGCGACGCCACGGCAGCAGTTCGAGCCGCACCCCCTGTCCGGCGACGTCGTCACGCCACGGCGTGAGGTCGATGTCCCAGGTGCGCCCGTGCCAGAAGTGGTCGCTGACGAGCCGGTCGCCCACGTACGCGCGGCCGGCGTCGCCGGTCCAGGTCACCCGCAACAGCACGCGGTCGGCGCCGTCGAACACGTCACGCGGCACGTCCAGGCGCACGTGCGCCGCGCCGGAGTAGTCGGCCGGCGCGCCGAGCCGGTCCATCGGCCCGCCGCGCACCGGGTCGGGGGGCGCGGGGGCGTTCGGGTGCAGGTCGGCGGCGACCGTTCGGGCCCCTGCGCCGGAGACGTGCACCGACCAGGTGCGCCACAGCCCCTCTCCACGTGGGCCGTCGAGCTCGCCGCCGTCGGCCGCCAGCCGGGCGGGCGCGGGCAGCAGGGCCACGGCGCACCGCTCGGCCTCCGACTGGATCACCAGGGCGCCGTCGAGGGCGTACACCGGCGCGTCGGACAGCACCAGCCGCTCGCGGCCCGCGACCTCCAGCCGGTACAGGCGGTTCGCGCTCGCCTCGTCGAGGACGAGGACGCGCGCGCCGGGCAGGTCGACGACGCACTCCGTCCCGGGCTCGGCGACGTCCACCACCGTCGTGTCGCCGACGGGCCGGGCCCCCTCGACCCGGACATCGCCGTCGAGGACGAGCTCCACCGGCACGCCGCCGGCGGCGCACAGGACGACCAGGTCGCCGTCCTCGTCGGTGATCCGGGTGACGAGTTGCGCGGTGGCGCTGCGCAGGACGAGCCCCGGGGCGAGCGGGTAGCGCAGCGGCCACACCAGGGACACCCCGGCGGGAAGGTCGAGCGGCCTGGTCGGAACGGTGACGTCGGCGTCCTCGAACGACACCGTGACCTGGACGTCCTTCTGCGCGTCGAGCGGCCGCTTGGGCGGCTGGTACGTGGTCAGGAAGAGATAGCCGCTGTGCCCGTCCGAACGGACGGCCCATCGCAGCTCGCCCGGGTCGTCGCTGCCGCCGCCCACGCTGACGCTCATCGGCGCGAGCCGGGCGCCCTCTCCGGCCAGCCAGAGGTGCAGGCGGCGCAGCAGGTGGTGGTGCGGGCGGATCTGGCCGTGCTCCCCGATCGGGGCGTGGAAGTCGTAGCTCAGGGTCGGCACGTCGTTGGGGTAGCCCGTGGCGTGGGACTCCTGCTCGGTGCCGTGCGGTCCGACCCGCTGGGTGCCGCCGGCGTACATGTAGTAGCCCTGCCAGATCGACCCGCTCCCGATCTTGGCCAGGGCGAGCGCGGCGACGTCCTGGGCCGTGACCAGCGGGCGCCGGTGGTAGGCGACGTGCATGCCGCCGCCGATCTCGCAGGTGGCGAAGGGGGTCGCGGCGTCGTCCTTGAGCGGGACCGCGTCGGGGTCGAGCACGATGCCGTCGAGCGCCTCGCGCAGGTCCGCGCCCACCGTCAGATCGTCGCGGACCTCGCTGTAGCGGAAATGGTGGGCCGCGAACCGGGGCCACTCCGTCTGGGAGTCCTCCCAGAATCCGTCGGAGTAGGCGCTGTAGAGCGGAAGCAGCGTCTCGGGCACCAGGGCGCCGCCCCAGCCCGTCGCGGTCCACAGGGGCACCCGCAGTCCCAGGTCCTCGGCGATGCGTCTGAGCATGGCGAGATGCTGCGGCTGGTCGTACAGCTCGTTGTCCATCTGGGCGCCCACCACGGGCCCGCCCTCGGCGTGGGTGAGGCCGGCCAACTGGCTGATCGTCTGTGCATAGAGCGCGCGGACCAGCTCCAGGTAGGCGGGGTCGTTGGTGCGGGTCTTGAGCCCGCGTTCGACGAGCCAGTCCGGGAATCCGCCGCGGCGCGCCTCGCCGTGTGCCCACGGGCCCATGCGGACGACGACGTCCAGGCCGTGGCGTGCGGCGAGCTCGATGAACGCGCGCAGGTCGAGGTTGCCGTCCCACCGGAACCGGCCGGGCTCGGGCTCGTGCGCCTGCCAGAGCACGTACGTCGCCACCGTGTCCAGTCCGCCGGCGCGCGCGTGCCCGAGGACCTCGTTCCACCGCTCGCGCGGGATGCGGGAGTAGTGGATCTCCCCGGTCACCGGGAACCAGGGCTTGCCGCCGCGTTCGAGCCACCGGCTCGTGACCTCGATCCGGTCCGACGTCCTCGTGTCGTCCCCCAGCGGGAGGTGTCCCCGGCGGGGCGGGGGCTGCGGGGAGACGCGCACGGTGCGGGCCTTGCTGTTCATTGTTCTCCTTCGAGAGGGGCGTGGGCGATCGTATGGCTGGTTGACCCGGCGAGCCGATGGGCGTTTCACTGCCTCATATGGACGAAACGACGCTGCCTGAGGGGTTCGCCGGCGGACGGATGCTGGTCGTCCCCCGGCCCACGGTGCGCAGGGCGCTCGGCCGGCCCGTGACGAACCGGCTCCTTGTCACCGATACCGGGATCTTTCTCCGCGCCGCACGGCATGGAGCGGCCCGGCCCGGCGGCGCCGGACAGCACATCCTGCTGGTCTGCACCGACGGTTCGGGATGGGTCGAGACGGGCGATGGACGTTTCGCCGTTCAGCGGGGCGACGCGGTTCTCCTGCCCGCCGGAATGGCCCACGAGTACGGGGCCTCGGACACCGACCCCTGGACCCTGTGGTGGTTCCACGCCGTGGGCGCCGACGCCGCCGACCTCGTCAGCGCCGGACTGGCGGCGGCCGGTGGGATCGTCACGCATCTCCGGGATCCCGCACCCGTCGCCAGTCTCATCTCCCAGGTGATCGACGGCCTGGACGCCGGGACCACGGGCGGCCTCGTACGGGCCGCCGGCGCGGCGTGGAACGCGCTCGCCCAGGTCGTCGCCACCGGCCGCCGTCCCCTCGGAACCTCGCTCAGCCCGGTCGAACGCGCCGTCGAGCACCTGCGCGCGACCACGCCCCAGCGCACCTCCGTGGACTCGCTGGCGGCGATGGTCGGGCTGAGCACGTCCCAGCTCGGCGCACTCTTCCGGGAGCAGCTCGGGGTCTCTCCGCTGAAGTACCAGACGCAGCTCCGCATGGCGCGCGCACGGGAGCTGCTGGACCACTCCGGCCTCGCGGTCAAGGCCGTCGCCCGCGAGGCCGGGTACGACGACGCCCTGTACTTCTCCCGGAAGTTCGCGAGCGTCCACGGGCTCGCGCCTACCGCGTACCGGAACCGCCCGCGCTGAGCCCGCGCCGCTCCGCGTCGTGCGGTCTACCTCACGATGACCCGGCTCTCCCACGGGCCCAGCCGCAGCGTGCCGCCGTCCTCGGCGGCCTCCGGCACCTCCGCCGGCTGGCGCTGCTCACGCATACCGGCGCCGAGCGCCTCCGTCACGTGCTCCCGGAACCGCTGGACGACGTGCGGATCGGCGATCTGATGCACGCCGATCTCGTTGTCCACCTGGAAACCGATCACACCGGGGTGGCGGCCGGCGTACGTCGGGGTGCCGACGATCACCTTCAGGCCGCTGGCGAGGTCCGGCCGACGGTGGTGACCATGCCCTTCAACAAGCATACTTTTGTATTGAAAAATATTATTAATCCGTTGACACTCCTGAAACACGGGAGTCACACTGGGCCCTCACCCCCCGTTCCGAAGGAGCCCTGATGCCCATGGCCAGTTGGAGTGTCCGCGCAGGCCTGGCGGCCGGACTGGTCCTCAGCCTGCTCGGGCCCGTGGCGCCGGCCGTCGCCCAGGCGGCGCCCTCCCCCGAGATCCGCAATTCCGGCTTCGAGACCCCTCCCACCGGGCCGGCCAAGTTACCGGGCTGGCGCGCGGCGGGCACCCGCGGCGCGGCGACGATCGCCGGGCCCGCCCGGACCGGCGCGTTCGCGTTGCAGCACAACGGCACGCGGGCGTACACGGTCACCACCACCCAGACCGTGCGCGTGCCCGACGGGCACTACACCCTCACCGCCTACGCCCAGAGCGGCGGCGGGCAGCGCGCCAATTACCTGTTCGCCGAGCCGGCCGTTGGACGCCAGGCCCGCACCGCGGTGCCGGTGTCGTCCGCCTGGACGGTCGTCACCGTCCGCGGCATCGAGGTCCGGCACGGCCGGCTCACCATCGGCCTGCGCACCGAGGCTCCCCAGGGCGGCTGGACCCGGCTCGACGACGTGCGGCTGACCGCCGGAGCGCCGTACGACTTCCTCGCCGGCGGCGACATCACGATGCTCAACTGGGTGGAGGACAGCGGCGGCCGGTACTACGACGGGCGCGGCCGCCGCGAGGACCCGCTGAAGATCATGGCGGAGAACGGGACGGACATCGTCCGCCTGCGCCTCTACAACGACACCGGCCCCGATCACCCGCGGGTCGGGTATCCCGGCCACTATCTACCCGAGGGCTACCAGGACGAGGAGGACATCCTCGACCTCGCCCGGCGCGCCACGCGGTACGGGATGCGGATCCAGCTGACGTTCCACTACAGCGACTACTGGACGAACGGCGAGATCCAGGACATCCCCAAGGACTGGCGCGACGTCACGGGCCTGCCCCGCGACCAGGCCGTCGACAAGCTGGAGAGCCACGTCTACGACTACACCAGGTACTTCCTCCAGCGCATGGCCGCCCAGGGGACGCCACCGGCCTTCGTCTCGCTCGGCAACGAGATGCAGGGCGGGCTGCTCTTCCCCTACGGCTACTCCTACACCGCCGACGGGGCGCCGGCGCTGGCCCGGTTCCTCAAGGCGGGCTACCGCGCCACCAAGGAGGTGTCGCCGGACACGCAGGTCATCATCCACATCACCGATGCCGGCGACTACGACGAGTACCGCTGGTTCTTCGGCCTGCTCAACCGGCTCGGCGTCCCGTACGACCTCATCGGCTCGTCCTACTACCCGTTCTGGACCCGCCGCGACATCCCCACCGTCGTCCGGTTCTTCGACACCATCAGCCGGGAGTTCAACAAGAAGATCATGGTGATGGAGACCGGCGTCAACTGGAACCCGGTCACCCACGAGGGCCTCGAAGGCCAGCTCCACGACAACGGTCCCGTGCCCTACGGGGAGACTCCTGCCGGGCAGCGCGACTTCCTTTATGAGCTGTTCGCCGCGCTCAAGAGCGTGCCCGATGGCGCCGTGATCGGCGATCTCTACTGGGACCCGGTCATGATCCCGGCGCCCGGGGTCGGCTGGGAGGTCGGCGAGCCGAACTTCGTCAGCAACACGACCCTGTTCGACTTCACCGGCAGGGCGCTGCCCGCGCTGGACGCGTACCGCTACAACGTCGACGGCGGGCGCTGACCGATCCGGGTGGGGCACGACCTCCCAGGTCCGCCCCACCCGGCATCAGCCGCTGACCGGCGGGGCCGGCCGGGCATGGCCCGCCCACCCCCGCCGGGCATGGCCCGCCCGAGGTGGCCCGCCCGACGTCAGCCGGTGACCGGCAGGGCCAGTCCGGCCGCGCCGGCGACGGAGCACACGGCCTCGGAACCGGCCCGCGCCAGCAGGTCCAGCCCCAGCCTCGCGCGGCGGACCCGCTCGATCGACAGCGCCACCGACGTGGACTCCAGGTGGCTGCCCGACGGGTAGATGTCCGGGGCATTGCGCAGGCCGAACTTCGCATACACCGGCGCCGCCAGCTCCACCAGCCGGGGCAGCTCGTAGTGTCGGACGAAACCGCCCAGGTTGTCCGGCGACTCGACATAGATGTCCAGCGGCTGGGTGACCGCACCGCGGATGGCTCGGATCTGCGCGAGTGTCAGATCGGTCGGCAGATTGAGCGTGTCCGCCCCGAGCCCGGCGATCACCTTGGCGGTGGCCGGGTTCGCGATCGGGAGCATCACCGAGATCTTGGCCTGCATCTCCGCGGGCAGCTCCCCGCTGTCACGCAGCCGGCCGAACACCGAGAGCACACCCACGTCGGCGATCAGAACGCTGCGCACGCCCAGCTCAGCGGCCCGGCGGATCTCGTCCACCACCGCGACCAGCTGGTCCTGCCCGCGCACCGCCGGCGCCAGGCCACCCCCGGCGGGCGCGCGGCTCATCGCGGAGGTGTCCCAGCCGGCACACGGCCGGGCGAACAACGACAGCTCCACCCCGGCGTCGGCGGCCATGCCGACCATGTCGGCGATCTCGCCGTCCGTGAGCAGGCCCACCCCGCTGCCCTGCGAGACCCGGGTGACCGGGACGTCCAGCCGTTGTGCCTCGCGCAGGACGGCGGCGAGGCTGGCCGGCCCCTCCACGCTGGGGATCTCGACGCGGTATTGGGCCCCGTCGGGGAACCGGCCGGGAGACGGCGGAGGCGTGGACCCGTCGTCAGCGGGCAGCCCAAGACGAACGAGCAGCTCATGGGTGGTGGACATCGCGCTCCCAGTCCCGTATTGTTCGAAATCTCGAACAAGGTTCGGTATATCGACATGCGGAGGCTAACGATTCCGGCTCGCGGTCGTCAATGCCGGCCGATGGACATGCCGCGCCCCCCGACCAGCAGGAGACAGCGATGGCCCGGACGGTTCCGGCGGTCAACCGAGCGCTCGACATCCTCGAGCTGTTCCTCGCCGAGGACGCGCTGGCCGCCTCCGACATCACCGCCCGGCTCGACCTGCCCCGGACCACCGTCCACGAGCTGGTCAACACCCTGGTCGCCCGCGGCTACCTGGTCGCCGAGCCGAGCGCCCCGATCCGGTACCGGCTGGGCATGAGGCTCTTCGAGCTCGGCGGGCTCTTCGCCGACCGCCTCGACCTGGCCAGACAGGCTCAGGCGGCGGCCACCGAGGTGGCCGCCGCCTGCGACGAGAGCGTGCACGTGGCGATACTGGACGGAGCCGAGGTGGTGTACATCGCCAAGGTGGACAGCACCCATTCGGTACGCATGGTCTCCGCGGTCGGCCGCCGGCTCCCGGCGCACTGCACCGCGGTCGGGAAGATGCTGCTGTCCGCCCTGGCCCCGGACGCACTCGATACGCGCTACCCGCCCGACCGGCCCCTCCAGCCGATGACCCCGAACAGCATCACCACGCCCGCCGCGCTCCGCACACAACTGGCGGAGATCCGGCAGGCAGGCGTGGCCTACGACAACTGCGAGTCCAACGAAGCGATCGCCTGCGTCGCCGTCGGCGTGCTCGATCACAGTGGCCGCATGGTGGCCGCGATGAGCGTCTCGGTGCCGACCGTCCGCTGGACCGACGAGCGCCGAAAGCAGTGGACCGACCTCGTCCGCACCGGCGCCGCCACACTCTCCCACCGCCTCGGCCACCGCTCATAATCCGTGGACGGCACTACTCTCTCGGCACGGAGCAGCCGGTGACGATCGGCCAGGCACGCCGACTCACATCTCAAAGGGCGGCGCCGGGGTCGAGGACACGCCACCCCGGAGCACGTAACCCGACCCTGCGGCGGGTCGGGTTACGTGCTCATCGGACGTCAGTCGCGGTAAACGGCCTCCTGACCAGGTCATGCCGGGCCGGTTGCGGCGTCATCAACCGGCTTCCTCCAGCTCGACGGCGTGTTCCGCCCGGGCGGGAAGGAGCAGGGCGGTGATGACCACGGCCACGGACAGCACCGCGCCGAGGATGAAGGCCAGTCGCATGCCGTCGAGGTTGGCGAGCGCCTCGGCGACCCCCTCGGCTTTCAGGGCGTCGGCGCGCGCGCTCATCACGGTGATGACGAGCGCGGTGCCGAGGGCCGCCGAGACCTGCTGGAGCGTGCTCAGGATCGAGCTGCCGTGGGAGTAGAGGTGCGGGGGAACCGCGCCGAGCCCGAGGGTGAACACGGGGGTGAAGGTCGCGGCCAGGCTCACCATCAGCAGCGCGTGCAGGCCGAGGATCTGCCAGTACGGCATGGTCATCGTGACCTGGGTGAAGCCGGCGAGCGAGAGCATGATGCCGATCGCGCCGGGGATGACCAGCACCCGGCCGCCGAACTGGTCGAACAGGCGGCCGACGGTCGGACCGAGCAGGCCCATCGCCAGGCCGCCCGGCATCACGAGGAGCCCGGTCTCCAGGGCGCTGAGCCCGCGGACGCTCTGCAGGTAGAGCGGCAGCAGGATCATCGAGCCGAGCATCGCCATGAAGGACACCGACATCAGGATCAGCGCGACGGTGTAGGTGCGGTGGCGCAGGGTGCGTAGGTCCATCAGCGGCACGTCGCGCTTCTGCAACGACAGCTGGCGGAAGACGAAGACGGCGATGGTGACCAGCCCGGCCGCCACGATCCCGGCGGCAAGCCGGACGTCACCGCCCTCGAACTGGCTGAGCCCGTAGACCAGGCTGCCGAAGCCCGCCGCGGCGGTCACCACGCTGAACCAGTCGATGGTGCTGAGCTTGGGCTCGCCGATGTTCTTGAGCCGCTTCAGGCCGCTCCAGGCGATCAGGGCGGCGATGGGGAACACCACGGCGAACAGCAGGCGCCAGGACCCGAACTGCAGGATCACCCCCGAGATCGCCGGGCCCATCGCGGGCGCGACCGAGATGGCCAGGGTGACGTTGCCCATGACCTTGCCCCGGTCTTCCTCGGGCACCACCTGCATCAGCGTGGTCATCAGCAGCGGCATCATCACGGCCGTCCCGGACGCCTGGATGATGCGCGCGCCCAGCAGCACCTCGAACGTCGGCGCGACGGCGGCCAACGCCGTGCCGATCAGGAACAACGCCATCGCCACCGTGTAGGCGCTGCGGGTGGACACCCGCTGCAGGAACCAGCCGGTGATCGGGATGACCGCGGCCATGGTCAGCATGAAGGCGGTCGAGAGCCACTGCGCGGTCTGCTCGGTGATGCGCAGCGCCTCCATCAACCGCGGGATCGCGTTGATCATGATCGTCTCATTGAGGATGACCACGAACGTGGCGAGCACAAGCAGCCGGATCACGGCCGGGGTGCGGCCCGAACCGGCGGCCGCGGACTTGGCGGGTGAGTCGAGCTGTGGGCTGGGCACGGTACCTCTATCAGAGTTGTCGGAAATAGCGTCGTCACGGCCGGTATTCCAGCCTTGGGTCTCACGAGTAGTCGTGGTCATACACAGACTGACCTACACCACCGACAAAACTCATCGCCCCCGTCCAACAGTCCGGCACGTGATGCGAAATGTCACCCGCTTTTAACCCGGGTCCCGTGTCGCCCCATGACCTGCGGCGAACGCCGTGCGCCCCGTCGATCCCGGTGCCGAAGCCGGGGCGCGGTCGGTCTGCCGCCGTCAGGACGACGAGGGGGATGTCCCCGCCCCTCGTCGTCCACCTGCGGTCCGCGGCCGGACTGCGCGCCATGCCGACGACGGTGCTCATGCCGGGCGCCATGGGCCATGCCTCATCGCCCCGGACGACGACCGGACGTTCGGGTCAGCCGGGCCCGTTGACGTCCGACTCGGACGCGGCCAGCAGGCGACCCGCAAGAGCCGTGAGGCTGAGCCCCTTCAGGTCGGGGATCAGGACGCCGGCAATCTCATCGACATGCCGGCGCCAGGTGTCGGGGACGGCGGCGGCCCCCGACGCCGCGCCGCACAGCGCGCCCACCATGGCCGGCATGCTGTCGGACTGCCGGGCGACCAGCGCGGCCGAGCCGAGGGCCGTGGCGAGGTCGCCGTCGGCCAGTTCGGCCAGGACGAAGGCCGTGGGCAGGGTCTCGGCGGCCACTCCCCCGTGGCTGTACACGGCCGGGCTGAGCCGCTCGACCAGGCCGGGGACGGCGTCGAAGGCCGTCCGCGCCGACTCTCGGACGCCGGCCGCCCTGGCGAGATTGCGGGCGGTCCAGCTGTTCTCGGGGAAGGCGCCCGCCGCCTCCCGCAGCGCGTCGCGGAGGGAGGCGCCGCCGACCAGCGACGCGATGGCGACGGCCATCGCCTGAGCGGCCCAGACCCCGTCCTCGGCGTGGGTGATCTCGGCATAGCGTCGCGCGACCTCGGCGGCCCCGGCCGGGTCGCCGGCGTAGTAGAGGCCGATCGACACTCCGGCGGGCACGGCGCTGTCGGAGTAGTGCATCGGGTTGTCGTTGCCGGTGGCGGGCGGCGTCAGGCCCCTGGCGCTGTTGATGATCGCGGAGCGTTCGGCGACGCCGGTCCAGACGTCGGACGACATCCGCTTGCGCCATTCGGCGAAGAGCGCGGCCGAGTCGTGGCCCGGCGCCTCCAGGAGCACCAGCGCGGCCATGGCCGCGGTCTCGGCGTCGTCCGTGGGAGACAGCGGGATGTCGTCCCCGATCCCGAGGGTGAACGGCAGCAACGGGCGCGAGACCCGCTGTTCGTCCAGCGCGGCCGAGAGCCGCCAACCGGCGGCCCGGGCCCAGGCCGAGCCGGCCCTGCGGTGGAACTGGGCGGGAAGGCCCGCGGCGTCGCCTGCGGCCAGCCCCAGCAGGGCGCCGGCCGCACGATTGTCCCGCGTGGCGGTGGCGTCAACGCCCATCGACGGCCACCTCCCTGAGCGCCGAGCTCTGCCGGCCGGCGTCGTGCAGCCGGTCGGCCAGGTCGACGAGGTCCGTGCCGGCGGTGGCGGTGATGCATCGTCCGCTCACGCGTGCCACCTGGGCCCGCCACCGTTCGGGGATGGCCTGGGCGCCGTGCAGGGCGCCCGCCATGGCGCCGGCGATGGCGGCGATGGTGTCGGAGTCGCGGCCGATGTTGACCCCCGCCAGCACCACCTGGGTGAAGTCCCCCCGGTGGGCGGCGAACAGGCCGAAGGCCAGCGCGATCGCCTCCGGGGCGGCGTCGGCCCAGGGGTAGTGGAAGAGCGGGATCTCCGCGTACAGCGCTTCCTCCGCGGCGGCGGGTGAGCCCGCCGCCGCGGCCACGTCGAGCGCCCGGCCCACCAGCCGCGCCGACCAGGAGTCCCGTGGCAGCGCGCGCACGCCCGCGTCGATCACGTCGCGGTGGTCGTGCGCGTTCATCGCGACGGCGACGGCCGCGGCGACCGCCTGGGCGCCGAAGACGCCGTCGCGGGCGTGGCTGACCGAGGCGTCGACGGCCGCGATCCTGGCGGCCTCGTCGGGGTCGCCCATGCAGAGGATGCCGACGGGAGCGATCCGCATCGCGGCGCCGTCGCTCCACATCTCGTAGCTGTCGCTGCCGCTCTGCGGCGGTCGCAGCCCCGAACGCAGGTTGGCGAGGGCGACCATCTCGCTGAAGCCGGCGCCGTGGAAGCCGCCCCGCTGCGCCGCGACCGCGTCCAGCCAGACGTCGGCCACGTCGTCGGCGGTGATGCTCCTGCCGTGGGCGAGCAGGCCCCGGGCGCAGAGGACCGCGTACTCGGTGTCGTCGGTGCCGGCCGCGTCCTCGGTGAGGAAGTCGGTGACCCTGCCGTAGCGTGCGTGGATCTCGGCAGGTGTCATGCCTTCGGTGGGTGCGCCGAGGGCATCGCCGACCGCGAGGCCGAGCAGCGCGCCTCGGCACCGGTCCAGAGTGGTCACTCGCTCTCCAGAGTCGCATCGTTTTGCATGATGCCGCACACGCTAGCAGCGCACGCTCCCCCACGAACAGCGAGCTGCCTGGGATGACTTCTGGAAACAGGATCGTTACGCTGACCCCTTGACCGGAGCCGGGGACGCACTCCATGCTACGACCCAAATCGATTTGCATTTGTGGGAGCGAGATGAAGGAAGCAGGCCGGCGCCCGGACATCGCCGCCGTCGCCGCGGCCGCCGGAGTCAGCGTGACGACCGTGTCGCACGTGCTGAGCGGCCGCAGACCGGTCAGCGCCCGTACCCGGGCCAAGGTGGAGGCGGTCATCGAAGAGCTCGGCTACCGGCCGAACCCGTCGGCCCGCAGCCTGCGGACGGACCGCAGCGAGTCGATCGCGCTGATCGTCCCCGATCTGACCAACCCGTTCTACCCGCTGGTCGCGGCCGGGCTGCAGGACGTGCTGATGTCGAGCGGCTACCTGCTGTCCGTCACCGACGCGGCGCTGCCCAGCCGGGCCCTGCCCGAGGTCGTACGGCACGTGCTGGCCCGCAGGGTCGACGGCATCGTGCTGGCCACCTACGGCGCCACCGATCAGGACATCGACAAGATCGCGAAATCCGGCACCAAGCTCGTACGGCTGGGCGGCCGGTTCCGCGCCGAGTTCGGCGACATCGTCAGGGCCGACGACACCAGCGGCGTGCACGACATCGTCAGCCACCTGATCGACCGGGGATACCAGCGCATCGCGTTCCTCAACGGCGAGCCGCACGCGCACCCGAGCCAGATCAGACTCGAAGGCTACGAGCGGGCGCTGCGCGAGGCCGGCCGGCCGATCCTGCCCGAGCTGATCCACTCGGGCACGTTCACCCGGGCGGGCGGCGTGGAGGGGGCCAAAGTCCTGCTCTCCCGCTCGCCCCGCCCCGACGCCCTGGTCTGCGCCAACGACCTCATCGCCGTCGGAGCGCTCGACGTGACCAGGCAGCTCGGTCTGTCCGTCCCCGGCGACGTGGCCGTCACCGGCTACGACGACATCGAGGCCGCCTCCCTCATCACCCCCGCCCTGACCACAGTGCTCAACCCGGCCCGCGAGATCGGCAGGACCTGCGCACGTCTTCTGCTCGACCGGCTGGCCGGCGAGTACGACGACACGGCCCGCGAGATCGTCCTCGCCCACCGGCTCATCGTCCGCGACTCGTCATAGCCGTCCGTAAGGAGAACCACCTTGTCCGTCAACCTCGCCCGCCGTGACTTCCTCAAGCTGAGCGGCACCACCATGGCCGCCGGTCTGGCGCTCGCCGCGTGCGGCACCTCGTCCTCCGGCTCCAGCGGCAACAGCGTCACCTACTGGGCCGCCTTCGCCACCCCCGACAGCGAGAAGTACTTCCGCCAGAACCTCGTCGACGCCTTCAACAAGAGCGCCAAGGACGTCCGCGTCAAGATGGACGTCAAGCAGCTCATGACGCTGGGCAACCTGACCAACACCGCGGTGGCGGCGGGCAAGGGCCCCGACGTCGTCTACGCCGACGGCCCCTCGGCCGCACTGTCCTTCGCCAAGAGCGCCAAGACCGTGACGCTCGACGAGTACGCCGCGAAGTACGGCTGGCAGGACAAGCTGCTGCCCTGGGCGTACGAAGTCAGCAAGATCGACGGCAAGCTCCACTCCGTGCCCGTCGGCTACGGCTCGCTGGTGCTCTACTACAACCCCGACACCTTCGCCCAGCACGGCTGGAAGGTGCCGACCACGCTGGCCGAGTTCGAGACCGTGTGCGCCGCCGCCAAGAGCGCGGGCCTGATCCCCGTCGGGGCGGGCAACAGCGGCTACAAGGCGCAGAGCGAGTGGTACCTGACCTGCGTGCTCAACGCCGCCGCCGGCCCGAAGGCGATCCACGAGGCGCTCACCGGCGCCCGCAAATGGGACGACAAGGTCTTCGTCGACGCCATCACCCTGTTCAAGGCGCAGATCGACAAGGGCTGGTGGGGCGGCGGGGCCGACCGCTGGTTCACCAACACCGACACCGACATGTTCACCGGCCTCGCCGCCGGCAAGGTCGCGATGTACATGACGGGAACGTGGAGCTTCGACTCGGCCGGCACGTTCTTCACCGGCGGCAAGAAGTGGGACTGGGCGCCGCTGCCCTCGCTCGGTGACGGCGTGCCCGCCGGGGTCTATCCGCTGGCGATCGGCACCACGCTGTCGATCAACGCGCGTTCGGAGAACCCGGCGGGGGCGGCCGAGTTCATCGACTACCTCATCGCCGATCCCAAGCGCATGCTCGATTTCCTCGCCACGACCGGCACCAACCCCCCGCCGCTCAAGGTCTCCGCCGATGCCTACCCGGCCGGCATGGACGAGCGGGTCGCGCGGCTGTACAAGGCCATCCCCGAAACCACGAACCTGGGCTACGCGAGCTGGAGCTTCGTCCCGCCGAAGACGGACACCTATCTCTACACGGAGTTCGACAAGGTCATCACGGGTGCGATGTCGCCCGCCGACTTCTGCGCCGGACTGCAGAAGACCTTCGCCGCAGAGCTCGCGGCGGGCGCGGTGGCCAAGCCGTTCGCCCCCGAGTCGTGAGCGCGCCCCGTGCCCGCGCCCGGCTGACGGCCTGGCTGTTCATCGCTCCGCTGCTGCTCGTGAACCTGCTCGTCGTCGCCGGGCCCGGCCTGATGTCGGTGTACTACTCCTTCACCGACTGGGACGGCCTCGACGAGGCGCACTTCGTCGGGCTCGCCAACTACGCGATGCTGTTCGGCAGCCCCGACTTCCGCGGGGCCCTGCTGCACAACCTGCTCTGGACGGCCTTCTTCCTGGTCGTGCCGATGTCGATGGGGCTGCTCGGCGCCTTCCTGCTGTCCCGGATCCAGCGCGGCCAGCTGCTGTTCCGGCTGCTCTACTTCATCCCGTACGTGATCGCGACCGTCGTCTCGGCCGCCATCTGGCGGCAGATCCTCAGCCCGACCAGCGGCCTGGCACCCGCCCTCGGCAGCCTGGGCCTCCCCTGGCTCAACGACGTGAACTTCCTGGGTGACGGGCGGATCGCGCTCGGCGCGGTCGCCTTCATCAACAACTGGCAGTGGTGGGGCTTCCTGGTCGTGATCTTCCTGGCGGCCATGCAGTCGATCGAGCCGTCGCTCTACGAGGCGGCGAGGATGGACGGCGCGGGCAGCTGGCGCGAGTTCTGGCACATCACGCTGCCGTCGATCCGCCCGACCTTCATGTTCCTGTCGCTGATGACCGTCATCTGGTCGTTCCTCGTCTTCGACTACATCTACATCCTGACCCAGGGAGGTCCCGCCGGCTCGACCGACGTGCTCAGCACCGTGATGTACCGCGCCGCGTTCAGCGAGCAGCAGGCCGGCTACGCCTCGGCGATCGGCGTCATCCTGGCCCTGATCAGCGCAGTCACCGTCGGCGGCTACCTCTACCTGCGCCGCCGCCTGAGGTGGGAGATATGACCCGGCGCCCGTTCGCCTACCTGATCCTGACCGTCCTGGCCGTCTACGCCCTCGGCCCGATGCTGGTCTTCGTCCTTGCCTCGCTGAAGACTCCGAGCGAGATCAGCGCCAACCCCCTGGGCCTTCCCGGCGAGTTCCGCTGGGAGAACTTCGCGACGGCCTGGACCGACGCGAACATGGGCGCGGGCCTGGTCAACAGCGCCATCATCGCCGTGTCGACCGCGGCGGGGGTCTGCCTCATCTCCGGCTGCGCCGCCTACGCGCTCGGCCGGCTGGACCTGCCCAAACCCGGACTGTTCATCCTCTATCTGCTGGTCGCCAGCTCGCTGCCCATCCAGCTGTTCCTGGTGCCGCTGCTGTCCCTGTGGACGAAGATCGGGCTGTACGACAGCAGGTTCGGGCTGATCGTCATCTACTGGGCCATCTACAGTCCGTTCGCCACGTTGCTGATCCGTTCGTTCCTGCTCGCCGTCCCCAGGGAGTACGAAGCGGCGGCGCGTCTCGACGGCGCGGGAGAGGTGCGGCTGTTCACCCGGATCGTCTTCCCGCTGATCTGGCCGGGCGTCCTCACCGCGGGCCTGATCGCGGGGCTGCAGGCGTACAACGAGTTCCTGCTGGCCGTGACGTTCATCCAGGACAGCGAGAAACTGCCGGTCTCCCTGTCGCTCTACTCCTTCCAGCAGGGCTTCTCCCCCGACTGGGCGCTCGTCAGCGCGGCCGGTCTGATCATGGCCCTGCCGCCTCTGGTGCTGTTCCTGTCTCTGCAACGCCGCTTCGTCGAGGGTTACACCTCCTCGGGGATGTCGGGCTGAGCGTGCCGTAGCGCCTCCAGCAGCCGCGCGAGGGCGGCCTGGGTGGCCGGCAGGTCCGCGGGGTCGTCCGAGCCGGCCAGCCACAGCGCCGCCTCGTTCATCGCGCCGGACAGCAGGTGGGTCAGCGGCGCGACCGGCTGGGGCGCGATCGTGCCCTCCTCGATCAGGTCGGTGAGCGCTTCGGCCAGGTGGCGGGCCGCGGCGGCCTCATCCATCGCGCGCCATTCGGTCCAGCCGAGCACGGCGGGGCCGTCGACGAGCATGATCCGCTGAACGCCCGGGGCCGTGCTGGCCGTCAGGAACGCCTGGCAGCCGACGGTCAAGCGGGTCCAGAGGTCGTCGTGGACGTCGGCGGTCCGCGCCACCGTCTCGGCCACCTCCTGCTGCACCTGCTCCAGGACGGCCCTGAACAACTCGGCCTTGCTCTCGAAGAGGTGGTAGAGCGCGCCCTTGGTCACCCCGGCCTCGGCGACGATCTCCGACAGGCTCACCGCGCCGTAACCCCGGTCCGCGAACAGGCGCCTGCTCTCCCGCAGCAGGGCCTGCCTGGTCTGCTCCCGTTGCTGCGCCCGGACGCCGTGCGTCTTCATGCTTCCTCCCTTGACATACCGATGGTACGTCAAATACACATTCACGTACCGATGGTATGTGAAAGAGGTTCGTATGAAACTGACCAGCTTCTATCCCGTGATCTGCACCGCCCGGCTTCAGGAGTCCCGCGACTTCTACACCGGGCTCCTGGGGTTCGAGACGACGTTCGAGGCCGACTGGTACGTCAGCCTGCGGCGCCCCGGGACGCCGTCCTATGAGCTCGCCCTGCTCGACCACACCCACCCGACGCTGCCCGAGGCGTATCGCGTCCCGGTCCGCGGGCTGCTGCTCAACTTCGAGGTGGCGGACGTGGACGCCGAATGGGAACGGCTCGTCGTCGGCGCGGGGCTGACCGCCGAGCTCGCGCTGCGCAGCGAGGACTTCGGGCAGCGGCACTTCATCGTGGCCGACCCCAACGGGGTCCTCATCGACGTCATCACCCCGATCGCGCCCTCGGCGGAGTACGCCGGGCAGTACGCCGGCTCATGACGCCCGGGCGGCGAAGCGGGTGGTCAGGTGACGGTGCAGGTGAGTGCCGGGCCGGCGGCGGTCCCGGCGGCGGTGAAGCCGAAGGTGGTGGGGGCGTCGGCGGCGAGCCTGCCGTTCCAGGACTCGTTGCGGACGCTGACGGACGGCGCGGCGCCCGAGCGGACCCCGCCCCACAGCGGGGTGGCGCTCTGCGATCCGGGCCAGTTCCAGGTGACCGTCCAGCCGTTGATCGCCGAGGTGCCGGCCGATCCGGTCGGCGGCCCCGAGATACTGGTAGACCATCTTGGCCCCCCGGTGGACGAGGACGGCCGCGGCGACGAGCACGGCCGCGACTTAACCTGGCCATCCGAGCTCTGTACGGATCGCGTCCAGGGCTTCCTTCAGGCCGGATACCCGAAACGTTTCCCGGGGCCGGTGGCGTGAAATTTTCTTCTCCGTCCGGGGGCGGGCCGCGCTGCGCGACCAGGGAAGACGGCGGGCGGCAGGACGGGATCGGCGGGGCGGCGCATTGACGGGTCCACGCCCGGCGGGGTTCGCTCCACGTGGAAGGGGCCGGCCGTTCAGGGACCGCGGTCTCTGTTAGAGCTCGCAGAAACGGAGGCAACCATGGTGAGGATGATGCGCCTGCTGAGCGGCCTGGTCGCCGTGCTGGCGCTGCTCGCGGCCACGGTCTACGCCACGGTGTACTCAACGGCGGCCGGCGCGGAGTCGAACGGCGGCGTACGGGTGATGCCGCTCGGCGACTCGATCACCGACGGGTTCAACGTGCCAGGGGGTTACCGCGTCGACCTGTGGCAGAAGCTGGTGGCGGCCGGATACCGGGTCGACTTCGTCGGATCCCAGTTCAACGGGCCGTCGAACCTGGGCGACCACGACCACGAAGGCCACTCCGGATGGCGGATCGACCAGATCGACGCCAACATCGTGACCTGGCTGCGCACCTACCAGCCGCGTACGATCCTGCTGCACATCGGCACCAACGACATGTACCAGAACCCGACCGGCGCGTCCTCCAGGCTGGCCACGCTCATCGACCGCATCACCGGCACCGTGCCCGACGCCGAGGTGTTCGTGGCCACGATCATCCCCCTCAACGGCGCCGACCCGACCGTCAGGGGCTTCAACTCGGCGATCCCCGGCATCGTGCAGTCCAGGGCCGCGGCCGGCAAACACGTCCACCTGGTGGACATGTACAGCGCCCTGACCACCGCGGACCTGGCCGACGGCGTCCACCCCAACGCCGGCGGCTACAGCAAGATGGCGACCGTCTGGTACAACGCCCTGCGCTCGGTCCCCGGCAGCCTGGAGGGAACCCCGACCCCCACGCCGACCCCGACGCCCACGCCTCCCGGGCAGGGCGGCGCCTGCACCGCGACCTACCGGACGGTCAACACCTGGAGCGGCGGCTTCCAGGCGGAGGTGACCGTACGCAACAACGGGTCGGCGCCGCTGAACGGGTGGACCGTGGGCCTGACCCTGGCCGCCGGGCAGGCCGTCACCAACCTGTGGGGCGGCGTCAACACCGGCACCAGCGGCGCGATCAGCGTCCGCAACGCCTCCTACAACGGCACCCTCGCGGGCGGCGGCACCACGACGTTCGGCTACGTCGCCGGCGGCAACGGCGCGAACACGCCCACCGGCATCGGCTGCTCCAGCCCCTGAGCGGTCCCCGGCGCCGACCACTACCTCTGGCTGCGCGACCTGCACCGGGCGAGCACCAGCGGCACGCAACCCCCGCCCGACCGGCTGCGCGACGGCATCACCCTGTCCGGCGTGGACTTCTCGTACGGCGGGCCGCCCGTGCTGCGCGGCATCGACCTGCGGCTCCCGGCCGGGGCCACGGTGGCGCTGGCCGGCGACCACGGCAGCGGGAAGACGACGCTGGTCAAGCAGCTGCACGGGCGTTCATGCGGTCGACGCCGCTGCTCGCCGTGCTCGACGGCGGCCGCATCACCGAGTGCGGCACGCACGCCGAGCTCATCGAACTCTCAGGCCGGTACGCCCGCCTGTACGACCTCCAGGCGTCCGCCTACCAGTGATCGCTCACGGGTGGCGGGAGAGGTAGCCGCCCATCGTCCGGAACACCTCGCCGGCCGGCAGGTCGGTGCCGTCCTCGGTGCGCACCCGTTCGATCACCAGGCCGTGGCTGCGGCCCCGGCGGGCCTCGGCGCCGGCGACGATGACGATGCCGTCGCCCTCGCGGATGAACACCCGGCCCGGGGTGCCGCCGTAGACGCCCTGGGAGACCGAGGCCTTCAGGACGCGGACGCGCTCGCCCCTGTAGTGGGTGAAAGCGTTGGGGTAGGGGTCGGACTGGGCGCGCACCAGCCGTTCGATGTCCTCGGCGGGCCAGTTCCAGTCGATGTTGCTGTCCTCGATCGAACGCTTGTGGAAGAAGCTGGCCTTGGTCCGGTCCTGGGGCGTCCACTCGGTACGGCCGGAAGCGATGAGGTCCAGGGCCTCCGCGACGATGGGGCCGATGAGGTCGACCGTGCGGTGGAACAGGTCGGTGGCGGTGTCGGCCGGGCCGACCGGGACCGCGCGCTGCACGACGATGTCCCCGGCGTCCAGTTCGGCGTTCATCATGTGGGCGGTGACGCCGACCTCCTTCTCGCCGTTGATGAGCGCCCAGATGAGCGGGGAGAAGCCGGCGTAGGCCGGAAGCAGCGAGTCGTGCACGTTGAGGATGCCGTGCCGGGGCAGGGTGAAGATCTCCGGCGGTATCCAGGTGCGCCAGTTGTTGGCGACGATGAGGTCAGGCTCGACTTCCTTGAGGGTGAGCAGGAGCTCGTCGTCGGGCCGGTTGCGGAGCACGACCGGTACGCCGTGCGCCTCGGCCAGCTCGGCCACCGAATCGCTCCAGATCTTCTCGTAGGCGTGGTCGCTCTGAGGGTGAGTGACCGCCAGCACCACGTCATGCCCGGAGTCCAGCAGGGCTTGGAGGGTGCGATGCCCCCAGGTCTGGTAGCCGAACATCACGACCCGCATCAGCGCTCTCCTTGTGAGGTGAGGGGAATAAAGGTTAGGCTCGCCTAATTAGGCGAGCCTAACCTAACTTGGTTCTTGATTCCACCCATGGCTCCCCATCTCGGACCGCTCTCTCGAAAGGCCTTTCATGCCCACTGCCGAGCAGCCCGTCCACGACCTCGTCGGCATCGGTTTCGGACCGTCCAACCTCGCCCTGGCCATCGCGCTGCGCGAGCGGCAGGCGCGTACCGGCGAGCGGATCGACGCGGTGTTCCTGGAGAAGCAACTCTCGTTCGGATGGCACCGCGGCATGCTCCTCGAAGGCACCACGATGCAGGTCTCCTTCCTCAAGGACCTGGTCACCATGCGCAATCCCACCAGCGAGTTCGGCTTTCTGTCCTACCTGAAGGCACGCGGCCGGATGCTGGACTTCATCAACCACAAGACGATGTTCCCCTCCCGCATGGAGTTCCACGACTACCTGGAGTGGGCCGCGACGCCGTTCGCCGATCAGGTCGAGTACGGCTCGGAGGTCGTCGCGGTCACCCCCGTCACCGTCGACGGCGCGGTGGAGTATCTCGACGTGGTGGTCCGCCAGGGCGACGGGGAGCTCAGCACCCGCCGCACCCGCAACCTGGTCGTCGCCGTCGGCCTGGTCCCGGTGCTGCCCGACGGGATGGTCGGCGACGACCGCGTCTGGCACAGCGAGGAGCTCCTGGACAGGCTCCCCACGCTGACGGACCCGCGCCGGTTGGTGGTGGTCGGCGCCGGCCAGAGCGCCGCCGAGGTGACCGACCACCTGCACGGCCGTTTCCCCGGCGCCGAGGTGTGCGCGGTCTTCTCCAAGTACGGCTACACCCCCGCCGACGACAGCTCCTTCGCCAACCGCATCTTCGACTCCGGCGCGGTCGACCACTACTTCGACGCGCCCGAGGCGGTCAAGGACAGCCTGCGCGCCTACCACGCCTCCACCAACTACTCGGTGGTCGACCTCGACCTCATCGACGAGCTGTACCGCAGGCACTACCAGGAGAAGGTGCGGGGCAGCCAGCGGCTGCGCATCCTCAACGCCTCCAGGCTCGTCGAGGTCGCCCGGGACGCCGAGGGCGTGCGCGCCACTGTCGAGTTCCTGCCCACCGGGGAGCGGACCGTCCTGGACGCCGACGCGCTCGTCTACGCCACCGGCTACCGGCCCGGCGACCCGCTGACCCTGCTGGGCGCCGTCGGCGAGCACTGCGAGCGGCTGCCCTCGGGCGCCCTGCGCATCGAGCGCGACTACCGGATCGCCACCTCCACGCACCTGCGCTGCGGCATCTACGTGCAGGGAGCCACCGAACACACCCACGGCCTGACCTCGACGCTGCTGTCGAACACCGCCGTGCGGGCCGGGGAGATCGTCGACGCGGTGGCCGGGCGGCTGCGCACCTCCTTCGCGTTCTCGCGCTGACAGCCGCTGCGGTGATGGCCCCGCCGTCACCGCAGCGCCCAGGCCACATCCCTGAGCAGGGCATGCCGCCAGCCCGCCCGATCGTGGCCCGAGGCCGACCGGGAGACCCGCACGGTCGCACCGGCCTGTTCGGCCAGGGTCTCGACCAGCTCGCAGTGCGGCAGCATCCGCGCCTCGTGCTCCCCCACGTCGAACGCGACCCGCAGTCCGGACAGGTCGGGCCGCTCCCGCAGGCGCGCGGCGACGGCGCCGCCGACCGGTCCGCCCATGGGGTCGGCCAGTTCGGCGGCGCCGGGCGTCCACCAGAACGACCCCGACTGGCAGGCGACGGCCGACACCAGCTCCGGGAAGTCCAGGGCCGCGTACATCGCGCTCAGCCCGCCGAGGCTCTGCCCGGCGACCACCAGCCGGCCCAGGTCGGCGGGCACGCCGCTCTCGGCGACCAGCGGCAGCAACTCGTCCCGGACCGCCTCCCACAGCTCGGCCACGCATCCGAACTCGGCCTCCCTGTCCTGGGCGGGCAGGAAGACGAGCGTGGCGGGGGGCATCTCGCCGTGGGCGACGGCCGAGTCGAACGCGGTCATGGCCGGGTGCAGGTACAGCCAGTCGTCCCCGTCGAGCAGCAGGACCACCGGCCCGCCGCCGCCCGCCGGGTGGACCCGCACGGTGCGCCGCCCGCCGAGCCGTTCGCTGGTCCAGCGGATCCGGGTGCGCGGGAGGGGCAGGACGTCTTCGGCGCCGACGGCGGGCCAGTGCGGCTGGGCGGGGGCGTCCGGGGTCGCGGCGATGGACCGGTCACCTCCCGCGCCGACCGGGTTGAACGGGTCGGCGCAGGCCCCGTCGTCCGTGACGAACCGGTACGTCACCCGCAGCCGCGCGGGCATGGCCACCTCGGCGTACCAGCAGTCCGTGTCGCCCCACCGGCGCAGGGGCACCGGCTCCGACCAGCTCTCGAAGCCGACGCTCGCCGGGGACCCGCGCCACAGGAACAGGGTCGCCCAGCCGTCGCCGGCGGGCACCGACGCGGGCGCTCCCGCCGCCGCCCAGAACTCGTCGGAACCGGGTTCACCGGGGAACCCGAACGTGGCGAAAGTGTGCTCCATGCGCGGTCGTTCTCCGTCCCTACCGTCGGCCAGAAACTAAGGATAGACTTACCTAAGTTTCATGATCGAGACGCGCCCCCGTGGATTGTAGGTCGATGAGTACGACTCTGGAGAGACGTCCCGCGTCCGAGGTCACAGGGGTCCGCCGGCGGCGGGTGGTGGGCTTGGGCGCGCTCGCGGTGGTTCTCCTGGTCGCGGCGGCGGTGTCGCTGGCCGTCGGCGCGCGCGGGCTGAGTCTCGCGGAGGTGTGGCAGGGGTTGTTCCCGGAGCCGGGCTCCGACCAGCGGCTCACCGAGATCGCGCTGATCGTGCAGACCGTACGGGTGCCCAGGACCGTGCTCGCGATCGTGGCGGGCGTCGCTCTGGGGGTCAGCGGGGCGTTGATCCAGGGGTACACGCGCAACCCGATCGCCGACACGGGGTTGCTGGGGGTGAACTCCGGCGCCTCGTTCGCCGTCGTGTCGGTGATCCTCCTGTTCGGGCTCGCCAATCCGTACCAGTACGTCTGGTTCGCCTTCCTGGGGGCGGCGGCCGCCGGCGCCGTCGTGTTCGGGCTGGCCAGCATCGGCCGGGGCGCGGGCAGCCCGCTGACGCTCGCGCTGGCCGGGCAGGGGGTCGCGGTGTTCCTGGCGGCGATGACCACGGCGGTCGCGTTATCGGACCAGGCGTCGCTGAACGCCCTGCGGTTCTGGAACGCGGGCACCGTCGCCGGGGTCGGATTCGACGTCATCCGGCCGGTGGCCGCGTTCGTCGTGGCCGGGCTGGTGCTGGGGCTCACCACGCTGCCCGCCGTCAACCTGCTCAACCTGGGTGACGACGTCGCGCGCGGGCTGGGCGTGAACATCACGCGCACCCGGACCGTCGGCATCGTCGCCATCACCCTGCTCGCGGGCGCGACGACGGCGGCGTGCGGCCCCATCGCGTTCCTCGGGCTCATGGTGGCCCACGTGGCCCGGTATCTCACCGGGCCGGACTATCGCTGGCTGGTGCCGTGCGCGGGTCTGCTCGGCGCCATCATCCTGCTGACCTGCGACATCGTGGGGCGCGTGGTGACCCGGCCGGGCGAGTTGCAGGCAGGCGTCGTCGTCGCCGTGGTCGGCGCCCCGTTCTTCGCGGCGCTGGTCTGGCGCGGAAAGTTCAAGACGGTATGAACGAGACGGCGGTGAAGCGGCCGGTGACACCGGGCGTGCGGCTCGGCCACGCGTCGTTCGTGTGGCGGCCCTGGATGGTGCTGGTCACGCTGCTGCTGGCGGCGGCGGCCTTCCTGGTGTTCTGCCTGTCCATCGGCACCGGGGACTTCCCCATCGGCCTGCCCCAGGTGATCGCCACGCTCTTCGGCCAGGGTGAGCGGGTCGACGAGTTCGTGATCATGGATCTGCGCCTGCCGCGCGCCCTGGCCGGGCTCGTCGTGGGGATCGCGCTCGGGGTGTCCGGGGCGATCACGCAGTCCATCGCGCGCAACCCGCTGGCCAGCCCGGACGTGCTGGGGATCACCGGAGGCGCGAGCGTGGTCGCGGTGTTCCTGGTGACGGTGTCGGGCGGGGTCGCCGCGGCCGTCGTCGACTCCGTGGGCCTGTCCGCGGCGGCTCTCGCGGGCGGTCTCGGCACCGGACTGCTGGTGTACTTCCTGGCGTGGCGGCGCGGGATCGACGGCCTCCGGCTCATCCTCATCGGCATCTCGGTGAGCGCCGTGGCGGAGGCGATCACGATCTGGCTGCTGGTCACGGCCGACATCCGGGACGTGGCCCGGGCCCAGGCATGGCTGGTCGGCTCGCTGGACAACCGGACGTGGGGCGAGGTCTGGGTGGCGCTGTGGTGCGCGCTCGGCCTCATGGCCGTCGTGTCGTGTGTGGCGTTCCAGCTCAGGCCGCTGCACTTCGGCGACGAGGTCGCTGCGGGCCTGGGCGTCCGGTACTCGATGGTGCGGGCGGTCCTGCTGCTGTGCGCGGTGCTGCTGGCCGGCGTGGCGGTGAGCGCGGCGGGCCCGGTCCCGTTCGTGGCGCTGGTGGCGCCGCAGGTGGCGATGCGGCTGTCACGGTGTCCGACGCCGCCGCTGGTGGCATCCGGGCTGGTGGGCGCGCTGCTGCTGATCGGCGCGGACCTGGTGGCGCGTACGGCGCTGCCGGTCAGCCTCCCGGTCGGCGTGGTCACCGCCGCGATCGGCGGCCCTTTCCTCGTCTACCTGCTGGTGCGGGCGAACCTGAAGAAGTAAGGTTAGGCTAACCTAATCTGCGCATGTTACGGTTCCAGTGGATCGCACGAAGGCAAGGGATTCCGGATGCTCCTCCAGCGAAGAACAGTGACGAAGACCTTGCGGGGCATCGCAGTGGTGTTGTCCGCTGCGACATTGATCGCGGGATGCGGTTCCGGCTCGGCGGAGAAGCCGAGCGGCGACACCACCGCGGCGGCCACGGGTGGTGGCGTGTTCCCGTTGACCGTGGAGCACGCGTTCGGGTCCACGCAGATCACCAAGGCCCCCCAGCGGGTCGTCTCCGTCGGCTACACCGACGACCAGGCCATCCTGGCCTTCGGCATCAAGCCGGTCGGCATGGTCGACCAGTACCCGAACCCGCCGGGCAAGACCCCCGACGTCAACACCCAGTGGCCCTGGGTGAAGGACCGGTGGGGCGACACCCGCCCCGAGGTCATCATGAACAACGGGGACTCCGGCCCCAACTACGAGAAGATCGCCGCCCTGCGGCCCGACCTGATCATCGCGGTCTACTCCGAGATCGACCAGGCCGCCTATGACCGGCTCTCCAAGATCGCTCCTACGGTGGGCCGCACCAAGACCGAGAAGGAGCCGTTCAGCGCGCCGTGGCAGGACAACGCGCTGCACATCGCCAAGGCGCTCGGCAAGGCCGACGAGGGCGCCAAGCTGGTGCAGGGCATCCAGGACAAGCTCGACACCGCCCGCAAGACGCACCCGGAGTTCGCGGAGCGCACCGCCGTCGCGGTGTCCTGGTACAAGAACTCGGTCGCCCCGTTCACCACCACCGACGTGCGCGGACGGCTGGTGTCGGGCATCGGCTTCAAGGGCGCGACGGAGATCGACAAGATCGCGGGCGGCAGCTTCTACACCGTGCTGTCCCCCGAGCGCATCGACCTGATCGACGTCGACCACATCTTCGTCATCGCCGACCAGGCGGACCAGAACGCGCTGAAGAACTTCAAGCTGTTCGCCAACCTGCCCGCGGTCAAGGGCGGCAAGGTGTCGTACCTGCTGGACAGCGAGGGACCGGCGATCGGCGCGGCCATGTCGCAGGGCACCCTGCTGTCCCTGCCGTACGCGATCGACGAGCTCGTCAAGTCGGCCGCCTGGTGACGCCGGTGAACGTGTCCTGTGCCCGGCCTGCCGTGGGCCGGGTGTGAGCACCACCGGCACCCGCGTCGCCCCGGCGATCCTGCGCACGGCGACCGGACGCGAGGCCACCCGATGGGTCGCGGCGTACTGCCGCGAGGTGCCCTGGCTGACGGGCGCCACCGTGCTCACCGCGGTGGCCGCGGCGGCGCTCCAGGTGCTGCCGTTGCTCCTGCTCGGGCGGGTGGTCGACGGGGTGGTCGAAGGTCAGTCGCGGTCGGTCCTGGTCACCGTCGGGGTGCTGATGGTGACCGCCGCGCTGCTCGGCTCGGCGGCCACCACGGCGTCCACGTACCTGATCGGGCGGCTGGGCGCGGACCTGCTCGCGCGGCTGCGGGAAGGCGCCGTACGGGCGGTGCTGGGCATGCCGAGCGCGCGGATCGAGCAGGTCGGCCGGGGCGACGTGCTGTCCAGGGTCGGTGACGACGTGGCCGTGGTGTCCAAGGGCATCCGGACGGCGGTCCCCACGGTGTTCTCGTCGGGGGTGCTGGTCGTCATCGCCACGGCGGGCATGTTCGGGCTGGACTGGCGGCTCGGCCTGGCGGGGGCCGGCGCGCTGCCCGCGTACGCGCTGGCCCTGCGCTGGTATCTCCCCCGGTCCGCGCCGCTCTACCAGCGGCAGCGGGAGGCCCAGGCCGATCGCGCGCAGGCGCTGATCAGCGGCCTGAACGGGATCGACACCGTCCGGGCCTACCGCCTGGAGGAGGCCTTCCGCGAGCAGGTCACCCGCGAGTCGCGGCGGGTGCGCGATCTCGGCGTCGAGGTGTTCCGGTTCTTCGGCCGGTTCGTCGGCAGGGAGAACCGCGCCGAGTTCATCGGGCTGGTCCTGATCCTCGTGGTGGGGTACGTCCTGCTGGAGGCCGGCGCCGTCACCCTGGGCGAGGCGTCGGTGGCGCCGCTGCTGTTCCACCGGCTGTTCAACCCGCTGGGCGCCATCCTGTTCACCTTCGACGAGGCGCAGAAGTCGGGCGCGAGCCTGACCCGGCTGGTCGGCGTGCTGGGCGAGGCCACGGAGGAGCGGCTGGTGGGCCGGGTGGCCGCCGCCCCCGCGGACGCCGGGCCGTACCCGGTGGTGGTCGAGGGGCTGACGTTCAGCTATCCCGGCAGCTATCCCGGCTCGGAGCGGCCGGTCCTGCGGGACGTCGACCTGGTGATCCCGGCCGGCGGGTCGCTGGCGCTGGTGGGGGCGACGGGCGCGGGCAAGTCGACCCTGGCGGCGCTGATCGCGGGGATCGGGACCCCGCAGGCCGGGTCGGTGCGCATCGGATCGACCGATCTCGCCGGGCTGGACGAGGCCGGCGCGCGGGCCCTGGTGAGCATCCTGACGCAGGAGACGCACGTGTTCTCCGGCCCGCTCTCCGGCGACCTGCGGCTGGCCGCGCCGGAGGCGGCCGACGCCGAGCTGATGGACGCGTTGCGCAGGGTCGGCGCCGACACGTGGGTCGCGGCGCTGCCCGACGGGCTGGACACCGTGGTCGGCGAGGGCGGTGAGCGGCTGGACGGCACCAAGGTCGCCCAGATCGCCCTGGCCCGGCTCGTATTGGGCCGGTCGCCGGTGGTGGTGCTGGACGAGTCGACCGCGGAGGCGGGCAGCCAGGGCGCCGCCGAGCTGGAGCGGGCCGTGGCCGCCGCCTGCAAGGGCCGTACGACGCTGTTCGTGGCGCACCGGCTGACCCAGGCGATGGCGGCCGACCGCATCGCCGTGCTGGACGCGGGACGCGTCGTGGAGCAGGGAACCCACGAGGAGCTGGTGGCTCTGGGCGGCAGGTACGCGCGGCTGTGGCGCGCGTGGCAAGAACCTTCATCCTTCGAAAGGGACGGCTGAGTCTTCGATGACGGAACCGAGCACTCGTCTCGCACTGCTCTCTCCCGCGCGCCTGGCCGACGTGCGCCGGCGAACCGGCGGCTACTCCGACAGGACCATCACCAAGGCGTGCGCCATCGGGCTGGCCTACTGGGCGACCGGCCAGAGCCCCGGAAGTCTCGACCTCACCTCCGCCACCCTGTTCGCCGACGTCCTCGGATGGGCCGACAACGGCGGGGACGGGGTCGCCGGCTGGGAGGTCGGCGCGGACGGCCGGAGCATCACCGTCCCCGAGGGAGTCGCGCCGGCCGACGCGCAGCTCGCGCTGGACGACCTGGCCGACTTCCCGGATCGGCCCATCGGCACCATCGGCCCGTCCAGCGTGCCGGCCCGGCTCGCGGCCCTGGCCGCGTGGAACGACAACGACGTGGACCGGGTCCGCCCGACCATCGTGGAGATGTTCCGCGAGCAGGCCAGGACCAGGCCGGACGCCGTCGCCATCGTGGACGGGCACCGGTCGCTGACCTACCGCGAGGCGGCCGAGCTGTCCAACCAGCTCGCCCACCACCTCATCGACCGCGGGCTCACCGCCGAACAGATCGTCGGCATCTCGCTGGGCCGCTCCGCCGAGATGGTGATCGGCCTGCTGGGCGTGCTCCAGGCGGGGGGCGCGTTCGTGCCGCTCGATCCGCAGTGGCCGGCCGCGCGCCGGGCGGTCGTCATCGAGGACGCCGGGGTCGTGGCGCAGCTCAACGACTCCGGCGAGCGCGGCGCGGGCGAGCCCGAGGCCGTGGCCGTCGACCTCGGCGACTGGCGGTTCGGCTCGTATCCCACCGAGGACACCGGCATCGCCGTCCCCGGTCCCGCCCTGGCGTACGTGATCTTCACGTCCGGTTCGACCGGGCGGCCCAAGGGCGCGATGATCCGGCACGAGGCGATCAGCGAGCGCCTGCTGTGGCAGTCCCGCGAGATCCTGGGCTTCGGCCACGACGACGCGTCGCTGTTCAAGGCGCCGCTGTCGTTCGACATCTCCATCAACGAGATCTTCCTGCCGCTGGTGTGCGGCGGCCGGCTGGTGGTCCTGCGGCCCGGCGGCGAGCGCGACCCGCACCACCTGCTGAGCGTGATCGCCGAGCAGCGCGTCACCTTCACGTACCTGGTGTCGTCCATGCTGGACGTGCTGCTGGAGATCGCGGGCGACTCCGGGCGGCTGGACAGCCTGCGGCACGTGTGGTGCGGCGGCGAGGTGCTGACCCCGGAGCTGTACGAGCGCTTCCGCACCCGGCTCGACATCCCCATGTACCACGGCTACGGCCCCGCCGAGACGACGATCGGCGTCTCGCACGTCATCTACCGGGGCGCGGCCGAGCGCCTGTCGACGTCGATCGGCAAGGCCAACCCCAACACCGAGCTGTACGTGCTGGACGAGGAGCTGCGCCCGGTCCCGGTCGGCGTCGGCGGCGAGCTGTACGTGGGCGGCTTCCTCCTGGGCCGCGGGTACGTCAACGCGCCCGGCCTGACGGCGTCCCGGTTCGTGGCGAACCCCTTCGCCGGGGACGGGTCCCGGCTGTACCGCACCGGCGACCTGGCGCGCTTCGCCCCCGACGGGTCGCTGGACTTCCTCGGCCGGGCCGACAACCAGATCAAGATCCGCGGCATGCGGCTGGAGATCGAGGACGTCGAGGTCGGCCTCGCGGAGCACCCCCGGGTGCGGCACACCTGCGTCGTCGCCAGGAAGAACGCGGCGGGCGGCACCTACCTGGTCGGGTACGTGATCCCGGCGGCCGGGAGCGGCGACCTGCGGGCGGACGAGGTCAAGGCGTGGGCCGCCGAGCACATGGTCGAGTACATGGTGCCCGCGCACGTCGTCGTGATGAAGGAGTTCCCGCTCACCGCCAACGGCAAGCTGGACCGGGGCGCGTTGCCGGAGCCGGCGATCGGGACGGGTGCGATCGTCGCGCCGGCCACCGAGAACGAGCGCCTGGTGTGCGCGGCGGTCGCGTCGGTGCTGCGGCTGGACGAGGTCGGTGTCGACCAGAACTTCTTCAGGCTCGGCGGCGACAGCATCCTGGCGATCTCGCTGCTGAGCGCGCTGCGCGACGCGGGCCTCCACCTCACGGCGACGCAGATCTTCGCGAGCCGCAACGTGGGAGCGCTCGCCGCGGCGGCCACCCGTGACGACGTCTCCACGGTGGATCGCGGGGACGTCGCGACCGGTCCCGTCGCGGGGGCGCCCATCGTGCAGTGGCTCGGCGAGCACACGGACGCGATCGACGGCTTCGTGCAGTCGGTGGTGCTGAACACCCCGGCCCACCTGACCGCCGGCGCCCTCGGCGAGCTGCTCGCCGCCCTGGTCAGGCGGCACGACATGCTGCGCGCCAGGCTGGTGCGCGGCGAGCGCTGGGGCTTCGACATCCCCGAGGCGGACGGGGCCGTCGTCGGGTGGGAGGAGAGCGACCGGCCGCTCGACGAGTGCGTCCGGCTCGCCACCGCCGGGCTGGCCCCCGACGACGGCGTGATGCTCCGTGCTGTCTGGCGGCGCGAGGCGCGGCAGCTCGTCCTGGTCGCGCATCACGTGGTGATCGACGGCGTGTCCTGGCGGATCCTGATGGAGGACCTGGCCACGGCGTGGCGGCAGCTCACCTCGGGCACGCCGATCCAGCTGCCCCCGGTGGGCACGTCGTTCCGGCGCTGGACGCAGCTGCTGGAGCAGGCGGCGTTCGACGCGGACCGCGACCACTTCCAGCGGCCCCTGCCGGGAGCGGACGGGCCGCTGGGCAGGCGTCCGCCGTCCGCGTCCGACACCGTCGCGCGCGAGCGGACCCAGGTCGTCCCGGTCGGCCCCGAGGTCACCGCCGCGCTGCTGGGCGAGATCCCGGCGAGGTTCCACGCGGGCGTCAACGACGTGCTCCTGACCGCGCTCGCCGTCGCCCTCGCCCGGTGGCGGCGCGACCTCGGGCAGGACCAGACGTACGCGCACATCGAACTCGAGGGCCACGGCCGCGAGGGACGGTTCGTGGCGGACGCGGCCGGCTACGAGCCGGACCTGTCGCGGACCGTGGGCTGGTTCACCACGCTGTTCCCGGTGACCGTGGACCCCGGCGCGGCGGCCGATCTCACCGCTCCCGACTATTTGTCCGCGGCGCTCAAGGCGGTCAAGGAGGACCTCGCCCGGGTGCCGAGCAACGGCGTCTCCTACGGCGCCCTGCGCTACCTGACCGGCACCGGGTTCGCCGCGCCCGCCCCGCAGGTGCTGTTCAACTACCTGGGCCGCTACGACGCGGGCGTGTCCGGGGACTGGCGGCTCGCGGGCGCCACGGGCCAGCTGGGCGAGAAGCGCGACCCGGGGATGCGGCTGCCGCGCGCCCTGGAGTTCAACGCGATCGCCGAGCCCGGCGCGAGTGGCGCGTACGAGCTGCTCACCGCCATCTCCTGGCCGGACGGGATGTTCGCGGACGAGGACATCGCGACGATCGGCGAGTACTTCCGGGCGGCTCTGACCGGGCTGGCCGCGCTCGACCAGGGCGGCCACTCCCCCAGCGACTTCGCCGCGGTGGCTCTCACGCAGGCCGACGTCGACACCCTGGACGGCCCGGCGCTGCGGGACATCCTGCCGCTGACCCCGTTGCAGGAGGGCCTGTACTTCCACTCGGTCTTCGACGACGACTCGGCGGGCAGCTACGTCGAGCAGCAGATCATGACGCTGGACGGCGACGTGGACGCCGACCGGCTCGCGGCGGCGGCCACCCGGCTGTTCGACCTGTTCCCGAACCTGGCCGCGCGCTTCGTCGCCCTCGCCGACGGCCGCGTGGTCTCGGTGCTGGAGAGCGGGGTGGAGGCGCCGTTCACCACGCTGGAGCGCCCCGGCATCACCGAGGACGAGATCCGCGACCACGCCGAACGGGACCGCCGCGCCGGGTTCGACCTGGCCACCGGTCCGCTGATGCGCTTCACCCTCATCCGTACGGGTTCCGGTGGGAACGTGCTGGTGCAGACCGTGCACCACATCCTCGCCGACGGCTGGTCGGTGCCCCCGATGCTGCGCGCGCTGCTGGCCGAGTATCACGCGCCGTGGACCGCGTACCCGCAGGGCGGCTTCGCCGACCACGTGCGGGCGCTGGCCGCGCGCGACGACGACGAGAGCGACCGGGTGTGGCGCGATCAGCTCGCCGGCCTGCCCGGCCCCTCGCTGGTGGCCGAGGGGCACACCCCGTCCGGCCGGTACGCCGAGACCGCGGTGGAGCCGGACGACGACGTCGACGCGGCCGCCCGGTCGGCGGGTGTGCCGCTGAGCGTCGCCGTGCACAGCGCGTGGGCGGTGACGCTGGGCGGCATCCTGCCGGGCAAGGATGTGGTGTTCGGCTCCACGGTGTCCGGGCGCGACGCGGACGTGCCGGGCATCAAGGACATGGTGGGCCTGCTCATCAACACGATCCCCGTACGCGTCCGGTGGGACGGCGCCACCACGGCACGCGAGCTGCTCGCCTCGGTGCGGGACCACCAGAGCGCGGTGCTGCCGCACCAGCACGTCTCCCTGACCAGGATCGGCCGCCAGGCCGGCGGCGGCCCTCTGTTCGACACCCTGGTGGTGTTCGACGTCGCGGCCGACGTGGGCGGTCTGCGCAGGCCCGGCGACGAGTTCGCCATCACCGGCATCGTGAACGAGGGCGCCCCGCACTACCCGCTGACGCTGGTGGTGGAGCGCGCACGCGACGGCCGCCCGCGCTTCAACCTGATCTACGACGGCGAGCTGCTGCGGGAGGCGCGCGCTCAGACGATCCTGCGCACGTTCACCCGGGCGCTGACCGGCCTGCTCACCCGGCCGGACGACCTGGTGCCGGGCGGCGCCGGGCAGCCCGCGCGGGTCACCCCGGCGACCTTGGGCGAGCTGTTCGACGCCGCCGCCGAGCGCGACCCGGCCGCCACCGCCGTCACCCAGTGCGGTCTCGACGGCGGCACCCGGTCGCTGACCTACGGCGAGCTGGCGGAGGCGAAGAACGAGCTGGCCGCGGCGCTGCGGGCGGCCGGGGTCGGGCCGGGTGAACGGGTCGCCGTCGCCGTCCCGCGCTCCGTCGAGCAGGTCGTCGCCCTGGTCGCGATCGTCAGCGCGGGCGGCGCGTACGTGCCGCTGGATCTGGCGTACCCGGACGAACGGCTGGAGTACGTCCTCGCCGACGCCGCCCCGCAGGTCGTGCTCGTGGACCGGGACCAGCGGGACCGCTTCGCGGAGCTGGCGGCCAGGGCGGGCGTGCCGGCCCGCGTGCTCGTCCAGGGGGACGAGCTGCCGCTGGACACCACCGCGACCGAGGTGACTTGGCACGACCCGGCGTACGTGATCTACACGTCCGGATCGACCGGCAGGCCCAAGGGGGTCGTCGTCCCGCACTCCAGCGTGGTGACGCTGCTCGCGAACACCCGGCCGGACATGGACTTCGGCCCGGACGACGTGTGGGTGCAGTTCCACTCCTACTCCTTCGACTTCGCGGTGTGGGAGCTGTGGGGCGCGCTGGCGCACGGCGGTGAGCTGCTGGTGCCGGAGTACGGGCTGACCCGCTCCCCGGTCGACTTCCACCGGCTGGTCCGCGAGCGCGGAGTGACCGTGCTCAACCAGACCCCGTCGGCGTTCTACCAGTTCATGGAGGCCGACCGGCACGCCGGCGAGCCGGTCACCGCGCTGCGCCGGATCGTCTTCGGCGGCGAGGCGCTGGACCTCGGGCGGCTGCGCGGCTGGGTCGAGCGGCACGGCACGCGCTCGCCCGAGCTGGTCAACATGTACGGTATCACCGAGACCACCGTCCACGTCACCCACCGGGTGCTGACCGACGCGGACTTCGCGGCCGGAGACGACGCCAGCCCGATCGGCGGCCCGATCCCCGGCCTGGTCACCTACCTGCTCGACGACCGGCTCCGGCCGGTGCCGCCGGGCCGGGTGGGCGCCATCTACGTCGCCGGCGACCAGGTGTCGCTCGGCTACCTGGGCAGGCCGGGGCTCACCGCGAGCCGGTTCGTGGCCGACCCGTTCGCGGGCGACGGCTCCCGCATGTACCACACGGGCGACCTCGCCCGCCGCACGCTCGACGGCGAGCTGGAGTTCGCCGGCCGTGCCGACGACCAGGTGCAGCTCAAGGGCTTCCGCATCGAGCTCGGCGAGGTGGAGTCCGCGATCAGGGAGCTCGACGGCGTGGTCGACGTGGCCGTCACCGTAGCGGGCGGCGGGGACCACCTGGTCGCGCACGTCGTGGGCCGGGTGCCCGGCGACGTCACCGGGCTGCTGTCGGCGAAGCTGCCCGCGCACATGGTGCCGCGCCGGGTGCTCCGCGTGGAGACGCTGCCGCTGACCGTCAACGGCAAGCTGGACCGCAAGGCCCTGAGCGAGCACGCCGGGCGGGACGACGCTCCGGTGCCCGCGGGCGATTCCGAGCACACCGAGCGGGACGACACCCCGATGCTCGCCGCGCTGGTCGGCATCTTCGCCGACGCGCTGCCCGGCGGCGAGGTGGACGGCGACACCGACTTCTTCAGGGCCGGCGGCGACAGCATCGTCATCATCACCGTGGTCAACCGGGCCAGGGCGCTCGGCCTGCCGATCACCCCACGGGACGTGTTCCTGCTCAGGACGCCGCGCGCGCTCGCCGGGCACCTGGGAGCGCCCCGGGCCACGGAGCCGGTGCCCGCCTCTCATGAGGACGGTCCGCTGACGCCGACGCCGATCATCCTGCGCCAGCGGGGGCTGGGCGGCTCCCTCGCCCGGTTCGCCCAGGCCAGGACGCTGGTGGCGCCCGAGGGGACCGGGTTCGCCGACGTCGGACGCGCCGCCGAGGCCGTCGTGGCCGCGCACCCGGCCCTCCGGCTGCGGCTGCGCGTCGAGCACGGGGTGTGGGCGCTGCGCACCGAACCCGCCCGGCAGGTCACCGTCGCCCGTACGGACGCGACCGACGCCACGGCCGTCGCGAACGAGGCCGCCGGACGGCTCGATCCCGAGGCCGGGGAGATGATCGCGTTCTCCTGGCTGGCGGCGAGCCGGACCCTCGTGGTCACCGTGCACCACCTCGCCGTCGACGCGGTGTCCTGGCTGGTCCTGCTGGACGACCTGGCCGCCGCCCTGCGCGGGGCGGCACTGGCACCACCGACCACGTCCTACGCCGAGTACGCCGGCGCGCTGGCGGCGGGGTCCGCCCAGGCGATCGACGACCTCGGGCACTGGGTCGGCACGCTCGAAGCGCCCCCGCTGCTGCCCGTGGTCGAGCGGCTGCGCGAGACCGTGGTAGAGGTCGCGCCCGAGGTGACCGCCCGCGTGACGCGTACCGCGCCCGCCACGCTCGGCGTCGGTGTCACCGAGCTGCTGTGCGGCGCGCTGCGGACCGCGCTGACGCACGTCCAGCCGTCGCCCACCGACCTCGCGATCGAGCTGGAGCGGCACGGCCGGGTCCCGGCGCTCGAACACCACGACTACACCCGCACGGTCGGCTGGTTCACCTCCATCGCGCCCGTACGGCTCACCGCGCACACCGACCCCGTCGCGGCGGCGCGCGAGCTCGCCGAACGGCAGCCGGACGAGCGCGGGCACGTCGCCTACGGCCAGCTCAGATACCTCAACCCGCAGACGGCGCCGCTGCTGAACGCGCGCCCGCAGGTGCTGTTCAACTACCTCGGCCGGGGCAGCGAGTCCCAGGCCCTGCAGATCACCGGGCACATCACCGGCGGCGACCAGGGCAGCCCGTACGCCGTCGAGGTCAACGCGTGGATCGACGCGGCCACCGGAAGCCTGCGCGCGGTCTTCACCCTCGCCGAAGGCGTCCCCGACGAGCTCGCCGAGCACTGGCGGCGCGCCGTGGAGCGGATCGCGGACGCCGCCGCGACCGCCGAGTGGACGGCGCCGGTCACCCCGCTCCAGAAGGGCCTGTTCTTCCAGGCCCAGCTGGCGGACTCGGCCGGCCACTACGTCGCCCAGAACTACTTCACCTTCGACCGGCGGCTGGACACCGGCGCACTGGCCGAGGCGATGGCGTACGTGATCGCGCGGCACCCGGTCGTGGGCGCCGGCTTCACCACCGACTCCGGCGGCGACCCGGTCCAGGTCCTGGCGGCCGGCCGGCGGATCGACGTCCGCGTGGTCGCGCTGTCGACGGACGCGGAGGTCGAGGCCCTGCGCGCCCGGGACCGCGACACGGGCTTCGACCCGGGTGAGCCGCCGCTGATCCGGCTGACCGTGGTGCGCCTGCCCGGCGACCGCGACGGCCTGCTGCTGAGCTACCACCTGCTGCTGTGGGACGGCTGGTCCCGCGAGATCGTGCTCCGGGACCTGTTCGACGCCTATCAGGCCGTCCTCGCGGGACAGCCACTGGACCCGGTCCCGGCCACGCCGAGCTTCGAGAGCCACGCCCGGGCGCTCGCCGCCAGGGATCTCGCCGCGTCGGAACGGTTCTGGGCGGAGCACCTGACCGGCCTCCCCGGCCCGACGCTGCTCGCCGGGCCGTCTCCGTCGCTGCCGGACGAGCTGCCGAGCGCCCTCGTACGCACCCTCTCCCCCGGGCAGTCGGACCTGCTGCGGGAGGCGGCAAGGACGCACGGCGTCACGCTGAACTCGGTGCTGACCGGCGCGTTCGGCCTGCTGCTTGGCGCGCACACGGGCCGGAGCGACGCCGTGTTCGGCGTGACCGTCTCCGGCCGGGAGGGTGAAGGCCTGTCCGACATCGTCGGCGTGCTGCTCAACACCGTCCCCATGTGGACGCGGGCCCGCCCGGACGACACGGTACGGGAGTATCTGTCCGCCGTGCAGGCGGCCAGGGTCGCGGCGATGGAGCACGAGCACCTGGGACTCGGCGAGATCCAGCGGGCCAGCGGGCACGACACGCTGTTCGACAACCTGTTCGTGCTCCAGAACTTCCTGGACCTGGACGCGCTCGCCACGATGAACGCCCGGCACGGCATCACCGAGGTGCGCGCCGAGGACTCCACGCACTACCCGTTCACCTGGGTCGTCACGCCGGGTGACCGGCTCACGATCAAGCTGGAGCACCGCGACGACGACGCCGGGCGCGCCCGCCGTCTCCTGGACGACTACGTGCGCGTGCTGGAGGAGCTGGCCCGCTCGACCGGGCCGGTGGGCGCGCTGCGAGGGCTGGGGCCGGAGCCCGAGCCGGCCGTACGCACGGACGTCGGCACGGACACCGTGGTCGACCGGTTCGACCGGGCGGCGGAGGGCGGCCCGCAGCGGGTCGCGCTCGTCGCCCACGGCCGGACCATGACGTTCGCCCAGCTCAGGGACCGCAGCCGCGCGGTGGCGGGGGTGCTCGCCCGGCGCGGCATCGGCCCCGAGACGACCGTGGGCCTGGCGATCCCGCGTTCCCTCGACTCGATCGTGGCGCTGTTCGCCGTGCTGCGCGTCGGCGCCGCGTACGTGCCGCTGGAGCTGGACCACCCGGACGAGCGGATCGCCGCGATCGTCGCGGACGCCCGCCCGGACGTGATCCTCACCGTGAGCGCGGTCGCTCCCCGGCTGACCGGCGACCTGATCGAGCTGGACCGCCCCCTGCCCGAGGCCGAGCCGTTCACGACGTTCGCGCCGGGCGACCCGGACCGCCTGCGGCACCCGGCGTACACCATCTACACCTCCGGATCCACCGGGAAGCCCAAGGGCGTGGTGACCGGGTACGCCGGGCTCACCAACATGCTGATCAACCACCAGCGCCGGATCTTCGAGCCGGTGCTGGCGCGGCACGGGCACCGGGTCTTCCGGATCGCGCACACCGTGTCGTTCGCGTTCGACATGTCGTGGGAGGAGCTCCTGTGGCTCGCCGACGGCCACGAGGTGCACATCTGCGACGAGGAGCTGCGGCGCGACGCGCCCCGCCTGGTCGAGTACTGCCTCGAGCACGGGATCGACGTCATCAACGTGACCCCCACCTATGCGCAGCAGCTGGTGGCCGAGGGGCTGCTCGACGACCCCGCGCGGCGGCCCGCGCTCGTGCTGCTGGGCGGCGAGGCGGTCACCCCGGCGCTGTGGCGCCGGCTCGCCGAAACCGAGGGGACGGTCGGCTACAACCTGTACGGACCCACCGAGTACACCATCAACACCCTCGGCGTCGGCACCTTCGAGTGCCAGGACCCGGTGGTCGGCGTGGCGATCGACAACACCGACGTGTACGTGCTGGATCCGTGGCTGCGGCCCGTTCCGGACGGCGTGCCCGGCGAGCTGTACGTGTCGGGCGTCGGCATCGCGCGCGGCTACCTCGGGCAGCCCGCCCAGACCGCGCACCGGTTCGTCGCCTGCCCGTACGGCGAGCCCGGCGAGCGCATGTACCGCACCGGGGACCTCGTGGTCCGGCGGCCCGACGGCAACCTGATGTACCTGGGCCGCACCGACCAGCAGGTCAAGATCCGCGGGCATCGGGTGGAGCCGGGCGAGGTCGAGGCCGCGTTCGAGGCGCACCCGGCGGTGCGGTTCGCCGCCGCGGTCGCCCAGCCGGACCCCCAGGTGGACGGCGCGTACCGGCTGGCCGCCTACCTCGTGCTGGGCGACTCCGACCTCGCGACCGTCGCCGCCGAGGTGTGCGCCGGGCTGCCGGACTTCCTGCGCCCCACGCACTACGCCCAGGTCGACGCCATCCCGCTGACCGTGAACGGGAAGGCCGACGCCAAGGCGCTGCCGGAGGCCAGGCCGCTGGGCGCGCTGACCACCGCGGGTGAGCGCGGCCCGGCGACCGGGACCGAGACCGTGGTGTGCGAGTTCTTCGCCGAGGCGCTGGACCTGGACGACGACGAGGTGAGCGCGGTGAGCGACTTCATGTCCCTCGGCGGGCACTCCATGCTGGCAGTGCGGCTGATCGGGATGCTCCGCCGCGAGTACGGCCCCGTGATCACCATTCGTGACCTGTTCGCCCTGCGGACCCCCGAAGCGATTGCCCGGCACCTCGATGACAACTCCTGACCGTACGGGGTCCGGCATCCTACGGACCGCACTGCGACGCAACGCGGGCGCCATGGCCTGGGGCACCGTCCTCATGGGCATGTACCAGGCCGGCGAGACCGCCTTCCCCATCGCGCTCGGCCTGATCGTCGAGCACACGATGCGCGAGCGCGGCCTCGGCTCGCTCGCGGTGTCGATCGCCGCGCTGGCCGTGATCATCACGACCGTGTCGCTGTCGTGGCGGTTCGGGATGCGCATCCTGCAGAAGGCCAACACGACCGAGGCGCACCGCTGGCGGGTGCGGGTCGCGGCCTGCGGGCTCCAGCCCGTGGCCAGGGACGTCGACCTCAAGTCCGGCGAGGTCCTGACCATCGCCACCGAGGACGCCGACCAGACCGCCGACATCATCGAGGTGGTGCCGCTGCTGGTCAGCTCGCTGGTCGCGGTGCTGATCACGGCGATCGCCCTGGGCACGGCCAACGTGTGGCTCGGCCTGCTCGTGATCGTGGGAACCGTCGCCATCCTGTCGATCCTGAGCGTGCTGTCCAGGCGGATCGGCGCCGGTACCCGCGAGCAGCAGGCCCGGGTGGCGCGGGCGGGCGCGAAGGTCGCCGACCTGATCACCGGGCTGCGGCCGCTGCACGGCTTCGGCGGCACCCACGCGGCGTTCCTGTCCTACCGGAAGGTCAGCACGGAGGCGAGGAGCCAGGCGGTCACCGTCGCCAGGGTGAACGGCGCGTACGCCGGCGCCGCGCAGATCCTCAACGCCATCCTCGCCACCGCGGTGACCCTGGCGGCGGGGTGGCTGGCGTTCGACGGCCGGATCTCCATCGGGCAGCTCGTCATGGCCGTGGGGCTGGCGCAGTTCATCATGGAACCGCTCAAGCTGTTCTCGGAGATGCCGAAGTACGTGATGATCGCGCGCGCGTCGGCCGAGCGGATGGCGCTGGTGCTGGCCGCGCCCGCGGTGATGACCCCGGGGCCGGAGCGCCCGTCCGCGGGCGGGGACCTGGAGGTCGACGGCGTCCGGTACGGGGCGCTGCGCGAGCTGAAGTTCCACGTGCCGGCCGGGGAGTTCGTGGCGATCGCCGCCTACCAGCCGCGCGCGGCGGCCGATCTCGTGTCGATCCTGGCCGTGCACGTCCCGCCCGGCGCGTACGAGGGCCTGGTGCGGGTCAGCGGGCGGGAGGCGGCGGACCTGTCGATCGAGGCGGTCCGCGAGCGCATGCTGGTGAACCCGTACGACGGGGAGATCTTCGCGGGCACCCTCCGCACGAACATCGACCCGGCGGGCACCGGCCGCATGGTCCCCGAAGCCGTCGAGGCGTCCATGCTGGTCGACGTCGTGGCCCTCCACCCCGAAGGGCTCGACTACGGCGTCCGCGACCGCGGCGCCAACCTCTCCGGCGGGCAGCGCCAACGGCTGTCGCTGGCCCGCGCCCTGGCCGCCGACGCCGACATCCTCGTCCTGCACGACCCGACCACGGCCGTCGACGCGGTCACCGAGCAGCTCATCGCGCGCAACGTCGCGGAGCTGCGCCGGGGCCGCACCACCGTCGTGATCACCAGCAGCCCGGCCCTCCTCGACGCCGCCGACCGGGTCCTCGTCCTGGACGACGGCGTCATCACCGCGGAGGACACCCATCGCAACCTGCTCACCACCGACGAGAACTACCGCCTGGCCGTGGCCCGGTGAACCCAGAAGGGATCAAGCATGACCACCAACCCGTTCGACGACGCCGACGGCCGCTTCCTGGTCCTGGTCAACGCCGAGAACCAGCACTCCCTGTGGCCCTCCTTCGCCGAGGTCCCCGCCGGCTGGACCGTCGTCCTCCCCGAGAGCAGCCGCGCCGCCTGCCTGGACTACATCGAGCGGCACTGGACCGACCTGCGCCCGCGTTCGCTGGCCGAGAGGCTCAGCTGAGCACGCAGCTCACCTGGGGTGGCGTGTTGGTCGCGTTGTTCCAGGTCGCGTTGAAGCCGAACGCGGTGGACGCGCCGACCGGCAGGCTGCCGTTGTAGGCGGCGTTCCGCGCCGTGACGGTGGCGCCGTTCTGCGTGAGCGCGGTGTTCCACGATTCGCGGACCTGCTGCCCGTCGGCGAAGGTGAGGGTCGTCGTCCAGGCGGAGGCCGCGCGCGTGGAGGTGTTCTGCACGGTGACCTCGGCCTGGAAGGCGCCGCCCCACTGGGAGATCACCCGGTAGGCGGCGGTGCACCGGCCGTCACCGGGCGTCGGGGTCGGGGTTGGGGTCGGGGTGGGCGTCGGCGTCGGGGTCGGGGTGGGCGTGGTCGGCGGGATCACGCCGTCGAGCACCCGCGCGAGGGCCGGGTACCAGCGGTCGGCCATCTTCTGGAAGCCGGCGTCGTTGGGGTGCACCCCGTCGCCGGTGTCCGTGGCCGTGTTGAAGCCGGTCCACTGGTCCACGACGACGATGGGCGACTGCGCGGTCGTGAGGCCGGCGGCCCAGCCCGGGATCGCGTTGTCGAGCGCCGTCACGCTGGCCGCGCAGGTGGGGCAGCCGGACGGGTTCATGGGGATGATCTGCGCCACGATGATCTTCATGGTGGGGTTGCTCGCGCGCATCTGACCGACCAGCTTCGTGTACGCGGCCAGAACCGTGCTGGTCGGGATGAAGCCGCCCCACATGTCGTTGGTGCCCAGGTGCATGAGGACGATGTCGGGCCTGGCCGCGGCCAGCCACGGCGGCAACTGGTTCTGGTCGGCGATGCCGGTGGCGGAGTAGCCGCCGTGGCCCTCGTGGTCGCCGTCGTAGGTGTAGCCGTAGTTGCAGCCGCCGTCGGGATCGCTGCCGACGAAGTCGATGCCGGTGTACCCGGTCGTCTGCAGGCGGTGCCAGAGCATGGCGCGCCAGCAGCCGGGTCCGGCGGTGATGGAGTCGCCGAGCGGCATGATGCGCACGGGCGCCGCCGCCGACGTGGCGGGCGGGGCGGCCCCGAGGGTGACCGCCAGCAGGAGCGCGGTGAGCAGGGCGTACAGGTGGGATCGGCGAAGCATCGGTGACTCCCCGGATGAGTCGGCCCGGCCCGCCTGGCAGCGGGCCGGGCCGGGGGTTCTACGAGTAGGGGTTCTGGGTGAGCAGGTGTGCCTTGAAGCCCTCGCCGTACGTGCTGGTCGGGGTGCCGTTGTAGTCGGTGATGAGGACGTTGCCCTGGCTGCAGCCCCACGGGTTCCAGGTCCAGGCGGTGTATCCGACGCCGTGCGCGTCGGCCCAGGCCATCACCTGGTCGATGTAGTCGTGGGCGCAGGAGTTCTGCCCGATCTCACCGGCGTGCACGGGCACCTGCGCGGCCACGGCGCCGACCTGGCTGTTCCAGCAGGAGACGTTGGAGCAGGTGTTGAAGTTGTACGTGTGCCAGGCGGCCATGAGGTTGCCGGCCGGGTCGGTCGGCTTGTAGGTCAGCCACTGGCTCAGGTCGTTGGACCAGGCCAGGCCGCCGAGCATGATCACGTTGGTGGCGCCGGTGGCGCGTACGGCGTTGACCAGCGACTGCATGCCGGCCACCTGGTAGCTGATGCCGGTGCAGGTGCCGCCGTCGCGCCAGCAGGTCCAGCCGGCGGTCGCGTTCCAGTTCGCGGCGGCGTCCGGGTAGGGCTCGTTGAACAGGTCGAAGACGACCGCGTTGTTGCCCTTGAACGCGTTGGCCACGCCGGTCCAGAACGTGGGCGCGTACTGCGCGTCGGGCATCGGCTTCTGGCAGGTCGCCGCGGTGTCGGAGCAGCCGGCGCCCTGACCGGTGTACTGGCCGTAGTTCCAGTGCATCTCCACGATCGGCGTGACGCCGTTGTTCACCAGCAGGTTCACGTAGTCCTTGACGTTCTGCTGGTACGCGGCGCCGCTGGGCGAGCCGTTGGTGCCGATCCAGCACTCCTCGTTCAGCGGGATGCGGACCGCGTGGATGTTCCACGCCTTCATGGCGTCGATCGAGGCCTTGTCCACCGGGCCGCTGTCCCACATGCCCTTGCCCTGCACGCAGGCGAACTCGCCGCTGGCCCGGTTGACGCCGAGCAGCCGGTAGGTGTTGCCGTTGCCGGCGACCAGCTTGTTCCCGGAGACGCGCAGGATCGGCGCCGGGAGGTTGGTGCCGTCGTCGTCATCGGCCTCGGTGGCGTTGACCGTGACCGTGGTCAGGCCGGAGGAGGCGACGCTGATGGGCCGGGTGCCGTTGAGCCGGTCGGTGTCCTGTGCCGCGCGGAGCGTCACGGTCTGCGGGGTGCTCCAGTTGGCCGTGGTGAAGGTCAGGGAGGCGCCGGCGCTCACGGTGATGTCGCTGTCGCCGGTGCCCGCCGTGCTGGTGACCGTCACGTTGCCGATCGGCTGGGACTGCAGGCGGACCGTGTAGCTCGCGGTCCCGCCCTCGGGCACGCTCACGCTGGTCGAGGAGACCACCAGAGCCTGCTGCTGCGGGCCCCCGTTGCCGTTGCCGACGCACGAGACGCTGGGCGGCGGGTTGTTGGCGCCGGTGTACGTGCCGTTGAAGCCGACCGTCCACGTCGCCCCGGTGGCCTTGGCGGCGTTGTAGGTGGTCGGGTTGACGGTGACGGCCGCACCCGCCGGGGTGGGCGTGGCCGGGGTCGGCACGCCCTCCCACATCTGGGTGATCACCTGGTTGTCGGGGAAGTCGAAGCTCAACGACCACTTGGTCAACGGGTCACCGGTGTTGGTGACGTTGATGTTGGCGCCGAAGGCGCTGCCGTTGTCCCAGACCTTGGAGTAGGTGGCCGAACACGACGCGGCGGCCTCGGCAGCGGTCTGCGCGGCGGCGAGACCGAATCCGGCGAGCAGCACGGCGGCCGTGGCCGACAAGGCTCTGCGCCACGAGTTCCGGTGAATGGACATGGGGGTTCTCCGTGACTTATCGATGGGAGCGCTCCCAAACGTTCTTCCCGACAAGTCCGCTGCGCAAGAACGCGCCCGGTGCCGGGGACGGGGCAGCCGCGCCGACCTTGAACAAGTCGGCGAACGCTGCTGAAACTTTCATCCCGACCGGTGGGGATACAGTGTGATCTCATGAGCGGCGAGCGTTGGCTGCGCGTGCCGGTCGGGGACGAGGCTGCCCGGTGGCGCACGGTCGGCTCCAGCCGCACCGTCCTCGCGGTGGCGCGTACGGTGACCTCGGCCGGCCGGCTGCTGGAGATCCTGCCGTTGTTCCGGTCCGACCCTCGCGTGCAGGTGGTGTTCACGGTCGCGGCCGGCTCGGCCTTCGACGACGGCGTCGGTGACTACCTGCGCAGCGTCCAGGCGCGGACCGTGCCCTGGTCGCAGGCCGTGGAGACGCCGTTCCACCTCGCCGTCTCGGGCTGAAGCCCCCGCTGTGGGTGGTGCCGCACGGCGCCGGGTACAACCGGCTCCTCAGCCCGGCGGACGGCCCCGAGAGCGGGGTCTCGGGGCTGGCGCGGCGCCAGCTCGTCCACGAGGGCAGGATCGTGCCGGCGGCCATCGCCCTGTCGCATCACGAGCAACTGGCGCGGCTGGAGCGGGACTGTCCCGAGGCGCTCCCGCGGGCCGTGGTGGTCGGCGACCTGGTGTTCGACCGGATCCGGGCCAACCTCGCCCGGCGTGACCGCTACCGGCGGGCTCTGGGGGTGGGCCCGCACCGCAAGCTGGTGCTGGTCAGCTCGACGTGGGGCGCGCATTCCCTGCTCGGCGCGAACGGCGACCTCGTGGCCCGGCTGGTGGCCGAGCTCCCCGTCGACGAATACCAGGTCGTGCTGGTGGCACACCCCAACGCCTGGTACGGCCACGGCGGCCTGCAGGTACGCCTGTGGCCGGCCGACGCCCGCGACGGCGGCCTGCTGGTGCTCCCGCCGCAGCAGGGCTGGCAGGCCGCGCTCGTGGCGTCGGACGTCATCGTGGGCGATCACGGCTCCGTCACCTTCTACGGCGCCGCCCTGGGCCGCCCGGTGCTCCTGGCCTCCTCCGGACGCGAGGCCGAGGAGCTCGACCCCGGCTCCCCCACGGCCCTGCTGTCCGGGACCCTGCCCCGGCTGGACCCGGCCGGCGCCGTCCTGCCGCAGATCGAGCGGGTCATGGCGGCCCACGGTCCGCACGACGACGTCACCGGACGTACCTTCGGCATGCCCGGTCAGGCGGACGGCCTGCTGCGGCGCCTGGCGTACCGGCTGATGGAGCTGCCCGAGCCCGCCGCGCCCGCGACCGCCCGGCCACTCGCCGAGCCGCTGCCCGAGCGCGGCGAGGTGCTCTCCTTCGAGGTGGAGGCGGTGGTCGGCGGCGACTGCGTGACCGTCCGCCGATATCCCGCCGTCCTGGAGCGCCGACCCGGCGGCCAGGTGCGTGACCCGCATCTGGTCGTGGACGCCGAGGAGGTGAACCCCCGGCTGCTGGAGAACGCCGCGATCGTGGTCGGCCGGGACCCGCGGCCGGGCTGGGCTCAGGAGACGCTGCGACGCTACCCCGGCTGCTTCATGACGGCCGAGATCGTCGGCGACCGGTCGGTCGACCTGACGTTGAGGGACGGAGAACGGCTGCGGGTCGGCACCACGCCGGCCCCCGGCGGCGATCCTGAGCCCCGCTGCCTGCCGTCCGCGGTGTACGGCTGGCTCGTGCGTGGCCGGAGCCGGGAGGATCTCCGCTCCGGGATCACCGTCCGGGTGGGCGATCGGCAGGTGGTCGTCAACTGTGACGCCTGAGATCAGGGTCGGTCCACGGCGGCCAGGCGGGCACGCAGCGTCTCGGCCCTGGGCAGGTTGCCCGAGGCCAGGCAGACCGACAGGGCCCGCCGCAGGCAGTCCGCCGCCTCCTCGCGGTCGCCGCCGTCCTCAGCCAGCTCCGCCAGGAGCTCCCACGCCTGGGTCTCCTTCACCGGCACCCGGCACTCGCGCGTGATCTCCGCGGCGGTCCGCGCCGACCGGATCGCGTCGGCACGGCGTCCGAGCCCGCGTTGGGCCCTGGCCAGCTCCAGGTGGATCCGCCCCTGGCTGAGCGCGTCTCCGGCGGCCACCATGAGGGGCAGGGCGCGGCCGAGGGCGGCCGCGGCTTCCCCGTGCCGGGCGGCGTCCAGGTGGGCGAGCCCGAGGTGGTACTGCTGCATGCCGACCCCTCGGCCGTTGCCCGCCCGCTCGTGGATGGCCGAGGCCGCGGCGAAGCTCTCGGCGGCGGTGTCGGGCTCCGCCTGGACGAGGGCGGCCCGGCCCAGCGACTCCAGGATCACCGCCTCCATCCTCGGGTCGCCGGACGCGCGGGCCGCTTGCCGGGCCCGTACGAGCTGATCCCGAGCCTGGTCGAGCTCGCCGAGCATCAGCTGGGCACGCGCCAGCTGGTTGCGCATCCTGGCCTCCACGGCGGGAGCCTCCAGGCGGAGCGCGGCTTCCACCCCCAGAGCGTTGGCCTCGGCGCAGTCGGCGTGATAGCCGCGATCGTGGTGCAGCGGCCAGAGCGCTTCGGCGAGCTGCCAGACGATCTCGTCCCACTCGCGCGCGGCGGCGGCGCGCACCACCGCCAGCAGGTCGGCGCGTTCGGTGTCCAGCCAGTCGAGGGCTTCACCGCGCGAGGCGAACGACCACCCAGCGCGCTCACCGTGGTCGGCCAGCCGCAACCGCCTGCCCATCGCGGCGTCGGCGGCGGCCGCCCCGGCCAGATACCACTCCGCCGCCCGCCGCAGCGCCGACTCCCGCGCCTCGGGCGGCTCCGCACTGCGCGCACGACGGGCCGCGTGCAGGCGGACGAGGTCGTGCATCCGGTAGCGGTCCTGCGCGAACTCCTCCACCAGATGCGCGTCGAGCAGCAGGTCCAGCGCCTGATCCGGCTCGTCGTCCAGCACGGCGGCGGCCAGCCCCGGGCTGAACGCGCTGCCGGGCAGCACGCCGAGCAGCCGGTAGAGCCGGGCGGCGCCTTCCGGCAATCCCTCATAGACAGCCTCGAAGAACGCGTCCATGGACACCCCGCCCTCCGTGGCCGCCCGGTCGAGACGCCGTCCGGCCTCGGCCAGGTCGCGGATCAGCCGCTCGACCGACCACGCCGGGTGCCGCAGCAGCTGCGCGCCGGCCATCCGCAGGGCGATCGGCAGCCCGCCGCACAGCCGCACCAGCTCGACGGCGTGCGTACGCTGCCCGCCGACTCGTTCCTCCCCGAGCATCCCGGTCAGCAGCCGCAACCCCTGCTCGGCATCCAGCGGGCCGACCGTGACGGGCACCGCGCCCTCGGCGAGCAGCCCGCGCAGCTGACGGTGGCTGGTCACCACCACGGCGCTGCCGGGCGAGGCCGGGCACAGCGGCGTCACCTCCGCGGCGTGCTCCGCGCCGTCCACCAGCACGAGCAGCCGCGACCCCGCCGTCATCGAGCGGAACATCGCCGCCCGCTCCGGCAGCCCCTCCGGGATCCAGCTCTCGTGGACGCCGAGCGCCCGCAGGAAGGCGGCGAGGACGTCGCTCACCCCGGTCGCCCCACCGTGCCGCAGCGCCCCGAGGTCCACGTAGAGCTGGCCGTCGCCGAAGCGCTCCCGCGCCTGGTGGGCCCAGCGCCGCCCGACGGCGCTCGTGCCGACTCCCTTCAGGCCGCAGACGACCGCCACGGCGGGACCGTCGGCGAGGTGCCGGTCGAGCAACGACAGCTCGAACGTCCTGTTGACGAAGCCGGGCGGCTCCGCGGGCACCTGCCGGGGGACTCGGACGGGAGCGGCGGGTATGGCGGGCGCGGCGGCGATGTTGATGACACCGACGTCCCCGGCCTGCACCACCGCACCGGTCACCTGCCCGGAGAGCTCATTGCGGACGATTCCGCCCCCTTCGGCGCTCACCACGCCCGCCTCGCCCATGAACGCTCTTCGCCGGTCACGATTCAGGAGTGTTCCCCCTCGGCCGGGACTCTCGGATCCGCACAGGGAAGCCATAACCGATCGGCATGAGTGCCCGTGCCGTGCGCGCTCGGCCCCGGTGTGGATCTACGCTCGAAGGACACCTCTCACACGCGAAAGAGGAGCGATGGATCCGAGTGTCATCGCCACCCTGACGGCGGTGGTCTCCGCCATCGTCGGAGGCGCCGCGGGCGAGGCCGGCAAGAGCGCGTGGGGCTCGCTGACGGCCCTCGTGCGGCGGCGGTTCGGCACGGATGCCGCCGTCACGGCCGCCTTGGAGCAGGCTGACACGAGGTCACCGGAGGAGACGACGCGGGTCCTGGTGGACCACGCGCACGCGGACGCCGAGTTCCAGCGATCGCTGGCGGACTGGGCCGGTGAGACGGCCCGGCTCCTTCAGTACAAGCACGACGTGAGCAACACCATCGGCGGCGACGCGCGCATCACCGGCACGGTCATCCAGGCCGGTGACATCTCCGGCTCCATCAACATCGGCACGCCAGGTCCGCCCGACCGGCGGTGAGGACGTAGCGGCAGAGGCGAGGTCTCAGGCCCGCGGGGCGGTGGCGGACGTGGCGGCCCATGGGGCATACTGAGTCCGCCCGACCATGATCATTAACCCGATTAAGGGCCGATCCGGCATTCCCGCACTTCTCATCCCCGCGTAAGGAAGAAATGTCCGATCAGGAAATCAATCGGCGTACATTCTTGACCTCGGCGGCGGCAGGCGGCATGGGTCTGGGGCTTTCACTCATCCCCGCCGACGCCCAGGCAGCCGCCACCCGCGCCGGCCGTAGTGCGGCCACCTGGGAGAATCTCGTCGAGAAAAGCTCCTTCAACAGTCAAACGGCCTTCAACGCGGCGTGGAATTACCTTTATCCCTGGGACAGCGACCCCGACACCCACAACGGCGCCGCGCGCATGGAGGCCGCCCAGGTCTCCCTCAGCCAAGGCGTGCTGACCTTGAAGGCGACCAGGCTGTCCGCCTCTGCCGGGACCAGCCCGCAGCCGCCGCACGCCCCCCTGTGGTACCGCTCCGGGGCCATCCACGCCAAGCAGCAGATCATCGTCAACGACCAGTTCCCCGAGTACGACATCGAGGGCGAGTTCCGGACGCAGACCGGGCCGGGCATCTGGCCGGCTTTCTGGACCACCGGCACCTGGCCGGAATGGCCGCCGGAGACCGACATCCTGGAATACGTCGGCGTCAACGAGCAGGGCAAGGCCGTCAACTTCTTCAACACGTACTACAAGACAGCCGGCGGAGCGACCTACCAGCGTTCCGAGGTCCCCGTCGACAACCCCGACGGGTTTCACAAATATCGGGTCTGGATGTACAAGAGCGGCGACGACGTCAAGCTCGACTACTACTTCGACGGAAATTACGTGGACACCCACACCGGCTACGGCTGGGCCGGGGTCGCGCAGACGCTCATCATCAACCTGCAGATGGGCTCCTACGCCTCCAACATCGAGGAGGGCGACGCCGGCTGGGCCGACCAGCGGCCCGGTCCCGACGGCGACACCTTCTTCCGCGCCCGCAACGTGTGGTTCGGGCGGACGCGCGCCTGGTGACGGCCGGGCCGCCGCAGGTTTCGGCCGCTGTCAGCGGGAATGTGGGCCGCGAGAGGAGGCTCGCATGAACACGCAGCAAGATGTGATCGAGGTCCTGGTCACCGACCACCGTGAGGTCGAGCGGATGTTCTCCGAGCTCGACCACATGAGGGGTGCGATCGGCGAGGAGCCCAAGACGCTGACCGAGCAGGTGGTCATCGAACTGGTAAGGCACTCGGTCGCCGAGGAGCAGTACCTGTACCCGGCCGTCCGCGAGCACGTCCCAGGCGGCGCCAAGCTGGCCGATCAGGAGATCTCCGAGCACGCCGACGCCGAGGAGACCATGAAGCGGCTCGAAGGGCTGGAGCCGGGCGACGCCGAGTTCTGGCCCACCACGGACCTGCTGATGAGCCAGATCCGCGCCCACGTCCGCGAAGAGGAGAACGATCTGTTCCCCCGGTTGCGCGAGGCCTGCGCACCCGCGGAGCTGAGAGAACTCGGGGCCAAGGTGCAGCGGGCCAAGAAGACGGCTCCCACCCGGCCGCACCCGTCGGCGCCCGACACCCCGCCGGCCAACAAGCTGCTGGCGGCGGGGACGGGGCTGGTGGATCGCATCCGCGACGCCCTCACCGGCCGGGGCCGCTCCTGAAGTGAATCCGTCCCCAGGCCCCTCGGTGAGGGCCGGTGACTGTTCGGCGTCGGCCGGGGCAGTCCATGGTCATGATGGATGAGGGTCTCGTCTTACTGGTGGCCTGGGGACAGTATCTCGCCTTGCTGGGCACGCTCGCGTACGTGCTGTTGCGGCGGCGCGCATGAGGCGAGTGTGGGCGCTCGCGCTGGTGGGACTCCTGGTGCCGGGGTGTTCGAGTCCGGCGTGGGACGACCGTGACTACGAACTGAAGGCGGCCGCGTCGGCGGAGGCGGTCGGCTCGACGGTCGAGGCGGTCCGGCTGGCCGTCGGCGGGGGCGGGCGGCTGACGCGACCGTACCTGACAGTGCTGCTGACCAACGCGACCGAGCAGGTGCAGGGCGTCAACGACGAGTTCGGGGCCGTGCAGCCGCCGTCGGAGCGGGCCGAGGTGCTGGGCGGGCGGTTACTGGAGATCGGCGAGCGGGCCGGGAAGGCCGTCTCCGGGCTGCTGGTGCAGGTCAGACGCGATCGCGTCGAGGATCCGGCCGGAGCGGCACGGGAGCTGGCCGGGCTGGGCGAGAGCCTGCGGCGCTTCCAGGACGAGCACGAATGAAGCGGTTTCTGGGCATCACGCTGGGCATCCTCACCGCGATCGGCGGCTTCGTGGACATCGGCGATCTGGTCGCCAACTCTCTGGTGGGCTCGCGGTTCGGGATGTCGCTGGCGTGGGTGGTGCTGCTGGGGGTGCTGGGCATCTGCGTGTTCGCCGAGATGTCGGGCCGGATCGCGGCGGTCTCGGGGCGGGCGGTGTTCGACCTGGTACGTGAGCGGCTCGGCCCGAAGGCGGGCCTGGCGAACCTGGGCGCGTCGTTCTTCATCCTGGCGATGACGGTGGCGGCCGAGATCGGCGGCGCGGCGCTGGCCCTGGAGCTGGCCACCGGCGTCGACTACCTGCTGTGGGTGCCGGCCGTGGCGTTCGCGGCGTGGCTGGTGATGTGGCGGGTGCGGTTCGAGACGCTGGAGCGCGTCTTCGGGCTGGCCGGGCTCGCGCTGCTGATCTTCGTCGTCGCGCTGTGGCAGCTCGGGCCCGACTGGGGGGAGCTGTGGCGGCAGGCCAGTCGTCCCGCGCCGCCGCCGGACGAGGGGCTGCCCACCTACTTCTATTACGCGATCGCGCTGCTGGGCGGGGCGATGACCCCGTACGAGGTGTTCTTCTTCTCCTCCGGCGGGGTGGAGGAGAACTGGACCCGCCGCGACCTGTCGATCTCCCGGGCGAACGTGCTGATCGGCTTCCCGCTCGGCGGGCTGCTGTCGCTGGCGATCGCGGCGTGCGCGGCCACGGTGTTCCTGCCGGTCCACGTGCAGGTGGAGTCCCTGGACCAGATGGTGCTGCCGGTCGCCCTCGGGGCGGGCCAGATCGGGCTGGCGCTGGTGATCCTCGGCGTGTTCGCGGCCACGCTCGGCGCGACGCTCGAGGTGGCGCTGTCGTCGGGCTACTGCCTGAGCCAGTATTTCGGCTGGCAGTGGGGCAAGCGGGTGCGCCCGCGCGAGGCGGCCCGCTTCCACGCCACGGTGCTCGTCGTGATGATCGTGGCGACCGCGCTGATCCTGACCAGCATCGACCCGATCATGGTGACCGAGTACTCGCTGGTGTTCTCGGCGGCGGCGCTGCCGCTGACGTACCTGCCGGTGCTGATGATCGCCAACGATCGGGACTACATGGGGGACAAGGTGAACGGCGTCTTCTCCAACACCCTGGGCACGGTCTTCATGATCCTCCTCGTCGCGGTGTCGATCGCCGCCATCCCCCTCATGCTGGCCACGAAGGCGGGCCAATGACGAGGGCACGCGTCCTGCACGCGCAGTTGCACCTGCTCGACCGGCAGGTCGTGCACGACCGCGACGGCCGTCTGGTGTGCAAGGTCGACGATCTGGAGCTGGCCTTCGACGAGCAGGGCCGCCCGTACGTCACCGCCATCCTGACGGGCCCGCTCGCGCTCGGGCCGCGCATCGGAGGAGTGCTCGGCAGGCTCATGACAGGCGTCGCCCGCCTGCTCGGCTCCGAGGCCCCGCCCCGCATCCCCATGGCGGACGTCAGCCGCGTCGCCAGTGCCGTGCACGTCGGCGGCGACCTGACCCGGCCGGCGCTCGAACGCTGGGTCCGCACCCACCTCATCGAACCCATCCCCGGAGCCTGGCATGAGACTGAGTGACCTGCTCGCCCGCCCGGTCCGCGACAGCTCGGGCCGGGCCGTCGGCCAGGTCGCCGACGTGCGCCTGGTGCAGGACGGGCCACTGCTCCGGCAGGTCCACCACGCCTTCCGCGTGGCCGGCCTGATCGTCGTGACCCGCCACACCGGACGGCTGTTCGGCTACGAACGGGGCCCGGCCATCAAGGGCCCCTGGCTGGTCAGGGCCCTGCTCAGGGTGCTGCACCGCCACACCCGCTACGTCCCGTGGGAGCACGTCGAAAGGATCGACGACCTCGGCGTCCTGCTCCGCGTGCCCCTGCGCGAGCTGACCTCGGTCCATGACCTCTACCGTGAGAGCGGCCCCTGAGCCGGGTCAGCGGTCCTCGGGGAGGAGCGTGCCGAGCGGCCCGAGGTCGAGGTTCAGGTCCGACGGCGACAGGTCGAAGCGCTCGCACAGCTCCGTCATGGCCTCCTCGAGCCGCATCAACGTCACGCCCAGCACCTCGACCTGCTCGTCCGACAGGTCGCCCTGCTCCATCCGCCGCACGCACTGCCGCTCCACGAGCTGGCGCACGAGCTCGACCAGGGTGAGGACGAGGCGCGACAGGTCACGTTCGACCGCTTCGCGGTCGGCTTCGATGCGCAGGCGGCTGGATCGCGCCTCCCGCACCCGGGTGGCCGGCTCATCTCCAGAGCTCGCCATCGACGCCCCCGAAAGTGTCGGATTCGCGCACCGACATGATCAGCGCGCGGACGGAGATGCGTACCAGGTCGATGTCCGCGATGGACAGGACGAGATCCCCGCTCACCACCACGCCGCCAGCCAGCAGCCGGTCCAGCAGGTCGACCAGCGCCACCCGCTCCGCCGGCAGGCGCTCCTCCGCGGCCAGGACGGCGCCGCGCGGTGGCGCGTCGTGGGTCATCACGGGCCTCCCTCCTCCAGAACCGTGAACGAGTAGGGGGCCCAGGGGCCGGTGAGCTCCAGCTCGATCCCCTGCCCGCGCAGGTCGTCCAGGGTCCGCGCGAACTCCTCCGCGCGCTCCTCGTCGACCAGGTAGGCGCCGTTGAGGACCATCCACTCGTCCCTGCCGGAAAGCTGCGGGTCCTGCGCCCGATGCCGCCGGCTCGCGACCGCGACGCACCTGAGGACGTCGTGGATGCGCTCGGCCCGCGCCCCCGCGTCCCGCCACGACTCCTCGCGGGTGCGCAGGCTCGCCTGGCGCCGCTTGAGGTAGGCGGTGCCGGGACTGGCCGGCTCCTCGCTGCTCGTCTCGGGCGCCACCGGGGCGGTCTCGGTCTTCACCACGTACGCCTTCACCCCCCACTCCTGCCGGCCCGCGACGCGGGTGAGCGTGTCGGCGAAGTCGTCGTGCCGTTCCTCCAGCAGGCGGCGGACCTGCTCCTCGCCGCTGTAGACCGTGACGAGGCGCACCGGCGCGACCGGCCCCAGCCGCGCCACCGCCTCCACCACGCGGTGGTGGGCGTGGGCGGTCGCGCCCAGCCAGTCGAGGTCCTCCATGGATCGCCGCAGCGGCTCCTCGCCGAACTGGTCCAGCGGGACGGTGCTCACGTACGCGACCAGGCCGGACTCGGCGATGGCCCGCACGTCCCGGCCGGCCACCCCCTTCAGGCCCTCCGGGCAGGGGACGGCCACGTCGCTCGCCACGGCGTAGAGGTACGTACCGGCGTCATCCACCGCGCTGTCCCCTTCTGACCGGCCGCTCCTCGACCTCCTCGGCCTCGATCTCGCCCTCGATCGGCTCGATGGCGCGGCGCCGCGGCCGGCCCTCCTCCAGGGCCGCGATCCGGTCGCGCAGCCGGCGGTTCTCCTCGACGAGGGCCCTGTCCTTGCCGGTGAGCCAGGGATCGTGCTCCCACCAGTCGATGCCCATCTCCCTGGCGGTGTCGACCGAGGCGATGATCAGCCGCAGCTTGATCGTGAGCAGCTCGATGTCCAGCAGGTTCACGCGGATGTCCCCGGCGATCACCACGCCCCGGTCGAGGACCCGTTCGAGGATGTCGCCCAGGTTGGCCGGTTCGCGACCCGAGGACACCGAGGACGGGTAGGACTGGCGTCCCACGACCCCCGGCCGGTACTGCTCGGTCATCGCGACTCCTCCACGTAGTCGCCGCTGCCGCGCCGGTAACGCCGCAGCCTCCGGTAGGAGAGCAGATCGCCCTCCGTGTCCAGTTCGGCCTCGTAGAGTGCGAGGATGTCGCCGGAGGAAGGGACGCGGCGGTCCTCGACGACCTCGACGTTGACCAGCCACCCGTCGTCCTCAGGCTTCACCCGGGTCACGCCCTCCGTCTCCCTGCCGGTCAGGTCCGCGATGTGCTGCAACCCGAACCCACCCGCGGTCACGGCGGACAGGCCACGAGGGCGGCGCTTCGGCCGTTCGGCGGTGTCGCGGGCGGGGTCTCTCGAACGCGCCGGAGGCGGAACCCCCTCCTCGCGAGCCCTTCGCCTCTCAGGCACAGGATCACCTCCCCTCGTCCCGCCGCGCCGGCTCGACCCGACCGGGGCCGCCCATCATCCCCTGCAGGACCTCCTGCGTCTCCAGGGCCTCCTCCTCCTCGGAGATCAGGCCGGCGGCCCGGGACTCCTCGATCTCCTCCAGCCGGTGCCTGACCACCGTCGGATCGCGCAGCTCGCGCTCGACCTCTTCCTGGATCAGCTCACCGAGCCGGATCACGCCGTGCAGCGGCGCCAGCGGCCAGCCGAAGACGAGGCTGAGCAGGCCCATCAGCCGCCGCCCTCCCCGGCGCTCACCACGAAGTCGTACGGCGCCAGCGGGCCGTGCAGCTGCAGCTCGATCCGTCCCGCCCACAGCCTGGAGTACTCCTCCACCGCCTCCTCCAGCGTGTCCCGGCGGTCGCTCTCGACCAGGAGCGCCAGGTGGACGGCGTCCCGCTCGTGGGACGGCTCGCGTACGACGGTGAAGACGCTGAGCGGGGCGAGCCGGTCGAGGATGGACTCGGTGTCGGCCTCCCGTTTGGCGCTGACCGCCTGGTTGACGACCTCACCCAGCCGGATGCGCGCCTCTCTGGTCGCGGCCTCGGGCTTGCCCCGGATCTCGTCGCGCAGCTGGGCCGCCTCGACGTTCTCGTTCAGCACCTCCATGAGCACCGCCCGCTCGTCGTAGCGTCCCTTGACGACGAACTCGGCCCGTCCCTCCAGCTCGTCGAGGGCGGCGAGGAACTCGTCGTGATGCGGGGCCAGCAGCTCGTCCACCACCGCCTCCCGGTTCGTCAGCACCGCGCCGAACCGGAGGGGAAGCACGGGAACCTCGGCGGCGGTGGCGTCCAGCAGTTGCTGGTGCGCCACGAGGTCGTCGGGCGTGCCCAGCGGGCCGGCGACCGCCACCTCGCTCACCAGGGCGCCGATCTTGCCGTGCCGTACGAGGCGCACGGGGGCGGCGCCCACGCCGCGCGCGTCGTCGGAGACCTGGACGTCCTCAGGCACGATCCCGTAGACGTAAGTGCTGAGGTCCCGATCCAGGGGTGTGCGCTCCTCCTCGGCCGAGGAGGGAACGGTGTCGACAGACTCGGCCATGGTCAGCCTTCCTCCCTCCGGCTACGCCGGGCGGGCCGGCGTTCGGTGTCCTCGGTGAGGTCGCCGACCAGCTCGTGCAGCTTGTCCCCTGCGGCCTCCAGCACCCCTTGCGTGATGTCCTTGGTCCTGTCGCCGATCTGGCCGCCCTTCATCTCCTGCATGACCTCCGGCAGCCCCTGGCTCTGTTCGGCGAGATCCAGCCGGTTCACGGCCTCGGCGAAGCGCAGATACGTGTCGACGCTGGCGATCACGATGCGCGCGTCGACGGTCAGAATCTCGATGCCGATCAGTGAGACCCGGACGTAGGCGTCGATCACGAGTCCCTTGTCGAGGATCGTGTCGATCACGTCCGCCAGACCCGTCGGGGTCGGACGTTCCGCCATTCCGCCCGCCGCGGGTTGTACAGTCATTTCCTCGCTCCTCGAGCGTCACCCGCGTCGGGTCGCCACCCTGCGGCGCACCGGCCGCCGGGGCTCTTCCTCCTCTTCCGCGGGACGCCGTCGCACCGGACGCCGGGCGCCCTGGCCCCTGCCGGTCTCGGCGCGGCGACGGGTTCTCTCTTCCTCTTCCTTTTCCTCTTCTTCTTCCGGCTCCTCCTCGTATTCTTCTTCGGGCTCCTCTTCCTCCTCGTATTCGCCTTCCGGCTCCTCTTCCCGCTCTTCTTCTTCGGGTTCCCGCTCTTCTTCTTCGGGCTTCTCGGCCTTCTCGAATTCCTCTTCCGGCCGCTCCTCTTCTTCTTCGCCCTGCTCCTCCTCGACGGCGTCCTGGTGCGACTTGACCACCTTGCCGTCGTGGATCACACCACGCCAGCCGTCTTCCTCCACCTCTTCCGGATGCAGCATCGTCTGCGTCATCACGTGCCGCCGGAAGTGCTTGAACTCCAGACGCGCCCGCCTGCCCTGCGCCCGCCAGATGTTGCCGACGCGCTCGAACAGGCCCTGCGGGTGATACTCGAGGACGAGCAGGACGCGGGTGAGGTCGGGAGTGACGGCGTGGAAGGTCACCGCGCCGTCGACGAAGCCCTTGGGCCCCTTCGACCGCCAGATGATCCGCTGGTCGGGCACCTGCTCGACGATGTGCGACTCCCAGTTCCGATGGGACCAGAAGATCTGCGCCTTCCAGTTGACCTTCTGATCGGACTCCTGGTCGACGTTCTCCACCTTTTTCATGTAGCCCGGGAAAGCCTCGAACTGGGTCCACATGTTATAGACGATCCGGATCGGAGCACCCACATCAATCGATTCGACGATGTTGGTGATCCGCGTCTTCCCGGCCTTTTTCCCCTTCTTCCCCAGCCCTTTAACCGTCTCCTTGACGGCTTCTCCCGCCCCGGCCAGCATCGATTTCCCGAGGATTTTCCCGGGACTCAGGCCCTCCGATCCCGTGATGGCGCTCAACAGTCCGGTTCCGCCGCCCTCCGCGACATCGTTGAGCCTGCCCGTCATGCCTTCGAGCCGATCGGTGAGAGACGACAGCGCCCGCTCCACCAGAGCCTGGACCAGCTTCTGCGCGCCCTCCATGAGGAGATCCTTCGGCAGCACTTCCTGGGCTACCTTCTGGACCGGCCCGGCCTTGCTCTCCTGCGCCATCGATCTCACCTCCGCCCTCTGCGCACAGGCGGGACGGACGGCACCCGCCCGGCTCTCGGCCGCCGCACGCGGGGCTTCTCCTCCTCCGGAGGTTCCTCGTCGTACGCTTCCTCGCCGTACTCTTCCTCGCCGTACTCTTCCTCGTCTTCCGGCTCCTCCTCCGCGGCACGCGGGCGCCCCGCCTGCCGCATCGACTCGGCTCGCCCGTGCAGCTTCTCGGTCAGGGAGTCGATCTGCCTGCTCGTCGCGGCGACGGCGGCCGCCTTGCCGACCTCAAGCAGTTCTCCGCGCAGCCTGCCGGTGAGTTGCTCGATCTCCGGGGACGAGCCGAGAATCTTCAGCCCTTGCCCCAGGAGGCCCCCGCCACCATCGCTCTTTCGCAACGCACCGGCCACCCCAGCCGCCGCCAGGGCGGTCGCCCAGCGCAGCTTGCGACGCCGGCCCAAGTAATAACCTGCGGCGAGAGCCAGCGCCACTCGGCACCTGTCCTTCATGACCAGCCCTCCTCACTCGGCTGACCTGATCGGTCCCTCCCTGCCCGTGAAGCGGACACGGAAACACATAAACCCCAAAAATGGACAGAGCTTCGTTCGGCTGGCGACGATTACTCTACGTGAAAATAGAAATACGCAGACGCATCACGCATGGGGGTTCGTGCGATCACGATCAGGGTGGAGGGGGCTTCGGTGCCTGGAGTGACGCGGTTGACGCCCTGCCGGAACACCGCGGGGGCCTGCAGTTCCCCGGCAGGGCGTCCGGTCAACCGAGAGCCCTCTCCAGTTGTGCCTTGCTCATCTTGGAGCGGCCCTTGATGTTGCGGCGCCTGGCCTCCTCGTAGAGCTGATCCCGCGTACGGCCGCCCGCTCCGGAGTGCGAGCGCAGCCCTCCGCGCCGGCTCGAGGAGATGTCCTGAGTCGAGGTACGGCTGGCGGTCCGAGACTCACCGGCCCTGGCGCGTTCCTTGTTCACGGTCCGGGCGGCGATCTCCTTGGCCCGCTTGGTGCTTTCGCCCCGCTTCTTGGCGCTGTTCTTGATGTGCTCGTACTGTCGTTCCCGTTTCCGGCTTGATCCGCGAGGCATGTTTCCCCCTTTGCCCGATGTTCGCGGTTGGCGTGTTCGCCATCTACCCAGCTGAAAGCCACGAAACGAACCGGCCGCGCCTCCCGGGCGGGAGGCGCGGCCGCGTGGACTACAGGCCGGGCTGGGTGGGCGGCGGATAGCCGGGACGCGGCGACGGCGTGCCGGTTCCCGGCAGCGGCGCATCGGGCCGGGGGACCGAGTCACCGGCGTGCTGGGGCGGCACGCTGCCGCGCCAGGCGCCGGTCTCGCTGCCGCGGGTCTCGATGTAGTCCTTGAAGCGGCGCAGGTCGCCCTGTACGCGCATGCGGACGATCTGGAGCCAGTCGCCGGCGGTCTCGACGAAGCCCTCGGGGTCGTACTCCATCTGGAGGGTGACGCGGGTGGTGGTGTCGTCGAGGCGGTGGAAGGTGACGACGCCGGCGTGGTGGGGCTTGTCGAGCGTGTGCCAGGCGACGCGCTCGTCGGGGTGCTGCTCGGTGATCTCGGTCTCGAACTCGCGCTTCACCCCGGCGATCTCGGCCAGCCAGGTGGCGCGGGTGTCGGTGTGCTGCTTGACCGACTCCACCCCTTCCATGAATTCGGGGAACGTCTCGAACTGCGTCCACTGGTTGTAGGCGACGCGGATCGGGACCTTGACGTCTAGGGAGTACTCGATCGTGCTCATGGCCTCGCCCCCTGCCCGCCCTGGATCGCGGCTAACGTCAACCGTTCGACGGTCACCGTTCGGCCATGCGGCCCTATGACGTCCAACGGAGAGGTCCCGAACCGCGCAAGCCGTGGTCATCAACCGCACCCTGAAGCCCTCGCCGAGGCCGTCCGGCCGGAGGCCGGTGTCCTGTCCTGGCGGAGGCGCTGCCGGAGTTCGTCCGGGACCCCGGCACGGCACCGTGAACGTTTACCGCGTACACCTCGGGTAGCCGAGTTTTCGACAAAATCAACGTATCGGGATCGGTGAGAACATGATCATCATCGGCATCATCCTGCTGCTCCTGGGATGGCTGCTCGGCATCTCGCTGCTCTACACGATCGGCGCCATCCTGCTCGTCATCGGCGTGATCCTGCTCGTCCTGGGCTCCATCGGCCGTCCGGTCGGCGGCCGGCGATATTGGTTCTGACCGCGGAACGCGCTTGATGATGGCCTCGGCGACGTCCTTGAGCTGTTCGAAGTCGGTGTGCGGCGGGATCGGCGGGATGTCGGGGTCGCAGTGGCCGTCCAGGACGACGGGCCGGTCGGCGGCCAGGGCACGGTCCCAGGCCGGGCCGATCGCCTCGGGCTTCTCGACCTCGATGCCCTCCAGGTCCAGCGAGCTGGCGAAGCCGGCATAGGACACATCCGGCAGGGTCTGGGGCTCCTCGAACTTGGGCGCGCCGCCCATGGCCCGCAGTGTGCCGGGACTGGACGAACCGCTGGCGGTCCTCGGCGCGTCCCAGCGCCGCGATGATCCCGTTGATGCCGTCGCCCGAATAGCCGAACAGGTGCCCCACACCCCACTGACGCAGGCGCAGGAGCAGATAATCGGCGACGGTAGGAGCCATGACCAGGCGCTCCAACTACCGGCAGGTGCCGACCGGCGTGGTGATCCCGCGCACCGTTGACGCGGCGGTGGAGGCGGTGGCCGTGTGCCGCCGGCACGACGTCGCGGTGTTCTCGCGCGGCGGCGGGACGAGCCTGGCCGGGCAGTGCTGCAACACGGGCGTCGTGCTCGACTGGTCCAAGTACTGCCGCCGGCTGGTGCGGGTCGACCCGGAGCGCCCGCGAGCCGTGGTCGAGCCCGGGGCCTGCCTGGACGATCTCAACGCCGAGCTCTCCGGGTATCACCTGATGGTCGGGCCGAAGCCGTCCACGCATGACACGTGCACGATCGGCGGGATGATCGGCAACAACTCCTGCGGCGCGTCCGCCCAGACGTACGGCAAGATGGCCGACTCGGTGGCGCGCATGGAGGTGCTGACCTACGACGGCACCCGGATGTGGGTCGGACCGACCGACCAGGAGGACTACGAACGCATCCTCGCCGAGACCGAGGGAGGCCGGCGGGCCGAGATCTACCGGGCGCTGCGCGAACTCGCCGACGAGAACCTGGCGCTCATCCGCACCCGATACCCGCACATCCCCCGGCGCGTCTCCGGCTACAACCTCGACTCCCTGCTGCCGGAGAACGGCTTCGACCTCGCCCGCGCGCTGGTCGGCAGCGAGTCGACGCTGGTCACCGTGCTCCAGGCGGAGATCGATCTGGTGCCCGTGCCCAAGTACCAGTCGCTGGTGGTCCTCGGCTTCGAGGACATCGCCGCCGCCGGCGACGCCGTCCCCGCCGTGGCCGAACACGGCCCGCTGGCTCTCGAAGGGCTCGACCACACCCTCATCGATCTGGCCCGCGCCGAGCACGTCGCCAAGCAGAGAGTGCTGCGGGAGCTGCCCGAAGGATCGGGGTGGCTGATGGTGCGCTTCGGCGGCGACACCCGCGAGCAGGCCGACGAACGCGCCGACCGCCTGCTGCAGGACATCCACCGCTCCGAACACGATCCCCGCGTCGCCTATCTCGACGACCCGCAGGAGGAGGAGCGGCTGTGGAAGGTCCGCGAGGCCGGGCTCGGCGCGACCGCCTACCCGCCCGGCGACCCCGACACCCACGAGGGCTGGGAGGACGCCGCAGTCCCGCCGCAGCGACTCGGCGACCATCTGCGTGACTTCCGCGCCCTGCTGGAGGAGTTCGGCCACGGATCGGCGTCGCTGTACGGCCACTTCGGCCAGGGCTGCGTGCACACCCGGATCGGCTTCGACCTGGAGGACCCCGAGGGCACGGCCACGTACCGGCGCTTCGTCGAGCGCGCCGCGCGGCTGGTCGCCTCCTACGGCGGGTCGCTGTCGGGCGAGCACGGGGACGGCCAGTCCCGCGCCGAACTGCTGCCGATCATGTTCGGCGAGGAGATCGTAAGGCTGTCACCCACGAGGAGAAGCACACGACGCGGGGCCGGGCCCGCCTGCTGATGGAGATGATGCGCGGCATGCCGGGCGGCGGCGAGGACGCCGTCATCACCGACGGGTGGCGTTCCGAGGACGTCCGCGAGGCCCTCGACCTGTGCCTGGCCTGCAAGGGATGCCGCGGCGACTGCCCGGTGAACGTGGACATGGCGACCTACAAGGCCGAGTTCCTGTCCCACCACTACCATCGCCGCCTGCGCCCGATGTCGCACTACTCCATGGGCTGGCTGCCGCTGTGGGCGCGCCTGGCGTCGCTCGCGCCGGGCACGGTCAACGCCCTCGCCCACGCCCCACTCCTCGACCGGCTCGTCAAACGCGCCGGCGGCATCGACCAGCACCGCGAACTGCCCCACTTCGCCCGAAAGCGCCTGACCGACGAGTTCAACGGGTCTCACGTCGACGGGCCGCCGGTCCTGTTGTGGCCGGACACCTTCACCAACAACTTCCATCCCGAGATCGGCCGGGCCGCCATCCGCGTCCTGGAGTCGGCCGGGTTCCAGGTCCAGCTGCCACCGGTCCCGCTGTGCTGCGGGCTCACCTGGATCTCCACCGGACAGCTCGACATCGCCGAACGCGTGCTGCGCCGCACCCTCCGCGCCCTCGCTCCCCGGCTGCGCGCCGGGATCCCGGTGATCGGGCTGGAACCGAGCTGCACCGCCGTCTTCCGCGCCGACGCCCCGGAACTGCTGTCCGGCGACCCGGACGCCAGACGACTGGCCGGGCAGACCCAATCGCTGGCCGAGTTCCTGCTCGACCGGGCGCCGCAGGCGATCACCGCGCCGCTGCCCGGGACAGGCCGTAAGGCCATCGCCCAGCCGCACTGCCACCAGCACGCCATCTGGGGGTTCGACGCCGACCAGGAGGTGCTGCGACGCGCCGGCGTCCAGGCCGAGGTGCTGGACGTGGGCTGCTGCGGCCTGGCGGGGAACTTCGGCTTCGAACGCGGCCACTACGAGGTCTCCACCGGCGCCGCCGAGCTGGGGCTGTGGCCGGCGGTCCGGGAGGCCGACCCGGGCACGACCGTACTGGCCGACGGCTTCTCCTGCCGTACCCAGATCGCCTCCGGCACCGGGGTCCAGGCCCGGCACCTGGCCGAACTGCTCGCGGAGCTGCTGCGACCGACTTCGCCGCGGGCCCCCGGCCGGACCGGCGCGCGGGCCCCTCACGTGGCATGAACGACGAACGGTATCCGGCGCAGGTGCTGCGCGAGTACGCGCTCCTCGCTGACGGTGAGCGCGGTGCCGTCGTGGGCCCGCGCGGGGAGTTGTGCTGGATGTGCGCGCCGCTATGGGACAGCGACGCGATCTTCGCCTCGCTGATCGGCGGGGCCGGCGTCTACGCCGTCACGCCGCGGGAGCGCTTCGTGTGGAGCGGCGCCTACGAGCCGGGCTCGCTGATCTGGCGCAGCCGGTGGGTGACGACCCCCGGGATCATCGAGTGCCGCGAGGCGCTCGCGTTCCCCGGCGAGCGCGGGCGCGCCGTGCTGCTGCGCCGGATCATCGCCCGGCACGGGGACGCGCGGGTGCAGGTCGTCTGCGACCCGCGACCCGGGTTCGGCGCGTGCCGGCCGCGCTTCCGCGGTGCGTGGGAGGCGGACGGGCAAGGTCTGTGGTTCCGCTGGACCGGCGCCGAAAAGGCGAGGCCCGGGCACGGTCTGGAGCTGGAGCTCACCGTCCCCGCCGGGGAGCACCACGACCTGGTCCTGGAGATCGCCGACCGCCCGCCGCGCGGCGGGCCGCCCGACGCCGGCCGCGCCTGGCACGCCACCGAGCAGGCGTGGGGCCGCGCGATGCCGCGCCTGCACACCATCGCCGACCGGGACGCCCACCACGCCTACGCCGTCATGCGCGGCCTGACCGGCGCGGGCGGCGGCATGGTGGCCGCGGCCACCACCAGCCTGCCCGAACGCAGCGAGGCCGACCGCAACTACGACTACCGGTACGTCTGGATCCGCGACCAGTGCTACGCGGGCCTGGCGTCGGCCGCCGCCGGGGCCTACCCGCTCCTGGACGACGCGGTGCGCTTCGTGGGCGCGCGGCTGCTGGAGGACGGGCCGCATCTCAAACCCGCCTACACCGGCACGGGCGGACCGGTGCCCGAGCAGCGCCGCCTGGACCTGCCCGGCTACCCGGGCGGCTACGACCTGGCCGGCAGCCGGGTGACCCACCAGTTCCAGCTGGACTCCTTCGGCGACGCCCTGCTGCTGTTCGCCGCCGCGGACCGGCACGACCGGCTCGACGCCGACGGCCGCCGCGCGCTGCGTACCGCGGTGGCGGCCGTCGAGGAACGCCGGCGGGACCCGGACGCGGGCATCTGGGAGCTGGACGACCGCGCCTGGACGCACAGCCGCCTGAACTGCGCGGCCGGGCTGCTCGCCGTCGGGGAGAACGCGCCGTCCCCGCCGGCGACCCGCGCGGCAAGCGCACGCTGAACGCGTACCTGGCCGCCCTCACCGAAGACGGGTACGCCTACCGGTTCCGGCACGACGACCGGCCGCTCGGGGAGACCGAAGGCGCGTTCCTGCTCTGCGGATTCCTCGTCGCGCTCGCCGCCCACCAGCAGGACGACCTGCCGACCGCGCTGCGCTGGTTCGAGCGCAACCGCGCCGCGTGCGGCCCGGCGGGCCTGCCGGCCGAGGAGTACGACGTGACGCAGCGGCAGATGCGCGGCAACCTCCCGCAGGCCTTCGTCCACGCGCTGCTCCTCGAATGCGCCGCCCGCCTGAACGAGTGAGACGGCCTTTACCTCATCGGGGGTTACCGGATCGGCCGGCGGGCAGCGGAACGGCGAGAGGGGCCGCTGATGAGCGAGGTGTGGTGGATCGTAGGACGCGGGTTGCTCGGCGGCCTGCTCGTGATGGTCTTCGCGGTGATCGGCGAGATGCTGACGCCCAAGCGGTTCGCCGGCATCTTCGCCGCCGCCCCCGCCGTGGCCCTGGCCGGGATGACCATCACCGTGCTGCACGAGGGCGAACATCAGCTCGACGAGTCCGCGCTCGGCATGATCGCCGGATCGGTCGCGCTGGTGGCCTACTGCGCGGCGGCCGTGCCGCTCGTACGCCACCTGGGCGCCTTCGCGGGCTCGCTGACGGCGCTCGTGGTGTGGGCGGCCGTCGCCGGCGCGGGCTGGGCGCTGATCACATGAACGCGATCCGGCTGCAGCCGGCCAAGCTGCGGGACACGCCGGTAGGCGGGATGGTGGTGCGCTTCGCCTTCGGGGCGATCGTCTCCGTGGCCGCCGGGCTGGTCGGGCTGCGCTGGGGGCCCGTGGCGGGGGGAGTGTTCCTGGCCTTTCCCGCCATCCTCGCGGCCACTCTGACCCTCATCGAGGAGGAGGAGCATCGGCGCGACCCGGCCGCCCAGGACGCCCGCGGCGCGGTGCTGGGCGCGACGGGCATGATCACCTTCGCCGCGTGCGTGTGGGCGCTGGCGACCCTGCTGCCAGCTCCGCTCGTCCTGGCGGTGGCCACCGTGGCCTGGGCGGTCGTCGCGGGTCTGCTGTACCTGGCGTTCGGCGCCCGCCGCGGCCGATGAGCCGTCAGCCGGACGTGGGAGCGGCCTGGCCGTACGCCGGCCAGGCCGCCCCATGTTCAGCGGGTGTTCAGCAGGGTGTCCAGGTGACTTTCAGCTGGCCCTCCAGCGACCCCCACTGGCCCGACTGACTGCACCCGAACCAGCGCTGTCCGACGAGCGTGTCCCCGGCGTAGTAACTGAGGACCGTGAGGTTGTCGCCTCCCGGTGGAGGCGGCGGAATGGCATGAGCCGGCGTCGAGCCGACGGCGAGCATGGCGGCGATCATCGTCGCCGCGACAATCCCCTGCTTAACTCTCACGAAGGTCCCTCCAGGAGCACGTGAACTTCAAGCAACGCGACCGAACTTTATTCTCTCCGGATCACGTGACCTGTCAACATCATTGCGCCGGCGTCCCGTACACGCTGACCTCGGTGAGGTGGAACGACAGGTTGGCGGTGTTGTACGTGCCGATCACCCGTACGTACCGGGCCTTCGCCTCGGTGGTCATCGTGTCCCCGGCGTCGGTCGCGGCCCGGGGGCCGCGGCGCCCGCCGAGGGTGTACCAGGTGACGCCGTCGAGGCTGCCCTCCAGCCGGTACTCGTAGTAGCGCCCGCCCCCGACGTAGTTGCGCACGTTGACGCGCGAGACGTCGTCGACCGTCCCGAGATCGACCTGCCACCAGGTCGTGTCCCAGGTCATCTGGCTGGCGAAGTACGGCGAGTTGGCCCGGCTGCCGTCGTTCGCGTGCTCGGGGCCCCGGTTCGGCTCCCAGCTCAGCGCCGTGACCGGCTTGCGGAGGCTCTGCAGGGTGTCCTGCGCGCCGTCGCGGGCGGTCGACGGGGCAGGCGCGGGATCGGTCAGCACGGCGATCGCCTGCTGACCGGTGTCCCGGTTGGCCGCGCTGGTGAACAGCCCGGCGTCGAGCGCGGCGGCGGCGCCTGGGACGCGGGCCGCCCCGATCACCGCCCAGTTCCTGCCGTCGCCGCTGCACGACCCGGTGAGCCGGTCGCCGGACCTGCCGACGCGCACGTGTACGGGCGGCGCGAACCCGCCCACCTCGGCGTACGAGTCGAGCTGCCCGTTGCCGTCGGAATCCCAGCTGAACACGCAGCCGTGGCCGGGTGTGACGGCGATGTTCGCGTAGCCGGTGGACCCGGGGGTGGCCAGGTCGTCGCTCACCACCAGCCCGGACCGGGTCCAGTCCGACGCGCCGTCCTGGCGCAGCACCGTGCTGACGAGCTGCTGCCCGTCGGCCAGGGCGTCCGCGCGGTAGGCGGTGGCCAGCTCGTTGGACTCCCGCCACAGGTCCGCGCCGCCCGCCGCGATCGCGATCCCGTCGCCGGTGGCAGCGAACTCGGCCTGCGTGTTGCTCATCGTCCGGTACGACGCGGGCGCGGCTCCGGCGACCAGCAGGCGGGTCGAGGCCGTGTCCCGCTGTTCGGCGTCGTCGGAGCGCCAGGAGGCGGTGGCGTCCAGCGCCGGGGTACCGCCCGGGGCCTCGCCGGCGGGAACGGTCACCGTCCAGGTCACGGTGAGCTTGTCGCGCGGTGCGACGTGGTCCGCGCGGGTCGGCGAGGTCGCCCGCACCTGGTATCCGCGCGGGGCGCTGAGCTGGAGCGTCACCCGGCCGGTGGGCCGCAGCGTGTTGTCGTTGGTGAACACGGCGGTGACCTGTACGGTCCCGCCCGGCTTGACGCCCTTGCGGTCGGCCCCGACGGTCACCGCGCCGTCGGGCGTCGCGGCCACCCGGCTCGCCTCGGTGTAGGCGTCGCCGCGCGGCTCGGAGGCGAGCTTGGTGCCGGCCTTGGCCCAGTCCTGGGCGACGGCCATCCAGTCGATCGGCTCGGGATAGTCCTTGCCCGAGCGCAGCGCGGTCTTCAGGCTGTCGAAGAACAGCTGCCACCGCTTGGCGTAGTACTGCCCGACGAGACCGTTCATCTCCCTGCGGGCGTAGTCCTGCAGGCGGGCGCCGGAGGCCCAGAGCGTGACCAGCGACTTCAGGTTGTAGTCGAGGGTCGCCGCCTCGGCCGGGGTGGCGGCCTGCCGTCGGGCCTCCTTCTGCCATGCGCCGAGCAGGAAGTTCTCGTCGGTGCCGAGCAGCCGGTCCATCAGCCGCATCCGGTCCGTCCACTGGCCGGTGAGGCGCTCGAAGCGGTCGAGATCCTTGGCGCGGTAGGCGGCGCGGATCTCGGGCAGCTGCAGCCGGCTGTGGTTGGCCAGCACCTGCCGTGCGACGTCGACGAGGTCGTAGCGGTAGGCGCCGGAGCCGCGCAGGCGCCGGTCGACCTGGAGCAGCTCGTCGAGCGCCTTGTCGAAGGCGGCGATGTCGTACTGCAGCGGGTAGCCGGTGTTCGCCAGGCCGGGCTCGTCGTCGTACAGGCCGGTGACGTGCCGGCTGTCGGCGCCGGCGGGCCAGCTGTAGACGGTGTCGAGGAGGATCCGCCAGGCCGCCTTGGCGTGCGGATCGTCGCCGCCGTACCGGGCGGTGGCGTAGTCGTCGAACCACTGCCGCATGTCGACCGGGCCGTCCTGCCACGGCAGGTCGGCGAAGAACGCGACCGCGGCCGGGTTGTTGTCGATGGCCTCCGGCATCAGCGCGATGCCGTTCATCGCCGTGCCGGACTTGCCGCGCCAGGCGTGGAACTTCTGGTTCCACAGCGTCAGGCGGGCGCCGAGGTTGAAGTGGCCGCCGAAGTTCCAGATGGTGCCGAACGCGTACCCGGTGCCGAGGAAGTCCTTGTCCCGGTCGGTGATGCCGGATTCCTCGCTGATGCCGTCGACGATGAACATCTTGGTCCGGTCGATGGCCTGGAGCGTCGCCGGGAGCGGGTTGCTCTGCCAGCCCAGGATCGTCCAGAGCGCGCCGGGGTGGGCGTCGTTCAGTGCCCGCTGCACCGCCTGCGACGCCTGCGCGACGTTGACCGTGCCGGCCGTGCCGCCCTCGTGCAGCAGGTCCATCTTGTACATCGTGCTGGGCCCGAACAGCTCGGTCTGCACCCGGTAGAACGTGGCCGCGACGCGCGCGAAGACCGGATCGGTCGGGTCGAGCCAGTGGGGGCGTTCGAGCTGGTTCCAGGTGCCCTGCGGCACGGTGTTGGCGCCGGGGTTGCGGACCTTGAAGTCGGTCGGCACGGTGCCGAAATAGCCGGGCAGCACGGGGACGATGCCCAGGGAACGCAGGCGGTCGGCCATCTTGCGGCCGAGTTCGATGCGCCGGTCGATGAGTTGCTGGGAGATCGGGCTGTCGGTGCAGCACATGTTCTGCAGCAGCCACCAGGACTGGTGGCCCGGCTGCGGGATCCACTCGCGCATCTGCTGGTCGGAGTAGCCGAACTCCATGAAGGTGCGCTGGTAGACCGCCTCCTGGCCCTCGTAGACGAGCACCTCGTTGATGCCGTGCAGCGCGAGGACGTCGATCCGCCGCTGCCACTCCGGCCAGCTCAGATACGCCCCCGCATAGCCCTGGTTGGTGTCGTTGAGGGCGAAGCGATGGTCCACCGAGGAGTCCTTGGCAATGGGAGCCGCGGGCAGCGGGAGGCGCTGGGGCAGGTCCACCTGGGAGCCGTTGATCGAGACGTCGGCGTGCGCCACCTGGCGCAGGTAGTAGCCGAAACCGGTCAGCTGCACCGCGGGCGTCGTGCCGGCGACGACGAGGCGGCCGTTCTCGCCGTACACCTCGAACCGGTCCCGGCCCGTGCCCTTGTCGATCGCGCGCAGAGTGACCTGCCTGGCGCGCGAGGTCCCGATCAGCCGTTCCAGGGCCTGCGCCGCCGGGCCGTCGAGCCGGGCGGACGCCTCCTGCGCGGGGGTGCCGGCCGCCGCCGCGGGCTGGGCGGCGAACGGGACGGCGAGCATCGTGAGCAGGACGGCGAGCGCCGCCAGGAGCGGTCGCCGTCGGCGCGGTAACGGGGCGGCGGAGATCTGCGGTGTCATGGGGGGCGGCCACCTCCGGGAGGGCGAACCTATTATGTAAAGACTTTTCGTAAGGTCTCTGCGAAATATACTCAGCCGGAGACGACAGAAGGTCAAGAGGGGCGTTGATGACGGAGGAGCGGCCGGCGGGCACACCGGTCCTGCGGAGGATGAACCGGGCCGCGGTGCTCGACGCGGTCCGGCGGCGCGCGCCGGAGCCCGTACGGGTGGCCGAACTCGCCCGGCTGACCGAGCTCACCCGCCCGACGGTCGCCCAGGCGGTGGAGGACCTGCTGGCCGCCGGCTGGCTGCGGCAGGTCGCGCCGCAGCAGGCCACGGTGGGCAGACCGGCCACGCGGTTCTCGCTGAACGGCCGGGCGGCGCCCGTTCTCGCCCTGGACGTCGGCCCGCACACCGTGACGGCGGGGATCGCCGACCTGGCCGGCGAGCGCCTCGCGCTGATCCGCCGGCCGGTCGGCCGTCGTGGTGCCCGGCACCTGCTCGAGGCGGTCGACGAGGCGACGGGCGCGGCTCTGGCGGCGGCCGGCCTGGCCGCCGAGCAGATCGCGGCGGTCACCGCGGCGACCCCGGGCATCGTCGAGGTGGCCACCGGCCGGGTGCTGTTCGCCCCGAGCGTGCCGGGCTGGCCGGAGATCGACCTCGCAGGACGCCTGCGCGCTCGTTTCAGGTGCGCGGTCACGGTGGAGAACGACGCGAACCTGGCCGCGCTGGCGGCCGTCCGCCAGCACACCGGCGCGGGCACCCTGCTCGCGGTTCAGTGGGGCGAGCGGCTCGGAGCCGGGGTCGTCATCGACGGGCGGCTGCACCGGGGCGCGGGCCAGGCCGGCGAGATCGGCTTCATCCGTCCGATCGGCGACCTCCCCGACCCGGCCGGGGACGGCCGCGGGCCGCTGGAGCGCGCGATCGGCGCCGAGGCGATCGTCGATCTCGCCCGCCGCCGCGCCGCGGGCCAGCCGGAGTCCGGGCTCGCCCGCGCGACGGACGCGGCCGCCGTCTTCGCCGCCGCCGCCGACGGCGACCCGATGGCCGTGGAGGTCGTCGACCGGGTCGCCGCCGTCTTCGCCGAGGCGATCGCCCCCGCCGTCCTCGTGCTGTCGCCGCACGCGATCGTGATCGGCGGCGGCATCGCCCGCGCCGGCGCGGTCCTACTGGACGCCATCGCACGGCACCTCGAGGACCTGACCCTCACCCCGCCGAGCGTGGAGCTGTCGGAGCTGGCCGAGGGCACCGTGCTCACGGGCGCGATCCAGCTGGCCCTGGACGAGGTGTGGCGCGACACCCTGGCCGGCTGCTGACCTCGCGGTCAGCAGGACAGCGCCGCGCGCACCGCCTTGGCGCGTTCCTCGGTGAAGACCCCGGTGTCGAGCAGGTCGAGGATCGACAGGACGCGGCCGCCCGAGGCCCAGCTGCCGTCCTCGATCACCCGGAAGTTCACCCACCACGCCGGGGACGGGGCCGGCACCAGGACCGCGTCGGTCAGCGTCCGGGCCAGCGCGCGCCGCTGCTCGACGCTGAGCCGTCCCTGCGGCGCGGTCACCGTGATCACTGTCATCGTTTCCTCCTGTGACGGTCGTCCTCAAAGGGCGAAACAGGCCCGCAGCTCCGGGGGCAGGGCCGCGGGGTCGGGTTGGAAGATCTCCAGCAGGAGCCGGTCGGGGCCCTCGGCCATGGCGTGGCGGGCGGTGGGTTCGCGGCGGATGCCGGTGACCGGGACGCCCATGGCGCGCAGCCGTTCCACGACGGTTTCCAGCTCGTCGGTGGTGGGCGTGGTGCAGGTTGATCACGGTGTCGGCCCGTTTCCGGTCGGGAGCGGGTCGCGGGCCAGGACGAGTTTGGTGGTACGGGCGGCATAGGCCGTGGGGGCGTCGTCCCAGTCCGCGAGCAGGGTGATGACGCGTTCGGCGGGGAAGCCGGTGCGGTGGACGAACTCCAGGAGGTCGGGCAGGGTGGCGCGGGCATGGGAGACGCCTACCCGGAGGGTGGTGTCGGTGGCGTACATGCGCATGAGGGGGACGCGGGTGCCGGTCGCCAGGTAGTAGCCCACCGCGGTGCACACGCCGCCGGGAGCCGTCGCGGCCAGCGCCCGGCGCAGGCCCGGGGCTCGTGAGGTGGCCTCGACGACGATGTCGTACGTGTCACGGACGGGGCCCGACAGTGGACGGGCCTCGGCGCCGAAGGATTCGGCGATCTGGCGCCGCCCGGGGGCGTCGTCGAGGTAGTGGACGGTCGCGGCGCCGTGGGCGACGGCGAGCCCGGCGGCGTACAGACCGATGCTCTTGGCGCCGCCACCGAGGATGAGCACCTTTGCGCCTTCGCGGCGGGCGAGCGGCGGGACGACCGTCCGCCAGGCGTCGGCGAGGTTGTCGCTCGCCGCGGCGACGCGAAGCGGCGGTACGCCGTCCGGGACGGGGACGAGCATGTGGTCGGCGTGGGGGACGCGGATCCGGTCGGTGACCATGCCGCCCCACGGGCCGCTGGCGGGGCCGAAGCCATAGGCGGCGAGGGTGCCTCGGGTGGTGGTGGCGCATTTGGAGGTGAGCCCGGCCAGGCAGCGGGGGCAGGTGCCACAGGAGACCGCCCAGGGGACGACGACGGTCTGGCCGATCCGGATCCGCCGCACGCCGGACCCGACGGCGACGACTTCGGCGACGCACTCGTGGCCGATCGGGAAGGGCCCCTGGAAGGGGATCTTCCCGCAGATGGAAGCCACGATCGGGTCCACCAGGCCGAGTGCCATCCCCGCCTGCAGCGCTCGTGAGACCGGCCGGTGGATCGGGAGGGTGTCGCCGTCGCAGCGGCCGGCCAGGAACGGGCGGACGACGGCGTCGCCCGGCTTGGCCGGTCGAGGCGCGGCACGTTCGCGCCAGGCGAGGCGGCCGCTGCGCAGGAAGACGAGTTCGCGCACGCTGCCGGGGGTCATCGCCGCGCTCGCGGACCGACCGCCGTACCCACGGTCTCACGCATCCGTGGCGTCCTCGACCAGCCCGCTCTTGCGCCGGTCCGACAGCGCCCCCTCCGGGACGGTGACGTCGACGCGGAAGCGCGGCAGGTCGTCCTCGGCGGTCGTCTGCGCCCGCGCGGGCGGCTCGGTCAGGTGGCTCCACGCCTGGGCGCGGAAGAACGCCGTGTCCGGGGCGCCCTCCCAGCGCAGCAGCGCCCGCGCGAGCTCCCGCTGAACCTCTGCCCGGCCCTGGTCGGTCAGCGCCCCGGACGGGGCGGTGAGCTGGATCATCGGCATGAGACACCTCCTGGGAGGACGAGTTATGACGATCGTTATAACCGCTGCTCACGGTAGGCTATAACGCACGTCATAATCAACCTGGGGTACTACATGGCACAGCGGGAACCGCGGTCACGGGAGCGGATCATCTTCGGCGCGGCCGACCTGATCCGGCGGCGCGGCCTGGCCGGGAGCACGGTCCGGGATCTGGCCGCGCACTCCGGCGCGCCCCTCGGCTCCACCTACCACTACTTCCCGCGCGGCAAGCAGCAGCTGGCCGCCGAGGCGGTCCGGTTCGCCGGCGACCTGGTCACGCGGGTCCTGGAGCGGGAGCTTCGGGCCGGCCCGGCGGCCGGTCTGCGCGCGTTCCTGACCTTGTGGCGGCAGACCGTCCTCGACAGCGACTTCCGCGCCGGCTGCCCCGTCCTGGCCGTCGCGGTCGAAGAACCTCCCGCCGACGGCCCTCCCGAGGCGATCGACGCGGCCGCCGAGGTGTTCGGCACGTGGGAACGGATGCTCGCCGCGTCACTGCGCGACCACGGCGCCGGCCAGGCCCAGGCCGCCCAGCTGGCCACCCTGATCGTGGCGGCGACGGAGGGCACGGTGGCGATGTGCCGCGCCCAACGCGACATCCGTCCCCTCGACGATGTCACCGCCCAGCTCGAAGCACTGGTCCGGCACGCGACCGGCGGTCCTTGTCACTCTGGCGAGCGAACGACCTACCGCGAGTGACGATAGTTCTGGGATGCTTCGCCCTGGTACGAGCACGTCGCGGTCACGGTGGAGGCGGACACATTGCGGCTGAACGGAGACGAAGGACTTGGCGCGCGATTCCGGGTGGAGCGGGGGGCGACCGTCGCCGAGGGCAGGGCCGAGGTGCTGTTCGCCCATGACGAGGAGCTGGACCTCCCCGTCGTGCTCAAACGCACCCATTCGGGTGAGGCCCGCGCTCTCGCCAAGCTCGTCCATCCCCACATCGTCACCGTCCACGACGTCCTGACCGTGGACGACGGTCCTCGGGCCGGCACCTGGCTGGTCATGGAGCGGGTGCCGGCCGGAAGCCTGTCGGGCAGGAGGTTCTCACCCCAGGAGGCGGCCCGCATCGGCGCGCAGATCGCCGACGCGCTGACGGCGCTGCACCGCAAGGGGCTGATCCATTGCGACGTGAAGCCCGCCAACATCGTCATGGACGCCGAGGGGCTGGCGAAACTGGCCGACTTCGACGCCGCGCGGCGGATCGGGGGCGTGGAGACGATCTCGCCCGAGCGCCCGATCTCCTACACGCCCGACTACGCCGGACCCGAGCTCATCGGCGGCCGCCCGGCCCCGGCCTCCGACGTGTTCTCGCTCGGCGCCACCGTCTACGCGCTGGTCGCCGGGAATCCCCCTCGCCCCTGGGCCCACGGCGAAGGAGACGAGCGCGTCCCCGACGACGACCGGCGAATGGCGGGATGGGCGGCACACCACGGCGTCATCGAGATGAGCGCGGACATCGGGCCGCTGCGTCCGGTGCTGACGGCGATGCTCCAGAGCGAGCCGGGCAGGCGGCCGGCCGCGGCCGGAGCCCGCGACGCGCTGCGCGACATCACCGACCCGCCCCCGCTGTGGCGGCGGACCCGCGATGCCGCCAGGCGCCGGTGGCCGGCGCTCACCGCGGGGGCGGCCGCCCTGGCGCTGGCCGCGACCGGGACCGCCTGGCTCGCCGACCGCGACGATCGTCCCACCGCTCCTCCGCCGGTCTCGGTGCCCCGGACGTCCGGCGCGCCCCGCGAAAAGGCGGGGATCGTCGTGTCCAAAGGCCCCTCGACGACCTATGGCAGTTGCCGGAAGAACTGCGCCTTCGTCGAGTTCCGGGCCACCGGCCTCAAGCCGAACACGAAGTACGTCTTCCGGCCGTACACCGACAACTGGGGGGCGTTCAACCCTGGAGCGACGCTCACCAGCGACGAGAACGGCGAGCAGCACACCGACGACCGGTTCCCGTGCAACGCGACCGGCCAGAAGGTGTGGATCGTCGCCGAAGGGCCGGACGGGGAACGAGTCGTGTCGAACAGGTTCACCTGGCCGGCCGGATGATCAGGGGGTGCTCAGCCCTCCTGCTCGGTGGGGCGCACCAGCAATTCGTTGATCGCGACGCGCCGGGGCCTGGTCACGATGTAGCTGATCGCGTCGGCGATGTCCTCGGCCCGCATGCGCTCCACGGAGGAGAACCGCTGGTTGATCTGCTCCTGGATCTGCGGGCGGTTGTGGCCGGTCAGCTCGGTCTCCACCGCTCCGGGCTCGACCAGCGACACCCGGACGTGCCGCCCGGCGAACTCCTGGCGCAGCGACTCGCTGAAAGCCCCCACGCCGTGCTTGGTGAGGTTGTAGACCCCGCTGCCGCTGCGCGCCACCCGCCCGGCCACCGAGCTGATGTTCACCATGTCGGCCACCTGGCGGGGGCCGTCGGCGGCGGCCCGTACCAGGTAGGGCAGCGCGGCGTGCGCGCAGTAGAGCACGCCGAGCACGTTGACCTGCACCATGCGCTGCCACTCTTCGAGCGGCGCGTCGGCGGCCGGGCCGAGCAGCATCACCCCGGCATTGTTGACCAGGGTGTCCAGCCGTCCGAGCTCGGTCGCGGTGCGCTCCACGACCTCCTTGGCCTGCCGTTCGTCGCCGACGTCGGCCACGAGCGTCAGCGCGGTCCCGCCCTGGCCGCGGATCTGGTCGGCCAGCTCCTCCAGGCGGTCGGCTCGCCTGGCCACCAGCGCCACGGTGGCTCCCTGGGCGGCCAGCGCCAGCCCGGTCGCGGCCCCGATGCCGCTCGACGCTCCCGTGATCAGCGCCACGGTGCCGTTCAGCCGATCCGCCATGGAAGCCCTCCGTCAGCCACGTTCGTGATTCACCTCGCAGATTACTCCGCCGCCCGCCGGACCCGGTCTCGGGGCGGCGCGGCTCGCGTGAGGCCCCGGACCTGCGACGAGGCGGGGCCTCGCACCCGTCAGGACCGGTCGCGCTCCTCGACGAGCTGGAGGGCGACGTCGATGATCATGTCCTCCTGGCCGCCGACGTAGCCGGCCTCGCCGACCCGCTGCAGGATCTCGTGGGCCGGTACGCCGTACCGCTCGGCGGCGCGCTCGGCGTGCAGCAGGAAGCTGGAGTACACCCCCGCGTACCCCTGCGTGATCGCCGATCGGTCGGCGAACGGCAGGCGGTTCAGGAACGGCCTGACCACGTCCTCGGCGGCGGCCAGCGCGCTCTGCACGTTCACCCCGGTCGGGATGCCGAGCCTTTCGAAGGTGGCGACCAGCACCTCGGTGGGCGAGTTGCCCGCACCTGCGCCCAGCGCGCACAGCGCGCCGTCGATCTGGCGGGCGCCGTTCTGGGTGGCCAGCACCGAGTTGGCGACGCCGAGCGAGAGGTTCTGGTGGCCGTGGAAGCCGACCTCCGCCTGGTGGCCGATCTCGCCGACCAGCGCGCTGACGCGGGCCTGGGCCTCGCCGAGCACGAGGGCGCCGGCCGAGTCGACCACGTAGACGCACTGCGCGCCGCCGTCCACCATGATCCGGGCCTGCGCGGCCAGCTCGGCCGGGCCGATGCGGTGCGACAGCATGAGGAAGCCCACCGTCTCCATGCCCAGCTCGCGGGCGGCGGCGAAGTGCTGCAGCGACACGTCGGCCTCGGTGCAGTGGGTGGCGATCCGCGCCACGGAGGCCCCCGCGCCGTGGGCCTTGCGCAGGTCCTCGACCGTGCCGAGGCCGGGCAGCAGCAGGACGGCGATCTTCGCGCTCTCCGCCTCGTCCACGGCGGCGGCGACGAGCGTGATGTCGTCCTCCAGCGAGAACCCGTAGTTGAACGACGAGCCGCCCAGCCCGTCGCCGTGGGTGACCTCGATGACCTCCACCCCGGCGCCGTCCAGGGCGTGCACGACGCCGCGTACCTGCTCCTCGGTGAAGCGGTGGGCCATCGCGTGGCTGCCGTCGCGCAGGGTGGAGTCGGTGATCCTGATCTTGCCGGTCATGCGCCCACCTTCGCGAGTCGCTCGCCGACGCGGGCGGCCGCGGCGGTCATGATGTCGAGGTTGCCGGCCCACGGCGGCAGGTAGTCGCCGTTGCCGCGGACCTCGAGGAAGACGGCGACGCGGGCCATGCCGTTCCAGATGTCGCGCGGCGGGTCGAACTGCGGCTCGGCCCGCAGGGTGTAGCCGGGCACGTACGCGGCCACCTCGGCCGCCATCGCCTCGATCGACGCGCCGATCGCGGCGGTGTCGGCGTCGGCGGGGATCGCGCAGAACACCGTGTCCCGCATGATCATCGGCGGGGTGACGGGGTTGAGGATGATGACCGCCTTGCCCTTGGCGGCGCCGCCGACCGTCTCGATGGCGCGCGCGGTGGTCTGGGTGAACTCGTCGATGTTGGCCCGCGTGCCCGGGCCGGCCGAGCGGGAGGCGATGGAGGCGACGATCTCGGCGTACGCCACCGGGACCACGCGGGAGACGGCGTGCACGATCGGGATCGTCGCCTGCCCGCCGCACGTGATCATGTTGAGGTTGGGCGCGTCCGACAGTGTGTCCAGGTTGACCGGCGGGCACACGAACGGGCCCACGGCGGCGGGGGTGAGGTCGATCGCGGTGATCCCCGCCTCGGCGTAGCGGGGGGCGTTGGCCGCGTGCGCCTTGGCGGAGGTGGCCTCGAAGACCAGGTCGGGCAGGGTGTCCTGGGCCAGCAGCCAGTCCACGCCGCCCGCCGAGGCCTCGACGCCGAGCGAACGGGCCCGGGCCAGGCCGTCCGAGCCCGGATCCACGCCCACCATGGAGTGGACCTCGACGGCCTCGCTGCGCAGCAGCTTGACCAGCAGGTCGGTGCCGATGTTGCCGGGGCCGACGATGGCCGCCGTCAGTCTGCTCACGACGCCTGCCTGAAGTTCGCGGTGACCGTGCCGAGCCCGGCGAACGTGGCCGTCACGATGTCCCCCTGCTCGACGGGGATGGCCGCGGTGACCGAGCCGGGGAGCACGACGTGCCCGGCCTCCAGCGCCACCTTGCGCTCGCCGAGGACGTTCGCCAGCCACACCAGCGCGTTCAGCGGAGATCCGAGTACGGCGCCGCCGGCGCCCGTCTGGACCAGCTCGCCGTTGCGGTGCAGCAGGCAGCCGGTCAGCGCCAGATCGGCGTCCGCGAGCGGCGTCGGCCGGGTGCCGAGCACGAACCCGCCGCTGGAGGCGTTGTCGGCGATGGTGTCCGCCAGCGTGATCTTCCAGTCCGCGATGCGCGAGTCGATGATCTCCAGGGCCGGCAGCACGAAGTCCACCGCGGCCGCCGCCGTCGCGGCCGTGACGCCCGGGCCTGCCAGCGGTCTCTTGAGGACGAAGGCGATCTCCGGCTCGATGCGCGGCTGCAGGAAGCGCGCGGCGTCGATGGGGGCGCCGTCCATGTACGCCATGCCGTCGAGCAGGTGACCGTAGTCGGGCTGGTCCACCCCGAGCTGGCGGCGCATCACCGCCGAGGTCAGGCCGACCTTGTGCCCCACGATCCGGGCGCCGCCCGCCTGCCACGCCTCCACCTGCGCGAGCTGGATCTCGTACGCATCAGAAACCGACATGTCCGCGTATGTCGTGGTGAGCGGCGCGATCGGGGTCCGCGTGGCGTACGCATCCAGCAGCCCGGCCACGGCGTCACCTGTGGAACGAGGGTCCATCGTGATCCTTCCGTTGTTCTCCCGGGCAGACCTTGCTGCTCGAAGGCGACGCCGGGCAAGCGAACCGTCCCGCCAGGCGGGCCGGGGGAACAACGGGCCGCGCGTCCTGTCGAGGCTTCGCGCGCACAGCGCGGGGGTGTCCTTGATGAGGCGGGTCGTCGCGAGGGTGCCGGCGGGGTCCTGGTGATAGAGCTCGACGACGGCGTCCAGCGCCCGCCGCAGCGCCGTCCAGTCGTCCTCGCCGGCGGGGCGGGCGCGCAGGGCGGCGGCGACTGTCGGCCTCATCGGCAGCGGCATGATCGGCGGCACGGTGGCCCGCCTCGCCGTCGCCGCCGGCATCGACGTCGTCCTCAGCAACTCGCGCGGGCCGGAAGCTCTCGCCGACCTCGTCGCCGAGCTCGGCGAGCACGCGACCGCGGCCACGCCCGCCGAGGCCGCCCGCGCCGGCGACCTGGTGGTGGCCACCATCCCCTTGCACGCCTACGGCCGGCTCCCGGCCGCGGACCTGGCCGGCAAGACCGTCATCGACACGATGAACTACTATCCCGACCGCGACGGCGACCTCCCGGAGCTGAGCGGCGGGACGCTGACCTCCACCGCCCTGGTGCAGCGGCACCTGGCCGGCGCCCACGTGGTCAAGGCGTTCGACAACATCGACTTCCACCGCCTGCTCACCCTCGCCCGCCCCGCCGGCGCACCCGACCGCAGCGCCCTGCCGATCGCGGGTGACGACGAAGGCGCCAAGGCGCAGGTGGCGGGGCTCCTGGACGCGCTCGGCCATGACGCGGCGGACATCGGCAGCATCGCCGACAGCTGGCGCGTCCAGCCCGGCACCCCCGTCTACGTCCAGCCGTACTTCCCGTCGCAGCGACCCGAGGGGCTGGACTTCGAAGAGTCGTACCGCTGGTTCGTGGACACCCCTGGAGTTCCGGTGCCCGCCGACCAGGTCAAGAAGCTGGCCGACCAGGCCGTCCTCTAGCGCTTCGTGCTGACGCGCGGCCCGTTGTACTCGGCGTCGGTGACGTGGTCCAGCCAGGCGGCGTCGTCGCCTTCCCACATCGCGAGGTGGATCATGAACCGGTCCGGGGCGGCGCCGTGCCAGTGCTCCTCGCCCGGCGGCGTGTGGACGATGTCGCCGGGATGGGCCTCGATGATCTCGCCGCCACGCGACTGGATCAGCGCGACGCCCTCGACGATGTAGAGCGTCTGGCCCAGGCCGTGCGAGTGCCAGGCGGTACGGGCTCCGGGCGCGAACCTGACCATGTTCGCCCGCGCGCGGGAGGGGTCCTCGCCCCGGTAGATCACGTCGGCCCAGGCGTCGCCGGTGAACCACTCGGCGGGCAGCTTGACGGTCGGCGGCTGCTTCACGATCTTCATGGATGTCTCCGTCCGCGAGGTGTCAGACAGCCGTCCGGGTCGACGATGGCCTGCGCGCCTGACGGCTGCGTGTCCTGTGCCATGCGTGGTCGTCCTTTCGGCGGTTCAGCGGGTGGCCGCCGACGGGGAACGCGCCCCGGCAGCGGCTCATCGCCCATGAAACACCTGGTCAAGCGCGTGTGACAGGACCTGGTGTGACACGTACCCGCAGAACACCCTCTGTCGAGAGGTCAGGAATTCGTGACCTTGCGCAGCTGGTCCAGCGCGTCCGGATCGCTCAGCGCCGATCCCACGGCCACTCCCCTGCAGCCCGCGGCCAGGAAGGCGGCCGCGTTGCCGGCGTCGACACCTCCCGTGGCGACGAAACGGACGCCGGGGAACGGCGCGAGCTGCGCCTTGATCCAGTCGGGCCCGAGCTGCGCGGCGGGGAACGCCTTCAGCCAGGTGAACCCGTGACCGAGGGCGGTGGCGATCTCCGTGGAGGTGGCCACGCCCGGCAGGTGCGGCAGCCCGAGCCGCAGCGTCTCCGCCACGACCTCGGGGTGGAGTCCGGGCGCGACGGTGAAGGCGGCGCCCAGGTCGCTGACAGCGGTCAGCTGCTCGGCAGTGGTGACCGTACCCGCTCCGACGCTCTTGCCGTTGGCCCGGGCGGCGTCCAGCGCCGCGCGCAGGGACGGCAGCGCGTCGGGCGTCTGCACGGGCACCTCGATGAGCTCGACGCCGAACGCCCAGGCGCGCTCGCACATGGCCACGGTGGCCACGGGGTCGAGGTGGCGGAAGATGCCCAGAATCGGGCAGCTCCCGAGGTGTGTGTCGAAGAAGTCAGCGGCGTCCATAGCGGTCTCCTCCCCAGCCCAGACTCTTGGAGATCTCGTGGGCCGCGTCGCGCAGGTCGTCGACGTACGCGCGCAGCTGTTCCAGTGGTACGACCGCCCGCAGAGCGGTGATCGAGATGGCGTGCGTGACCTTGCCCCGGGCGTCGAAGACCGGCAGCGCCACGCAGTTGATGTAGTCCTCGTGCTCGCCGTCGTCCTCGGCCCAGCCCCGTTCCCTGGTCAGGGCGAGCTCGGCCGCGAGCGCCTCGGCGGTGGTGATCGTCGTGGGGGTGAAGCGGGTGAACGTGATGCGCTCCATGACCCGCGCCCAGGTCGTGGCGTCCTGGTAGGCGAAGATGACCTTGGCGACGGCGGCGGTGTGCGGCTGGGCGGGCAGCCCGATGCGCGAGCCCATGGCCACGGTGCCCCGGCCGTCGATCTTGTCCACGTAGATGACCTGGTCCCCGGCCAGCTCTCCCAGGTGGACCGTCTGGCCGTAGCGCTCGCTCAGGCCGTGCAGGATCGGGTGCGCGAGCGAGCGAGCCTCGACCTGGTCCAGCGCGAGCTGGCCGAGCGCGATGAGCTGGAAGCCCATGCCGTACATGCCGCCGGGGACGCGCCGTACGAAGCCGCCTTCCTCCAGCGTCTGCAGCAGGCGCAGCGCGGTGGACTTGTGCACGCCGAGGTGATCGGCGATCTCGCCGAGCGTGCGGTGACGTACGGAGACGAACCCGACGATGTCAATGGCCCGCGCGACGGTCTGCGACATGCTGGTGTCCTCCTTGTCCGAGCAGCGAGACGATCTCACCGGCGGGAGGAAGATCGGCCATGTCGGCCGGGGACGTCAGGACACGGGAAGCCGCGTAGTGTCCCAGCCGCAGGCGGGTGAGCTCGTCCCGGCCGTCGAGGAACCCGCTCAGCCAGCCGGCCGCGAAGGCGTCCCCCGCGCCGACGGCGTCGAGCACCTCGACCGGCGTCGACGGCGCCCGATGGACGCCCTCCGGGGTGAAGGCGACCGCCTCGATCGCGGCGTCCTTGACGATCAGGTACGGGGGCCGGTCGATGAGCCGGCGCACGCTCTCGGCGTCGGAGGTCCCCCACAGCGCCGCCGCCTCGTCACGCCCGACGAAGACGATGTCGGCGCGCTGGGCGAGCTCCAGGAGCACGGCCGGGGCGTCGCCGTCCTTCCACAGGCTCGGCCGGTGGTTGACGTCGAAGCTGACCGTGGCCGGTCCGAGCGGCCGGTCGAACACGATGTGCCTGGTCAGCTCCAGGCACTGCGGGGAGATGGCCGCGGTGATGCCGGAGATGTGCGTGATCCTGGACGGCCGGGCGGCCCAGCCCGCGACCTCGGCCACGGTCATGGCCGAGGCGGCCGAGCCGCGCCGGTAGTAGTAGACGCGGGTGCCGGAGGCGGTCGGGTCCTTGAAGTACACGGCGGTGGGCCGCTCGTCGTCGCGGCGGACCAGATCGACGTCCACGCCGTGGCCGCGCAGCGCGTCGAGGACCAGGTCGCCGAGGGGGTCGCGGCCGACGGCGCTCGCCCAGGCCGTGGCGTGGCCGAGCCGGGCCAGCAGCGCGGCGACGTTCGACTCCGCGCCGCCGGGGCGCAGGATGAACGCGCTGTCCGCGTCGAGCCGGCCGCCCGCCGTCGGGGTGACCATGACCATGGTCTCGCCGATCGCGAGCACGTCTGCGGGTCTCATCGGCCGCTCACCGTCCGCGGGCGCCGGCGTCCGCGGACCTGCCCGTCCGAGGGTTCCGTGATCGGGCCGTCCTGCTGAGCGATCCGATCCACCGCCGCCCACGTGACCACGCGCATGAGAGCACTCCTTCATTGCAAATACCGCAACGCCTATGCTGCATTTGCAATATAGCGGATAGCCCCCTTCTCGAACCGGCCGACCGGGCCTGACACCCCTCAAGCGGCGCCGGGGTCGTCGAGCGCCTTGACGGCGGCCCCCTGGAGGTAGGCCCGGTAGGTGTCGAGCAGCGGGTCGCCGGTCCCGGCCATCCACGCGAGCAGGTCCTGCCGCGCCGCGTCGAGGTCCTTCCGGCGATCCGGGTCGCCGGACAGGTCGGCCAGCGAATGCGGGTCGGCGTGCAGGTCGTAGAGCTCCTCGGGCGTCCGGTGCCGGTAGAAACGGGCGCGCTCGGCGAGCCGCTCGTCGCCGGAGGCGGCGGCGAGCATCGCGGGCCAGGTGCGTCCCATCATGTTCTCGGCCCGGTACTCCCGGGTGCCGTCGGACCACTCGTTCCAGATGTAGCCGAAGCGGTCGTCCTGCCGGCACCGCATCTCGTACCGGCCCTTCGCCGCCGTCTCGTGGAACACGGTGAACACCGCGTCCCGGCCGTCCTGGGGCTCCCCGCGCAGCAGCGGGAGCAGGGTCCGCCCGTCCAGCCCGGCCGGTCCGGGCAGGCCGGCCGCCGCGCAGAACGTGGGGAACAGGTCGATCGTCGACACGAACGCGGTGTTCTCGCGCCCGCCCGGGCGGGTCACCCCGGGCCAGCGGACGATCAGCGGGGTCCGGCTGCTCTGCAGGTAGCAGTTCGCCTTGGCGAACGGCACGGCGATCCCGTTGTCCGACAGGAACACCACCAGGGTGCCCCCCGCGGCGCCGCTCTCGTCCAGCGCGCGCAGCACCTCGGCGACGACGTCGTCGCAGCGGCGGGACGAGCTCAGGTACTCGCGGTACTCCCGCGCCACCTCCGGCAGGTCGGGGAGGAACCCGGGCACCCCTCCGACGTCGTCCGCCGGCCCGAAGACCTTCGACGGGGCCGGGTAGGAGGCCCTGGCCTCGGCCGGGAACCGGTCCAGCTCGTCCTGGCTGCCGGAGTACGGCCGGTGCGGGTCGTGCGCGTTGGCCATGAGGAACCAGGGCCGCCCCTGCGCGGCCGCCTCCTCCATGAACCGCCGCGACGCCTCGCCGTAGGCGCGCGGATCGCGTCCCATCCCCAGCTCGCGCATGCCGCGCGTATAGTCCCAGCCGAACGCCTCCACCGGCTGCAGATGCTCCACCTTGCCGAGGATGCCCGACATGTACCGGGCCTCGCGCAGGACCCGGGTGAGCACCGGCACTCCGTCGGCGATCGGCTCGAAGCCCTGCGCGCCGTTGCGGTGCGGCCAGCGACCGGTCATGATCGCGGACCGGCTGGGCTGGCACACCGCGATGGCCACGTGCGCGCGGCCGAAGGTCATCCCCTCGGCGGCGAGCCGGTCCAGGGCGGGGGTCACCTCCGCCGGGCCGCCGAAGCAGCCCGGGGTGTCGCCGCCCATGTCGTCCGCGGTGATCAGCAGGATGTTCGGTGGCATGCGGTCTCCTCAGCGGCCGTTCATGTCAAGGGTGGCGCGGACGGCCATCAGGAGCCCTTGCGGCCGGCCGCGGCGATTCTGCGTTCCCACGCGGCGTGCCGCTCGGGCGTCCAGGCGGCCTCCGTGGCGTGCCACGAGACCGGCGTGGCGCCGGTGGCGGTGGACAGTCGCTCCGCCAGGTCGTCCGCGAGGTGGGCGCGGCCGGTGGCGCGCAGGTGCTCCATGTAGCGGACCGGGTCGTTGTAGTAGGTCGGCCCGACCTGCAGCGTCGCCTGCATGGGGTCGGGCAGCGCGCCCGGCCGGCCCGCGTAGGTGTGCCACCATTCCGACAGGTGCGTACGCATCTGCGCCGCCAGCTCCGGCTCCTTCTCGATCAGGTCGGTGGTGAGGTGCGGGTCGGCGGTGACGTTGAAGAGCTGCTCCCACTCGGCGCGGAAGCTGCCCGGATGGTAGGTCCGCATGTAGAGGTGGTCGCGGGTGCGGACCGCCCGCTGGTAGGTGTGGGCCCCGTGGCCGAGCACCAGGTACGGGCGCGACGGGATCTCGGACCCGCGTACCGCGTCGGCGAAGGAGTCGCCCTGCCACCCGCCCGGGGCCGGGATGTCCAGCAGGTCGCAGAGCGTGGGGGCGAGGTCGATGTTGTACAGCAGGGCGTCGCAGCGGCGCGCGTCCTCGGGCAGGTCGTCGGTGACGCCCGGCCAGTAGACGACCAGCGGCACCCGGTGGACCGGCTCGTTGGCGTGCCCGTGCTCGGCGTAGGAGCCGTTCTCGCCGAAGGACTCCCCGTGGTCGGCGCTGACGATGATCGCGGTCTCGCCGGCGATGCCGAGCTCCTCCAGCGTGGCCAGCAACTCCCCGAACAGGCTGTCCCAGTACATGATCGTGCCGTCGAACCCGTTGATGAGGTGCTCGAAGTCGGCTCGGGTGCGGATGGCCTCCGGCATGTTGTGCGGGACCGGGGAGCTGCGCGGCAGGACGGAATAGTGCAGGTCGAGGGCGCTGCGCGGCCCGTAGACCTCCGCGTGGCCGTCGATGGCGTCCTGGTCGGGCCAGGCCGGGGGCGGCCCGGAGGCGGCCGCCCGCTCGGTCCAGCCCGGCTCGGTCAGGTACGGCGTGTGCGGCTCCCAGTAGGTCAGGTGCAGGTACCAGTCGTCCTCGTGCGCGTGCCGGCGGATCCAGTCCAGCCCGACCCGGTTGATGTCGCGCCCGTCCTCGTCGTTGATCTCGTTGCTGGCCCGGATCGATTCGCGGAAGTTGCCCAGGAAGTAGTAGGCCCGGTGCCGCTCGGCGAACATCGACACGGCGGCCGTGTAGTAGCCGTGCTCGCCCAGCCGCTGGCCGAGCAGCGGGCGTTCGGGATGGTTGCCGTGGCCCGAGTCGAGGCGGTACCTGGCGGCCTCGCCGAAGTGCCCGACGACGCCGTTCGTGATGCCGAACTGCCCGCTGGTCAGCGCGGTGCGCGAGGGCAGGCAGGGCGAGTCGGAGCAGTAGTAACGCTCGAACACCACGCCCTTGTCGGCCAGGGCCTGCAGGTTCGGCGTGGTCGGCCGCTGGTATCCGTAGGGCTGCGTGTGGTCGGCTCGGAGCGTGTCGACGTCGATGTAGATGACGCGCATGGAAACCCTTCGTGTGTCGGTCAGTCGAGATCGCGGGCGCAGCGGAAGCCGGTGTTGCCTCCGGAGGTGTCCGGCGTGTTGTGCGAGCGGGCGGCGACCCGGTAGCGGTTGCAGTAGGAGGCGTGGCAGAGGTACGAGCCGCCGCGCGTCACCCTGTCGGTGCCCGAGGGCGGACCGGCCGGGTTCCGCGCCTGCGCGGGGTGGTCCGTGCCCCACCAGTCGGCGCACCACTCCCAGACGTTGCCCGCCATGTTGTGCAGGCCGAAGTCGTTGGGCGGGAACGCGTGCGCCGGGGCGGTCCCCGCGTAGCCGTCCTCGGCCGTGTTCGTGACCGGGAAGCGGCCCTGCCAGATGTTGGCCAGGTGCCGGCCCTCGGGGGTGAGCTCGTCGCCCCACGGGTAGCGGCGCTGGTCGTGGCCGCCTCGGGCGGCGTACTCCCACTCCGCCTCGGTCGGCAGCCGCTTGCCGGCCCAGCGGGCGTAGGCGCCGGCGTCGTGCCAGGACACGTGGACGACCGGATGGTCGCCGCGGTCGTCCAGGCCGCTCCCCGGCCCTTCGGGATGGCGCCAGTCCGCCCCCCGGACGGCCGCCCACCACGGGGTGACCTCGGGCCGCGGCGAGATCCGGCGCAGGTCCCGGTTCAGGAAGCGGACGAAGACGTAGGACCAGCCGATCCGTTCGGCTTCCGTGACGTAGCCCGTCTCGGCCGCGAATCCCGAAAAATCGTCATTCGTTACTGCGCAGCGGTCGATGAGGAACGGCGAGAGCTCCACCGGGCGGACCGGGCCCTCACCGTCGGAGGGGAAGCCCTCGGCATCCTCGCTGCCCATCCGGAACCGCCCGCCGGGCAGCCGCACCATCCCGGCGTCGGAGCCGCGCCCCGCCCGCGGGGGCTGAGCCGCCGCCGTCGGCGCGCCGGACGGCGGGCGGCCCGGGGTGCAGCACCCGCTCATGCCACCGCTCCGGTGGCGGCCAGCTCTCCGGCGAAGTGGCACGCGGCCAGCTGCCCCGATTCGGTGGGCGTGAGCTCCGGCGCCCGCTCGACGCAGACCGTACGGTCCGGGCGGTTCAGCGGCCCGATCGGACAGCGGGTGCGGAACCGGCAGCCGGTCGGCGGATTCCTGGGACTGGGCAGATCCCCGCCGAGCACGATCCGCTCGCGGGCGCGCCCGGCGGTGTCCGGGACCGGCGACGAGGCCAGCAACGCCGCCGTGTACGGATGTTGCGGCGCGGTGTAGACCGACTCGGCGTCGCCGATCTCGACGAACCGGCCCAGGTACATCACGGCGACCCGGTCGCTGAGGTGCCGCACCACCGCGAGGTCGTGGGCGATGAACAGGTAGCCGAGATCGAGCTCGTCACGCAGGGACTCCAGCAGGTTGATGATCTGCGCCTGGATCGACACGTCCAGCGCCGAGACGGGTTCGTCGAGCACCAGCAGCTTCGGCCGGGCCGCGAGGGCGCGGGCGATGCCGATGCGCTGGCGCTGCCCTCCGGAGAAGGCGTGCGGGTAGCGGTCGAGGTGGCGCTCGCTGAGGCCGACGCGCTCCATGAGCGCCACCACCTCGGCGTCCCGCTCGCCCGCCGGCAGGCCGCGCACGGCGAGCGCCTCGTCCAGGGACTGGCGGATGGTGCGGCGCGGATTCAACGACGCGTACGGGTCCTGGAACACGTACTGCACCGTCTCCCGCAGCTCCTTGGCGCCGGCCCCGACGCGGACCGACCCCGAGGCCGCCGCGTTGATGCCGACGATGGTGCGGGCCAGGGTGGACTTGCCGCAGCCGGACTCGCCCACCAGCCCGACGGTCTCCCCGCTGGACACCGTGAGGCTGACCCCGTCGACGGCGTACACCGGCCGGTGACGCCGGATCAGTCCCGCCCTGTCGGCGGCGACGTCCACCCGCAGGCCGTCGATCTCCAGCAGCGGCACCGGCGTCCGGTCGCGCCGTCCCTCGGCGGCGGCGGTGCGCATCGGCGGGATCGCCGCGCCGCGCCGCGTGACATGGCAGGCGGCGAGGTGCCCGTCGCCGCCGCGCGGCGACAGCTGCGGCACCTCCCGCGCGCAGACGTCCTCGCTCAGGCGGCAGCGCGGGTGGAAGGGGCAGCCTTCCGGCAGGCGGGCGGGGTCGGGGGGAGCGCCGGGGATGGAGGGCAGCCGCCGCCCCGCGGAGTGCTCGTCGATGCGGGGCATGGCCGCGAGCAGGTCGGCGGTGTACGGCAGCTCCGGGCGGCCGAAGATGACGTCCACCGGGCCGCGTTCCATGACCCGGCCGCCGTACATCACGACGACCTCGTCGCACATCTCGGCCACCACGCCCATGTCGTGGGTGATCATCAGTACGGCGATGCCCAGCTCGTCGCGGAGCCTGCCGAGCAGCCGCAGGATCTGCGCCTGGACGGTCACGTCCAGCGCGGTCGTCGGCTCGTCGGCGATCAGCAGCGAGGGCGAGCCGGCCAGGGCCACCGCGATCACGACGCGCTGCCGCATGCCGCCGGAGAACTGGTGGGGGTAGTCGCCGATCCGGCGCTCGGCGTCGGGGATGCCGACCTGGACCAGCAGCTCCAGGGCCCGCCGCCGGGCCGCCCGCTTGCCGGTGCCGTGCACGATCAGCGCTTCGGCGATCTGGTCGCCGACGGTCATCGCGGGGTTGAGCGCGGACTGCGGGTCCTGGAACACCATCGCGATCTCCCGGCCGCGCAGCTCCCGCATCCGCTTCTCCGGCAGGGTCAGCAGATCCGTGCCGCGGTAGCGCACCTCCCCCGAGGTGATCCGTCCCGGGGGACGCACCATGCGCAGGATCGAGCGGGCGGCCACGGACTTGCCGGAGCCCGACTCGCCCACGATGCCGATGATCTGCCCGGGGCTGATCGAGAACGTCACGTCGTTGACCGCGTGGACCACGCCGTCCGGCGTGTCGAACTGGGTACGCAGGCCGCGCACCTCCAGCAGGGAGTCGTTCATCGTCGGTTCGCCGCCTGGTTCAGAGCGTCGGACAGGAGGGTGAAGGCCAGCGCGAGCAGCAGCAGGACGAGGCCGGGGCCGAGCACGTAGGAGGGCAGGCTGTCGATGTAGCGGGCGCCCACGTTGAGCATCGCGCCCAGCGACGGGTTCGGCGGGTTGATCCCGAGCCCGACGATGCTCAGCCCGGCCTCGATGAAGATCGCGACCACCATGAACACGGTGGCCTGCACGAGGATCGGGTCGGCCACGTTGGGCAGGATGTGGCGGACCATCACCGTCGAGCGCGGCACGCCGAGCACCCGGGCCGCCAGCACGTACTCCCGCTGCTGCTGGGCGAGCAGGCCCGCGCGGGCGAGCCGGCCGAAGCCGGGCAGACCGGCGATGACGATCGCCGTGAACAGCGCCTTCCAGCCGGCGCCGATCATCATGACGATCATGATGCCGAGGATCAGGCCGGGGAAGCCGAGGATGATGTCCAGCACGCGCTGGGTCACCGAGCCGAGCCTGCGCGACACGTAGCCGGACAGGCCGAGCAGGGTGCCGATCGCCATGCTCACCGGCACCGCGGTGAGGATCAGGCTCAGGTCGGTACGCAGGCCGTACAGCGTCCGCACCACGATGTCGCGCCCGAACTCGTCGGTGCCCAGCGGGTGTCCCATGGACGGCCCGGCGAGCGCGTCCCTGGCCTGCTGGTCGTAGCCACCGGGGGCGAGCACCGGCGCGAGCAGGGCCAGCGCGACCAGCAGCGTCAGCAGGACGGCCCCCGCGAGCCCCTTCGGGGTCCGGAACGCCTGCGCGTAGCGGGCCGGCGCGCCGCCGCGCTCGCGCCGCCGCCGGACCGGCCTCTCCCCCGCCGCGATCACGGGCACTCTCTTCGCAATCGTCATGTCACTGCCCCAATCGGATGCGGGGGTCGAGGGCGGCCAGGGAGATCTCCGTCAGCAGCTGCGCGATCACGGCGATGAGCACCGTGCCGACGATGAGCACCTGGATGACCGCGTAGTCGGCGCTCTGAGCGGCCGAGACGGCCAGCTGCCCCAGCCCGTTCCTGGCGAAGATCGCCTCGATGACCACCGCGCCGGCCAGCAGGTCGCCGAACCTGATCCCGATCGCCACCACCGCCGGGCCGAGGCTGTTGCGCAGCACGTGCCGGACGCTGATCCGCCGGGTCGGCACGCCCTTGGCCACCGCCAGGTCGACGAAGTCCTCCTGGCGCACCGCCAGCATCGAGGTCTGCACCAGCCGCGCCACCCCGGCCGACATCGGCAGGGCCAGCGCCAGCGAGGGCAGCAGCAGGTACTGCAGCCCGAGGTCCGGGCGCTCCAGCACCGACATCTCCCCGCTGATCGGCAGGATCCGGATCGCGACCCCGAACGCCAGGATGAGCAGCAGCCCGACCAGGAACGGGGGCGCGGCCAGCAGGCTGGTGTTCGTCGCGTCGGCGAGCGCACGCGACCACCGCGAGCGGGCGGAGCCGGCCAGCACGCCCAGGCCGATCCCGACCACGGCCAGGAACAGCCCGGCCAGCACCGCCAGCTCCACGGTGCTGCCGACCCGGGTCGCGATCAGCTCGGCCACCGGACGGCCGTACTGGAAGGACCGCCCGAGGTCGCCGGTGAACAGGCCGCCCATCCAGCTCAGGTACTGCGACACCAGCGGCTGGTCCAGGCCCAGCTGGGCGCGTACGGCGGCGATGGTCTCGGGGGTGGCCTCCGGGCCGGCGATCACGGCGGCCGGATCGCCGGGGGTCAGCCGCGGCAGCAGGAACGCGATCACGCTGGTGGCCAGCAGCACCAGGACCACCGACGGGACGCGCTTGACCAGGTAACGAATCATCGGACCAGGCACGTCTCACGCGAGAGGAGCCCGCCGGAGACCAGGGAGAACCCCTGGACGGCCGTGGACTTGACCGTGATGGCCGGCGTCGTCGCCAGCACGTGCTGGACCGCCTGGTCGAGCATGTACGCGGTGAGCTTCTGCACCGCGTCCGCGCCGGCCTGCCCGCCGCCCGCCTCGATCACCCCGCGCACGAGGGCGGTGTACTCCTTGCTGGTGAAGGTGCGGTGGGCGCCTTGCAGGCGTACGTCCGGATTCGTCTGCGCGACCAGCGACGGGCTGGGCACCTGCCCGCGGAAGGACAGGTAGTTGCCGCCCTTCCCGGCGGCCAGCCGCGACTGGTAGTCCGGCGCGGGCAGGGCGATCAGCTTCGGCCGGAGCCCGACGTCGGTGAGGTTGTTGGCGATGATCTGGTACACGGCCTGCAACTGGGGGTTGTTGATGATGGTGATCGGCACCTCGGCCCCGCTCGCGCCGGCTTCCTTGATCAGCTCCCGTGCCCGGGCGGGATCGTGGCGGTAGGCGTTCTCTCGGTCCTTGGGGTACTCCGGTCCGGCCGGCCACACCAGGCCGCTGGTCTCGCCGAGGCCGCTGAAGACCTGCTGCTTGATGCGGTCGCGGTCGATGGCGTACCCGACGGCCTGGCGGGCCTCCTTCTTGGCGAACGCTCCGCTCGCGGTGTCCAGGACGAGGGAGTACAGCACCTGCTGGCCCTCGTAGAGCTGGAACTGGCCGCCCTTCTGGGTGACGGTGGCGGCGTCCTGCGTCGTCAGGCCGGAGGCCAGCTGCGTCCGCCCGGACCGCAGCGCGGCGAGCTGAGCGGTCGAGTCCGCGATGACCACGTTCTCGATGCGGTCGAGGTGTGGCAGGCCCCGCTGCCAGTAGCGGTCGTTGCGGACCAGCACGAGCTGGGCGCCCGGCTGGTACCGCTCCACCTTGTACGGCCCGGTCCCGACGAACTTCGAGCCGTCGGCGAGGTCCTTGTAGGTCTGCGAGTCCACGATGGGTGTGTCGTCGAGGACGCTTGCCAGCACGGGCGACAGGGGTGTCTCGGACTCGATCGTCACCTCATGGTCGCCGGTCGCCTTGAGCCGCCAGCCGCCGATGATCTGCTTGTCGTTCGACGGGCTCGCCGGTTCGAGCGCCTGCTTGAAGGTGAACAGCACGTCGGCCGAGGTGAAGGGGCGGCCGGAATGGAAGGTCACGCCCTGGCGCAGGCTGAGCGTGGCGGTCCGGTCGTCGGCGCCGACCTTCCACGCGGTGGCCAGCAACGGGACCGGGTTCGCAATGTCGCCGTCCTTGACGCTCATGAGCGGTTCGAAGACCCCGCGTACCCAGAACAGGTTCGCGGCGCCCTGGGCGAGCACCCGGCCGGGGATGGGCGGCTGGGCGCTGGCGACGACCAGCGTGCCGCCCTCGCGGCAGCTCGCGGTGGACCCGCCGGCGGCTTGTTGCCGCTCCAGCTGGACCGCGGACTGGCAGCCTGCCGTCAACGCGGACGACAGGGCCAGCGCCAGCAGGACTCGGAGATTCGTACGGGAGTATGGACGGCTTTGTACGCCTGTGCGCATGGTGGAACTCCTCGTGAAGCCGGGGACGACGCCGCCTGCGCTTGCGCCGTCATGCCGACTGACGCACCGGTCCACGCGGGACCGGCGCCGGGGGGTGTTTCTGGAAGGTCAGGCCTTCGTGCTCGGGATCGCTTCGAGCCGCAGCAGACTCGTCTCGAAGAGCCCGCACATGTCGATCGCGGGGTCGCGGAGCCATTGCAGCTGCAGGCCGTTCATCAGAGAGACCAGTTCGGCGGCCGTGGCGGCCGGATCGAGGGACGGGGACAGCCGCCCCTTCTCCTGGTCGGCGATGACCAGCCGGGCGATCCGGCCGCGGACTCGCTGGTTGCGCTGGTAGAAGAAGTCGTGGGCCGGGTGCGCCGGGTTGAGGCTCTCGGCCGACTGGACGGTGAACAGCCGGACGAGGCCGGGTTGGGTCTCGTTGCGGCGGCAGAACGCCATCAGCCATTCCCTGGTGGTAACCTCCACACCCTGGAACTGCGCTTCGACGTGCTGCTCGTCTTGGAGGTCGCGCTGCTGGAGCACCGCGAGGATGAGGGATTCCTTGCTGTCGAAGTGGTGCAGCAGCCCCGGCTGGGAGACTCCGACCTTCTGGGCCACGTCGGCCAGGCTCGTGCCCCGGAAGCCCGCGACGGCGAACGCGTCCGCGGCGACGGCGAGGATCTGCTCCCGTCGCGCGGCGGCCGGGCGGCGGACCCGGCCACTCTCCGCTCGTGCCATGCGTGCCTCCTCTTCGACGCCGACCGGCTCACTGGTCCGGTTATCACGGTGTGAATTACTCGCAACTTACCGAGTACTCGGTAAGTAAGGAAGCCCTACTTGTCAGTAACTTACGGCTTGGCGGCGACTTCCGTACGCGGTCGCGGCAGCGCGTCGCACGGATCGGCCGGCAGGTCCCGCGGCAGGCCGACCAGGGGCCCCCACCCGCGATACCGCCACAAAGCCGTAATGGCGACCCCCGGAACCGGGGGTCGCCATGGGCCAGGGAGCTCCTACTTGAGGCTGTCCGGGACGCCGGACTTGTCGCCGAGGCCGACGAGGTAGTCCGCGTACTCCTTCACGTTGTCCTTCTTGACGAGCTTGCCCTGCAGCGTCTCGTCGGCCTGCACCTGCTTGCCGCCCAGGACGTCGGAGGCCAGCGAGACCACCTTCTGCCCGAGCGCGAACGGCGACTCGGCGTTCGTGGCGTACATCTCGCCCGCCGCGACGGCGGCCAGCGCGTCGGCGATGCCGTCGTTGCCGACGACCTTGACCTTGCCCACCAGGTTGCGGGCCTTGAGCGCGGACAGCACGCCCATGGCCATCTCGTCGTTGGCCGCGTACACGCCGTCGATGTCGGGGTTGGCCTGCAGCACGTTCGTCATGACGTTCAGGGCCTTGGCCCGGTCGAAGTCGGCCGCCTGCGTGGCGACGACCTTGATGTCCTTGTGCGTGGCGATCTGCTGCTGGAAGCCCTTGCTGCGGTCCTGGGCCACGTTGGTGCCGAGGATACCCTGGATCTCGACGACCTTGCCCTTGCCGCCGACGGCCTCGGCCAGCGCGTCGGCCGCGTTCTTGCCGGCCTGGACGGCGTCGTAGCCGACGAACGTGGCCAGCTTGCCGCCGGACGGCTTGCGGTCGAAGGCCATCACGGGGATGCTCGCCGAGTTCGCCTGGGTGACGGAGCTGCTGGCCGACTGGCTGCCCACCGGGTCGAGGATGAGGATCCCGGTCTGCTTGGAGATGGCGGTCGTCGCCTGGTTGAGGAAGGTGGCGTCGGAGTTGTCGGCGTTCTGCACGTTCAGGGTGATGCCGCTCTTGGCGGCCTGGGCCTCGGCGCCGTCCTTCACGCTGATGAAGAACGGGTTGCCGAGCGTGCTCATGATGATCGTGGCGTCCTTCTTGCCGGACGCCTGGGAGGCGCCCGTGGTCGCCTCCTCGCCGCCCCGGCTGCAGGCGGTGAGGGAGACGGCGGCCAGGATCGCGACGGCGACGAGTTTGCGGGGAGTGCGCATGGATCTTTCCTTTAGATGTGCTGGGCGAGTTCTGGGGTACGGACGGGGGATTCGGCTCTGCGTGGCACGAGCCTGCGCAGGATGTCCACATTGCGGTCGAGGAAGACGGCCAGGAGGATGACCAGGCCCTTCACCACGTCCTGAAGGAACGGGGAGACGTCGAGCAGGTTCATGCCGTTGTCGATGACGCCGAGCACGAGCGCCCCGACGAGGGTGCCGAGCAGGGTGCCGCGACCGCCGGCCAGGCTGGTGCCGCCGATGATGACGGCCGCGATCGCGTCCAGCTCCAGGCCGGCGCCGGCGGTCGGCTGGGCCGTGGACAGCCGGGCGGTGATGATGAACCCGGCCAGGGACGCCAGCACGCCGCTGATGACGAAGGCGAGGATCTTGACGCGGTGCACCCTGATGCCGGACAGCCGGGCGGCCTCGACGTTGTCGCCGGTGGCGTAGACGTAACGGCCGAAGCGGGTGCGGGCCAGGACGTACCCGAAGATCCCGAACGCCACCAGCATGATCCACACCGGCACCGGCACGCCCGCGAACCGAGCCTGCCCGATCCCCTGGAAGTCGTAGTCCGTCACCGGGATCGGGTTGCCCGAGGTGATGTGCAGGGTGAGCCCCGCGAACACCGACATCGTGGCCAGCGTCGCGATGAACGACGGCATCCTGGTCCTGGTCACGAGCAGGCCGTTGACCAGCCCGATGGCCGCGCCGGTCGCCAGGCCCGCGGCCAGGGCGGGGATCAGCCCGTACGGGCCGAGCGTCAGGGCGGTGACGACGGCGGAGAAGCCGAGCGCCGAGCCCACGGACAGGTCGATCTCGGCAAGGATGATCACATAGGTCTGCCCGGCCGCGAGCAGCGCGGCCACGGAGGTCGCGAGCGCGACGTTGAGCAGGTTCGTCGGGGTGAGGAAGACCGGCGAGGCCACCGAGAGGACGATCCCTACCAGGAGGAGCATCCACACCGCGCGCAGCCGGCCCGCGACGGTCTTGAGCTTCGAGGTCATGCGGCACCTACCAGTGCGTGCTTGAGGATGGACTGCTCGTCGAGGTCGTCGCCGGTCAGCTCGGCGACGAGCCATCCCTCGCGCATCACGACCACGCGGTCGGACATGGCGACGAGTTCCGGCAGGTCGGAGCTCACGAGCAGGACGGCGACGCCGTCCGCGGTGAGCTGGTTGATGATCCGGTAGATCTCGGTCTTGGCCCCGACGTCCACGCCGCGGGTCGGCTCGTCCATGAGCAGCACCCGCGGCCGGGTCATCACCCACTTGGCGAACAGGGCCTTCTGCTGGTTGCCGCCGGACAGCGAGCTGACCGCGATCGACGGGGAGGCGGCGCGCACCCGCAGCTCCGAGATGACCGCGCCGGTGGCGGCGCGCTCCTTGCCGCGCCGTACGACTCCGCTCCCGGAGCTGAAGTCGCGCAGCGAGGCCAGCGACACGTTCGCCTCGACAGACTGGCCCATGCACAGGCCCTCTGCCTGCCGGTCGGGCGACAGGTAGGCGATCCGGCTGCCGATCGCGTCCTGGACGCTCGCGACGCGTACGCCGGAGCCGTCCACGAGCACGGACCCGCCGGTCATCGGCTGCAGGCCGAACAGCGCGCGCAGCAGGTCGCTGCGCCCGCAGCCGACCACGCCGCCGATGCCGACCACCTCGCCGGCCCTGACCTGGAGGTCGATGTCGTGGAAGCGGGTGCCGCCACCGCCGCGCACCTCCAGCACGACCTCGTCCCCGGCGTTGCGGTCCTTGGGGTAGAAGTCGTCCACGGCGTCGCCGACCATCGCGGTGACGACCTCGGCCGGGGTGAGCCGTTCGGTGGGGGCGTCGAGCGTGACCCGGCCGTCGCGGAGCACGACGATGCGGTCCGACAGGGCGAAGACCTCGTCCAGCCGGTGGCTGATGTAGATCACCGAGACGCCGGCCTCGCGCAGCCGGTTCACCTGCGCGAAGAGCTGCTCGGACTCCTGCTCGTCGAGCGCCGCGGTCGGCTCGTCGAGGATGATCAGCCGCAGTTCGTGCGTCATCGCCTTGGCGATCTCGAGCATCTGCCGCTCGGCCACGCTCAGCTCGCTGACCTGGCGATGCACGTCGATCTCCATGCCGAGGCGGCGCAGCGCCTGCCTGGCCTCGGCGGCCATGCGCTGCTTGGAGACGAACAGGCGGCCGAAGACGCGCTCGCGGTCCAGCACGTACATGTTCTCGGCCACGCTGAGGTGCGGGAACAGGTTCTGCTGGAACTCCTGGTAGATGACCTCGATGCCCTGTGCCATCGCGGCCTGCGGGTCCTTGAGCACCGTCGCGGTCCCGTCGATCAGCAGCCGTCCCGAGTCGGGCTGGTGCGCGCCGGAGATCACCCGGGTGAGCGTGGACTTGCCCGCCCCGTTCTCCCCGACGAGGGCCACGACCTCGCCGGGTCCGACGTCGAAGCTGACGCCGCGCAGAACGCTGTTGTCGCCGAAGGACTTGCGCACATCGGCCAGCTGGAGATGCATGCCAGGCTCCCGATCAGTACACGACGCCCGCGGTGAGCAGGACGTTGGCGTACGGGGTGAACTCGCCGGAGCGCACGGCCGCCCTGGCTCCGGCGGTGGCCTGCTTGAACTCGGTGTGCGGCAGGAACTCCAGCGTCAGGCCGAGCCTGTCGAACCGCTCCTCGATCGCGGCCAGCATGTCCGGGCTGTGCTGCTTGATCTCCTCGGACAGCCGCACGCCCTCCACGGCCACCTCGTCGAGCACCGCGTCCAGCAGGTCGAGGAAACGCGGCAGGTTCTCCCTGACGGCCAGGTCCACGCGTTCCACCTCCCTCGGGATGGGCAGTCCCGCGTCGGTGACCACGATCGTGTCCGTGTGGCCGAGCTCGGAGATCACGCGGGCGAGCTGGGCGTTGAGCGTTCCTTGGTTGCGCCTCATCGGGTGGCTCCTTCCATGGAGGTGTTGACCATTGGCTCGACCTCGTCCCTGCCGGGGAGCGAGGGGCTGGCTCCCGCCTTGGTGGTGGCCAGGGCGCCGGCCGCCATGCCGTACTGGATGGCGGTGTCCACGTCGAGGCCGGCGGCGAGGGCGCCGCCGAAGAAGCCGGTGAACGCGTCGCCGGCCGCCGTGGTGTCCACGGGCGTCACGGCGTACGCGGGGAAGTGGCGGGTGCGTTCCTTCGTGACCGACAGGGCGCCGCCCGCGCCGAGGGTGATGATCGCGTGGCTCACGCCGCGCTCCAGGAACCAGGCCGCCGCGCGCTCCGCCGACTCCAGGTCCGTGACCTGCACGCTGGTCAGCACGGTGGCCTCGCTCTCGTTCGGGGTCACGATGTCGAGGTACGGCCACACGTCGTCCGGCAGCTCCTGGGCGGGCGCCGGGTCCAGGACCACGGTCAGCCCGGCCGTCGCGCCCTCCCGCGCCGCGTGGCAGGCGACCTCCGTCCGGATCTCGAGCTGGAGCAGCAGGACTCCGACCCGGTCGCGGACGCGCTCGATGCTCTCCGTGACCATCGCCTCGTCGAGGGAGGTGTTGGCGAGCGGCGTGATGACGATGTCGTTCTCGCCCGAGGCGTCCACGCGGATGTGGGCGACGCCCGTACGGCCTTCGACCGTGCGGACCTCGGTGAGCGTGACGCCGTGCGTCTCCAGGCCGGACAGCACGATGTCGCGGAACGGGTCCTGGCCCACGCACGCGGCCATCCAGGTCGGCGCGCCCGAGTGGGCCGCGGCCACGGCCTGGTTCGCGCCCTTGCCGCCGAGCACGAGGGTGAAGTCGTCGCCGAGCACGGTCTCACCGCGCCGCGGCAGTCGCCGGCTGAACGCCGTGACGTCCGCGGTGATGCTCCCGACGACGAGAACACCGGTGGGTTCCATGGGGGTTCCTCCAGATTCGGGGATGGATGAGCCGAGGGCACGGCCCATGTGCCGTGTCCTTGCGGGTGCGGGGTCGATCAGATCCCGGCGGGGTGCCAGACCGTCTTGGTGTCCATGAACGTGGTCATGCGTCTCGTCCCGTGGTCCTCCGCCGCGGTGAGCACGCGTTTGAAGTTCTCGGCCGCGGCCTGTTCGCAGGCCTGCTTCAGCTCGGGGGCCGCCACGCCGGTGAGGTCGAGCCCGTTGACGTCCATGTGCGCCGCCAGCCACGGGGCCAGCTCGGCCTGGTGCCCGGTGAGGATGTTCACGACGCCGCCCGGCAGGTCGGAGGTGGCCAGCACTTCGGCGAACGTGATCGCGGGCAGCGGCGCGCGCTCCGAGGCGACCACGACGCAGGTGTTGCCGGTGACGATCACGGGTGCGACGGCGGTGACGAGGCCGAGGAGGGGCTCGGCGGGCGCGATGACCGCGACCACCCCGGCCGGTTCCGGCGAGGACAGGTTGAAGTACGGGCCCGCGACCGGGTTGGCCGTGCCGCGCACGGCGGCGATCTTGTCGGACCAGCCCGCGTACCAGACGAGCCGGTCGACGGCGGTGTCCACCTGCTCCAGCGCCTGCTTGCGCGGGCCGCCGAGCTCGTCGGCGAACTGGGCGCGGCGGCCCTCCAGCATCTCGGCGACCCGGTAGAGGATCTGGCCCCGGTTGTGGGCGGTGGCGCCCGACCAGCCGGGGAACGCCTTGCGCGCGGCCACCACGGCGTCGCGGGCGTCCTTGCGCGAGGCCCTGGCGGCGTGCTCCGTTCGCGTCACGGGGTAGGACCTCCCGCTCTCCGAGCGCGGGAACGCTCCACCGATGAAGAGCTTGTACGTTTTGCGCACGGTCACTCGTCGATCAGACATCGAGGTATGCCTCCAATCCGTGCAGCCCGCCTTCGCGGCCATAGCCGGACTCCTTGTAACCGCCGAACGGCGAGGCCGGATCGAACTTGTTGAACGTGTTGGCCCACACCACCCCGGCCCG
>NZ_JBFAOQ010000011.1:0-392489 GCF_040675285.1 Nonomuraea sp. NPDC049625 | reverse complement strand
ACGTCGCCCGCGAGGTCTACGCCTTGATCAAAGCAGCGACAGCCGACCACGCTCCCGCCCCAGCCTGACGACTTGACGAACATAGGGGCATCCAAACGGTCGTGATCGAGGACCTCACCGTCCGCAGCATGGTCAAGAACGGCAAACTCGCCCGAGCCATCTCCGACGCCTCGTGGCGGGAGCTGCGGAGCATGCTGGAGTACAAGGCCGCCTGGTATGGCCGGGCCGTGATCGCGGTGGACCGCTGGTTCCCCTCCTCCAGGCTGTGCTCGGCTTGCGGAAGCGTGCAAGACAGGATGCCGCTGAACGTCCGGAAGTGGGCCTGCGCGTGCGGCGCGATCCACGACCGGGACGTCAACGCGGCCCGCAACCTCTTGGCCGCTGGGCTGGCGGACAAGTAAAACGCCTGCGGAGCTGGTGTAAGACCTCAACGAGAGTCCTCTCGGGCGGGCGACCGGCGGTGAAACAGGAACTTCCATGGGCGACCGTGGGGATCCCTCTCGATTTCGAGAGGGAGGAAGTCAAATGGCTCCTTCCTGGTGCAGGTGGGCGATGTCGGTGTCGGAGTAGCCGAGGGTGCGCAGCACCGCGTCGGTGTGCTCGCCGAGCCTCGGGGGCGGGCCGGCGGGGGCCAGGGGGCGGCCGTCCACGTGGGCGGCACCGCCCAGCAGCACGAGTTCGCCGCCGCCGGAGGCAGGGGAGGGCAGTCGGTGCAGCAGGCCGCGGTGCTCGACCTGCGGCGAGCGCAGCGCCTGCGGGACGGTGACCACCGGCGCGGCGGGCACGCCGGTCGGCAGCAGGATCTCGTCCCACTCGGCCGCCGACCTGGTCTTCAGCGTCTTCTCCAGTTCCTCGCGCAGAGCATCGCGGTGGGCCTTGCGGTCGTCCCTGGTGCGGAAGCGGGGATCGTTCATGAGCTCCGGCCGGCCCAGCACCCGGCAGAGGGTCTCGAACTGCTCCTGCTTGTTGGCGGCGATGTTGAGCTGGCCGTCGGCGGTCTCGAAGGTGCCCGACGGCGCCGACGTACGGTTCTCGTTGGCCATGGCCACCGGCTCCCGCCCGGCGACGAGGTAGTCGGAGACCACCCAGCCCATCCCCGTGAGCGCGGCGTCCAGCATGGACACGTCCAGGTGGGCGCCCTGGCCGGTGCGGAGCTTGCGGTGCAGGGCGGCGGCCACGGCGAAGGCGGCGGTGATGCCCCCGGCGCTGTCGCACACCGGGTAGCCCACCCGCACCGGCGCGGTGTCCGGCGTGCCGGTGACGCTCATGATGCCCGCCAGGCCCTGGATCACCTGGTCGTAGGCAGGGCGCTCGCGCATGGGCCCGGTGGCGCCGAAGCCGGACAGCGCGCAGTAGACCAGGCCGGGGTTGATCTCGCGCAGCCGTTCCCAGCCGAAGCCGAGCTTGTCCAGGACGCCGGGGCGGAAGTTCTCCAGCAGCACGTCGGCCTCGCCCAGCAGCCTGGTGAAGACCTCGCGGCCGGAGGCGTGCTTGAGGTTGACGGTGACCGAGCGCTTGCCCGCGTTCTGCGCCAGGAAGGAGACGCCGAGGTTCTCGCCGCTGAGGCGGGGGTCGGCGCCGAGTTGACGGGCCAGGTCTCCGGTGCCGGGGATCTCCAGCTTGATCACGTCGGCGCCCATGAGGGCGAGCTGGTAGCCGGCGTACGGGCCGGACAGGACGTTCGTCATGTCGAGCACGCGTACGCCGTCGAGCAGCCGCGGTGATGAGTTGTCGGTCATCGAACCCCTGTCCGTACCGCTATGTGGTCCAAAAATACCGTACAGCGGTTCAGGCGGACGTGTCGATGACCGCGCCGCATGCTTGACACGCCCAGGGAACGGCCATAGCGTCGCCATTGAATTGGACAGCTCCGTCCAAAAAAAGCCCGGGGGGAGTGATGCGAGCTCGAGCGGCGGTCCTGCGCGACCCGGGCAGGCCGTTCACCGTCGAGGACGTCTCGCTCGCCGCGCCCGGCCCCGGCGAGGCGCTGGTCCGCGTGGCGGGCGCGGGCATGTGCCACACCGACGTGCTGTTCCGGGGGCTGGCGGAGCTGCCGATGCCGATGGTCTTCGGGCACGAGGGCTCGGGCGTGGTCGAGGCGGTCGGCCCCGGGGTGACCCGCGTGGCGCCCGGCGACCACGTCGTGATGAGCTACGACTCCTGCGGCTGGTGCGGGCGGTGCGTGACCGGCGCGGCCTCGTACTGCGACGAGTTCATGGCGCGCAACCTCAGCGGGGTGCGCGCGGACGGGTCGGCCGGGGCCACCGGGAGCGGCGGCGAGCCGGTCGCGGCCCGCTGGTTCGGCCAGTCCTCCTTCGCCACCCATGCCGTCGCCACCGAGCGCAACCTGGTCACCGTCGACAAGTCGCTGCCGCTGGAGCTGCTCGGACCGCTGGGCTGCGGCCTGCAGACCGGCGCGGGCTCGGTGTTCATCGCCCTCAAGGTCCGCCCGGCCGACGCCATCGCGGTGTTCGGCGCCGGGGCGGTCGGCCTCGCGGCGGTCATGGCCGCCAAGGTCGCGGGCGCCGGCGAGATCGTCGCCGTGGACCTGCACGCTTCCAGGCGCGAGCTGGCCCTGGAACTCGGCGCCACCCGGGCGCTCGACGGCGCCGACCCCGGCCTGGCCGACGCCGTCGGAGAGGTGGACCACTCCTTCGACACCACCGGCGTGCCGGAGGTGATCCGCACCGCGATCGCCGTGCTGCGCCCCGGCGGGTCGTGCGGCCTGGTCGGCGCGGGCGGCGGCGAGGTCACGCTGCGGCCGACCGCGCTCGCCGGGCGCACCGTCCGCTTCATCCTGGAGGGCGACGCCGTGCCCCAGCAGTTCATCCCCATGCTGATCGGGCTGTGGCGGCAGGGCCGCTTCCCCTTCGACCGGCTGATCCGCACGTACCCGCTGGGCGGCATCAACGACGCCGAACGCGACTCCGCGAGCGGCGCCACGGTCAAGCCCGTCCTGCTGCCGGCCTCATGACGGACTTCGCCATGACCGTCGGCGGCGCCGCGGCGGCCGGCGCCGGCACGTTCGACGTCGTCGACCCGGCCACGGGCGAGGTCTTCGCCCGGGCGCCCGACTGCGGCGCCCACCGGCTCGACCAGGCCATGGCGGCCGCCCGCGCGGCCTTCCCGGCCTGGCGGCGCGACGAGCGGCACCGCCGTGACCTGCTCAGGGAGGCGGCAGGCGCGCTCGAGGCCGCGGCCGGCCGGCTCGCGCCGATCCTCACGGCCGAGCAGGGCAAACCCCTCAAGGACGCTCGGCGCGAGGTCGCCACCGCCGTGACGTGGCTGCGCTACTACGCCGACCTGGACCTGCCCCGCGAGGTGTCGCAGGACGGCTCCGCCGAGGTGATCCGGCGCCCGCTCGGCGTGGTGGCCGCCATCACGCCGTGGAACTTCCCGATCGCCCTGGCCATGTGGAAGATCGCGCCGGCCCTGCGCGCCGGCAACACCATGGTGCTCAAACCCTCCCCGTACACGCCCTTGACCACCCTGGCGATGGGGGAGATGCTTGCGCAGATCCTCCCGCCCGGCGTGCTGAACGTCATCAGCGGCCGCGACCCCCTCGGCGCCCTCATGACCGCCCATCCCGTACCTCGCAAGATCAGCTTCACCGGCTCGACGGCCACCGGCAAGCGCGTCGCCGCGGCCGCCGCCGAGGACCTCAAACGGGTCACCCTGGAGCTCGGCGGCAACGACCCGGCCATCGTCCTCGACGACGCCGACCCCGGGCGGATCGCCGACAGCCTGTTCTGGAGCGCGTTCGCCAACAACGGCCAGGTCTGCCTGGCGGTCAAGCGGGTCTACGCGCCGGAGCGGCTGTACGACGACCTCGTCGAGGCCCTGGCCGTACGGGCCCGGTCGGTGCGGGTGGACGCCGGCACCGCCGACGGCGCCCAGCTCGGCCCGATCAACAACCGCCCGCAGTACGAGCGCGTCGCCGGCCTGGTCGGCGACGCGCTGGAGCACGGCGCGGTGGCCGCGGCCGGCGGCCGGCCGATCGACCGGCCCGGCTACTTCTACCAGCCCACCGTCCTGTCCGGCGCGACGGACGGCACGCGCGTCGTCGACGAGGAGCAGTTCGGCCCGGCGCTGCCCGTCATCGCCTACCGCGACCTCGGCCAGGCCGTCGAGCGCGCCAACGGCACCGCCTACGGGCTGACGGCGTCGGTGTGGTCGCCCGACCTGGACCGGGCCGCGCGGGTGGCGGCCGAGCTGGACTGCGGCCAGGTCTCGATCAACGCCCACGGCCGCGGCGTCCGCCCCGACCTGCCCTTCGGCGGCCACAAGTGGAGCGGCCTCGGCGTCGAGAACGGCCCTTGGGGCCTGTACGGCTACACCGAGCTCCAAGTCCTGATAGGGAATCAATCATGAACATGACCATCGAGCAGGCGGGGCTCATGCTGGCCGACCCCCTCGCCTACGCCGACGAGCCGCGGCTGCACCAGGCGCTCACCCTGCTGCGCCGGGAGGCCCCGGTCCATCTCGTGGAGGCGCCCGAGTACACGCCCTTCTACGCCGTCACCCGGCACGCCGACATCATGCGGGTCGAACGCGACAACGCCCTCTGGCTCAGCGCGCCGCGCCCGGTCCTGGGCAAGAAGGCGTTCGAGGAGCACGCCAGGCAGCAGGCGGCGCAGGGCATCCAGTTGAAGACGCTGGTCCACATGGACGACCCCGACCACCGGGTGGTCCGGGCGATCGGCGCCGACTGGTTCCGCCCCAAGGCCATGCGCGCCATGGAGAGCCGGATCCAGGAGCTCGCCCGCCGCTACGTGGACCGGCTGGCCGAGTACGGCGGCGAATGCGACTTCGCCACCCAGGTCGCGGTGCACTACCCGCTGTACGTGATCCTCTCCCTGCTCGGGCTGCCCGAATCCGACTTCCCCCGCATGCTCAAGCTCACCCAGGAGCTGTTCGGCGGCGCGGACGCGGAGACCAGGCGCGGGGACACCGCCGAGGACCAGTTCGCGGTGCTGCTCGACTTCTTCGCCTACTTCCAGCAGCTCACCGCCGCCCGCCGCGCCCACCCCACCGAGGACCTGGCCTCCGCCATCGCCAACGCCCAGGTGGACGGCAAGCCGCTCAACGACATGGAGACGGCCTCCTACTACGTCATCATCGCCTCCGCCGGCCACGACACCACCAGCTCCACCGTCGCCGGCGGCCTGCACGCCCTCATCGAACACCCCGACCAGCTCGCCCGGCTGCGCGAGGACCCCGGCCTGCTGCCGTTCGCGGTCGACGAGATGATCCGCTGGGTCACCCCGGTCAAGGAGTTCATGCGCACGGCCTCGGCCGACACCAGCCTCAACGGCGTGGACATCAAGGCGGGCGAGTCGGTGCTGCTGTCCTACCCGTCGGCCAACCGCGACGAGGAGGTGTTCACCGACCCGTTCGCCTTCGACGCCGGCCGCGACCCCAACCGCCACCTGGCCTTCGGGTTCGGCGTGCACTACTGCCTCGGCGCGGCGCTGGCCCGGATGGAGCTGAAGGCCCTGTTCGCCGAGCTGCTGCCGCGCCTGGAGAGCGTCGAGCTCGCCGGCCGGCCCGAATGGAGCGCCACGACCTTCGTCGGGGGCATCAAGCACCTGCCCATCCGGTACAAGCTCCGCCGCTGATCAAGACATGAGGAAGTCGGGCCTGGCCCGGCGCCACTCCGGGGTGTCCAGCGCGTTGAGCGCCGCGACGATCCGTTTCTCCTCGTAGACGAAGTGCGTCTCCATCAGCGCGGCGAGGCTGTCCAGCTCGCCGCGCACCAGGACCGGGTCGTGGTCCCGGCCGAGGCCGTCGAGAAGCGCTTGTAACCGCCGCAGGGAATCGTCCACCAGCCGGTGGTCGCGGCGCAGCTCCTCCAGCACCGGTCGCAGCTCGGGGAAGCTCCGGGCGAGCTCGGGGAAGGCGCCGCCGTCCTCGCCGGTGTGGTGCCGCTCCAGCGCGGAGCAGAAGGTCAGGCAGTGGGTACGCAGGTCGCGGGGGAGCGCGCCGCCCGCGAGATAGGCCTCGACGTCCTCGCGCAGCGCGTCGAGCTGCTCGCGGAGCCAGAGGTGCACGTCGATCAACTGGTTGCCGAACGCCTCCAGGCGTCCGTCGGGTGTTTCCATGGTCGTCCCATGTTTCGGCGCCTCCATGCCCTCGGCGATCTGTTTGCCGGGTGCACCGCGACGCTGGGACGTACCCCATCATCGTTCCGGCGATCGGTCAAATAGGGTGAAGTTCGTGGAACCTGGGACTCCTGACCGCCGAGGCGCCGGACGATACCTGTGGTGGCTGGTCAGGAGTCAGCCCGGCCGCATCGCCGTCGGCGCGTTGCTGGGCTCCGCCTGGATGGTCTGCCTGACGCTGCCGCCGTACTTGCTGTCCCGCGCCATCGACGACGGCCTGGCTCCGGGAGACAAGCCCGCGCTGGCCGGCTGGACCGCCGCCGTGCTCGGCGTCGGCGTCCTGAACGCCTGGCTGGCCATCATGCGCCATCGCACGATGACCAGGGTCCGGATGGACGCATCGTTCCGCACCGTACAGGTGGTGGTGCTGCACGCGACGCGGCTGGGCGCGGCGCTCCCGCGCAAGGTCACGGCCGGGGAGGTGGTGACGATCGGGTTCGGCGACGCCGGCCTGATCGCCCACGCGCTGACCATCACCGGCCCCGGCGTCGGCGCGGTGCTCGCTTATGTCGTCGTGGCCGGGCTGCTGCTGGCCGTCTCGCCGCTGCTGGCCGCGGTGGTGCTGCTGGGCGTGCCGCTGCTGGTCATGCTGGTCGGGCCGCTGCTGGGACGGCTGCGCGGCGCCGAGACGGCGTACCGGCTGCGGCAGGGCGAGCTCGCCGCCCGGTTCGGGGACATCGCCGGAGGGCTGCGGGTCCTGAACGGCATCGGCGGCAAGGACGTGTACGCCGAGCGCTACCGGCGTGGCTCCCAGGAGCTCCGGGAGAAGGGCTACCAGGTGGGCGCGGTCACCAGCTGGATCCACGCTCTCGGGGTCGGCCTGCCCACGGTGTTCCTCGGCGCCGTGACGTGGCTGGCGGCCCGGATGGCCGCGCAGGGCGACATCACCACCGGCGAGCTGGTCGCGGTGTACGGGTACGCCGGCGTGCTGGTGGTGCCGGTCACGAACCTCATCGAGACCGGCTACGGCTTCAGCCGCGGCCTCGTGGCCGCCCGCCGGGTCATCCACTTCCTCACCCTCGAACCGGACGTCACCGGCGGCGACGCGGATCCGCCCGCGTCGCCCGCGCCGCTGCGCGACCCGGCCTCCGGCGTCGAGATCGCGCCGGGGATGCTGACCGCGCTGGTCAGCGCCCGGCCGGGGGACTCGGCCGCGGTGCTCGACCGGTTGGGCGGGTTCACCGCGTCGGCCGCGACCTGGGGCGGGATCCGGCTCGACACCATCGACCCGGTACGGGTCCGCGAGCGGATCCTGCTGGCCGACAACGAGGCGGACCTGTTCGCCGGCATGCTGCGGGACGTCGTCGCCGGCCGGCACGATCCCGGCGACGAGGCCGTGGGCCGGGCGGTCCACGCGGCCATGGCCGAGGACATCGTCCGGGGGCTGCCGCACGGGCTGGACTCCGCCGTCGACCCCCAGGCCCGCAACCTGTCCGGCGGGCAGCGCCAGCGCGTCCGCCTGGCCCGGGCCCTGCTGGCCGACCCGGAGATCCTGCTGGCGGCCGAGCCCACCTCCGCCGTGGACGCCCACACCGAGGCGACCATCGCCGCCCGGCTGCGCGAGGCGCGAAGGGGCCGTACCACGGCAGTCACCACGACCTCGCCGCTGCTGCTGGACCGGGCGGACACGGTGTACTACCTCGTGGACGGCTCGGTCGCGGCGGCCGGCGAGCATCGCGACCTGCTGCACGAGCACCCGGGCTACCGCCTGCTGGTGTCACGCGACGACGAGCCCAGCACACCGCCCGAGCGGGCCGCCCGATGACCGGATCCCCGCCCGAGGAGGCCGCGCGATGACCGAGCCGCAGCCCGTCGCCCAGCCGGCCCCCGTCGCCCAGCCGGCCCGTGCGATGACCGGGGCCCTGCCGGTCGCCGAGCCGGCCCGGGTGCGGCGGGCGGCGCTGCGCCTGATCCGCCTGGATGGCCGCGCCTTCGCCGCCATGATCGCCCTCAACGCCCTGGCCGCCGTCGCGGGGCTGGCCGGGCCATGGCTGCTCGGCCGGATCGTCGACGCGGTCAAGTCCGGCGCCGGGGCCGCCGCCGTGGACCGGCTGGCCCTGGCCATCCTGGCCGCCGCCCTGGTCCAGCTCGTCCTGTCCCGCTACGCGGGCCACGTCGGCCACCGCTTCGGCGAGCGCACCCTGGCGCGCATCCGCGAGCGGTTCACCGAACGCGCCCTCGACCTGCCCGTCTCGGTGGTCGAGCGGGCCGGCACGGGCGACCTGACCACCCGGGGGACGACCGACGTGGCCGCGCTCGGCGCCACGCTGCGCGACGCCGGGCCGGACGTCCTCATCGCCGCGGTCCAGGCGGCGTTCATCCTGGCCGCGGTCTTCGTGCTCGATCCGCTGCTGGGCGCCTGCGGGGTGCTCGGCCTGCTGGGCATCTGGTTCGCCGCCCGCTGGTATCTGCGCCGCGCGATCCCGGCGTACCTGGCCGAGGGTGAGGCCAACTCCGCGCTGGCCGAGCAGCTCGCCGCCACCACCGCCGGCGCCCGCACCGTCGCGGCGCTGCGCCTCGAACACCGCCGCATCACGGCCTGCCAGGCGGCGATCGGCGAGTGCCGCCGGACCCGCGTCCGGACCCTGTTCCTGCGCAGCGTCCTCTTCCCCGTCGTGGACATCTCGTACGCGATCCCGGTGGCCGGCGTGCTGCTGGTCGGCGGCCTCATGGCGAACGGCTCCATGACCCTCGGAACGGTCGTCGCCGCCGCCCTCTACCTCCGCCAGCTCGGCCAGCCCCTGGACACGATCCTCCTGCACCTGGAGGGCATGCAGAGCAGCGGCGCCTCGTTCGCCAGGGTCGAGGGCCTCGCCCTGGTCCCGCGGCCCGCGCCGGCCGCCGGGCCGGAGCTCGTACCGGACGGCGACCGGCTCGTGGCCGCCGGCGTGCACTACGCCTACGACGGCGGCCCCGACGTCCTGCGCGGGGTGGACCTGACCGTCCGCCCCGGCGAGCGGCTGGCGATCGTCGGGCCCTCGGGCGCGGGCAAGACCACGCTGGGCAGGCTGCTGGCGGGCGTGGACGCCCCGCGCACCGGCACGGTCACCGTCGGCGGCGTTCCCGTCGCCGCCCTCGACCCCGGCCGCCTGCGCGAACGCGTCGTCCTGGTCACCCAGGAGCACCACGTGTTCCTCGGCACGGTACGCGACAACCTGCGCATCGCCGCCCCTTCCGCCACCGACGCCGAGCTGCGCGCGGCCCTCGCCACCGTCGGCGCCGACTGGATCGACGACCTCCCGGACGGCCTCGGCGCCGATCTCGGCCCCGGGGGCCACCGGCCCGACGGCGCGCAGGCCCAGCAGCTGGCCCTGGCCCGCGTCATACTGGCCGACCCCCACACGCTGATCCTCGACGAGGCCACCGCGCTGCTGGACCCGAGGACCGCCCGCCACACCGAGCGCGCCCTAGCCGCCGTGCTGGACGGCCGTACCGTCATCGCCATCGCCCACCGCCTCCAGACGGCCCACGACGCCGACCGGGTGGCGGTCATGCAGGAGGGCCGCCTCACCGAGCTCGGCACGCACCACGACCTCGTCGCGGCCGGGGGCCCGTACGCCGAGCTCTGGCGCTCATGGCACGGGGAGTGAACGCTCAGTGGCCCTGGTGGTACTGGTGCGTCACCGCATGGCCCTTGCCCCGTGAGATGAGCCACTTGTTCACCGGCGTGGTCAGCACGAACGCCACCAGCAGCGAACCGGCCAGCGCCACCCAGAACAGCCAGTTCGACAGGCCCGCGTCCATCGCGCCGGGCACGAGCAGCATCACCGCGTTGTCCAGGATCTCCATCATCGCGATGGAGATGGTGTCGGCGGCCAGCGCCACCCTCAGCGCGGTGCGGAAGTCGACACCGGCCCGCAGCACGCCCCGCATGGTCAGCGCGTAGCCGAACACGAAGGCCAGCGCGACGGACAACACCACGGTGGTCAGGTTGGACAGGCCGGCGGCGGTGCCGATGATCATGCCCAGCACCTCGCCGATGGCGCAACCGGTCAGGCAGTGCAGGGTCGCCTGCGCGGCCATTCCCCACGTGGCCGCGGGCGGGGCCTCATGGTGTGCGTGGTGGTGCTCGCTGTGATCCATACGATGCTCCTTAGTAGAGGGGAGACACATTGTAGGGGTATGGGGTATATCGCTAATCGGGGGCGGGGCGTGGATAAGCTTGCGGCTCATTGGCGACATATCGCGCTAAATCCGTATTCGAGGAGAATCTTGAGCCCTACCCAGCCACCCGCCGCCCACCGCTTCCCGGCGGTCCCGCTCGCCGGAGGCGTCCGGTGACCGGCGCGCGGCTGATCGAGCGCGTACGCGGGCTGGCCGCGTCCGGCGAGCGCGTCGTGGTGGGCATCGCGGGATGCCCGGGCGCGGGCAAGTCCACGCTGGCCGGCTGGCTGGCCGAGAACCTCACCTCCGCCGGGCTGCCGGCGGTTTGGGTGCCGATGGACGGCTTCCACCTGGCCGACGTCGAGCTCGAACGCCTCGGGCGGCTGCGCCGCAAGGGCGCCATGGACACCTTCGACGCCCACGGCTACCTGGCGCTGCTCCACCGCCTCCGCGCCGAGACCGGCACCGTCGTCTACGCCCCGTCCTTCGACCGCGAGATCGAGCAGCCGATCGCCGGCGCCATCCCGGTGCCGCCGGCCGCGCGGGTCGTGGTCAGCGAGGGCAACTACCTCCTCGCCGACGACGAGACGTGGCGGCGGGTGCGGGGGGCCATGACCGAGGTCTGGTACGCGGAGATCGACGATCGCGTCCGCCTGGACCGGCTCACGAGGCGGCACGTCCAGTTCGGCAAGACGCCCTCCCAGGCCGCCCGCTGGGTCGCCGAGGTCGACGAGCCCAACGCCGCCGCCATCCGCACCACCCGCGACCGCGCCGACCTCCTGCTCAACCCCGACACCCTCACCCCGTCCCCCTGACCCACGATCTCGGCCGACCCTCCGGCACCGCCTGACCTCCGGTACCGCCTGACCTCCGGCACCGCCTGGCCCATCGGCACCCCGACCTGCCCGCAGCCCTGGCCCGCCCGTAGCCCACCGCCCCGGCGCGCAGGGGAGCGCCCCAGAGCGCCGAGCTGGGCGCCGTCCGTGTTGCGCCGACCTCCGCCGCGTCGCATCCCGCCGACCCGGCGCCGGTGGTGCGAGGCCCGTGCGATGGGTGCGGCCCGTGCCCGATCAGCGCCCCCCGCGCCCGTCGTGCCCCCCCGACCCCGCTGTGCCCGGTGCGCGCGCCGCGGTCGGCGGCGGGGAGGCGGGTGGGCGGTGGGGCGGTTGGTTATGGGGTGGGGGCGGTCTTGGCGTGGGCGCGGGCGGTGAAGCGGGTGGCGTCGATGACGGTGCGTTCGTGGGTGCCGGTGCTGATCACGTCAGCCCCGTCCTCGGCGCTCACCTCGAACCGCAGCCGCCGCCCCTCCACCCCCGTCAGCCGCACCCGGCAGGTGACCTCCAGGCCCGGCGGCGTGGGGGCCTCGTGGCTGAGGTCGACGTGCGTCCCGACCGTCTGCTCGCGCGGCCAGTCCAGGTACGGCACGACCGCCTGAACGCACGTCCACTCGATCAGCCCCACCAGGAACCCGGTGGCGAAGACGGGCGGCATGACCGCGAACTCCGGCGACTCCGGATACAGCCCCGCCACGATCTTGCTCTCCGGGACGCGGAAACGGAAGGTGTGCTCCAGTCCGGGCTTCAGCTCACGCATGGCCCTACACTGACAGGTCTGTAAACCCGGGACAAGAGGTCAGAGCTCGCCGAGGCGGCGGGTGAGGAAGCGGCGCTCGGCCTCCGTCGTGGCCAGGTCGAGCGCCCTCCGGTACGCCGCCCGCGCCCCCGCGATGTCGTCCAGGCGACGCAGCAGCTCGGCCCGGGTGGAGTGGAAGTACCGGTAGCCGTCGAGACCGAGCCCGTCCACGATCGCCAGCGCCGCCCGCGGCCCGTCGACCTCGGCGACCGCCACCGCGCGGTTGAGCTCGACCACGGCCGAGCCCGTCAGCTCCCGCAGCCGGTCATAGAGCGCGGCGACGGCCCGCCAGTCGATCCGCTCCTCGGTCTGCAGCGCCGCGATGGCCGCCTGCACCACGTAGGCGCCGCGGGCCCCGAGCGCGAGGGCGCGGTCGAGCAGCGCCTGCCCCTCCTCGATCTGAGCCGCGTCCCACAGGCCGCGATCCTGCTCGTGCAGCAGGACGATCTCACCGTCGCGGACCCGGGCGGCGCGCCGCGAGTCGTGCAGCAGCATCAGCGCCAGCAGTCCGGCGGCCTCGGGCTCGCCGGGCACGAGCTCGACCAGGATCCGGGCCAGCCGGACGGCCTCGGCCGCCAGATCGGCCCGGCCGTCGCCGTACCCCTGGTTGAAGATGAGGTAGAGCACGGAGAGCACCGCCTCCAGGCGGGCGGGCAGCAGGTGCTCCCGGGGGATCCCGAACGGGATCCCGGCCGCGCGGATCTTGTCGCGCGCCCGGGAGAGCCGCCGCTTCATCGTCTCGTCGCTCACCAGGAACGCCCGGGCGATCTCCGGGGTGGACAGGCCGCCCAGGGCCCGCAGGGTGAGCGCGACCTGGGCCTCGTCCGCCAAGGCCGGATGGCAGCACAGGAAGAACAGTTCGAGCCGTTCGTCGGGGACCGCCGACTCGTCCATCGTCACCTCCTCGCCCGGCTCCGGCCGGTCCAGCAGGCGGAGCTTGTCCGCATACGTACGGTCCCGGCGAAGGCGGTCGATCGCCCGGCGGCGCCCGGTCACCACGAGCCAGGCCCCGGGATTGTCCGGGACCCCGTCGCGGGCCCAGCGCTCGGCCGCGACGGCGAACGCCTCCTGAGCGGCCTCCTCGGCCACGTCGACGTCGCCGGTGTAGCTCACCAGGGCGGCGAACACGCGGGCCCACTGGTCGCGGAAGATCTCCTCGAGCACCGGCTACCGCTCCACCAGCGGCCGCACCTCGACCGATCCGCCGAGGCGGGCGGCGGGGACGCGGGCGGCCAGTTCCAGCGCGTCGTCGAGGTCGTCCGCCTCGACGATGTAGAACCCGCCGAAGATCTCCTTGGTGTCGGCGAACGGCCCGTCGGTCATCAGCGTCCGGCCGCCCTGGACCCGGACGGTGGTCGCGGTCTCGGCCGGTTGGAGCCGCTCGCCCGAGATCATGCGCTCGTCCTGCATCAGCGCGACGTACTCGGCGGTGATGGCGGCGCGCTCGTCGGCGGTGAGCCCGTCGTACGCTCCGGGCCGCTCGTTGATCAGCAGTGCGTATCTCACGGTGGTCTCCTTCACGCCGCCGCGTCGCGGCCGTAGACGAGGCGGACGGCCTGACCCATGCGTTCGGCGGACTCCAGAGCCAGGCCGAGGGGCCGGTCATCCTGATCGAACAGGCGGCGTCCCCGGCCCAGCACGGTCGGGAACACCAGCAGCCGATACTCGTCGACCAGGTCATGCGCCCGCAGCGCGGCGACGACGCTGCCGCTGCCGGCGACCACGATATCCCGTTCCCGCCTGCGCCCGGCCACCTCCTCGATCAGGTCGCCCCGCAGGAGGGAGGAGTTGCTCCACGCCTCGACGCCGTCCGACGATCGCGAGGCGACGAGCTTGGGGATGGCGTTCATCTTCCGGGAGAACTCGTCGTCCCTGCCGGGCCAGATGCGGGAGAAGCGCTGCCAGGTGGCGCGGCCCAGCAGCATGGCCCCGGTGTCCAGCACCTCGCCGAGCGCGAACTTGTCGCCGGCCACCGACTCGGGCCCGTACCGGAAGGCCCAGCCTCCCCACGGCGTCCCGTCCGCTCCGTCCGGGTCCTCGATGACCATGTCGAGGGAGACGAACTCGATGACGATCAGCTTGCCCATGTCCTTGAACCTTCCTCGTAGCCGGTTGCTCGGCAGGAGGACGGACGGGTCGGGCCCGGGGGGACAGGCCGTCGATGTGACCCTGGTCACATCCGAAGCGGCCTTTACCCGTGAGCGGCTGCCCACATGTTTAAGCACACGGTAACGTGTCAACTACTGTGCGTATAGAATGCCTGGTTGGACGGTCAAGGTTTCGCACCGGTTCCCCCCGATCCGGGGCACCCCTCCATGCCCCGGGGCCGGTGCGGGCGCGCCCGGCCGCTCCAGCGCTGACGGTGAAAGGTTCGGTGAAACTCCGTCATGCACATCGAGCACGAAGACCACGTCTACGGCCTCCCGATCCCGCACGGCCACGCCGTCGGCGACGGCTTCGTCACCGTGCCGGCCCAGGCCGCCGGCCCCGGCCAGCTCACGCTGCTGACCCCCACCGCCGTGCACCACCAGGTCTTCACCGTGGTCCGGTTGCGGGCCGGCTACGACCTGGCCGAGGTGGACGCGTTCCTGTCCACCGTGGAGACCACGATCAGCCTGCTCTGGCAGGACAACGCCCACCTGCGCGAGCGTCTCGCCGCCGCCACCCCCGCCCCGGCCGACATGCTGGCCGCCGCGGAGGAGAGCGCGCGGGAGACCGTCAAGGTCGCCCGGCACGAGGCTCGGCAGGCCGTCGAGGCCGCCCGGGAGGAGGCGCGGGAGACCGTCGAAGCCGCCAGGCAGGAGGCGCGCCACATGCTGACCGAGGCCCGCGCCGGCGCCGAACGGGTGCGGCTCGATGCCGCCGCCGCGGCCGAGGCGCTGACCAGGACCGCCCGCCTGGCCTATCAGGAGGCCATCGAGGAGCAGTTCAACGAATTCGACGCCGTCCTCGCCGACCACGGCAGGCAACTGCAGGACAGCCTGCACGCCCAGCTCGGCCGGTTGCGCACGGTCCTGGAGGACGTCGCGACGCCCGGCCACGGCACGCACACCGGCCCTCTTGCGGCTCAGTGATCGATCACCGTCCACCAGCCAGAAAGGCCGTCACATGTTCTTGCCGCTCGGGGGGTCAGTACTGCCGTTGCCGGCGCGCGACGCGGCCATGGGCGCCGCCATGCCGGTCTGGACGGTGTGGGCCGCCGTGGGCCTGGTGGCCCTGTCCACGCTGGCCGGCGCCCACCTGGCGCAGCGCAAGGCCGACCGGATCAGCGTCTGGCTGGCCGTCGCCTCGGCGCTCATGCTCATCACCGCCCTGACTGACGTGATGCCCGACGCCTGGCGGGAGGCCGTCGCGACCCATGTGCCCGTGTGGCTGGTGGCGCTGGCCGGGCTGTTCGGGTACGTCGTCATCACGCACTTCACCCGCCACGGGTGCGCCCACCAGCACGACGTGGGCCGGCGCGCCCGGCACGCCCCCGGCATGCACCGGCGGGTCGAGCAGGCCGTCAGCGCCGCCGTGTACGGGGGAGTGGGCACCGCCGTCGCGCTGAGCCTGCACCGCATGATCGAGGGCGCCACCCTGGTGCTGGCCGCCTCGATCATCGTCGTGGCCGCGCTCATGATCCACTCGGCCGGTGAAGGGGTGGCCCTGACGGCCATGCTCGACCTGGCCCGCAAGCCGCTGGCTCCCTGGCTGGCGCTGGCCTGCCTCAGCCCGGCGGCCGGCGTCGTGCTGGCCAGCGTGGCGCCGCTGCCGCCGCAGAGCGTGCCGATCCTGCTGGGCGTGCTCACCGGCGTGCTGCTGCGTACCGCGATGGTCGGGCTGCAGATGGCCCGCGCCAGCGGCCGGCTGCCGCGCCGCCAGGTCGTCGTGGTGGCGACCGGCGTGCTGGCCGTGGGCGGCCTGCTGGTCACCGCCCAGACCATGCTTCCCGGCGCGCTCCCCGCCCCGGCCGTCCCGGTCGCCGCCGCCCGCCTGGGCGCGCCGCCCACCCCGCAGCCGCACCCGCCGTCCCCGAGGCCCAAGCCGACGACCGGACCCGAACCGATGACGGCCGGCGAGCTGCGCACCGCCGTCGCGGCTGGGCGGCTCGGCCTGGAGGCCCTGCTGTCGCGCACCGACCTGGCCACCATCGGGGCCGACGTGGAGACGGTGCTGCGGGCCCTGCCCGGGCGCAGCGCCACCGAGATCACCCGCGTGCTGCGCAGGGGCAGGATCCTCAGCGGCGCCAGCATCGGGGACCTCACCCTGCGCCAGCGCCACTACCTCCTCCTTGCCCTCGGCGCCATCCCGGCGAGCCCGGCAGGATGAGCCGTAGCGCCTATCAGGGGGCCTATCAGGGGGCCCGGCCGGTGAGGTAGCGCTGCAGCGTCGGCGCCACCCAGGCGATGAGCTCGTCGGGAGAGGACGAGACCAGCGCGTCCACCCGTACGGCGTAGCGGGTGATGGCCAGCCCCACGAGCTGGCCGGCCGCGAGCGCCGCGCGCAGCTCGGGCTGGTCCACGCCGAGCTTCCTGGTGACCTTGCCGAGCATGTCGTTGGCGAGGAACTCCCTGATCAGGGCGGCCGCGTGCGCGTTCGTGGCGGCCGAGCGCATCAGGCCCAGCACCGGGCCGGGCCGGTCCACCGCGCCGAGCAGGCCGAGGACGTATCCGGCCAGCCGTTCCCCGAGCTTGCCGCGGGGCCCGTCCAGCAGCATGGCCACGGCCTGCTCGGGCTGGAACACCGACGTCACGACCGCGCTGAACAGCTGCTCCTTGCCGCCGAAGAACCGGCGCACGAGCGCCGGGTCCACGCCGGCGTCCGCGGCCACCTGGCGCATGCTGGTGGCCTCGTAGCCGCCCGAGCTGAAGGCCCTGGCCGCCGCGGCGACGATCTCTTCCCTGGTGGTCGAGGCTCCCGGCCGCCGCCCGGTCCTGCCTGTGCGTTCCTCCACGGCCGCCAAGTTATATCCCCGTACAGGGACTTGCTACCCCTATAATCAGATGCTGACGGTTACCTTGCTCTGTTAGCGTCAGTGTCGTGACGGCAGTCGAGTTCCCGATCCTCGGGACGGAACCTCTCGCGGTGGAGCTGGCCAACACGCTGTACGGCGCGGGGGAGGCGCGGATCGACTTCCTGCCGGACGCCCGGCGGGTCGGCGAGTGGTTCGCCCAGGTCTCCGAACGCCATGGGGTCGCGGTCCCGATGGGTCCGCACGCGGCCCGGGTGCGGATGTTGCGCGACTGCGTGCACGCCCTGCTGTCGGCCGCCGTCGAGGGGCGCGTTCCCGACGCGGCGCCGGTCCGGCGGGTCAACGACTTCACGGCGGCGGCGCCGACGTACCTGTGGCTCGACTGGAGCGGCGGCGCGCCGGCCTCGCGCTGGGCCGACACCGTCAACGGCCCGGCCGCCGTGCTCGGGAGCATCGCCACCTGCTGCGTCGAGCTGCTGACCGGCCCCCAGGCGGATCGGGTACGCCGCTGCCAGGGCCCCGGCTGCTCGCTGTTCTTCGTCCAGAACCACCCCCGCCGGCGCTGGTGCCACCCCTCGTGCGGTCACCGCGACCGCCAGGCCCGCTACTACCGCCGGCAGCACACCCCAGGAGCGTCCTGATGATCACATGGCGTCGGCTCGGCCAGGAGGACTTCCCCCTGCTGCGTACGTGGCTGGAGCAGCCGCACGTGGCGCTGTGGTGGAACCACGAGACCTCGACGGAGGCGGTGACCCGCGACTTCGGCCCCGCCGCCCGCGGGGAGGAGCCGTCGGAGGACCTGCTCGTGTTCCTCGACGGCCGGCCGCTCGGCCTGGTCCAGCGGTCCAGGTACGCGGACTACCCCGACTACCTGGCCGAACTGGCGACGATCACCCCCGTCCCCGACGGCGCGGTGAGCATCGACTACCTGATCGGCGACCCCGGCCAGGTCGGCCGGGGCCTGGGCCCGGAGATGATCCGCTCGGTGATCGAGCGGACCTGGACGGAGATCCCCGGCTCGACCTGCGTGCTGGTCCCCGTCTCGGCGGCCAACCGCGCGTCGTGGCGGGCGCTGGAGAAGGCCGGGATGCGCCGGGTGGCCGAGGGCGAGCTCGAGCCCGACAACCCGATCCACGATCGCGCCCACTACGTCTACCGGATCGACCGGCCGGCCGACCCCGAGTAGACCAATCGCTTGGTTGGGCAGTATTCTTGGCCCCCGTCGGCAGCGCAACGAGGACGTGAGGGCACCGTGGTCGAGCAGCAGCAGTCCAGCGGCGGTTTCATGGCACGCGTCAGCACCGCGCTCCGCCCGTTCTTCCAGTGGCTCGCGGGCACGAGGGGCTTCGCGCGGGTCGCGCCCAAGATCGTCCCGCCTCTTGATCGCTTCGTCAATCGGGTGACGGGCGGCCGGGTGCTCATGGGGGACCAGATGATCCCCCACCTGCTGCTCACCACGACCGGCAGCAAGTCAGGGCAGGAGCGCCAGAGCCCGCTGGCCTGCCTGCCGGAGGACGGCGGCACGTTCCTGGTGGTCGGCAGCAACTTCGGCAGGGAGCACCACCCGGCCTGGAGCGGCAACCTGCTCAAGACCCCGCAGGCCACCGTGACCTTCCGCGGGCGGGTCATCCCCGTCACGGCCGCCCTGCTCGCCGGGGCCGACCGCGAGCAGGCCTGGCAGGCGCTCACCGGCTTCTGGCCGCTGTACGACGGCTACACCGAGCGCTCCGGCCGCGAGCTGCGCGTCTTCCGCCTGTCCCCGCGCTCCTGACCGCCCGCTTACCGGCCGCCGGCCACGTCGCCGACGACCTGCGGGATCTCGAACAGGTTGGCGGTGTCCCCGGTGTGCAGGAACGCCACGTTCCGGCCCGGCTCGACCCGCCCCGAGCGCACGTGGTCGAGCAGCCCCGCGAAGCCCTTGCCCGTGTAGACGGGGCCCATGAACACGCCGTCCGACCGGGCCAGCTCCTTGATGGCGGCGACGCCTTCCGGCGAGGGCACCGCGTAGTCCTCGCCGATGAACCGTTCGTCGACGTCGATCTCGGCGCGGATGACCTCGTCGGCGGGGACCGGGACCTCGAGCAGCTTGAGGATGTGCTTCACGCGGTCGACGATCACCTCGACGTTGATCCAATTCCCGGGCCGGTAGTCGCAGATCGCGATGGAGCGCACGACGACCGGGCTCCCCGTCACCAGCTTCGCCGCGATCAGGCCCGGCAGCGCCGTGCCCGTGCCCGCGGTGTGGTAGAGGTAGTCGAGCCGGACCCCGGACGCCCCGGCCTGCTGGATCATCTCCGTGAACGTCAGCGTGTGCGCCACGAAGCCGTACGGATGCGCGCCGCCGGTGGGCACGATCAGCGCCTTGTGCCCCTGAGCCTCCAGCTCGGCCTTGCGGGCGGTCATCGCGTCGGCGATGCGCTGCTGCTCGTCGGCCGTGTCCCAGTAGGCGCCGCCCCGGGTCGGCAGGTAGTGCGTCTCCACGTCCATGATCTTGCTCAGCAGCAGGTTGCCGCGGTACTCCGCGAGCTCGCCGTGGCGTCCTTCGTCCCGGGTGAGGAAGAGGATCGGCGTGAGCCCGGCCGCCCGGCAGGCGGCGGCGAACTGCATGCCGGAGTTCGTCAGGTAGACGCCCTGCGTGATGAGGTGCGTGACGCCGTCCTCCAGGGCCTGGCCGATGATGAACTCGGCCAGGCGGGTCTTGCTCCCGCTGATGGTGCCGGGCCCCGCCAGGTCCTCCCGCTTGAGGAAGAAGCCGGCCCCGTAGGCGGCCGACAGATTGTCCAGGCGGTGGAAGGGCGTCGGGTAGAAGCCGATCCGCCTGCGGGGCAGCCGGTCGACCAGCGCGTCAAGGGCGGCGAGGTCCATGGTGGAAACCCTTCTTCAGGCGACGTGCCTCCATGCTCCATCAGCCCGACCATAAGCACCAGCAAAGTCTGCTAAGCCTGGCATTAGGTAGGCTAATGCTCGTGCCCGGACAACTGGAGCCCCGCCTCCTGGCCACGCTGGAGGCAGTCGTCCGGCTGGGCTCGTTCGCGGCGGCCGCCGAGGAGCTCGGCTACACGCAGGGGGCCGTCTCCCAGCAGATCGCCGACCTCGAACGGCGGGCGGGGCTGCGGCTCCTGGACCGACGTCCCGTACGCCCCACCGCCGCCGGCACCGTCCTCCTGCGAGCCGAAGAGGCGGTCCGGGCGGCGATGACCCGGGCCCGGACGGAGCTGGAGGCCCTGAACGCCGGGCAGTCGGGCGAGGTGCGGCTGGGCGCCTTCGTCTCGGCTGCGGCCGGCCTCGTCCCGCCGGCCCTGGCCGCGTTCCGCCGGGCCTGCCCGGGTGTGCGGGTCACGCTGAGCCAGTACGAGACCGAGGACGCCTACCAGCGGCTGCTCCGCGGCGATCTCGACCTCGCGGTCACCTTCGACTACAGCTGGTTCCCCCTGCCGCCGCCACCGGGCCTGCGGCGCTCGCTCATCGGCCGCGACCCGGTCATGGTCGCGCTCCCCGCCCGCCACGCCCTGGCCGGGCGCACGTCGCTGAGCCTGGCCGACCTGGCCGGCGAGGCGTGGATCGGCACCCCCGTCACCGGCCCCACGCTCGGCCCCCTCGCGGAGCTGGCCCGCTCCGCGGGCTTCCATCCCCGGCTCGCCTTCGAGGGCGACGACTTCAGGACGGTGCTGCAACTCGTCGCCCACGAGCTCGGCATCGCCGTGCTGCCCGCGCTGGCGCTCACGGACACGGTGGACGGCGTCGTCGCCCGCGCCATCGCCGAGGAGCCCCTCGTACGCTTCCTGTACTGCTGCCGGATCGACACGGCCGGGGCGCCGGCCATCGTCACCCGGCTGGAGACGTGCCTGACCGAGGTCGCCGCCGGCCTCCCACGGCCGTCGTGACGGGCGGTTTCGAACCCCGGACGCCCCGCCGCCCCGACCGCTCCCGCAGCGCGCCGCTCACCGCGTAGGCCGCGGCCCGCTGCGGCCCCAGCCGCGACCCCTGGCGGAACGCCGTCGCGAACGCCGACCGGCCCAGCGCCGCGCGGGCCTGCTTCGTGCAACGCTCGTGCGAGGTCGCGTGGTAGCTGATCCACTCGGGCGAGGTCCCCACCGCCTGCCACATCGCGTGCGCCGCCCCCAGCAGCGCGGCGGCCCGGTCGTGCTCGTCCCGCGCGCCCGCGAGCCAGGCCAGCATCTCCAGGCACTGGGTCAGGCACCACCGGTCGTTGATCCTCCCGGTGAACTCGGTGGCCGCCGTCAGCAACGCCTCCGCGCGCCCGCGCTCGCCCAGATTCCAGTGCGCGACACCGAGCGCGAGCTGCGCGTACGCGCGGAAGACCAGGGCCCGCCGGCTCTCGCACAGGGTCAGGAGCCGCTCGCCGAACTCGCTCGCCTGGCGGGGATCCTCGGTCGAGCCGTACGCGGCCCCGACGTAGAGGTTGAACATGATGCCGTCGATGTCGCCCATGGCCTCGTGGAGGGCGAGGGACTCGCGGATCAGCGCCAGGCCGCGCCGGGCGTCGCCGGTGTAGAACGCCGCGACGCCCGAACTGCGGATGCCGTGCGCCACGAGCTGCTCGTCACCCTCCCGCCGGGCGAAGGCGATGAATTCCTCCAGCCGCCGCGTGGCGGTCACGGCCTGGCCCTGGCGCAGGGAGAGCAGGCTGTCGGCCCAGACCGCCAACGCACGGCACCGGCTGCCCTCCGGCACCAGTTCCAGGCCGCGTCCCAGCCAGTAGCGGCCCTCCACGAACGATCCGGTCAGGAGCCAGAAGCACCACATCGCCGACGCGGCCTCCAGCTCCATCGGCGCCAGCGTGGGGTCGCTCAGGCACATCTCCAGGGCGACGCGGATGTTGGGCAGCTCCCGCTGCAGGAGCAGGTAGCGGTCCAGCTGCTCGGGGACCATCCGGTCGATCCGGTGCTCCGTCACCAGGTCCCGGTAGTGCTCGGCGTAACGCCGGCGCAGCCGACGCTCCTCGGGAGGCGGCAGCTGCTCGCAGCCGTACGCGCGCAGGGCCTCCGGCATGCGGTATCTGGAGCCCTCCCTGACCAGGACCGACTTGTCCACCAGCCCGGTCAGGTGGTCGAGCACGTCGAGCCGGTCGATGCCGTCGCCGGAGCACACCGCCTCGGCGGTCTCCAGGTCGGCCCCGGAGGGGAACAGCCCCAGCCGCGCCCACAGCCGCCGCTCCCCGGCCGAGCAGAGGCGGAAGCTCCACTCCATGGTCGCGCGCATCGTCTGGTGGCGGGGCAGGGCGGTGGGCGTCTTCGCGACCAGCACGTCGAAGCGCTCCTCCAGCTCCCGCGCCAGGCGTTCGAGCGGCATGGAACGCAGCCGGACCGCCGCCAGCTCGATCGCCAGCGGGATGCCCTCCAGGCGCCGGACCAGCTCCGCCACGGGCGCCACGTTGCGCGCGTTCAGCCGGAAGCCGGGCACGGCGCCCGCCGCGCGCGCCACGAACAGCCGGACGGAGTCGTGGCGGCCGATCTCCCTGACCGTGTGGCCGCAACCCGGGCCGGGATCGGGAGTGGACAGCGGAGCGACCGTCAGCACCTGCTCGCCGGAGACCCGCAGCGTCTGCCTGCTGGTCGCCAGGACCTGCAGCCGGGGCGCGGAGCGCAGCAGCCGGTCCACGAACCGGGCGCAGACCGCGCTCAGGTGCTCGCAGTTGTCCAGGACCAGCAGCATCCGCTTGCGGGACAGGTAGTCCACCAGCACGCCCATGGGGTCGCGGCGCACGTCACGCAACCCCAGCGCCATGGCGACCTCCGACTCCAGCAGATCGCCCGTCTCCAAAGTGGCCAGCTCGACCACCTCGACCCCGTCCTGGTAGGTGTCCCGCAGCAGCTCCGCGGCCCTGAGCGCCAGCCGGGTCTTGCCGACGCCGCCCGCGCCCGTCAAGGTGAGCAGCCGGGACCTGCCCAGCAGCTTCCGCACCGTGGACAGCTCGTGGGCCCGCCCGACGAAGGTGGACTTGTCGGTCAGAACGCCGGCGCCGGACCTCATGGGGTGCCCCCGGGAAGCAGGCCCTGCTCGCCGACCCAGGCCGCGATCTGGGAGCGCGAGTTGAACCCGAGCTTGGTCAGGATGTGCTCGACGTGTCCCTCGGCCGTGCGCTGGGCGATCACGAGCGAGGAGGCGATGGCCTTGTTGGTCATGCCCTGGGCGACGAGCCGGGCGATCTCCATCTCCCTCCGGGTGAGCGGCGAGGCCGGGGCCGCCGCCGCCGCGGGCTTGGCCGGTTTCACGCTCTCGCACATCGCGTACGCGAGCGCGTCGGCCGGGGTGAGCTCGGTGCCCCGGCGGAAGGCGGCCTCGAACTTCTCCTCGCCGAGGCGCTCGCGCGCCAGCGCCTCGGAGGCGTCGTGGTGGCCGGACAGGTAGCCGAACGGGGGAGCGCCGAACGAGCGCCAGCGCTCCTGCGAGGCCCCGAACAGCACGGCGGCGCGCTCGGGCGTGCCGTCGGCGGCCATCCACGCCAGCGCCTCGATGCACAGGGCGGTGCCCAGCCGGTCGTCGAAGGGCCGCTTGAGCCGGATGGCCTCGCGCTCCATCTCGACCGCCCTGGCCACGTCGCCCTCCCGCCACACCTCGATCCCGTACACCCACAGCGTGTACGACCTGAACCAGTGGTCCGCGCGGGCCTCGCAGGCCTCCAGGCCCTCCTTGAAACGCGTGACCGCCTCGTCGGGATGGCCGAGGAGCGAGTGGGCGGTGGCCAGGTACAGCAGCGTGTTCACCACCCCCATCGGGGCATCCGCCTCGCGGTAGCCCGCCACCGCCTCCTCCAGCAGGGCCGCCGCGCCGGTGATGTCGCGCTGGAGCAGGGTCGCCAGGCCGGAGACGTAGGAGATCTCGGCGGGGATCGCCGCGCCGTCGAGCCGCTTCGCCAGCTCGCGGGCCTCCTCGAGCATGTCCGCCGCCAGCGCGAAGTCGCTCTGCAGCACCGCCAGCCGCGCGTTGACGCACAGCGCGTTGGCGCGCGCGGTCGCCGCCGCGTCACCTGCCGCCGGGCCCGCCGCTCGGTCCGCCGGAGGGGCCGCCGCGTCGCCCGTCGCGAGCAGGCGGTCGAGCCAGTCGCGGGGCTCCCGCAGCGACCCGGTTGCGATCCAGTAGAACCGCAGCGCCGTGGCGATGGCCAGGCCACGCACCGCCTCGCCCGGCGTCGTGAGGCAGTAGTCGAGGGCGCTGCGGATGTTGCCGTGCTCGGCGCGCAGGCGGTTGAACCAGGCCACCTGGTCGGGGCCGAACCACTCTCGCTGCCCGCGGCTCGCGAGGTCCGCGAACCAGTCGCGGTGCCGGGCCCGCAGCGCCGCCTCGTCGCCCGACTCGCGCAGCCGGTCACGGCCGTACTGGCGGATCGTCTCCAGCAGCCGGTAGCGCACCGTGGTCTGGTCGCCCTCGCGGGCCAGCACCGACTTGCCCACCAAACCGACCACCAGATCGACGACCTCGTCCGGCTCGATGCCGTCGCCGGCGCACACGTGCTCGGCCGCCTCCAGGTCCAGACCGCCGGAGAACACCGACAGCCGGGCCCAGAGCAGCCGCTCCTGCTCGGTGCAGAGGCCGTAGCTCCAGTCGATCAGCGCCCGCAGCGTCTGCTGGCGGGGCATCGCGGTACGCGCCCCCATCGTGAGCAGCCGGAACCGGTCGTCCAGCCGGGCCAGCAGCTGCTCCACGGAGATCGCCCGCAGCCGGACGGCCGCCAGCTCGATCGCCAGCGGGATGCCGTCCAGCCGCCGTACGATCCGCGCCACGCTGTCCTGGTTGTCGTCGGTGACCTCGAACCCCGGCAGCACGGACTGGGACCGGTCGGCGAACAGCCGGATCGCGTCGAACTGTTTCAGCGAATCCGTGGACGACCGCGAACCGTCAAAATCCGGCATGGGCATCGGCGGAACAGGCATCATCTGCTCGCCCACGACGCCGAGCGTCTGCCGGCTCGTGGCCAGGATCCGCAGACCGGGCGCGGCGCGCATGAGCGTTTCGGCCACCGCGGCGCATTCGTCCAGCAGGTGCTCGCAGTTGTCCAGGATGAGGAGCATTCTCTTGTCACGCAGATGATCCGTGAGCACCTCTATGGAGGGCCGTACAGAACGGTCCTGGATTTCCAGGCATTCCATCACCGTCTGCACCAGCAATTCGGGGCTCTCCAGCCCCGCGAGCTCGACCAGCCACACGCCGTCGGGGTAGCTGCGCCGCAGGTCGAAGCCGACCCGCATGGCGAGGCGGGTCTTGCCGACGCCACCGACGCCGATCAGGGTCACCAGCCTGGCATCGGACAGCAGCCGCTTGACCTCGGCGATTTCGTGCCGCCTGCCGATGAAGCTGTTGAGCTCGGCGGGCAGGTGACACGAAACGTTCGGTGCGGTTGTGGTCATGAATGCTCCAACGGCTCCGGTGCTCGGATCACCGCGCCTCCGGTGCCCGAGCTTCCACTCCCAGATTATTCGGTGAAGGTACCCCTCGCACTTTGTCGTTTCCGCGCGGGTGCAGTCGGTCAAGCAAATCCCCATTTTCCGGAAAAATTGGGAAAAGTCGGTGGCTAAATGGCGGCGCACTTTACCGATGCGAGGACATAGCTTTGCCCGGCGGGATTTTGTCTTTAGGCATCTCGGGCATGGATGCAGACGGCGACCCGGAGTTTCGACTCGCCGGGAAGGAGACGATCATGGCGACGTCAACGTCACCGTTCGCATTCCACCGTGGTGGTTACTCGGGCTGGCTCGGATTCGCCGGCACCCTCTCGATGGTGCTGGGCGTCTTCAACATCATCGAGGGCGTCATAGCCCTGTTCAAGACGTACTTCTTCGTCACGCCCGGAGGCCGCCTCCTGGTGTGGAACTACACCGCCTGGGGCGTGATCTGGCTGGCGATCGGCGTCCTGATGTTCGCGGTGGGGCTCGGCGTGCTGGCCGGGCAGACCTGGGCCCGCTGGACCGGGGTCGTCCTGGCCGGGCTGGCGATGATCGGCCACTTCGCCTTCATGGTGGCCTTCCCGCTCTGGTCGGTGATCGCGATCGCGCTCTGCGCCCTGGTCATGTACGGCCTCATCGCGCCGCCCAAGGGGGCCACCGGCGTTCCCACGTGACGATCACGAGGTCCCATGGCGTCACCCGAAGGATGTACACCGATCTCCTCAGCGGGCAGGAAGCCTGGAGACCCGGGCCGTCGCTAGCGTTGCTGGAAACGGCCCTGATCGAAAGAGGTCCCCATGGCTCCTGCCCGCAAGACGTTCCTCACCGGACTGGCGGTCCTCGTCATCGGGCTCGCGCTGTGGCTGTTCGGGACCGATGTCGAGATCGTGGTGTTCACCCCGTCGAAGATCGGCGTGGTCATGATGGTGCTCGGCGCGATCGAGGCCGCGTACGGGCTCTACCGGATGGCCCGGAGCGAGCGCGCCTGACGGCGGGTCAGAGCCAGCCGGCCTCGGTGGCGATGCGGACCGCGTCCAGCCGGTTGCGGGCGTCGAGCTTGGTGACGATCGCCCCCAGGTAGTTGCGTACCGTGCCCCTGGTCAGGTGGAGCGCGGCGGCGATCTCCGGGAGGTCGTCGCCGTCGGCGGCCCGGCGCAGCACGTCCACCTCGCGCGGTGACAGCGGGTTCGCCCTGGCCGCGATGGTGGCCGCGGCGAGGGCGGGGTCGACCACCGTCTCGCCCGCGTGGACGCGGCGCACGGCCGCGGCGAGGTCGGCGGGCGGCGCGTCCTTCAGCATGAACCCCTGGACGCCGGCCGCCAGCGCCCTGCGCAGCACCTCCGGGCGGCCGAGCTGGGTGAGGACGAGCAGGCGGCAGCCGGGGACCTGTTCGCGGAGCGCGGCGGCGGCCTCGATGCCGTCGATGCCGGGCATCTGCACGTCCAGCACGGCCACGTCGGGCCGGTGCGCCAGCGCCGCGGGCAGCACCGCGTCCCCGTCCGCCGCCTCGGCGACGACCTCGATGTCGGGCTCCAGGCGCAGGAGCGAGGCGAGCGCCCCGCGGATGAGATGCAGGTCCTCGGCCAGCAGCACCCGGATCACTCTCGACTCCCCCCGAAGCTCGGGGACCATGATATTTCCGATGTCCGGTTCGTGCGTTTCACATGCCGGATCGAGGTGCCTGGCACTGGTCCGGGACCGGCCGGGTTCGCGATCTTGGGAGGCATGCAGAAAGCCCTGTTCCCCGGCCTGGCGACCGCACTGATGACCGGGCTGCTGGTGTGCGGCCTGTCCGGCGGGGCCGCCGCCGCCTCCACCGACCTGGAGGACGTCGGAACGCTGGTCGACCAGGTGGTGCCCGCCCAGCTCGCCGCGCACGGGATCCCCGGCGCGGCGGTCACGGTGGTGTCGGGCGGCCGGCAGGTCTTCTCCCGCGGGTACGGCTACGCCGACCTGGCCGGGCGCGTTCCGGTGGACGCGGCCCGCACGGGGTTCTTCACCGCCTCGACGGCCAAGACGTTCACCGCGATCGCCGCGCTCCAGCTCGTCCAGGAGGGCAAGCTCGACCTGCGCGCCGACGTCAACACGTACCTGAAGACCTTCAAGATCGAGAACACCTTCCCCGGGCGGCCGGTCACCCTGGAGCACCTGCTGACCCATACGGCCGGCTTCGCGGACAGCGTGCTCGGCTCGTCCTGGGAGGATCCCGGCGCCGCCGAGCCCCTGGCCGAGGTCGTCAAGAACGGCCGGCCGGAGCGGGTGCGCCCGCCGGGGACCGTCCTCGCCTACGACAACTACGCCTACAACCTCGCGGGCTACCTGGTCGAGGTGGCCTCGGGACGGCCGTTCGCCGAGTACGTGCGCTCGCGCATCCTCGGGCCGCTGGGCATGGAGGGCACGTCGTTCAAGGCGCCGCTGCCCGCCGCCCTGCTCGGCACCCTGGCCCAGGGATACAACGGGGACGTTCCGTACAAGCGCTACTACGGGTCGCCCGCCTCCGGGACCGGGCCCGTCACCACCGCCGCCGACATGGGTCGGCTGATGATCGCGCTGCTGGGCGACGACCCCCGCCTGGGCAGGAACGTCGGCACGACCATGATGACCCGCCACTACACGCAGGACGACCGGCTCCCCGGCATGGGGTACGGCCTGGAGGAGACGGCCAGGAACGGGCGCCGGATCTTCTCCAAGGGCGGCGACATCAACGGCTTCCACCACGTCCTGGCCCTGCTGCCCGACCAGAGGACCGGCGTGTACGCCGTCTACAACGGCGAGGACTCCGCGGCCGCCGCCGCCGAGCTGGTCGACCGGATCGTCGACCGCTACTTCCCCGGCAAGCCGGAGCAGCCGCGGCCGGTGCGCGGGGACACCTCGGCGTACGCGGGGACGTACACCTCGACCCGGATCCGCGGCGACCTGCTGAGGTTGGGCGCGCTGTTCGGCAACGTGACCGTGGAGGCGGCGGGGGACGGGACGATCACCACGACGGGCCTGTCCCGCGACCCCGCCAGGCCCGTGCAGACGTGGCAGCTCGTCGGGCCGGGGCTGTTCGCCGAGCGGGGCGGACAGGAGCGCATCGCCTTCGACGGCCACGGCCTGCTCGCGGGCGGCCATCAGGAGGAGGCGGCCACGTTCGAACGCTCGGCCGCCGGCCTGCACGTGTGGCTGGTGTACGCGGGCCTGGCCGCGTACGTGCTCGCCGGGCTCGGGATGCCGGTCGCGGCGCTCGTCCGCAGGCTCCGGGGCAGGCCCGCCCGGCACCGGGCCGCGTGGTGGCTGGCCTGGCTGACCGGCGTGCTCGTCCTGGTCTTCGCGTACGGCCTCGCCGTCACGATCGTCATCGCGCCGACCGACGCCATCTTCCTCGGGTCCCCGCTGCTCACGGCCGCCCTGATCGCCTCGTCCACGGCGTTCGTGCTCAGCGGCGGGGTCCTGGCCTGCTCGGCGGGCGCCTGGTGGAAGGGCTGGTGGGGACCGGCCGGGCGGATCTCCTACACGGCCTTCGCGCTCGTCTCGGCGGGCTTCATGGCCGTCGCGTACGCGTACCACATGGTCGGGGGCGTGTTCGGCTGATCCCCGCCCGGGACCCGGACCCGCGCTGTGGGATGCTTGGCCGCGAAACGGTGAAGGTCGTCTCGCGGTGGGGATCGAGTGTCCACGCTCATCATCCTGGTCGTGCTCCTCCTCCTGGTGATCCCCCCGGCCGCAGGACTGCCGGGCGTGCCGGCGCTGCTCTCCCTCGCTCTGCAACTCCTGTGCTCGCTGCCGCGGACCCGGCGGCTGCGGGGCTGGTGGCTGGTGGCCGGCCAGGCGGCGCTGTTCGCCTGGATGGGGCCGGTGCCGTTCGGCGGGCCGTCGGCGTTCTTCGCCGCCTCCGTCCTCCTGGTCGCCCGCGGGCCGCTGCGGTGGGTGCTCTTCGGCGGCGTGACGGCCGCCGCGGGCGTCGTGAACCTCGGCGCCGACGCCTACGTCTGGGTCAACGCGGTGGGCAACACGGCCACGCAGGGGCTGGTCGTGTTCGCCCTCACGCGGCTCAGCGACCTGCGCGACGAGCTCCACGCCACCCGGGCCGAGCTGGCCGCGCGCTCGGTGGCCGAGGAGCGCGAGCGGGCCGGCCACGACCTGGACGCGGTGCTCGGGTCCACGCTGTCCCGCGTCATCGGGCTGGCCGCCGCCGGGCGGGCCGTGGAGATCCCGCCGCTGACCCGGCGGGCCGCGCGGCAGGTCAGGCAGCGCCCCGAACCGCCGCCGATCCCGCCGCCCGGCGACCTGACCCCGCGGCTCGCGCTGCCCATCCTGACGGTGGTCTACCTGTGGGTCCCCGTCGCCGCGATCATCGTCATCGCCCGCGCGCCGGTGCCGGCCGGGCTGCGGGTGGCGTACTGGGCCGCGGTCATCGCGGTGGTCGCGCTGCAGGCGTACCACGCGCTGCCGCGGCCTCCCGGCGTCCGGCCGAGGCACGCCGCCTGGACGCTGCCCGCGCAGCTGCTGCTCGCGTGGCTGCCGCTGCTCGAACCGGACCGCCCCTACTACCAGCTCGTCGGCTGGGCCGCCGCCGCCCTGCTGATCGTGATCCCCGCGCCGCGCCTGGCGTGGGCGCTGTACGCGGCGGTGGTGGCGAGCGTGCCCGCGGTGCTGCTGGCCCGGTCCGGCTCGGCCGCGGGCATACCGGCGGCCCTGGTGGAGGTGGTCGGCCTGTCGGCGATGTTCTACGGGCTGACCGCCGTGACGCGGCTGGTCTACCAGGTACGCGAGTCGCGGCTGGCGCTCGCCGGGCTGGCCGCGGCCCGGGAGCGGCGCAGGATCGCCCAGGACGTCCACGACCTGATCGGGTACGGCCTGTCCGCGATCACCGTCAAGGCCGAGCTGGCCGCCCGCGACCCCGCCCGCGCCGAGGCCGAGCTGGCCGGCATCGTCACCGTGGCCCGCACCGCGCTCGCCGACCTGCGCGCCATCCCCGGGGACGGCGAACCCGGGCTCAGCCTGCGCGCCGAGCTGGCCTCCGCCCGCGAGGTCCTCGAGGCGACCGGCGCGACCGTGGAGATCGACCCCGATCCCGCACCCCTGCCCGCCGGCGTCGACGCCCTGCTCGCCGTCGTGGTCCGCGAGGCGGCCACCAACGTGCTGCGGCACAGCGAGGCCCGCCACGTGACGATCGCCCTGACCACCGGCGACGACCTCGTACGGCTGCGCATGGACAACGACGGCGTCACCGGCCGCTCCGCCGAGCCCGGCCAGGGCGTCGCCAACCTCACCGCCCGCCTCGCGGCCCGGGGCGGCCGCCTCACGACCGCCTCCCGGGATCATCGCTTCCGGCTCGACGCGACCGTGCCCGCGCGACGCTGACCCGGTTGTCACATTCGCGGGGGCTACGACGTCTTGTCTGTGTAGACGCGTCTTACCGGACAGCGAGGTGAGCCCCTTGATCCCCTATACCGATCCCAACGCCTGGCGGATCGCCATGGACGCCAGCGAGGCGACGCTCCCGGCCGGCCTCGGGAGCGGCGACTTCGACGGCTCCTTCTACCTGAGCCCGGCCGGGTCGCTGGCGGGCTTCACGCTAAGGCTCTCCCTGCCCGGGGCGCCGGAGCTCCTGTGGGAGTCGGTGAGCCTGGAGGGCGGATCCGAGGTCCGCGGGAGCAGCCGGCTGCTGCTGGACGGGCGGGCGGCCCGCGCCGACGTGTCGGGGTTCTGCGCGCGGGTGCCCGTGGGGCAGACCGGGAGCTCGTACCTGAAGATCGTCCTCACGGCCAGGTTCTCGCCCCTGCGGCTGCGCTGGCCCAGGTGGCGGCTGCGGCCGGTGACGCTGCGCCTGTTCACCGAGATCCGCCCCGCCGAGTCCGGGTGACTCTGGATGCTTCGCAAATGTACGAAGCGTCACGGCACAACGGGCGATCCCGGCTAACCTGCCGTCTCATGATGTACGGCCCCCAGCAGCAGCCACCGCAGCGGTTCAACGCCCCCTACCCCCCGCAGCAGCAGCCCGCCTTCGCGCCGCCTCCCGTGGTGATCGACGTCGGCGGCGACGCCAAGGTGAAGGCGCTGATCGGCGGCTCCGTCGCGGGGGCCATCGGGCTCATGGCGGTCTTCTCGGCGCTCACCGGGCAGACGACGGGCGGCGCGGGCTCCGCGGTCGCCGTCCTGGTCCTCGGGCTGATCTTCCTGTTCATCGGGCTGCTGCCGATCATCACCTGGCGCAAGCTCAGCCGGCCGCGCAAGCTCGTCTTCGACGTCCACGGCGTGCGCTGGGACGACCCCCAGGGCCGCCCGTGGGCGGCCCCGTGGGCCGAGCTGTCCGGGGTGGGCATCTCGCGCACGCAGCAGCGCCGCGTCAAGCCGGCCGACTACATCATGCGCAAGACGATGGTCCGCCTCGACCTCTTCCCGGCCGACCCGGGCTTCCGCGCGCGCCATCCCGACATGGAGCACCTGTGGGAGTTCCACACGGTCAAGAACGGCTACCGGCTCCCGCTGGGCTCGAACCCCAAGTACATCCCGGTCATCGAGCACGCCATGCGTCAGTACCGCCCGGCCATCTACCTGGGCATCCGCGACGAGGGCTTCATGGTGGGCCTGGTCTGAGGAGATCAGCCGAAGTCCAGGAAGACGGTCTCCTCGTCGCCCTGCAGGTGGATGTCGAACCGGTAGACGCCCGTACGCTCCTCCACGGGCACCAGCGTTCGCCCGCGCTCCGGCGGCAGCGAGCCGAGGAAGGCGTCCTGGGTGAAGTAGATGCGGGTGTAGAGGTGGTGGAGCAGGCCGCGGGCGAACACGCAGACGCTGATGTAGCCGTTGCCGGGCGGGAGCGTGCGCAGGGCCCAGCCGCCGTCGGCGTCGGTGGCCACCCGGCCGAACCCGGTGAAGTCGACGCCGCTCCTGCCCAGCGGCACGCCGGTGACCTGGTCGCGCCGGAGCGTGCCCGGCGCGCCCGCGAGGCCGCCGGACGGGTCGGCCTGCCAGAACTCCAGCAGCGCGTCGGGCACCGGCTCGCCCGCACCGTCGTAGACGTGGCCGTGGACGGTGATCCCGCCGTCGGCGACGTCGCCGCCGCGGGGGATCGGCAGCGCGTAGCCGTAGAACGGGCCCACGGTCTGCGAGGGGGTGGGGTTCATCGGCCTTCCTCCATCCAGGTCGCGGCGGGGCCGTCCAGCACGATGTCCCACCGGTAGCCCAGCGACCACTCCGGCACGGACAGGTCGTGGTCGTACGCGGAGACCAGCCGCCGCCGGGCCCGCTCGTCGGTGACGGAGTTGAGCACGGGGTCGTATCGGAACAGCGGGTCGTTCGGGAAGTACATCTGGGTCACCAGCCGCTGCGTGAAGGCCGTGCCGAACACCGAGAAGTGGATGTGCGCCGGCCGCCAGGCGTTGACATGGTTGCGCCACGGGTACGCGCCGGGCTTGATCGTGGTGAAGGCGTAGCGGCCCTCGTCGTCGGTCAGGCAGCGGCCCACGCCGGAGAAGTTGGGGTCGAGCGGCGCGGGATGATCGTCACGCTGGTGGAGGTAGCGGCCCGAGGCGTTGGCCTGCCAGACCTCCACGAGCTGGCCGCGTACCGGGCGGCCGTCGCGGTCCAGCACCCGCCCCTGGACGGTGATCCGCTCGCCGAGCGGCTCGCCGGCGTGCTGCCTGGTCAGGTCCGCGTCGAACGGCGCGACGTCGGCGACGCCGAAGACCGGCCCGGCCAGCTCCGCCGCCTCCGGGTCCTTCAGCGCGACGAGCGGCTGCTTGGGGTGGCGCAGCACGCTGCTGCGGTAGGGGGCGAAGTCGCGATCGGGATGGTCGGCCTCCGCGCCTTCGCGGGCCTTGTGGACCTCGGCGATCTCGCGGTCGATGTCGGCTTGGGTGAGGGGTGGGGTCATCTGCGGCTACCTTTCCAGGACGACGGCCAGGCCCTGGCCGACGCCGATACAGAGGGACGCGAGCCCGGTGCCGGAGCCGGCGGCGGCGAGCCGGTGGGCCAGGGTGCCGGTGATGCGGGCGCCGGAGGCCCCGAGCGGGTGGCCCAGGGCGATGGCGCCGCCGTCGGGGTTGACGATGGCGGGGTCGAGGTCGGGCAGCTCGGCCAGGCAGCCGAGCACCTGCGCGGCGAACGCCTCGTTCAGCTCGGCCGACGCCAGGTCGCCGAACCCCTTGCCCGCCCTGGCCAGGGCCCTGCGCGACGCCTCGACCGGGCCGAGCCCGAAGTGGCGGGGTTCGAGCGCACTGGCCGCGCCGGCGACGATCCTGGCCAGGGGCTCGCGGCCGCGCAGCCCCGCCTCGTCGGTCAGCAGCAGGGCGGCGGCGCCGTCGTTGAGCGGGGAGGAGTTGCCCGCGGTGACCGTGCCGCCCTGGCGGAAGACGGGCTTGAGCCGGGCGAGCTGGTCGGGGCCGGTGTCCTCGCGGATGCTCTCGTCCCTGGCCAGGCCCCCGATGGGGACGATCTCGCGCTCGAACGACGCCTTGGCCGCCTTCTGGTGGCTGGCCAGCGCGTACGCGTCCTGCTCCGCCCTGGCGACGCCGTGCAGGTCGGCGATCAGCTCGGCGCCCTCGCCCAGCGGCACGGTGTGCTCGGCGGGCATCTGCGGGTTGACCAGCCGCCAGCCGAGCGTCGTGGAGACCAGCTCCTGCCCGCCGGCCGGGAACGCCCTGTCCGGCTTGGGCAGCACCCACGGCGCGCGGGTCATCGACTCCACGCCGCCGGCGATCACGGTGGAGGCGTCGCCGAGGGCGATCATGCGGTACGCCTGGATGACGGCCTCCATGCCGGACCCGCACAGCCGGTTCACGGTCACGCCCGGAGTGGTCACGGGCAGGCCGGCGAGCAGCGCGGCCATGCGGGCGACGTTGCGGTTCTCCTCGCCGGCGCCGTTGGCGTTGCCGAGGATCACCTCGTCGGGGGCCTCCACGCCGTTGCGCTCGGCGACGGCCCTGACGACGTGGGCGGCCAGGTCGTCGGGACGGATGCCGGACAGCGCCCCGCCGTGGCGGCCGAAGGGCGTGCGGACGGCGTCCACGATGTAGACGGTGTTCATACGGCTACCTCCGCTTCCGTGCGGTCGCGCAGGTCGGCCACGCTCACCCCGGGCGCGGTCTCGACCAGCCTCAGCCCGTCCCCGGTGACGTCGAGGACGCCGAGGTCGGTGATGATCCGGTGCACGCACTCCTTCCCCGTGAGGGGCAGCGAGCACTCCTTGACGATCTTCGGCGTGCCGTCCTTGGCGGTGTGGTCCATGATCACGATGACCCGGCCCGCGCCGTGGACCAGGTCCATCGCCCCGCCCATGCCCTTGACCAGCTTCCCGGGCACCATCCAGTTGGCCAGGTCGCCCCGCGCCGAGACCTGCATCGCGCCCAGCACCGCCACGTCGATGTGGCCGCCCCGGATCATCCCGAACGACAGCGACGAGTCGAAGAACGCCGCCCCCGGGAGCACGGTCACGGTCTCCTTGCCGGCGTTGATCAGGTCGGGGTCCAGCGCGTCGGGGGCGGGGTAGGGGCCGACGCCGAGGATGCCGTTCTCCGAGTGCAGGATCACGTCCACGTCGGGCGGCAGGAACGACGGGATGCGGGTGGGCAGCCCGATGCCGAGGTTGACGTAGTCGCCGTCGCGCAGCTCGGCCGCCGCCCGCGCGACCATCTCGTCCCTGGTCCAGCTCATGAGGTGACCGTCCTCTTCTCGATGGCCTTGTCGGTCGCCTGCTCGGGGGTCAGGACGAGGACGCGCTGGACGAACACGCCGGGCAGGTGCACCTCGTCCGGCTCCAGCTCGGTCAGCTCCTCGACCTCGGCGACCGTGACCCGCCCGGCCATCGCGGCGAGGGGGTTGAAGTTGCGGGCGGCCTTGTTGAAGACCAGGTTGCCGTAGCGGTCACCCTTGGCGGCCCGCACCAGCGCGAAGTCGGTGGTGATGCTGCGCTCCAGCACGTAGGAGCGGCCGTCGAACTCGCGGACCTCCTTCGGCGGCGAGGCCACCGCGATCGACCCGTCCGGGTTGTGGCGCAAGGGCAGGCCGCCGTCGGCGATCGGCGTACCGACCCCGGCGGGGGTGTAGAAGGCGGGGACGCCGGCGCCGCCCGCCCGCAGCCGCTCGGCCAGGCTGCCCTGCGGGGTCAGCTCCACCTCCAGCTCCCCGGCGAGGTACTGGCGGGCGAACTCCTTGTTGTCGCCGATGTAGGAGGCCGTCACGCGGGCGATGCGGCCGGCCGCAAGCAGGATGCCGAGGCCGCCGCCGTCCACCCCGCAGTTGTTCGACACCACGCCGATCCCCGTCACGCCGGTGGCGTAGAGGGCCTGGATCAGGACGTTGGGGATGCCGCTGAGCCCGAAGCCGCCGACCGCGAACGACGCGCCGTCCGACACGCCGGCCAGCGCCTCCTCCGCGGTCGCGACCACTTTGTCTCTCCGCACGACGCTCCATTCATCGGGAGTGTTCGCATAGTGAACTTTAGTTCACTATTGTGATGTCGAGTATGCGTACGTGACCGCGCCCGTGTCAAAGGAGGGCCGATGGAGCCTGCGGGGACCCTCGAACGCGGCCTGGCCGTGCTTCGGGCGCTGACGGCGGATGCCGCCGGGTGCTCGCGCCCCATGCGGGTGCGCGCCACCGACCTCGTACGCGCCACCGGCCTGGCCAGGTCCACGGTCGACCGCGTGCTGGCCACGCTGGTCCACCTCGGCTACGTCCGCGCGGAGGGGCGTGACCTGCTGCCCGCGCCGCGCCTGATGGAGCTGGGCGAGGCGTACCTCGCCTGCGGTGGTCTGCGCGACTCCCTCGCGCCGCCGGCCGAGCGGCTCGCGGAGGAGCTGGACGAGTCCGTGTCGCTGGCCGTCCCGGACGGCGACGGGGTGCGCTTCATCGGCCAGTTCACCCGCAGGCGCACCATGTCGGTCGCCTTTCGGGTCGGCGACCTGCTGCCCGCCGACCGCTGCGCGGCGGGCCTGGCCCTGCGCGACCCCGCCGCGCCGTGGGCCGAGGACGACCAGCTCATCGAGCCGGGCCTGGTCGCGGTCGCGGTGCCCGTACGCGACCCGCGGGGGGAGGCGGTCTGCGCGGCGAGCGTCGTCAGCCACACCAGCCGGCACACCGCCGCCAGCCTGCGCGACTACGCGTTGCCCCGGCTGCGCGAGACGGTCGCGGCCATGGAGGCGGCCCTGACCGAGCCGGCGCCCCGGCCCCCTCTGGCACCGGCCCCCGCGGACCCTTCTCGCGCCGCGAAGGAGGAGTTGGGCGCGGGATACCTGCAGTCGCTGGCTCGCGGTCTTGCCGTGCTGGTGGCGCTCGGCTCGGCCCGCGGCGGGCTGAGCCTGGCCGACGCCGCCAAGATCACCGGGCTTCCGCGCGCCACCGTGCGGCGATCCTTGCAGGTGCTGGCGCGGCTGGGCTACGTGGCCTGCGCCGACTCCCGCTTCGCCGTGCTCCCCAAGGCGATGGAGCTGGGCTACGCCGCCCTGTCCGAGCGCACGTTCGGCGAGGTCGTCCAGCCGCACCTGGCCGACCTGGTGGCCCGCGTCCACGAGTCCGCCTCGGTCGGGGTGCTGTCGGGCGACGACGTCCTGTACGTGGCCCGCGTGCCCACCGTGAGCATCATGACCGTCAACATCACGGTCGGCACCCGCTTCCCCGCGTACGCCACCTCGATGGGCCGGGTGCTCCTGGCCGACCAGCCCGAAGAACGGCTGGCCGCCATCGCGCCCGAGCCGCTGACCCGCCACACCATCACGGCGCCCGACCGGCTGCGGGCCGCCGTCCGGCAGGCCGCCGAGGACGGCTACGCGCTGGTCGACCAGGAGCTGGAGGAGGGGGTCCGGTCCATCGCGGTGCCGGTCCGGGGCCGGGACGGGCGGGTGGTCGCGGCCGTCAACGTCGCCACCCACGCCAGCCGGGCCACCCGCGCCGACCTGCTCCGCGACGTCCTGCCCGCGCTGGCCGAGACGGCCGCCAAAATGTCCGCCGACCTGCGGCACGTCCCCGTGACGCCCTGGACGACTTAGGACGTACCCAGGTGCCGGGCCGGGACGGGACGCCGTTCGGCCGGGAACGGACGGTCCGGCTGGGGGGTGCTGTCAGCCCCTGCCAGCGAGCGCGTTCACCGGGTTCGATGGATCGCGAAAGGTGCGAATGGCGCGCCATTGACGAAGTCGTCGTCGGCCTGCGCGAGTGTCGATGCGAGAAACAGCAAGGAGAACGGTCATGCGGCAAGTGGTGATGCACACCGCCGGAGACGTCCGCGTGGAGGAGCGCGAGGATCCGAGGATCGTCGAGCCCACGGACGCGATCATCCGGTTGACGGCGACGTGTATCTGCGGGTCGGACCTGTGGCCGTACCGTGGCGTCGAACCGGCTGACCACCAGGTGATGGGCCACGAGTACGTCGGCGTCGTCGAGGAGATCGGCGCGGACGTGAAGAACGTCAAGGTCGGCGATTTCGTGGTCGGGTCGTTCGTCATCTCCGACAACACGTGCGAGATCTGCCGGTCCGGCTACCAGTCCCAGTGCGTGCATGGCTCCTTCGTGGCGCAGACGATCGGTACCCAGTCCGAGCGGGCTCGCATCCCCTACGCGGACGGCACGCTTGTTCCCACGCCGGGGCAGCCAGATCCGGAGCTGATCCCCTCGCTGCTGGCCGCGTCCGACGTGCTCGGCACCGGCTGGTTCGGCGCCGTCGCCGCCGAGGCCGGCCCCGGCAAGACTGTTGCCGTCGTGGGTGACGGGGCGGTCGGCCTGATGGGTGTCCTGGCCGCCAGGCAGCTCGGCGCGGAGCGGATCATCGCGATGTCCCGCCACCCCGAGCGGCAGGAGCTCGCCCGGTTCTACGGCGCGACCGACATCGTCACCGAGCGGGGCGACGAAGGCGTGGCGAAGATCAAGGAGTTGACGAACGGGCTCGGCGCCCACAGCGTGATCGAGGCGGTCGGCACGCAGGAGTCCACCATGCAGGCGATCGGTGCGACCCGTCCCGGCGGGCACATGGGCTTCGTCGGGGTGAACTACGACGTCGCGATTCCCGGCATCGACCTGTTCTTCGCCGGCATCCACGTCCACGGCGGGCCTGCCCCGGTTCGCCGGTTCCTGCCCGAGCTGATCCAGCTCATCTGGGACCGCAAGATCGATCCTGGCAAGGTCTTCGACCTCACCCTTCCGCTGGAGGACGCCGCGGAGGGCTACACGGCGATGGATGAGCGTCGGGCCATCAAGGTCTTGCTGACCGTCTGACGCGCGGTTGTGGCGGACGGCACCGCAGCGCCGACCAGGTCAGGCGACAGGTCTACGGTGGAGGATATGAGCAGGAAGGACGAGGTGCGGGAGTTCCTGATCTCCCGCCGGGCGCACGTGACCCTCGAACAGGCGGGACTGCCCGACTTCGGCGGTGAACGGCGCGTGCCCGGCCTGCGCCGCGAAGAGGTCGCCATGCTCGCCGGTGTCAGCGTCGATTACTACACCCAGCTCGAACGCGGCAAGATCCGCGGCGCCTCCGAGAGCGTGCTCAACGCCGTCGCGCGAGCGCTGCAACTCAACGACGTCGAACGCGAATACCTGTTCGACCTGGCCCGCCCCACCCCGACGACACCGGCCGCGCGCAGCCGGCGGCGGGCCGGGCCGTCGGTGCGGGCCTCGGTGCACCGGGTCCTCGGCAAGCTGGCCGTGCCCGCGGTCGTGGTCAACGCACAGCAGGACCTCATCGCCGCGAACCTCATGGGCCGCGCGCTGTTCGCCCCGCACTTCGAGGCCGAGGAGCCGAACCTGGCCCGCTTCATCTTCCTCGACCCTCGCGCTCGAGATTTCTACGTCGACTGGCCCCTTGCCCGCAGTATGACCGCCGCGATGCTGCGACTCGAAGCCGGACGCGACCCGCTCAACCAGGAGCTCACCGCACTCATCGGAGAGCTCTCCACGCTCAGCCCACAGTTCCGCGCGGATTGGGCCGAGCGGGACGTGCACGAGCACCGCACCGGCCGGAAGGTCTACCGCCACCCCGAAGTCGGCGAGATCGACGTCACCTTCGACGTGTTCGAACTGCCCGGCGAGCCGGGCCTGTCCATTTGCGCCTTCAGCGTCGAAGAGGGCTCACCGTCCGCTGACAGGTTCGCCCTCCTGTCCAGCTGGGCCGCCACCCAGGGATTCGGGAGCCGGCAGGGCGTGACCGCGGCCCACGGTGAGTAACCGGCAGACAGCGCGGAACCAGCCGGTCACGCAGGCGCGAGAGGACTGACATGGCACTGATTCTGGTAACCGGGGCATCCACCGGGCTCGGGCGCGACACGGCGAACGCGCTGGCCGACGGCGGGCACGACGTGGTCATCCACGTCCGCAACCGGGCCCGTCTCACCGGCGCGGATGGCACCGCCCGGTGGAAGGACGTCGTCATCGGGGATCTCGCCGAGCTGGACGAGATCCACGACGTTGCCCGGCAAGCCCGCAGGTTCGGCCGCTTCGACGCCGTCATCCACAACGCCGGCACCATGCGGTCTCCCGAAGCGGGCATCGTCAACACCGTCGCGCCGTACATGCTGACGGTCCTGATGGACAAACCAGGCACGCTCATCTACCTCAGCAGCGCCATGCACCGAAGCGGTTCCACCGACCTGCGCCGGCTGGGCACCGGCACCGCTTCCTACAGCGACAGCAAGCTGTGGGTCACCACGCTCGCGCTGGCGGTCGCGTCGCGGTGGGAGGGAACCTCGAGCCATGCGGTCGACCCGGGGTGGGTCCCCACACGCATGGGCGGCGCCGGCGCGCCGGATGACCTGGCAGCCGGACACCAGACACAAGTGTGGCTCGCCACTCACCATGACGTGCGCCCGGGCACCGGCGGCTACTGGCATCACCGGCAGGTGCAGACGCCACACCCCGCGTCGCAGGACGAAGATTTCCAAGATCGCCTCATTCGCGCCTTGGAGAGCCACACGGGCGTCCCGCTCGTCTGACCGCGGACCCCGCCGCACCAAGGCCGGAGCGGGTCACCTCGGGCACCCGCGTTATGGAGCGATCGGCTGACCCGCGGCCGGCTTCGGCTTGCTGATCTGTCCTTCGGCGTCGACCACGACCACCTCGACTCCCTCAGCCGAGAACGGGGCCAGCGCGTCCTCCGAGGCTCCGGCGTCGGTCACCAGCGTCCAGGGCCGGGGGAGCCGGACCCAGGCATGGAACGGACGTCGCCCGAGCTTGGCCGCATGCGCCAGCACGTAGGTCCTGTGGGAACTGCGCGCCATGAGCTCCTTGAGCCGGGTCTGCTGGAGGTCGGCCTCGCAGATCCCGCGGTCGGCGGTGACTCCGTCAGCCCCGAGAAAGACGCGGTCGAACGACATCCGCTCCAGGGCGGTCTCGGTGACGGGGCCGACGAATCCCTGGCTGAGGTGGCGCAGCCTGCCGCCGAGACACTCCACATGGAGGCCCTCGACGTCGTCGAGCTCTTTCAGCACCGTCAGGCTCGTGGTGGCGATCAGGAGCTGGGTGCTGGAGCGCAGTTCGTGAGCCAGCGCCGCGACGGTCGAGCCTGCGTCGAGCAACACGGACTCCCCGGCTCCGATCTGCTGGGCCGCCCACCGGGCGATTCCGCGCTTGGCCTCGAAGGCGTCACCGACGCGCTGGCGCAACGAGTCCTCGGGGTGCGCGACGACGGCCATCGCACCGCCGTACGTGCGGGCCAGCAGCCCCTGCGCGGTCAGCCGGGCGAGGTCACGCCGGATGGTCGAGGACGTCACGTCGAACGTCGAGGACAGCTCTTCGACGCTGGCCAGACCACTGGTCGTGGCCAGACGCACGATCTCGGCGCGCCGACGCTCAGAGTTACTGGACAACGCTCCTCCTTCTCGGCTTGTCGTTCAACGCCCCGGGGTCAGACGGCCGGGCTGGGAGACATCTGGGCGGCCTGCCGCAGCGCCTCGATCATGCTACCGACCTCGGCGAGGCCCTTCCCGGCGATGTCGAAGGCGGTTCCGTGGTCCACGGACGTGCGGATGACGGGCAGTCCCACGGTGATGTTCACCCCGGCCTCGATGCCGAGGATCTTCACCGGGCCGTGGCCCTGGTCGTGGTACATCGCCACGATGAGGTCGTAGTCTCCGCGCCCCGCGACGAAGAACGCCGTGTCGGCGGGCAGCGGTCCCTGCACGTCGATGCCGTCGGCCTGCAGGACCTCGATGGCGGGAACGATCTTCTCGGCCTCCTCCCCGTACCCGAACAGGCCGTTCTCCCCGGCGTGCGGGTTGATGCCGCACACGCCGATGCGCGGGTTGTCGATCCCGGCCCGCCGCAGCGCCTCGTGGCCGCGGCGAACGGTCCGTTCCACCAGGCCGGGTTCGATCTTCGCGATCGCGTCGATCAGCCCGATGTGCGTGGTGACGTGGATGACCCGGATCTTCGGTGAGGACAACATCATGGACACCTCGTCGATCCCGGTCAGGTGCGCGAGGAGCTCGGTGTGTCCCGGGAAGATGTGGCCGCCCGCGTGCAGGGCCTCCTTGTTCAGCGGTGCCGTGCAGATCGCCTGCACCTCCCCGGCCATCGCCAGCCCGCTGGCGACGCGTACGTAGTGGTACGCGGCCGCCCCCGCCACGGGGGAGACCTTCCCCCAGGGCAGATCCTCCGGCAGCAGCGCGAGATCGATGACATTGACGCGTCCCGGCTCGAACACGGCATCGGCCACGGTGTCGACCGCCACGATCTCGGTGTCGATCCCGAGGATGTCGGCCGCCTGGCGCAGCCGTACGGCGTCGCCGATGACGACGGGACGGCAGAGCTCGGCGACGTGGGGGTCCTGGAGGGCGCCGACGATGACTTCCGGGCCTACGCCGGCTCCGTCACCCATGGTGACGGCGATGATCGGGGTGGCCGCGGTGCGCGGCTGTGCGCCGACGGCGGCGGTGGTGATGCTCACTTGGGGACCTTTCGCTTGGTTCTGGGGAGGGGCGGGGTCAAGGGTTGCGAGGGAGCGCGCGGCCAGGGCCCTGACGATCTCGACGAGCGAGTCGGCTCCCCCGAAGCTGCCCGGGCGGGTGACCACGGAACGGCCGTCGGGCGTCCGGGAGTGGACGGCTCCCGGGTGCACCTGTCCGACCGGTGTCAGTTCCCGCACCTGAAGGGCGTCAAGGACGCGCCGGGCGGTCTCGCCGCCGGTCAGCACGAGGTCCACCGTCCGCGGGGACGCGCGCACCGCGTCCGCGACGACCTCGGCCAGCCGCCGCGCGATGTCACGCGAGGCCGCCGGCAGGACGGCGCCGGCGGAGTCGAGGAAGGCCACGACCGCCCGCTCGCCGATCGGGATGCGGGGGAGGGGGTCCCGTCCGGAGGGTGTGCCGAGGAGCGCCGTCAAGGGCAGGGCCACGGGTACGGCTCCCGCCTCGACCAGTCGGCGGACCTGCTCGGCCGCGACCGGCTCGGCGCTGCCCACCACGACGAGCGGCGCCGGGCGGGCCACGTCGCCGTGCCGCGCGGTATGAGCAGGGACGGGCTCATGCTCCTCGACGTGCGTCTGCTCGATGGCCGTCTGCTCGATGGCCGTCTGCCCGGTGGGCGTCTGCTCGATGGCCGTGCCGAGACTCCGCAGATGACGCCCGAGCGCGTCGGCGAGTCCGCCGGATCCGACCAGCCGCACCGACGGTACGGCCAGCGCGGCACGCAGCACGGCGTCCAGATCGGCATCCGTCTCGGCGTCGCACAGCGCGATGTGCGAGTCTTCGGCGCAGGAGGCGATCGCGTCGGAAAGGCGATCCGATCGCACGGTCGCGAGGTCCAGCACGCGGGCCGGAAGCGGCGCCAGGGCCGCCTCGACCGACGCCGGAGGGGAGACGCCGTCCACCGCCCAGGCGTTCGCACGGTGGAGGGCCACACCGGCCAGGTAAAGCACGCCACCGCGTACCACCCGATCCAGACCGGGCAGGGCAGGGGCGACGACGATGCCGGCCCCAGGCGCCATGAGCGCGGCCACCTCCGCCGCGACGTTGCCGCGCAGCAGAGAGTCGATCTTCTTGAAGACCAGCCGCGGACGCCCGGCCGAGGCCAGGGCGACCGCGGAACGCACCGCCGCGGCGGCCTCGGCGGGATGCCGGTGCCGGGAGTCGGTATCGACCACCAGGATGTCGGCGGGATCGCACTCGTCCCGCACGGCCTGGTGTGTGAGAACAATCCTCGTGCGTGTTCCGCGCATAACTATTCGCGCTGCCGACTCGGCCGCGCCCGAGAGGTCGTCGGCCACGATGAGGACACCGTGCGCGGCCGTGCTTCTCCTGGGCGTCAAGGAATCCCCCGATGTGTTCGATCTATGCACCTCAGACAGGCTTTCACTATCCCTGCGAACCCTCATGCGCGATCCGCTCCGGAGTGAGGCGTGCACGTCGGCGCAGCCTTCGTCTTGACTGGATGATGTCACAGCTTGCACAAAATGCGCTAGAGCTCTTGCGCGAAGCGCGCATGCGTGTAATGGTGCAGCAACGTCGTTGTGACGTGGGAAACATCCGGTCCTGGCAGGCGGCCGCTGAGAAGCGCACCGCTGAGGACGGTCCAGAAAGCGAGAAGCCCAGTGACTCATCTCGGAAGCGGCCCCCAGTACTCCCGGCGAAGTCTTCTCCGTCTCGGTGCTCTCACCGGCGCGGCCATGACGTTGAGTCCCCTCGCCGCCTGCGCGGGACCGGGGCCCGTCCCCGGCGCCGGCTCTGGTGCCGGTTCCACCGCCGGTCCTGGCCTCACGCTGGCGCTCAACCGCTCGCTCGTGTCGCTGGACAACAAGCTCAACCAGTTCGACGCCGCCGTCAGCGTCCAGCGCGGCGTCCGCCAGGCGCTGACCTTCATCGATCCGAAGCTCACCGTGCAGCACGTCCTGGCCGAGAGGTTCGAGCTGACGGCTCCCACCGAGTGGACGGTCAAGCTGCGGGACGGCGTCCGCTACTCCGACGGCAGCCCGGTCAAGGTCGAAGACGTCTCAACGGCCCTGCAGATGTACCAGAAGGTCCCCGGGTCGTTCCTGGCCGGCCTGTTCCCCGAATGGCCGACGGTCACCCCCGTCGACGCGAGCACCTTCAAGCTCGTGACCGAGAACCCGGTGCCGACGCTCGACTACCTGATGGCGAACATCCTGATCACCCCCGCCGCCGCGAACAAGGCGGAGGAACTTCAGGGCGGCATCGGCTCTGGCCCCTACGTCGTCACCTCCGCGAACCGGGGCACCGGCGAGTACACGCTGCAGGTCAACGACAAGTACTGGGGCCCCGCGCCCGGGATCAAGACCGTACAGGTCAGGTTCCTCCCGGAGGAGGCCAACCGCGTCGTCGCCCTGCGCAGCGGCGAGGTCGACGTGATCGACGCGATCTCCCCCGATGCGATCAGCCAGCTGTCCGGTCTCGGCGACGTGGAGATCCAGCAGGTGCCGAGCACCCGCATCACGCAGCTCTTCTACAACTTCCGCAAGCCCTCCGGGCACCCGCTCGCCGACGCGCGCGTGCGCGAGGCGCTCAGCTACGCCATCAACGGCCCCTCCCTGATCAAGGACGTCTTCGCCGATTCGGTGACCCAGGCCCGGGGCGTGGTGGCCGACACCCTGACCGGGGCGGTGCAGACCGGCGAGTACGTCTACGACCCGCAGAAGGCCAAGCAGATGCTCGAGGCCGCCGGGGTGAAGGATCTCAAGATCAAGATCATCTGGGAGACCGGGGAGTTCGCCAACGACACGAGCGTCATGGAGGCCGTGGTGGAGATGCTCAAGGCGGTCGGCGTGCAGGCCGAACTCCAGCAGTTCCAGCCGGGCGGCGACATCTCCAAGTGGCGGCAGGGCCGGGGCGGCGACTGGGACGTCCTCGGCAACGGCTACCCCGGCCCGACCGGGCTGGCGCTTACTCCGCTGCAGGGCATGTTCGCCGGCACGAAGGAGAAGGAAGCCACCCGGGACACCTACCACGGCTACGTGTTCCCCAAGATCACCGAAATGCTCCAGAAGGCCTCCCGGGAAACCGACAAGACGGCCCGGGACGCCCTGCTCGCCACCGCCCAGAAGGAGATCTGGAACACCTGGCCCTGCATGTGGGCCTTCGTCCCCAAGACCGTCATCGCCCGGCGCAAGCGCGTGCAGAACGTACTGCTCAGTCCCACCAACTCCTACGACCTGGCATCTGTCCGGCTGAATGGATGACTCGTGGTCCGATATGTCGCCCAACGTGTCGGGCAGAGCCTGCTGGCGATCTTCCTGACCGTCTCCACAGTCTTCGTCCTCGTACGGCTGGCGCCAGGGGATCCGGCCGCCGCCTACGCCAGCCCCCTGGCCACCACGGCGGAGCTCGAACGCATCCGCGTCCAGTTCGGCCTGGACAAACCGCTGATACAGCAGTACGGAATCTTCGTTCGTGACCTGTTCAGCGGCAATCTCGGCACGTCCTTCTCCTTCCAGGCCCCCGCCCTGGACGTCGTCCTCAGCCGGATGCCGTACACCGTCATGCTCGCGGTGTCCTCCATCCTGTTCGCCGCGGTCGTGGCCATCCCGCTCGGCGTCTGGATGGCGCGGCACGCCGACACCGCCCGCGAGCTGGGGGCCAACGTGGCCATGATCGCCGGCCAGTCGATGCCGGAGTTCTGGAGCGGCATCATGCTCCTGACCATCTTCGCGGTGCTCGTCCCCGTGCTGCCGGCATCCGGTTTCACCAGCTGGGGCGGCCTGGTGCTGCCGACCGTGACGGTCGGCATCCTGCAGATCGCGCTGATCTCCCGCCTGGTGCGCCGGGAGATGGGGACCGGCTTCGCGGCTCCCTACCTGACGATCGCCCGCTCCCGCGGCATCTCCGAGCGCGGCCTGACCTGGCGCTACGCCATGGGCAACTCGGCCGTCCCGGTGGTGACCGCGCTCGGCACCCGGTTCGCCGCCATGCTCAACGGCGTGGTGGTGGTCGAGGTCGTCTTCGCCTGGCCAGGTGTCGGATCGCTCGTCGTGCGCGCGCTGGAAACCAGGGACTATCCGCTGATCCAGGCGACCGTCCTGGTCACGGCCATCCTGACGGTGGCCGTCCAACTCCTCATCGATCTGGCCTACCCGCTGCTCGACCCGCGGGTACGACTCGGGAAGGCGGTGGCCTCATGACCGCCATGGAGGCCGGCCCCGCCGACGGCTTCGGAGACCAGGACGTCCCGGAGCCCCCCGCCCGGCCCAGCGCGGTGACCGCCAAGGATCTCGCGCGATCCGCGGCGGTCCGCCGCCGCAAGGGCGCGCGGCTGAAGCTGTGGATCGGCTCGGTGTGCGTGGCCCTGGTCGTCGTGCCCGTCGTCCTGGCCAACGTGCTGCCGATCCCCGGCCCGGACGAGCAGAGCCTCGGCCTGCGCCGCCTGCCACCGCTGACCGGCGGGCACCTGTTCGGAACCGACCAGCTCGGCAGGGACCTTCTCTCCCGGGTCCTGCACGGCGGCCAGGTCTCGCTCACCGTCGGGGTGCTGGCCATCGTCGTGTCCGGCATCATCGGCCTCATCGCCGGCGCCGCGGCCGGATTCTTCGGCGGCTGGGTCGACACCGTGGTCTCCCGCCTGCTGGAAGCCCAGCTCTCGCTGCCTCTGCTGTTGATGCTGCTGCTGGTCGTCGCGCTCTTCGGCCCCTCCATCCCGGTCATCACCTTCGTGATCGCGATCGCGCAGTGGCCGGAGGTGGCTCGCCTGACCCGTTCCCTGGTGCTCGTCGAGCGGGAGAAACCCTATGTGGCCGCGGCCCGGGTGCTCGGCCTGCGCCGCGTCACCACCCTGCTCCGGCACGTGCTGCCCAACGTCGTCAAGCAGGCCACACTCGTGATCCTGCTGCTGCTGGCCCAGGCCGTGCTGCTGGAGAGCGCGCTGAGCTACCTGGGCGCCGGCCCGCAGCGCCCGTTCGCCACCTGGGGCCGCATCATCTCCGACGGCCAGGACTACATCACGACGTCGTGGTGGCTGGTCACGCTGCCCGGACTGGTCATCGTGCTGCTCGTCGTCGGAGTCAACCTGCTCGGAGACGGGCTTCGGGACCGCGTACGCAGGCGGAAAGGGAAGGTGAGCCGAGCATGACAGCCGAGTTCGACGAGGCTGATCGTCCCCTGCTGGAGGTCGAGGACCTGCAGATCGAGCTGATCACCGAAGCCGGTATCGTCCGCGCGGTCGACGGCGTCAGCTTCCTCATCCGCCAGGGCGAAACCGTGACGATCATCGGTGAGTCCGGATCCGGCAAGTCCACCACGGCCATGGGCATTCTGCGGCTGCTCCCGCCGGAGCTGGCGGTCCTGTCCGGCAGAGCCCGCTTCCAGGGCGTCGACGTCATCGCCGATCCGCGCGCGGCGCGCAAGGTACGCGGGCGTACCGTCTCCCTCATCCCGCAGGATCCGATGACGGCGCTCAGCCCCGTCCATACCATCGGGCAGCAGCTCCGTGAGGCCGTTCGGCTGCGGCACCGCGGCCTGTCCAAGTCGGAGACCATCGCGCGATCCGTCGACCTGCTGGCCAAGATGCACATCCCCGATCCGGAGTCCCAGCTCCGCAAGTATCCGCATCAGCTGTCAGGCGGCATGCTGCAGCGCGTGCTCATCGCGCTCGCGCTCGCCGGGTCGCCCGTACTGCTCGTCGCCGACGAACCGACCTCCGCCCTGGACGTCACCGTCCAGGCAGGCATCCTCGACCTGCTGCTCGAAGTGCAGGAGAACACCGGCATCGGCATCCTCATGATCACTCACGACATCGGCGTGGCCCGGCTCGTCTCCGACCGCATCCATGTCATGAAGGACGGGCGATTCGTCGAGTCCGGCGAGGCCGAACAGATCGTCGACGCGCCGGGCGATCCGTACACCAGGAAGTTGCTGAAGGCGGTCCCGCGGCTCGGCCCGTGGGACGAGGACGGTGAGTCGCCGGAAGCGCCCCTCGACGACGGGTCGCCCGCCGACCCGGTGGCACTGGGAGAATCCCGATGACCGATGACGCGTTCCTCGAGGTCGACGGCCTCGTCGTGGACTATCCCGTCGCGCACGGCTTGTTCCGCGCGGTCGACGACGTCAGCTTCACCGTCCGGCAGGGCGGCACCCTGGCCATCGTGGGGGAGTCGGGCTGCGGCAAGTCCACGATCGCCCGGTCGATCGTACGGCTGGTCAGGCCCACCGCTGGCCGCATCGTGGTGGGCGGCACCGACATCGCGGGGCTGAGCGAGAAACAGCTGCGCCCGATGCGCAACCGGGTGCAGATGATCTTCCAGGACCCGTACGGATCGCTCGACCCGCACCTGTCGGCGGAGGAGATCGTCGCGGAACCGCTGCGGGTGCGCGGAATGCGCGACAGACGCGCACGGGCCAAGGAGGCGGCCAGGCTCATCGACCAGGTGGGCCTGCCCGCCACGGCCCTCGAGCGCCGCCCGCCGGAGTTCTCCGGCGGCCAGCGCCAGCGCATCGGCATCGCCAGAGCCCTGGCTTCCCAACCCGATCTGCTCGTCTGCGACGAGGCGACGAGCGCTCTGGACGTGTCCGTCCAGGCGCAGGTCCTCGCCCTGCTGATGAGGATCCAGGCCGAGACCGGTCTCACCTATGTCGTGATCTCCCACAACCTCGGTGTGGTCAGGGAGATCAGCGAGGACATCATCGTCATGAGCAAAGGGCGCCTGGTCGAGTCCGGCCCGACCCGGAAGGTGCTGGCCGCGCCGGCCCACCCCTACACCCGCGCCCTCCGCAGGGCCGCGCTGGACCCGTCCGCCATACGCGGGCGCAAGCCGCGCGATCTGGTGCGGGCCCCGTCCGCCAAGCAGTCCCCCGGGACACCTGTTCAGCGAGGAACCGACCGATGACACCTTCTGTACCGGCGATCTCCGTACCGGCGGCGACACCGGCAGCGACACAGTCCGGGGCGCGCATCGGGCTGTCCCGGCTGGTGCTGGGCACCATGACGTTCGGCGACACGGCCGACGCGAAAGAGGCCGCGCGCATGCTGGACGCGGCGCTCGACGCCGGCATCACCGGGGTGGACACCGCGAACGTCTACGCGGGCGGCGCGACCGAGTCCATCCTGGGACCGCTGCTCGCCACCCGGCGCGACCGGGTCGTCCTCGCCACCAAGGCCGGCATGCCCCATCCGGACGCGGGCGATGACGCGCCGTTGTCCGCCAAGGCGTTGCGGGCGAGCCTCGAAGGCAGCCTGCGCCGCCTGCGGGTCGACCACGTCGACCTGTTCTACCTGCACCAGCCCGACCGCCGCACGCCGCCGGCCGAGACGCTCGGCGCCGTCGCCGAGTTCGTCGCCGAGGGCAAGATCGGCGCGCTCGGCGTCTCCAACTACGCGGCCTGGCAGATCGCCGAGCTCAACCACACCGCCGACGCCGTCGGCGCGCCGCGCCCGGTCGTCGCCCAGCAGCTCTACAACCTCCTGGCCCGCAGGGTGGAGGAGGAATACCTGGAGTTCGCGCAGAGCACCGGCCTGACGACCATGGTCTACAACCCGCTCGGCGGGGGCCTGCTCACCGGCCGGCACACCTTCGAGCAGGATCCTTCCGCCGGCCGCTTCGGCGACTCCAAGCTCGCCCCCATGTACCGGCAGCGGTACTGGAACCCGGCGCTGTTCGAGGCCGTCACCGCCCTCGGTGAGATCGCCGCGCAGTCGGGCACCCCCCTCGTCGAGCTGTCTCTGCGGTGGCTGCTCCATCGCGACGGCGTGGGGGCCCTCCTGCTCGGCGGTTCCAAGGTCGAACACCTCCGCGCGAACATCGCGACCGCCGCGGCAGGACCCCTCCCCGAGGACGTCGTGGCAGCCTGTGACCGCGTGGGCGCGGCGCTGCGCGGCCCCATGCCCGCCTACAACCGATGAGAGCCGACCACCGAGGAGAAGGCCAGCCGTGAGCATCACCGACTTCACCGCCAGGATCCGTGCCCGGCAACCCGCACTGGGCTACTGGTCCGTGCTCAATTCGCCCGTGTCCACCGAGCGCATCGCGCGCCTCGGATACGACTACGTGTGCCTGGACGCCCAGCACGGACTGCTGGGCTACTCGGGGTTGCTGAGCGGCCTGACCGCGATCGACGCGGGCGGCGTGTCCGCGGGCCTGGTCAGAGTCGAGGCGAACAACCCCGCCCCCATCGGCCGTGCCCTCGACGCGGGCGCCGCAGGCGTCATCGTGCCTCTCATCGACACCGCCGAGGACGCCGCGGCCGCTGTCTCCGCGACCCGCTATCCACCGAAGGGGCGCCGCTCGTACGGCCCGATGCGCTCCGCGCTCCGCATCGGACCGCGCCCCGCGGACAGCGACGCCACCGTGCTGGTCCTCGCCATGATCGAGACGGCACAGGGGCTGGCGAACGTCGAAGCGATCTGCGCCACCCCCGACCTGGACGGCGTCTACGTGGGCCCGTCCGATCTGTGCCTGGCCCTGGGCGGCGCCTTTCCCGGCGACCCCGCGATCGCCTCCCAGTTCGAGGACGCGCTGGTCACGGTGCGTGAAGTCGCCAGGTCCGCCGGTATCGCCGCCGGCATTCACACCCCCGACGGTGGGTCGGCCGCCAAGCGCCTGGCCGAGGGATACACCTTCGCCACCATCGCCTGCGACCTCGTCCACCTCGAACAGGTCGCGAAGTCCCACCTGACCGACGCCCGAGCCCAGTCTCGCCAAGGAGAGCAGTGAGCCAGTCCCCGACCTCCGTCCCCGATCACCTGCCCATGGACGGACTGATCCGGGTTCGCGACGACGATCCGGACCGCCGTGACGCGTACCTGATCGCGCCCGCCGTGCAGAACCACGCGGCCAACCTCATGTCGCTGCACGACGGTGATCTCGGCTGCGTGTGGTTCGGCGGCACGCAGGAAGGCGTCTCGGACATCTCCATCTGGTTCTCCCGGCTGCAGAAGGGCGCGGACACCTGGTCCACGCCCACGCGGCTGTCCGACGACATGACGCGTTCCGAGCAGAACCCGGTCCTGTTCCCTACACCCGCCGGAGAGCTGTGGCTGCTGTACACCGCCCAGCACGCCGGGAACCAGGACACCGCCGAAGTCCGCCGTCGCATCTCCCGAGACGACGGTCAGACCTGGGGGCCCGTGCACACCCTCTTCCCCGCCACGAGCCGCGGCGGCGTCTTCGTCCGGCAGCCCGTGCTCGTGCTGCCCTCCGGCCGATGGCTCCTGCCCGTCTTCAACTGCGTCACCACGCCGGGCAGGCGCTGGGTCGGCGACCGTGACACCAGCTCCCTCATGATCTCCGACGACGAGGGACGAACCTGGCGCGAGCAGCTCGTCCCCGACAGCACGGGCTGCGTCCACATGAACGTCCACCTCCTGGCCGACGGCACGCTGCTCGCGCTGTTCCGCAGCCGCTGGGCGGATTCGATCCACGCCAGCCGGTCGGAGGACGAGGGCGTGACCTGGAGCGCTCCCGCCGCCACCGAACTGCCCAACAACAACTCCTCCATCCAGTACGTCACACTTCGTGACGGCCGGCTCGCGCTGGTGTTCAACGCCAGCAGCGCGGCCGACGCCACCGAGCGGCGAGTCTCCCTGTACGACGAGATCGACGACGACGGCCTGGCCGAGACCCCGGCGAGTCCGGCGAGTCCGGCACTCGCCGGGAGTAATGAGCGGACCGCGTTCTGGGGCGCCCCGCGCGCGCCCATGACCCTCGCGCTGTCCGACGATGGTGGGCGCACGTGGCCGATCCGCCGCGATCTGGAGGTGGGCGACGGCTACTGCCTGACCAACAACTCCCGCGAGGGTCTCAACCGGGAGTACTCCTACCCGTCCATCCAGGAAACCGCCGACGGCGACCTGCACATCGCCTTCACCTACCACCGCCGCGTCATCAAGTACGTACGGGTACGACCCGAGTGGGCCGCCCGCGCCGCGGGCGTCTGACGTGTCGACGGACACCACGCCAGACCGCCACACCGCGGAGCAGCCGCAGCACGCGGTGGTGACCGGGGCCAGCTCCGGCATCGGCCAGGCCATCGCCGCACGCCTGCTCCGCGAGGGCTGGAAAGTCACCGGGATGAGCCGTACCCGCCCTCCGGAGCACCGCCAGGACAGCCCGGCCTACTCGTGGATCCAGGCCGACCTGACCGACCTCGACCAGTTGGCCGACGCATCGGCCGCGGTGGGCACCGTCGACGCCGTCGTTCACGCGGCGGGCCTGCAACGCTCCGCACCGCTCGGACGCCTCTCGGCACAGGACGGCGCCCTCATGTGGCGCGTCCACGTCGAGGCCGCGACCGTTCTGGTGAACGCCCTCGCCGACGCGATCCGCCCAGGTGGCCGCGTCGTGCTGATCGGAAGCCGCACGATGGCGGGCGCGGTGGGCAAGAGCCAGTACGCGGCGACCAAGGCCGCGCTCGTGGGCCTGTCCCGTTCCTGGGCCATGGAACTGGCCCCGCGTGGCATCACCGTCAACGTGGTCGCCCCCGGCCCGACGGACACCCCCATGCTGCGGGATCCCGGACGTGCCGCCACGCCGCCACGGGTCCCGCCGCTGGGGCGATTCATCAGACCCGAGGAGGTCGCGGGACTGACGGCCTTCCTCCTCGGCCCGGAAGGGGGCGCGGTCACCGGCCAGCACCTGGTGATGTGCGGCGGCGCGTCCCTGTGAGCCGGCGGCTCCGTCTCCTGGCCTAGCGGACCTCCACCTCCGTGATGCGGGTGTAGTCGTTGGCGCCGTTCGAGGCCAGGGCGACGATGCGGACCGCGTCCGCCGTCACAGCGGCGAAGTCCGAGCGCACGCTGCCCGCGGTGTTGCCGCGGACCTGCGCGACCGTCTGCCACTGGCCGTTCAGCCCCGCCTGGACGTCCCAGTCGCGCAGCCCGACGCTCGAGGACGGGTAGCGCTCGGTGTTCAGGGTGTAGAGGTCGACGCGGGAGATCTGCTTGGGGCCGCCCAGCGCGATCGACACCGTGTCCGGCCAGGCCCTGGCCGTGGCGTCGTTCCAGCCGTTGCCCCCGGCCCAGCCGTTCGAGCCGGCGTCGCCGTCGGCGACGCTGCACGGCGGGTAGTTCGCGTTGGTGTGCTGGGACGAGGCGGTGACGGGGCGGCGCAGGGCGAGATTGCCGCCGTTGTCGAGCTGGTCCAGGGTGACGACCTGGACGGGGACCGACAGGGTGCGGTCCGGCGTCTTCAGGCGCAGCGCGTACTCGCCCTGCGGCGTGGTGGGCGGCACGGCGATCAGCAGCTTCGCGCCGAGCTCGTAGCCGGGCGGCAGGTAGCTGGTCAGCATCGAGCGGGAGGCGGACAGCGGCGCTGTCACCTCGACGGACATGGTCGCGTACGACGGCTTCCTGGCGTCGCTGCGCATGCCGATCTCGAGCTTGGCCGGGCAGGCCGGGTCCACGCCGAGCGGGGCCACGACCCGGTCGGCGCCCGCGATGGGGGTCAGCCTGCCGGTGCCCTTGGAGGCGCCCGATCTGACGGTGAGCGACGGGTTCGACGGGGGCTCGGAGGGATCCTGTGCATGGGCGGCGGCCGGGGCGGTCAGGACGACGGCGGTGGCGGCCAGCGCGGCGGTGAGGAGTCGCATGATCGGTCCTTCCTGTCAGAGCGCGTGCAGGCCGGGCACGCCGTCGAGGGTCACGAGGCTGGCCCTGGTGGAGACCGGCGCGCCGGGCCGGTCCACGTACGGCACCACCTTGAAGTCCGCCCGCCACTGGCTCCTGGTGACCTCGCAGGAGACGTAGCCGCGCTGGTAGCTGGAGAAGCGGAGATGCGGGTTGACCGGGTCGGTGCCGCCGGCCGGCAGGCCGGTGTTCGGGTTGCCGTTGCCGCCGCTGCTGACGGAGGTCCCGACGAACTCCACGCCGACGGTCTGCGAGGAGGGGTCGTCGAAGTTCGCCTTGAGCTCCCCGGCCAGGTTGTAGTGGATGTCGCCGGTCAGCACGACGGGGTTGCTGACCTGCCGCTCCACCATGCCGTTCAGCACGCGGTCCTTGGCGGCCTTGTAGCCGTCCCAGAGATCCATGCTGAGCTTCTGCGCGGGCCCGGCGTCGTAGTCGAGCTGGATCATGGCGATCTGCTGGGCCAGCACGTTCCACTTGGCGCGGGACTCGCCCAGGCCGTCGAGCAGCCACTTCTCCTGCTCGGCCCCGAGCATCTGGCGGGCCGGGTCGAGCCGCTCGGCGCAGTCGATCTGCTGCCCGTCGCCGCAGACCTGGTCGTCGCGGTACTGGCGGGTGTCCAGCACGTTGAACTCGGCCAGGTCGCCGAAGGAGAACCTGCGGTAGATCCGGGCGTCGGGCCCCTGCACGGCGGGCACCCTGATGGGCATGTTCTCCCAGTACGCGCGGAAGGCGTTGGCGCGGATCACCAGGTAGTCCTGCTCGGACACCTCGCCGCCGGGGCCGAAGCGGCCCGCCCAGTTGTCGAGCACCTCGTGGTCGTCCCAGGTGACGATCCACGGCGCTGCGTGGTGCGCGGCCTGCAGGTCGGGGTCGCTCTTGTAGAGGCCGTACTGGACGCGGTAGCGGTCGAGCGTGTCGCACTGCACCCGGAACTGCTCGGGCACCGGCGTGTTGCGGTTCCCGCCGGAAGGCACGATGCCGTACTCGTAGATGTAGTCCCCGAGGTGGAAGACGACGTCGGGACGCTCCTCGGCGAGGTGGCGGTAGGCGGCGTAGTAGCCGTCCTGCCACGACGCGCACGAGGCGAAGGCCAGATGCAGCGACTCGGGGCTGCTGCGCGGCGCGGGCGCCGTCCTGGTCCTGCCGACCGGGCTGAGCTCGCCGCCGGTGCGGAAGCGGTAGAAGTAGTCGCGGCCGGGGCGCAGCCCCTTCGCGTCCACGTGGACCGAGTGGCCGTACTCGGGGGTGGCCCACGTGGAGCCGTACCCCGCGCGCCGGGTGAACGCCTCGTCCTCGGCGATCTCCCACTCGACCTTGATCTTGTTGTACGGCAGCCCGCCCAGCGGTTCGAGCGGCCTGACCGCCAGCCGGGTCCACAGGATCACCCGGTCGGGCAGCGGATCGCCGGAGGCGACGCCGAGCTGGAAGGGGTAGTCGCCGCTCACCGTGGCGGCTGCGGTCCACGGGTCGGCGAGGTCGGTGCTGAACGCCAGGGCTAATGCGCTCAGACCGAGGAACGAACGGCGCGTGTGCATGCTGCTTCCTCAGATGGGGGGCGAAAGCCCTCACTTTGTAGCAAGCAGGCAAGCTTGTAACAAGACTGAAGTTAAAAATCACACACAAACGTGTTACAACTGGGCGACCTCGACCCGCCGGTGCCGGTCGCGCAGGCGCTGCAGCATCTCGGCGGGGGCGTTGGCGTCGACCACGATGACGTCGAAGTCGTCGAGCGGCGCGACCCGGTGCAGCGCCACCCTGGCCAGCTTCGAGCCGTCCACGGCCAGGATCCGGCGGGTGCCCGAGCCCAGCATCGCCCGCTTGACCAGCACGATCTCCTGCTCCTGGTGGAAGGCGTACTGGTCGGAGACCGCGGAGGTGGAGACCACGACCACGTCCGTGCTGACCGCCTCGACCGCGTCCACGCAGCCCAGTCCGAGGAAAGAGTCGTGTGTGGCATGGTACTCACCGCCGAGCGCGATGAGCCGGATGTCGGGGGTGGCCGCGAGCAGCCTGATCGCCTCGAGGAAGTTCGTCAGCACGGTCAGCGGCGCGAGCTCGCCCAGGTGGCGGGCCACGGCCAGGGCCGTCGTGGAGTCGTCGAGCATCACGGAGCTGCCCGGCTCGATGAGCCCGGCCACCACCCTGGCGATCGCGTCCTTCTCCGCGGTGTGCGCCGTGAGCCGGTAGGCGATGTTGCTCTCCCAGACGTTGGAGGCCTGGGCGGTGGCGCCGCCGCGAACCTTGCGCACCATGCCCTGGCGCTCCAGCTCGTCGAGGTCGCGGTGCACGGTCATCACGCTGACGTCGAAGCTCTCCGCGAGCTCCGTCACCGTGGCCGAGCCACGCCGCACGATGTGCTCGGCCATGTCCCGCCACCGAGCGGACTTACCGGAGGTGTGCTGCCGCGAATTCACCCTGAGCCCTCACCCTTGCCTGGACGGTTGCGGATCCTACTCTTGACACTCTTCTCGGGCGACTCGTACTCTCCCGACATCCCTCATTTTTAACAAAATCGGCTGTTAACTTAACAGGCCCGTCATTAAAACGTTCGTATCGGCTCCCCCAGCGCCGGGCGAGGAGACATGACATGACCGATCTGCGTGACGCCCGACTGAGCCGGGTCCAGTTCTTCCGCATGATGGGTGGCCTCGCCGTGGCCGCGGCCGCCACCGCCTGCTCGACCAAGCCCGAGACCACCGCCACCACGGGCGGAGGGACCGCCGCCGCCGGGGTCGACCTGAAGTTCCTCGGCGTGGCCGACCAGAAGGCGCCGATGGACGCGCTGCTCGCCGCCTACCAGAAGGCGAAGCCGGAGGTGCGGCTCACCGCCTCCTTCGCCCCCACCGACCAGGTGCAGACCTCGGTCCGCACCCAGCTCGGCGCGGGCAACGCCCCCGACCTGCACGTGGTCTACCCGGGCAACGGCAGCGCGATGTCCATGAGCCAGATCGCCAAGGCCGGGCTGCTGGCCGACCTGTCCTCCCAGGCGTGGACGCAGACGATCCCCGCCGGGTTCAAGCCCGCCTTCCAGCTCGACGGCAAGACCTACATCTACTCCGCCGGCTCGTCGGTCATCGGCGCCGTCTACAACAAGAAGGCGTTCGAGAAGGCCGGCGTGGAAGCGCCGCCCACCACGTGGACGGAGTTCCTCGCGGTCTGCGACAAGCTGAAGAAGGCCGGCATCACGCCGATCGCGCTGGGCGCGCAGACGCCGTGGGTCACCCAGCTCATCACGTACGCGCTGGTGCCCTCCACCGTCTACGCCAAGGACCCGACGTTCGACGACAAGCAGCTCGCCGGGCAGACCTCCTTCGCCCAGTCGGGCTGGCGCCAGGCCATGGAGATGTACCTGGAGCTGCAGAAGCGCGGCTTCTTCAACGACAAGCCGAACGGCACCACGTTCGAGCAGCAGATCTCCATGGTGGCCACCGGCAAGGCCGGCATGGCGATCCAGGTGTCGGCCGTGCTGCCCGACTTCCGCAAGGCGGCCTCCTCGCCCGACGACCTGTCGATGTTCCCCGTGCCGGGCGCGGACGACGCCAACCAGGTGTGGATCCCCGCCGGCGTGGTCGTCGGCCTCGGCGCCAGCGCCAAGGGCCAGCACGTCGAGGAGGCCAAGGCGTTCATCGACTTCCTCGGCAAGCAGGAGAGCATCAACGCCTGGGCCAAGGCCATCGCCGCCATCCCGCTCACCCAGGACTCCTCCTCGACCATCGACCCGGCCGTCCAGTCGTTCCTGCCGTTCACCAAGGACCGGGCGGTGCCGTTCATGGACCAGCGCTGGCCCAACGCCGAGGTGCAGCCGGTGCACTTCGCGGTGATCCAGGAGTTGCTGGCCGGCAAGTCGACCATCGACGAGGCGCTGAAGAAGATGGACGAGGCGTACAAGAAGTGACTTCCCTGACTGTCCAGCGGCGCTCGGCCGTCTCGCGGCGCAGGCGGCGCTTCAGCGCCGACTCGCCGTCCTGGCTGTTCGCCGCGCCCGCTCTCGTCGTCTACGCGCTGGTCGTGCTCTACCCGGCCGCGGCCGGCGTGGTGTACGCCTTCACGGACTGGAGCGGCATCGGCCAGGACATGTCCTTCGTCGGCCTGGCCAACTTCGGCGCGCTCCTGGGCGACGAGCAGGCCATGGGCTCGATCGGAAACACGCTGCTGCTCACCGTGGCCATCGTGGCCGTCCAGAACGGGGTCGGCCTGCTGCTGGCCCTGGGCGTCAACGCCAAGCTGAAGAGCCGGGCGCTCCTACGGGTGATCTTCTTCGCGCCCGTGGTCGTCAGCCCGGTCATGGTGGCGTTCCTGTGGAAGTACGTCTACAACCCCGACCCGTCGGCGGGCCTGAACGGGCTGCTCGGCCTGAGCGTGGACTGGCTGGGCGACCCGTCGGTGGCGCTGTGGTCGATCGCCGGCATGGTCGTGTGGCAGTACGCCGGATACTCCATGGTCATCTTCCTGGCCGGGCTCGAAGGCGTGCCGAAGGAGCTGCACGAGGCGGCCATGATCGACGGGGCGGGCACCTTCCAGCGCTTCCGCTACGTCACCTGGCCGCTGCTGGCCCCCGCCGTGACGATCAACCTCATGCTCTCCACGATCGGCGGGCTCAAGCTCTTCGACCAGATCTTCGCCGCCACCAACGGCGGCCCCGGCTACGCCACGGAGACCCTGTCCACGGTGCTCTACAAGCAGGCGTTCGTGTTCGGCAAGTTCGGCTACAGCACCGCGATCGCGCTGGTGCTCGCCCTGTTCGTGGCGGCCGTCTCCCTCGTCCAGGTCTACTACCTGCGCAACCGGGAGGTGTCCGCATGAGAAGGACGTTCCTGCTGGAGATCGTGATGATCGCGGCGGCGGTGGCGTTCCTGTTCCCCGTCTACACGCTGATCTCGCTGTCGCTGAAGGACCCGGCGCAGATCTCCCAGACGCCGCTGGCGCTGCCCGACCCGCCCACGCTGGACAACTTCGGCAAGGCGTGGTCGGCCGCCGCGCTCGGCCCGTCGCTGGTCAACAGCACGGTGATCACTGTGGCCAGCCTGGTCCTGCTGATCGCGCTCGGCTCGTTCGCCTCCTACTTCCTGGCCCGCGTGCACAGCAGGCTCGGCTACGGCCTGTACATCCTCTTCCTGCTGGGCATCGTGCTGCCGTTCCAGCTCGGCATGATCCCGCTCTACGAGCTGGTGACCGATCTGGGGCTGATCGGCACGCACGCCGGGATGATCCTCTTCTACACCGGCATCCAGCTGCCCTTCACGGTCTTCCTCTACACCGGCTTCATCCGCGCGCTGCCCCGCGAGTACGCCAGCGCCGCCCAGATCGACGGCGCCTCCCACCTCACGGCGTTCACCCGGGTGGTCTTCCCGCTGCTGCGGCCCATCACCGGCACCGTGCTGATCCTCAACGCCGTCTTCATCTGGAACGACTTCTTCACCCCGCTGCTCTACCTGGGCGGCTCCGGGTTCGAGACGGTCCCGGTCAGCGTCTTCGCCTTCGTCGGCCAGTACGTCTCCGACCACGGCCTGGTCTTCGCCGGGCTCGTCCTCGGGGCGCTGCCGATCGTGCTGGTCTTCCTGGTGCTGCAGCGTTACGTCATCAAGGGCTTCTCCAGCGGGCTCAAGGGATGACCGTCTTCGACGTGCTCCGCGAGCCGCCACGGGAGTTCTCCCCGGCGGCCATCTGGTGGTGGAGCGGCGAGCCGCTGCGCCGCGACCGGCTGCGCTGGCAGATGGAGCGGCTCGTCGCCGGGGGAGTGCGCAACCTCGTCATCCTCAACCTGGCGCCGTCGGGGCCGCTGTTCGGCTCCGACGCCGACGACCCGCCGTTCCTGTCGGAGGCGTGGTGGGAGCTGCTGGACGGCGTCTGCGCCGACGCCCGCGAGCTGGGCGCGCACCTGTGGTTCTACGACCAGCTCGGCTTCTCCGGCGCCGACCTCCAGGCCCGTCTCGTCCAGGAACGCCCGGAGTTCGCCGGGCAGTGGCTGGCCCTCGACGGGACGGTCTCGACGCGCGGCTTCGACTACCTGTCCCGCGAGGCGTGCGCGGTGCTGCTCGACCGGGTGCACGGCGAGTTCGAGCGGCGGGTCGGCCACTGGTTCGGCACGGTGATCGCCGGGTCGTTCCAGGACGAGCTGCCGACCGTGCCCACCTGGTCGGCGACGTTCGCCGAGGAGTACGCGGCCCGGCGCGGTCGGCCCTTCACCCTCGACGCGCCCGACTGGCACGCCTACCAGCAGACCCGGGCCGAACTGGCCGAGGAGGCGTTCTTCCGGCCGCTGGCCGCCTGGCACGAGCGCCACGGCCTGCTCAACGGCTGCGACCAGCAGGACCCGGCCCGCGCCGGGCATCCCGTGGACGGGGTCCGGCTCTACGCCGACTACGCGCGTACCCATCGCTGGTTCGGCGCGCCCGGCTCCGACCACCACGGCGACGCGCGCCTGCACTCCTCCCTCGCCCACCTGTACGGCCGGCCGCGCACCTGGATCGAGGCGTTCCACTCCAGCGGCTGGGGCGGCACCCTGGAGGAGACCTTCGACTGGCTGCTGCCCTGGTTGCGTGCCGGTGCCAACCTTTACAACCCGCACGCCGTCTACTACACGACCCGGCGCGGCTGGTGGGAGTGGGCGCCGCCGTCCACCGACTGGCGCCAACCCTACTGGCGGCACCACCGGGTCTTCGCGGACGCGGTGACCCGCCTGTGCGCGGCCCTGTCCCTGGGCCGCCACGCCTGCGACGTCGCGGTGCTCCTGCCCACCGCGACGTCGCAGGCCGGAACCCGGCTGGACGGCGTCGGCGCGCAGGCCGCGCGGGCGCAGGAGGTCTACCGGGAGCTCGTGGGCGACATGGCCTGGTTCGCGACCGTGCCGGGGGCGCTCGACCGGCTCGGCCTCGACGCCGACGTGATCGACGAGGACTCGGTGCGGCGCGCGGACGTGCGCGACGGGCGGCTGGCCGTCTCCACCGAGGCGTACCGGGCCGTCGTGCTGCCCGCCGTGACCGTGCTCGACGAGGACGTGGCCGCGCGGCTGAAGGAGTTCGCCGCAGACGGCGGGCTGCTGGTCGCGGTGGGGGCCGTCCCCGACGGGCTCCCGGAGGAATTGCCCGTCGTGTCCGTGGAGAGCGCCGAAGGGATCGGGGCGGCGCTGGCCGGGCTCGAACGGCGGGTCGAGGCGCCGGTGCCGCCGCTGGTACGCGAGATCGGCGAGACCACGCTGGTGTTCCTGACCGCCGCGTTCCCCATGGCCAGCAGGATCGGCGTGGGACGGCCCGAGGAGCGCGGCGTCGAACTGGGCTGGCTGGACGCCGCCATCGACTTCGACCCGTCCCGGTACGCCCGCGAGATGCGGGTGAAGGTGCGCGGAGTCTCCGGTACGCCGCTGCTGGCGAGCCCGTTCGGCGGGGAGCCCCGGGCGCTGCCGTGCACCACGGACGGGGACGCGCTGGAGGTCGTCGTGCCCTTCGACGACGGGCCCGCCGCGCTGCTGATCTTCGACGGGACCTCCCGGGTCCCGGAACCGCGCCCGAGCTTCCCGCATGAGATGGAGCTGGGCGAGGAGTGGGACGTCGAGCTCGTGCCGACGCTGGACGACACCTGGTCGGACTTCGGCAGCCGCGCCGTCGTCGAACGCTGGACGCTGCGCACGCCGGACGGCGAGCCGGTGCACGTCACGTTCGAGCCCAGGGGCGAGCAGCGGGTCGGGGCCGGGCCGTGGACCCCGTCGGTGTGGTCGCCGTCGCGCGGGCTGCGCAAGGACCCGATCCACCGGGAGACCCTCGGCCCCAAGGGGCACGTGCCCGTGGAGTTCCTGGCGTTCGGGACGGTCGGGGCGGGGGAGGAGGCTCGCTTCCGCAGCCTGCTCACCGTGCCCGCCGACATGCCCGAGGGCGGCCGGCTGGCGGTCGGGGCGGGCGCGGCCAAGACCGCCTGGCTGGACGGCGAGGAGCTGCCGCTGGACGACTCCGGATACGCGGCGGTCTCGCGCGCGCCGCTCGCGCCCGGCACCTATCTCCTGGAGCTGCGGTTCGTCCCCGACGAGGAGCTCGACCTGCGGGCCTACGCCTGCCTGGTCGCCGACCCCCGCGACGCGGCCCTGCCGGAGTGGATCGGCGGGGCCATGGAGACCACCGTGCACGTCGGCGCACCGCCGTACGAGCTGCTGCAGGTGGCCTCGACCGCGTACTGCCGGGTGCTGGTGAACGGGGCGGAAGCGGGCAGGCAGGGCGGGTTCGACCCGTACGAGGAGGCGGACATCCCCCGGGTGCGCCGCTACGACGTGTCCGGCCTGCTCCGGCCGGGCGGCAACACGATCAGCGTGGAGTCGGACGGCTGGGTGCTGGTGGACGGGCTCGCGGTCTCCGGTCCCGGCTGGCCGTCGCGGCCCCGCGTACGGCGGCGCCAGCAGGGCGACCCCGCCGCGCTCCACCTGCGGCCCCGGCCGCATCCGCTGCCCGAGGCGGGCTGGCTCGACGGGCGCGCGAGCGCGCTGCCCGCCGGGTTCACGGTCCTGGGCGGGCAGGTCCCGGGCGGGCACCCCGGCCCCGGCCGTCTCCTGCTGGACCCGCCGCCCGGCGTGACCGGCATCGAGGTGGACGCGACGGGTCCCGTACGGATCCACGGAACGGAGCTGGAGGTCACCGGGTCGCTCACCGGCCCGGTCCGCTTCACCTGCGGACCCGGCCGGATGCGGCTCGGCGACTGGGAGGAACGCGGCCTGTCCGGCTACAGCGGCGGCGTCCGCTACCGCACCACGATCACCGCCGCCGCCGGGCCCGGTGCGCTCGACCTCGGCAGGGTGCGCGGCACGGCCGAGGTCACCGTGAACGGCCGGCCCTGCGGGATCCGGGTGTGCTCCCCCTACACCTTCGACGTCCGGCTGGACGAGGGCGAGAACACGATCGAGATCCTCGTCCTCGGCACCCTGGGGCCGTTCATGGACGAGGTCAGCCCCACCCACTTCGTCTTCCCCGGCCAGCGCAGCACCGGCCTGTTCGGCCCCGTCCGCCTGCGCACGGACTGACAGCGTTCTGTCAGCCTTTTGCCAGGCCGGCCGGGGACCGTGAGGTCATGGACATCCGACTCGGAGTGGTACGAGGCCTCCAGTACGGCCTCGTCGAAAAGCCCGACACGTTCGCCCCGCAGGCCAGGGAGCTGGGCGCCGGGCTGGTGCGCGTGTTCTTCTACTGGTCGCAGCTCGAACCCGAGCCCGGCCGCCACGACTGGTCGGCGGTGGACGCCGTGCTCGACCAGTTCGACGACGACACCGAGCTCTGGTTCACGCTCGGCGCGGCCTCGCCGTGGGGCTCGACCCGCTCCACCGACCTGCTGCCCGCCTCGCCGCCGCTCGACCCGGCCGCCTACGCGGCCACGCTGCGCGCCCTCGTGACGCACTGCCGGGGCCGCGTGCGCTACTGGCAGTGCGAGAACGAGCCCTGCATCCCCCTGTTCTGGGCCGGCACGGCCGCCGACTACGTGGCCCACCTCGCCACCTTCCACCAGGCGGTCAAGAGCGCCGACCCGGACGCCGCCGTGGTGCTGGGCGGCTGCCCGCCCGGCGTCTTCTCCGCCTCGGACGAGCCCGACGACGAACGGGACTTCTTCCTCCAGGTCATCGAGGAGGGCCGGGACGCCTACGACGTCTTCGACGTCCACCTATACGGGGACCCGTACCTGATCCCCCGCGCGATCGAGGACGTGCGCGCGGCCGTGGGGGACAAGCCGATCGTGGCCGGCGAGTACAACGGGCCGCTGCCGACGCAGTACCCCGAGGTGTTCGCGCACCTGGCGGAGGTGATCGAGGCCGGGGGCATGCAGCCGTGGTACCGCCTGACCGTCGAGGACCTCCACGAGGAGCGGCTCACCACCGAACCGGTGCGCGCCGCCATGAAACGGCTCTACGACCGGATGGCGGAGCTGCCGCCCACGCTCCAGATGTTCATGACCGGCTGCCCGCCGGAGCTCGAGGCCGAGCGGCACCGGATCAACGCCGACGACATCGTCATCAGGAACATGCTGGCCCTGTCGTCCGGCCTCCGGCTGACCGTCTGCTGGCAGCTCGGCCCCGACATGCCGGCGCCGTCCGATCCGTACAACCTCCTCCAGCTGATGTTCTCCAAATTCCAGCTCATGGCCTTCGAGGGCGGCACCATGTCCGTGCGGCATCCCAGTGCTGACGCGTTCGCCGAGCTGTCGTCGCGGCTGGCGGGCGCGACGGACGTGCGCCGCGTGGAGGTGCCGGAGCGCCCGGACGCCCACGTCTTCGAGCTGGTCGGCACGGGGGTGGAGGTGGCCTGGCTGCGCCCCTCGTCCCCCGAGCCGCCGGCTCTGGTCCGGAACGGCACGGTCCTGGACGCCCGGCCTCAGTTCACGTACGCCCACAGGTCGTAGGTGGGATACTGCGGGTTCTGCGGCTGGGTGGTGCTGCACCACCAGGTGCTCCACCGGCCGTTCTGCTGGCCGGACTGGCCGAACGAGATGCAGATGTCGTAGGGCAGGCTGGAGTAGACCTTCTGCAGGGTCAGGTCGGCGTGCGCGGGCGCGGCCGCGGCCACGGCCGGGACGAGGGCGGTGGCCGCGAGCAGTGACAGGGCGGCGAGTCGGTGACGCACCAGGTCTCCCATCTCGAAGAGGGGTGGATCACGGTAAATTGCACGACGCGGCGATCCGCCGCCGCAACGGTGCCGCCCCCGCCCCCTTGGCGACCAGCGCGAACGCCGGTCGCGGCGTGAAATTTTCAACGGGCGTCCGGTGACCGCGCGCCGGTCCGCCCGGCGAACAGGTAGTTGCGCCGGTGCGTGCTCACCCGGTCCGCCCGGTTCCAGCGGCCCCGGTGCCAGACGTGCATGCGGTAGCCGCGCGCGATCAGTGAGCCCGCCACCTCGGCGGAGTCCCTGCCGTACCTGCCGAGGTGGCGGTCCTCGATCTCCAGCAGCAGAGCGGGCCGGTGCTGCTCGATGGTCCGCTCCGCGCCCTTCAGCACCTCCGTCTCGCACCCCTCGACGTCCATCTTGATGAAGTCGACGCGGGGGATCTCCCGCAGCTCGCACACGCGGTCCACGGTGTACGCGGGGACCTCGAGCGTCCTGGTGGCGGCGAAGGGGCCGGGATGCTTCAACCCCTCCTCCAGGTGCGCCCAGCCGTGGACGGGCAGGCCGAACCGGTACGGCAGCCGCAGCCGCCGGTATCCGGTGGACGAGCTCAGCGCGGCGTTGGTCACTTGCACGTTGCGGGCCCCGCTCGCCCGCCGCCCGGCCTCCAGGATCCGGTACGGCACCGGCAGCGGCTCGAAGCTGTGCACCTGCCCGGCCGGCCCGGCGAGCCTGGCCAGCGGGTAGGTGTACATCCCGTAGGCGGCCCCGATGTCGAAGCAGACCGCGCCCGGCCGGACGAACTCGGCCAGGCCCCGCAGTTCCGGTTCGCTGAGCGACACCGCCGCCCCCGCCCGCAGCATCGCGGCCACGGCTTCCACTCTCATCATGCCGGTGACGGTAGAGACGGGGTGGGGAGCGGCGAATCCCTCTCAGGAGCGCAGTCGCGAGCCCCGGCGTGCCGCTGGAGAGGGATTGCCGGGTACGACCAGACCGCTCTCGTAGGCGAGCATCACCGCCTGCGCCCGATCGCGCAGGCCCAGTTTCGTGAAGATCCGGCCGACGTGCGACTTCACGGTCTCCTCCGCGATCGTCAGCTCTCCGGCGATCTCGGCGTTGGCCAGCCCGGCCGCCACCAGCCTGAGTACGTCCAGCTCGCGCGGGGTCAGCGCGTTCAGCCGCAGCGCCTCCCGCTCGTCGATGGGCTGCCGGGTCGCGAACTCCTCGATGAGCCTGCGGGTGACGGACGGCGCGAGCAGCGCCTCGCCGGCGGCGATCACGCGTACGGCGGTGATGAGGTCGGCCGACGGCGCGTCCTTGAGCAGGAAGCCGCTGGCCCCGCCACGCAGCGCGGCGTAGACGTAGTCGTCGATGTCGAAGGTGGTGAGGATGAGCACCTTCGAGCCGCCCGCTCCGGCGATGCGCCGGGTGGCCTCCAGACCGTCGAGGTGGGGCATGCGCACGTCCATGAGCACGACGTCCGGTCGCAGATCGCGCGCCGCCGTCACCGCCTCCAGACCGTCCGCGGCCTCTCCGACCACCTGCAGGTCCGGCTGCGCGGAGATCAGGGCCGCGAACCCGGCCCTGATCATCGCCTGGTCGTCGGCGACCAGCACCGTGATCATCCAGCGCCTCCTTCGGCGACGTCGCGGAACGTTCGTCCTCGCCCTGCGGCGACCTCGTGGCTCACCCGGCCGCCCGCCGCGGCAGCCGCGCCCGTACGGCGAAGCCGCCCGCGTCCGTCGCCGCCGCCGTGAGGTCGCCGCCGAGCACCGCCACGCGCTCGCGCATCCCGATCAACCCGAGTCGCGAGCCCGGCTGCGTCGTGCCGGACACGTGCCGAGGAGGTTCGTTGTCCACGGCGAGCGACACCGCGTCCGCCTCGGCGCGGACGGACACGGTGGTCGTGGCTCCGGGCGCGTGCCGGACGACGTTGCTCAGCGCCTCCTGGACGATCCGGTAGACGGTGACGGACTGCACGGGAGAGAGCGACCGGGCAGGGCCGGAGACGGTGAGCTGGACGGGCACGCCCGCCCGGCGCACCGATTCGGCCAGTGCGCCGAGCTCCTCCAGCCCGGGCTGCGGCATGGTCCCCGGCCCGTCGTCCGAGCCCCGCAGCGCGCCGAGCAGGTGCCTCATGTCGCGCAGGGACTCGCGGGCGGCCGCGTTGATGGCCGCGAACTCCTCCGCGACCTCCTCGCTCACCCCGCCGCCGATCCGGTAGGGCGCGCTGGCGGCCTGTACGGCGATCACCGACATGTGGTGGGCCACCACGTCGTGCAGTTCCCTGGCGATCCGCGCCCGTTCCTCGAGGATCCGGCGCCGCCCGAGCTCGTCGGCGACGCGTAAGGTGGCCAGCCGCCTCATGCGCCTCGCGTGGCCGAGGACCGCGGCCAGCAGCAGGGCCAGTGTCCAGGCCAGCAGCCCTCTGGACAGGCGGTCCGGCGCCATGTCCTGCGGCACGCTCATGGCGACCCCGGCCGCGAGCGTGACGGCGACGGCGACGATCGTCACGCGCCGGGCCGATGACAGCGCCAGCACGTACATGACGGGGAGCTGGGCCAGCGTCTGGTTGAGCAGCCACGGCTGCGGCACGACCGAACTGCCCAGCGCCAGCCCGAGGCCGGTGAGCAGGGGCATGGCCACCACCATGGCCGACCAGGCGGGCAGCGGCCGGTACCACCCCATGAGCACGGGTCCGGCGAGCAGGACGGCGGCCGGGACGGAGAGCACCCCGAACCCGGCGCTCACGGCGTAGAACAGCAGGTTGAAGATCAGGACCGCCGCGGCCAGCGCGGCGAACGGCAAGCGGGGGAGCATCGGCCGGCCTGTGCCCGGCGCCGGAGGCACTCGGACGTACCACGCCTCCCGCAGCACCCCCATGAATCCCACCTTATGGGGCGCCCGCCTTCCGCCGATCGCCGGCGGCGCTCAGAACTCCACGCCGCCGGCGATCGGCGGGTTGAGCCGGGCGAAACCCTCCTGACGCCGGTACGGGAAGTAGGGGTACGCCGCCGTGGTCGCGCTCGCCGCGTCCAGCCGGGCCACCTGGTCCGGCGTCAGCTCCCAGCCGATCGCCCCCAGGTTCTCCTGGAGCTGCGACTCGTCGCGGGCGCCGACGATGACCGAGGAGACGGTCGGGCGCCGGAGCAGCCAGTTCAGCGCGACCTGGGGGACCGACCTGCCGGTCTCCGCGGCGATCTCGTCCAGGGCGTCCACCACCGCGTACAGCAGCTCGTCGGCCACCGGCGGCCCGAAGGCGGCGGTCCTGTGCAGCCGGCTGCCCTCGGGAAGAGGCCGGCCCCGGCGGACACGGCCGGTGAGGCGGCCCCAGCCGAGCGGGCTCCACACCACCGCGCCGACACCCTGGTCGTGGCCGAGCGGCATCAGCTCCCACTCGTAGTCGCGCCCGACCAGGGAGTAGTAGACCTGGTGCGCCACGTAGCGCGGGTAGCCGTACCGCTCGGCGGTCGCCAGCGACTTCATGAGCTGCCAGCCGGAGAAGTTCGAGACGCCCACGTAGCGCAGCTTGCCCGCCCTGACCAGGTCGTCGAGCGTGGACAGCACCTCCTCCACCGGGGTCGCCGCGTCGAAGGCGTGCAGCTGGAACAGGTCGATGTGACCGGTGCCGAGGCGGCGCAGCGCGTCGTCGACCGCCTTGATCAGGCGGTGCCGGGAGGTCCCCGCGTCACCGGGGCCGTCGCCCATGGGCAGCCCGGCCTTGGTGGAGATGAGCGCCCGGTCGCGCCGCCCCTTGAGCGCCTGGCCCAGCACCTCCTCGGACGCGCCGTCGGAGTAGACGTCGGCCGTGTCGAACATCGTCACCCCCGCGTCGAGGCAGATGTCCACCAGCCGCCGGGCCTGCGCCACGTCGGTGTCGCCCCACGCGCCGAACAGCTCGCCCTTCCCGGCGAACGTGCCGGCGCCGAAGCTCAACGCCGGAACCTTGAGCCCGGACGCCCCCAACTGCCGATATTCCATGAAAAATCACTCCTTAATGGGTCTGTCGTCCCCTTAAGGTAGCACGCTAACGGGAAAGCTGTTTCATTATGGAACGGCGGCGTCGATGGAAGGAGAGGGAGGCGAGGCAGAGCAGCACGGCCCACACCGCGCAGTAGCCACCGAAGAGAGCGCCGCCGCGCTCGGCGAACAGGGCGCCGGCGGTCATGCCGATCGCGCCCGCCGCGGCCATCGCCGCGCACGACCACAGCAGCGCCGCCAGCGTCCGGCGCGGCAGCGGCCGACGGAAAGGAATGAGGGAGGCCAGCACGACGGCGGCCATGAGCAGGCCCGCGGCGGCGTTGGCCCACTGGGCCCGCGCGACCTCGCCGGGCCCGTACTCCAGATAGGTCTCCGGGGCCACGCGCGGGCCGCCGGTCACGCCGATGCGCTCGGCGAGGGCGAAATGAATCTTGGACGCGACGTAGAGCAGCGTCCAGGAGGCCGCTGCCCAGACGGCCCATCGGCCGGTCCAGGTGATCATGTCACGATCGTGCCGGTCGCCCGGGCAGCGGCGGATCCCCGTGACGAGCGAGCGCCCTCACTCTCACGGGGGAGACGGCTCCTTACGCCTCGATACCGGCCTCCTTGGCGGCGCGGTCGATGGCGGCCAGCTCGTCGTCGGAGAAGTCGAGCCGGTCGACGGCGGCCACGTTCGCCTCGAGCTGCTCGGGGCTGGAGGCGCCGACCAGCACCGACGTGACGCGCGGGTCCCTGAGCGCCCAGGCCAGGGAGAGCTGCGCCACCGTCTGCCCGCGCGAGGCGGCCAGCTCCGACAGCGACCGCACGAACGCCAGCACCTCGGGCGTCACCCGGTCGGGGGTGAGGAAGCGTGCCTCGGCGGCCCGCGAGTCGGCGGGGATGCCGTCGAGGTAGCGGTCGGTGAGCAGGCCCTGGGCCAGCGGCGAGTAGACCACGCAGCCGACGCCCTCCTGCTCCAGCACGCCCAGCAGGCCGTGCTCGATCTTCCGGTTGAGCAGCGAGTACGACGGCTGGTGGATCAGCAGCGGCGTGCCCAGCTCGCGCAGCAGCCGGGCGGCCTGCGCCGTGCGCTCGGGCGAGAAGTTCGACACGCCCACGTAGAGAGCGCGTCCCGTGCGGACCATGTAGTCCAGCGTGGCGACCTGCTCCTCCAGCGGCGTCTCCTCGTCGTCGCGGTGCAGGTAGAAGATGTCCACGAAGTCGAGGCCGAGCCGGGCCAGCGAGCGGTCGAGCGTGGCGAGCAGGTGCTTGCGCGAGTTGCCCTTGCCGTACGGGCCGTCCCACATGGGGTTGCTGCCCTTGGTGGTGACGACCACCTCGTCACGCAGCGACCGCGGCAGGAGCCGGTTGAACGTCGCCTCGGCGGCGCCGAACGGCGGGCCGTAACGGTCGGCGATGTCGAAGTGGGTGATGCCGAGGTCGAGCGCCTTGTTGAAGATGGCGCGCTGACTGTCGAGGGATTTACCCCCGCCGAAGTTGTGCCACAGGCCGAGCGACACGGCGGGGAGGAGGAGACCGCTGCGGCCGCACCTTCTGTACGGCTGGCGTTCGTAGTCCAAGGATTACCTTCCTGCGATTCCGGTGAGCGTGACGCCCCGGATGAACGTCTTCTGCGCCAGGAAAAAGATGACGAGGATGGGCAGCATCGACACTAGCGCGACGGCCATCATCTGGTTGTACTGGGTCACATACTGACCGTTGAACATGCCGAGCCCCTGGGCGAGGGTGATCTTCTCCATCGAGCGCAGGTAGATGGAGTTCTCCAGGTACTGGTTCCAGTTGCCCACGAAGGAGAACAGGCAGATCGCCGCGATGGCCGGCTTGGCGAGCGGCAGCATGACGCTCCACAGGATGCGCAGCTCCGAGGCCCCGTCGATGCGGGCCGCGTCGATGAGCTCCTGCGGGATCGTGGTGAAGAACTGGCGCAGCAGGAAGATGTACAGCGCGACGCCGAAGAACTCCGGCACGACGAGCGGCAGATACGTGTCGACCCAGCCGAGCTTGGAGAACATCACGAACTTCGGCACCAGCGTGATCTCGCGCGGGATCATCATGGTCGCCAGCAGCGCCGCGAACATGAAGCCCGCCGCCCGCGCCCGCAGCCGGGCGAACGCGTACGCCGGCAGGATGCACGAGACGAGGTTGCCCACCATGGACAGCGCGGTGATCACGATCGTGTTCAGCAGGAACCTGGTGAACGGCAGCGACCCGGACCAGCCCTTGGCGTAGTTGTCGAAGTTGAAGGAGTCGGGCAGCCACTGCGGCGGGAAGGCCAGGTTCTCGGCGTCCGACTTGAGCGAGGTCGTCAGCATCCACAGGAACGGCAGCAGGAACACCGCCGAGCTGATGGCCAGCAGGATGTACGCCCCGGAGCGCCGGATCCGTCTGACGCGCTCGGCCTGCTCCGAGCTCAAGGGCTTGCCGCCCGTGCGGGGGGAGCGCGCGGGTTTCACCGCGGTCTCGACGAGCATCGGCGACCTCACTTGAACTCGTAGTGCACCCAGCGCCTGGCCAGGCCGAACTGGATCGCGGTCACGGCGATGACCAGCACGAACATCGCCCACGACAGCGTGGCCGCGTACCCCATGTCGAAGTAGACGAACGCGTGCCGGTAGATGTAGAGCCCCAGCACCATCGTGGCGTTGCCGGGTCCGCCCTCGGTCATGACCAGGATGAGCACGTAGCTCTGCAGCGCCGCGATGAACCCGGTCACCACGTTGAAGAAGATGACCGGCGACATCATCGGCACGGTCACGCTCCAGAAGCGGCGCCACCACCCCGCCCCGTCGATCTCGGCGGCCTCGTAGAGCGTCTTCGGGATGCCCTGCAGCCCGGCCAGGTAGATGACGATCGTGTTGCCCGCGCCCCACACGCTCATCAGCACGAGCCCGGGGATGGCCCACTCCTGCGAGGCCAGCCAGCCCGGCCCCTCGATGCCGACCGACGCCAGCACCTTGTTGATCAGGCCGTAGTCGGGGTGCAGGATGTTCAGCCACAACAGCGCCGTGGCCAGGCCCGACACCACCGACGGCAGGTACATCACGGTGCGGAACAGCCCCTGGAAGCGCAGCGGCTGGTTGAGCAGCAGCGCCAGCAGGAACGTGAACGACACGCCGAGCGCCACCGAGCCGAGGCCGTACTGCACGGTGTTCTCGATCGACTCCCAGAACTCGGGGTCGTTGAGCATGCGCTCGTAGTTGGCGAGCCCCACCCACGTCGGCGGCTTCAGCAGGTTCCAGTCCATGAAGCTCAGCACGACGGCGCCGAGGATCGGGCCCGCGCTGAAGAGCACGAACCCGATCACCCACGGCGAGACGAACAGGTGGAAGCGCCGCGCCTCGCGGCGCGCCAGCGTGCTGCGGGCGCTGACGGCAGTCATGCGATCTTGTTCTCGGCCAGTACGGGCGTGACCTTGTCGGCGATCTCCTTCAGCGCGTCCTCCACGCTGACCTTGCCGAGCATCGCGCGCTCCCAGATGGGCTTGGCCGTGTCGACGACCTTCTTGTTGGCCGGCAGCCGCAGCACGCCGTCGTCGGAGGCGTAGTCGGCCAGGACCTCCTTGACCAGCTTCGCCGTCTCGTCGGGGATGCCGACCGCCTTGGCGTTGGCGTCCCAGGCGGACTGCCGGGCGGGCGCGGTGATCTGGCGGAACTTGTAGCCGGAGGACGACAGGAACTCGTGCATGTAGATCCAGGCGGCGTCCTTGTTCTGCGAGGAGGCCGTCATCACCAGCGCGCTGCCCACGGCCGGGGTGAAGCGGCCGGCCGGGCCCTTGGGGATGTGCGTGGCGCCCCACTTGAACGCCGTCTGCTTGGACAGCTCCAGCATCAGCCAGGCGCCGTTGATGAGCATGGCCGCATGACCGGTCTTGAACGGGTCCACCTTCTCCAGCAGCTGCAGCTCGGCCAGGCTGGGCACCGCCTTGTCCTTGACCAGCAGGTCCATCCAACGGCCCATGGCCTCCCTGGCCTTGGGCTCGTTGATCATCACCTTCGACTCGGCGGCGTCGAGGAAGCGGCCGCCGAACGGCATCAGGAAGACGGCGCCGAGGTCGGGACCCGGGGTCGGCATGGGGGAGAAGCCGTAGATCTTCTCCGCGCCCGACCCGCTGGTCATCTTCTTCGCCGTCTCGAAGAGCTTGTCGAACGTCCAGCTCTCGTCCGGGTGGTCGATCCCGGCCTTGTCGAACAGGTCCTTGTTGTAGAAGAGCAGCTTGGGCGCCATGTCGGTGGGCAGGCCGTACAGCTTGCCGTCGCGTTTGAAGTAGCCGAGCCCGCTCTGCGGGATGTCGTCCATGTCGAACTCGGGCGTCTTGGCGATGTACTCGTCCACCGGATGCAGCACCTGGTTGGAGATGAGGTTCTGCGTCCAGGAGTAGTGGTTGTAGAGCACGTCGGGCAGCGTGCCGCCGGCGGCCTGCGTCATGTACTTCGTCAGGAACTGGTCGAAGGGCGACGACTCGCGCTTGATCTCGATGTTCGGGTGGCGCTTCTTGAAGAAGAAGTCGAACTGGGCGTTGCGCACCTCGGTGACCGCGTCCGTGGTCATCGCCACCGTGATCGTCACCTTGGACGCCGGGTCGGCCACGTCCGTCTTCGGCCACGTCAGCGAGTTGTTGAGCTGCTCGGCCGCCTCGAACGGCCAGGCGTCGCTGCCCGGCCGGTTGGGGTCGATCAGCTGCGCCCCGGACTTGACCGGAGCCGCGGCCTGCTTCTGCTGCCTGGTGTCCGCGCAGGCGGACAGCACGGGCGCCGTCGCGGCCGCCACCGCCAGGGCCAGCATCTGGCGACGGTTCATCTCCATGGTGGGCCTCTCAAAGGAAGAGCTCGATAGAGGTCGGATGTATCAGCGCGTTGATGAGCTGGACCTGTGGCAGTCCGTGAGGCATGGCCGTACCGTAGACCCGGTAATTAACTTCGTCAAGAATTGAATTGAAAGCGCTTGCAACCTAGGCTCTAGCGCACTGTGAGGAGATCCTTACGCCTTGACCGGCGGCCGTGCCAGGTGTGGGGACGGCTGGTGAGCCGCGATCGACTCCTCCTATCTCTTCCTTTCCCTGGAGGGCACGTGCCAAGCTGGACGTTCAGTGACGAGGACCTGGAAGCGGGGCTGACCCTCTCCACCGAGGGCGTGCTCACGCTGGAGGTGCGCCACCGCGAGCGGACGGTGCTGGAGCCGTCCAGGCTGGGCATCAGGACCGCCCACGCCGACCTGAGCAAGGGGCTCACCCTGTCCGGGATGTCCGAGCGGCGGGTCGAGGAGACCTACCGGACGGTCACCGGCAAGCGGCGCGAGCACGGCTACGAGGCCGGCGAGTGGACGCTGTCGTTCACCAAGGACGGGCACCGGCTCGACGTGCAGGTCCGCGTCGGCGGGCACGGCGTGGCCTATCGGTACGTGGTGCCGTGGACGGGCCCGGTCACCGTCGTGGAGGAGGCCTCCGAGTACGTCCTGCCGCCCGAGGCCCGCGCGGTGCTGCTCCCGTACGAGAACGGCCGCTGCGACTACGAGGAGATCCACCGGCACGGCACCGTCGCCGACGCCGAGCCCATCCTGTACGGCTACCCCTCGCTCTTCGAGACCGGCGGCTCCTGGATGTTCGTGACCGAGTCGAACCTGGACAGCGGCTACGCCGGCTCCCGCCTGCTCCTCGACGGCAACACGTTCCGGCTCGACCTGCCCGACCCGTACGTGACCGCCGCCAGCCCGCTCACCACCCCCTGGCGCACGATGATCGTCGGCGACCTGGCCACGATCGTGGAGAGCGACCTGGTCACCAGCCTCGCGGAGCCGTCCAGGGTCGAGGACACCTCCTGGATCAAGCCCGGGGCGGCCGCCTGGTCGTGGTGGTCCGACGGGCCCTCGACGCGCGACCTCGACGCCCAGAAGCGCTGGACCGACTTCGCCGCCGCGAACGGCTGGCCGTACCTGCTGGCCGACGCGGGCTGGAACAAGGAATGGATGCCCGAGCTGATCGCCTACGCCAAGGAGAAGGGCGTCGGCGTCTGGCTCTGGTCGCACTGGCAGCACGTGGACACCGAGCTGGAGCACCGCGAGAAGCTCGCGCTCTGGAAGGAGTGGGGCGCGGTCGGCGTGAAGATCGACTTCACCGAGTCCGACGGCCAGGACCGGATGCGCTGGTTCGACGCCATCCTGGCCGCCACCGCCCGGCTCGAGCTCATGGTGGTCTTCCACGGCGGCACGATCCCGCGCGGCACCGAGCGGACGTGGCCGCAGTTCATGACCGCCGAAGCCGTCAAGGGCGCCGAGTGGATCAAGCCGAAGCCCGGCAAGCAGCCTCTCTACCAGCCCGCCCACTACCTGTCGCTGGCCTTCACCCGCAACGTGCAGGGCCCGATGGACTTCACGCCGTGCACGTTCACCGGCGTGCGCACGATCTCGGCCGGGTTCGAGCTCGCGCTGTCGGTGATCTTCGAGTCCGGCGTCCAGCACTTCGCCGACGGCATCGAGGCCTACGAAGCCCGGCCGGAGGCCCTGCGGCTGCTGTCGGCCGTCCCCACCGCGTGGGACGAGACGCGGCTGCTGTCCGGCGACCCCGCCGACCACATCCTGCTGGCCAGGAGGAACGGCGGCGAGTGGTACGTCGGCGCGGGCGTGTCGGGCGAGGCCCGCACGCTCACCGTGCCGCTCGACTTCCTCGACCAGGGGGAATGGGCGGCCGAGATCTACCGGGACGCCCCAGGCGACCGGATCCTCGCCGAGACGGTCACCGTCTCCGCCGGGGGCAAGCTCGACCTCGCCGTTCCCCCCAACGGCGGGTTCACGCTTCACCTCAGGAGAAATGAGGACCAATGAACAAGCGCATCGGCGGCGTCTTAGCCGCCCTGGTGGTCACCGCCGCCGCCGCACTGCCCGCCGCCGCTCCCGCCGCAGCGGCCGCCTGGACGCTGCGCTGGAGCCCGGATCCGGCGGACGACACCGTCGCAGAGGCGTTCGAGGGCATCGAGGACGACCGCGCCGACTCGCACTCCGGTGTCACGCACATCTACGTCTCCGGCGGCGCGTACCGCTTCGACATGCACACCCAGGACCGCGACGGCGACGACCGCCAGCGCAACGAGGTCAAGGGCATGCGGACCGGCGGCAGCTCGTACCTCAAGATCCTCGAGAACGAGACCTGGCGCATCAGCTACCAGCTGTACATCCCGACCTCGCTGGACGCGACCAGCAGCTTCACCCACATCGCGCAGATGAAGGTGCCCGGCTCCGGCGCGCCGCTCTACACGATGTCGCTGCCGATCTCGGGCGGCACCCCCAAGATCAACGTCCGCTACTGGGACGAGGCCGAGCAGACCCACGAGGTCGGCAACACCAACCTGGAGCCGATCCAGGGCAAGTGGGTGGACACGACGTTCGAGTTCAAGGCCTCCGACAGCGGCTACCTGCGCTGGACGCTCAAGGACGGCTCCACCACGCTCGTCGACAAGCGCCTGGACAACACCGACCTGTGGCGGGGCGACGACGAGTACCTGCGGCCCAAGTGGGGCATCTACCGCAGCATCAACAGCTCCGGCCTGCAGAACACCTACCTCCTGGTCCGCAACCTGCAGGCCTACCAGCTCACCGGCGGCGGCAGCACCGACCCGTCCGCGTACGAGGCCGAGCAGGGCTCCTTCAGCGGCACCGCCCGCACCGCGTCCTGCTCCGGCTGCTCGGGCGGCACCAAGGTCGGCTGGATCGGCGGCGGCTCCGGCAACGCGGTCACGCTGAACGTGCAGTCCTCCTCCGCCGGCGCCCGGCAGTTGACCGTGCACGGCCTGGTCAGCGGCACGCGCAGTTTCCAGGTCAGCGTGAACGGCGGCGCCGCCCAGACCGTCTCGCTGACCGGCACGGACTGGAGCACGCCCGTCTCCACGACGGTCCCGGTGCAGCTCGCCGCGGGCGCCAACAGCGTCCGCTTCTTCAACGACGGCGCCAGCGCGCCCGATCTCGACAGGGTGACGATTCAGTGAGAAGGCACCTGGTGGGAGCCCTGGCGGCGATGGCGCTGCTCCTGCAGACGGCCCCGGCCCACGCCGTCGCCATCGGGTCTCCCATCGGGGCTCCCCGATGGGAGACCCGGTGGAACCCCAGCCCGTGGCGCGACGGCGTCAACGCGTTCGAGGCGCTGGAGGACGACCGGCGCGGCTCCCATCCCGAGGGCCTGCCGCACGTGCGCGCCGAGAAGGGTGTGTGGCGGTTCGACGCGCACCTGGAGGACCGTGACGGCTCCGACCGCATGCGCAACGAGGTACGCGGCATGCGGGCGGCCGACGGCAGCCCGTTGGAGATCCGCAAGGACGAGACCTGGCGGATCACGTACCAGATGTACATTCCGGACACGCTGGACGCGACCACGAACTTCACCCACATCTGGCAGCTGAAGAACTCCGACGTCGGCACGCCGATCGCGCAGATCTCGCTGCCGGTCGTGAACGGCGTGCAGAAGATCGCGGCCCGCTACTGGACGCTGGAGGACAACAAGTCGCACGACTTCGCCACGGCCGACCTGGAGCCGATCCAGAACAAGTGGGTCACGACGACCATCGAGTTCAAGTCCGGCGACGCCGGATACATGCGGTGGGTGCTGCGTGACGGCCCGAAGAACGGCTCGCGGACGATCGTGGACCAGAAGGTCGAGAACATCGACCTGTGGTGGACGCAGGAGCAGTACAACCGGCCCAAGTGGGGCATCTACCGCAGCATCAAGAGCGCCGGGCTGCAGGAGACGTACCTGCTGGTCAAGGATCTGAAGGCGGAGCAGCTCGGGCCCGCGACGCCGCCGGTGAAGCTGCCGCCGCCGGACCGCGGCCCGGGGACGTACGAGGCCGAGCGGGCCGGCAACGTCTTCGAGGGCGCCGCCGAGCCCGCCTACTGCGCCGTCTGCTCCGGCGGGCGGAAGGTCATCCTCGTCGGCGGCAACGTCTACGACTACACCGTGGTCAGGGGCGTGCTGTCGGAGACCACCGGGACCCGGCAGCTGACCGTGCACGCGCTGGTGGACGGCTCCCAGTCGTTCTCGGTCAGCGTCAACGGCGGCGACGCGATCCAGGTGCCGATGACCGGCACCAAGGACACGGTGACCACCACGACGGTGCCGGTGGACCTGGTGGCCGGGGTCAACACGATCCGGTTCTTCGGACTCACCGCCCGCGGGCCCGAGCTCGACAAGATCGTCATCAGATAGGTGAACCATGGCACATGACCTCAGCAGGCGGGCCGTGCTCGCGGCGGGCGGCGCGCTGGCGCTGTCCGCCGCGGGAGGGGTCTCCGCGAGCGCTTCGACGATCTGGCAGTCCCGCCTGGTGCGTTACGACCGGCAGGGGCGGCTGGCGTACGAGCAGGACGCGGAGGGCAACCGCATCCCCGACTTCAGCCACGCCGGCTACCGCAACGGCGAGCGGCCGATCCCGCACGTGCCCGTCGTCAGGACGATCCGCCCGATCGAGGGCGACAACACCGCCCATATCCAGGCGGCGCTCGACGAGGTGGCCGCGCTGCCCCGCGCGCGGCGCGGCGCCCTGCTCCTGCTGCCCGGCCTCTATCCGGTGGCGGGCACCCTGTACGTACGCGCGAGCGGCACGGTCCTGCGCGGCTCCGGCGACGGCGAGGACCCGGCCGGCAACACGATCATCAAGGCCACCGGGAACAACCCGAAGGACCGCGACGTGATCGTGGCCGGCGGCGCGGCGGGCGGCGGCTGGACGGGGGAGGTGCCCGGCTCCCGCACCGACATCACCACCGACTTCGTGCAGGTGGGCGCGCGCGAGTTCGCGGTGGCCGACGCGGGCTCGCTGCGGCCCGGCGACAACATCGTGATCACCCATCCCTGCACCGAGGAGTGGCTGAAGGCCATCGACTACGGCGGCCACGATGTGGGACCGGCGTGGAAGGTGGGCGAGCACCCCCTCATCTACAACCGGTACGTACGCGAAGTTTCCGGAAATGTCGTGAAAATCGATGTCCCGGTCTTCAACCACCTCAACCGCGCACTGTCCCCGTCCTTCCTCTACAAGTGGGACCGGGCCGGGCTGGTCACCCAGGTGGGCGTGGAGCGGCTGCGCGTCGACATCGAGTACCAGGGGGACCCGGAGCAGGACGAGGACCACGCCTACAACGCGATCGTCCTGCTGCGCACCGAGGACTCGTGGGTGCGCGACTGCACGATGCTCCACTTCACCCAGGCCGGGGTCGCCACCCAGGAGACCACCCGCGCCACGGTCGAGAACTGCCGGGCCGTCGACCCGGTCAGCATCGTGACGGGGAGCAGGCGCTACAACTTCAACACCTACGTCTACTCGCAGCAGGTGCTCTTCCGCGACTGCTACGCGTACAAGGCCAGGCACGCGTTCGTCTCCAACGGCCACAGCACGGTGTCGGGCGTGGTGTTCCTGCGCGGCACCTCGGAGTACGCGCTCAACTCCAGCGAGGGCCACCGCCGGTGGTCGCAGGCTCTGCTGTTCGACGGCCACAAGGACGTCGACCCGCACTACGACTACACGCTCGGGCTGTACAACCGCGGCCGGTACGGCACCTCGCACGGGTGGTCGGCGGCCCACTCGGTGGCGTGGAACTGCGACGTTTCGACCAGCAGGCTCATCGTGCAGAAACCGCCGACCGCCCAGAACTACGCGATCGGCTGCCAGGGCACGATCACCGGCGACGGGCCGTTCGCGCAGCCGGCCGGGTACATCGAGGGCGCCAACCAGCCCGGCCTCCTGCCGCCCTCGCTCTACCAGGCCCAGCTGCTGGACCGGCTGCGCCGGTAACGCGGACCAGGCGCAGCCGCCGACTGTCCGGGCGCTGGGGCGGCTGCGCCTGCAACCTGACCGCTAGCGGGTCAGGCGGAGCAGGCCCCCCTCGGGGACGTTGACCTGGGCGATGCCCGGGCGCAGGGGCAGGTTGCCCTCGGTGACGGTGCGGCCGCGGCAGTCGAGGATCGTGGCGTGGGCCGTACCCGAGTCGGGCACCCGCAGCAGCACGTCGGTGGAGGCGTCGCCGTTGGCCAGCCAGAGCGTGCCGGTGGTGGGCGCGGCCACCGGCATCGGCGCGTACCGGGCCGTGATCACCGTGTCGCCCGAGCGGGCCGTGACCTGCGGGTAGCCCAGGTCGGGCCGCGCGGGCTCGAAGGAGCCGCGCTGCAGCACCTCGGCGTGCTCCCGGAAGAAGCCCAGCCAGAACCGCAGCACCTCGCGCTGCTCAGGCGTCTGCGCGGTCAGGTCCACCGAGACCTGCGGCACCGAGAAGAGCACGTTGGCGAGCTGAGTGGCGACGTGCTCGGGCCGCTCGTCCGGGTGCCACATCAGCATGTCGGCGTGCACGGCCAGGGGTCCCGCGATCAGCCGCAGGTCCACCGTGCGCTGCCGGTTGTGCGCCGGGCTGAGCGGGCAGTCGGAGGCGCGCACCATCGTGGCGTACGGCCACAGGCCCGGGCTCACGTACGGCTGCCGCAGCTCGACCAGGCAGTCACGCGGCAGCTGCGCCAGGAGCCGGCGCACGCCCTCGTTCACCGTCCGGCAGTCGGCCTCGGGGCCGGGCTCGGGCGGGTCCTCCACGGCGAACTGGTCGATGAAGTCGATCTTGAGGCCGTCCATGCCCCACTCCGTGACCGCCCGGGTGAGGTGGCCGGCGATCAGGTCGCGGACGCGCGGGTAGCGGGGGTCGACGACGGCGGCGTTCATGTGCTCCTTGTACGCCAGCGTGTACCCCCGCACCTGCTCCCAGAGCGCCGTGTGGCGGCCGACGAACGGCAGGGCGTACCAGAGCAGGTAGGCCAGTCCCTCACCCCGCACCTTGGCCACGTGTCCCGAAATATCGGGGAATGTGGTGGGGGACGGCTCCCACTCGCCGACATAGCCGTACCCGCGCCCCCGGTCGTCGCTGTGCCAGCCGTCGTCCACGATGATCGCCTCGCAGCCCAGCTCGGCCGCCGGCCCCGCCTGCCGCTCCACGCTCTCGGCGCTGACGTGCTGCTGCATGGCGTACCAGGTCGAGTACGCGGGCATCCGCGCCGCCCGCGGCACGTCGGCGACCGGTCCGTGCAGCGCGCGCCACCAGTCCGCCACCTCCGCCAGCGTGGTCGCGAAGTGCCGCCGGGTGAGGTCGAGCCGCAGCACGAGCCCCGTGTCCGGCTCGGCCTCGTGCTCCACCCAGAACCCGAACTCGCCGGTCTCCTCCACCACCCCGGTACGCGTCCGCACGGGCCTGACCACCTCGCCCGCGGCGTAGGCGCACAGCGCCACGTCACCGGCGCCCACCAGGCAGCCGACGGGCGCGTTCTTCTCCAGCGCCGCCACGCGGGGACGGCGCCAGAACGGCGGCAGCCCCCGATGCTCGCCGCCGTCGGCGGCCCAGAACGCGGTCGCGTCCACGCACGGCACCCGCCAGGCCACCCGCACGTCCGCGGTCCGGTCGGGGACGACGCGCAGCTCCAGGACGCCCGGGGACGGCTCGGCGGCCGTGCAGGTGAGCACGGCCGCCGCCGAGCACTCGAACGCGAGCCCCGCGGCCTCGATCCGCACCTCCTCCGGCTGCTCGAACGCTCGATCGTGCGGCTGCCAAATGCCGGGCGCTGCGGTCACTCAATCTCTCCCTGCTCATGGCCTCACTTCGTGAGGCGTCTCGGTCGCTGAGGTCCGCTGCCTTCCCTCGTCGCTCCGGTCGCTTCGCTCCCTGCGCTCCTCAGTCCAGGCAGCGGCGCTCCCTCGAGCGCGAAGTGCTGCTGGATGGCGACCGCGGCGGCGCCGCGGGCCCACTGCTCGAACGATCGCGGGCGCAGCAGCAGGCGGCAGTCGGCGGCCGCGCCGAACGCCTGGGCCGCGAACGACCGGTTGAGCTGCTCCTCGAACAGCCCGTACGAGGCCAGCCCCGGCACGTCTCCGGTCACGATGATCCGCTCCGGCCCGAACAGGTTGGCCATCGCGGCCATGGCCAGCCCGATGGCGTGCCCCGCGCGGGCGAACACCTCGCGCACCGCCGGATCGCCCGCGTGGGCGGCGTCGATGGCCGCGTCCACGGTCAGCGACGCGTCGCCGGACGCCGCGCGCGCGGCCGCCAGCAGGGGCGCCGTGCCGGCGATGGCCTCGACGCAGCCGCGCCCGCCGCAGTGGCACTCGGGCTCGTCACCCCCGACGGGGATGTGGCCGATCTCCCCGGCCACCCCGTGCGCGCCGGCCACCACCCGGTCGTTGACCACCAGCCCGCACCCTATCCCCACCCCCACCGTGACCAGGGCGAACGACGACGTGCCCACCCCGTCGCCGAACCACTGCTCGGCCACGGTGAGCGACTTGACGTCGTTGTCGATCGTGACGACCAGGCCCGTGGCCTCGGCGGCCAGCCGCGCCAGCGGCACCTGGTGCCACTGCAGGAAAGGGGAGTAGCGCACCACCCCGTGGGCCTTGTCGACGTCGCCCGACACGGCCAGGCCCAGCGCGTGGCAGCGCTCGCCGTAGGCCGGGTCGGTGGCCAGCAACTCGGCGACCAGCTCGGCCAGCGCCGAGACCACCCCTTCGGCCGACGTCGTGGCCAGCGGGCGGTGCGCCGAGACCAGCGGCTGCGCGCGCAGGTCGGTGACCACGCCGATGAGCTCCTCGTGAGTGATCTTCACCCCGCAGAAGAACTCCCGCTCCGGCCTGATGGAGAGCGGGCTGGCCGGGCGGCCCGCACCCGGCGCCGTACGCTCGGTGGCCTCCAGCTCCTCCAGGTAGCCCGCCTCGATGAACGGCCGGGCGGCCTTGGTGACGGCGGCGGACGACAGCCCGCTCCGCTTGGCGATCTCCACCCGGGAGACCGGCCCCTGCGTCAGCACCATGGTGAACACGGTCGCCGCCGCGGGGGTCGAGGTGAGCCGAGGGTGCATGAGTGCGATAGTAGCAGTAATTAACTTCGTCAAGAATTGAATTCGAGCGGGGTCGTGCCTAGGCTCCGGGGCATGCGATCGGTGACTTTCGACGCCTCCAGCCGCAGGTGGCTGCTGCGTACCCCGGGCACGAGCTACGTCGTGGCCCTCGCGGACGACGACGCCCCCCGCTGCCTGCACTGGGGCCCCGCGCTGACCGCCGAGCAGGCCGCCAGCCTCCCCGGCCCGGCCGCGTCCGGGGCCAGCAGCTTCGACAGCACGGCGGGCGAGGAGGAGCTGGTCTCCGAGGTGGGGGCGCGGTTCGAGACGCCGTCGCTGCAGGTGGTCCTCCCGGGCGGCGACCGGGGGATCGAGTGGCGGCACGACGGCCATGACATTGACGGGGGCCACCTGACGCTGCGCTTCTCCGACCGCCGCCATCCGCTCCTGGTCGAGCTGCACTATCGGGTGCACGAGGACAGCGACGTGATCGAGCGCTGGACCGTGCTGCGGCCGCGGGTGCCGGTGACCGTGCTGCGGTGCGACTCGGCGGCCTGGAGCGTTCCGGCGCTGGAGGGCTACCGGCTCAGCCACGTCACGGGCGGCTGGAGCTCGGAGCATGCGCTGGGCCGTACCGAGCTGGCCGTGGGGGAGACGACGCTGACCAGCAGGCGCGGGGTGACCAGCCACCACGCGAACCCCTGGCTCATGATCGACGGCGGCGACGCGGGCGAGCGGCACGGCGAGGTGTGGAGCTGCGCGCTGGCCTGGAGCGGGAGCTGGCGCGTCACGCTCACCCGCACGCCCTCCGGGCGGGCGAGCTGGACCGGCGGGTTCGGCCACGAGGGCCTCACCTGGCGGCTGGAGCCGGGCGAGGAGTGGGTGACGCCGGTGTTCGCCGGCGTGTACGCGCCCGACGGGTACGGCGAGGCCAGCCGGCGCTGGCACGACCACATCGCCAGGCACGTGCTGCCCCGGCCGGACGAGCCGCGCCCGGTCGTCTACAACGCCTGGGAGGCCGTCGGGTTCGACGTGAACGAGGCCAACCAGCGCGACCTCGCGCGGCTGGCCGCCCGGGCGGGCGCGGAGCTGTTCGTGATGGACGACGCGTGGTTCGGCGGGCGCACCGGCGACAGCGCGGGGCTCGGCGACTGGTGGGTCAACGAGGAGCGCTTCCCCGACGGGCTGAGCCCGCTCATCGACGAGGTGCACCGGCTCGGCATGCGCTTCGGCCTGTGGGTCGAGCCCGAGATGGTCAACCCCGACAGCGACCTCTACCGCGCCAACCCCGACTGGGTCCTGCACATGCCGGGCCGCTCCCGCACCCTGCTGCGCAACCAGCTCGTGCTGAACTTCGCCCGGCCCGACGTCGCCGACTGGGCGCACAAATGGCTGCACAAGCTGGTCTCCGAGCACGCCGTCGACTTCCTGAAGTGGGACTTCAACCGCGCCTTCACCGAGGCGGGCCGGCCCGGCGACCCAGACCAGGACCGGCTCTGGATCGACCACGTCAGGGCCGTCTACTCGATCATGGACCGGCTCCGCGCCGACCACCCGCACCTGCGCATCGAGGCGTGCGCGGGCGGCGGCGGCCGTACCGACCTGGGCATCCTGGCCCGCACCGACCAGGTGTGGACCTCCGACAACACCGACGCCCACGACCGCATCGCGATCCAGCGCGGATTCAGCCAGGTGTACCCGGCCCGGGCCATGGCCGCCTGGGTCACCGACAGCCCGAACCCGCTCACCGGGCGGGTCGTCCCGCTCCGCTTCCGCTTCCACGTGGCCATGGCCGGGGCGCTCGGGCTCGGCGGCGACCTCGCCCGCTGGAGCGAGGCCGAGCTGTCCGAGGCGGCCGAGCTGGTGGCCGTCTACAAGGACATCCGGCCCGTCGTGCAGTTCGGGCGGTTGTGGCGGCTTCCGTACGGGGTGCAGTACGTGCACGGGGACCGGGTGGTGGTGCTCGCCTGGCACGGGCCCGTCGCGTTCGGCACGCCGATCGCCCCGCTCCGCCTGGCCGGGCTCGACCCGGACGGCCGCTACCGGGACGAGGACACCGGCGCGGTGCACCACGGCGCGGTACTGATGTCCCGCGGCCTGCCGCCGCTGACGCCTGGGGGCGGTTACACCAGCGCCCTCCTGCGCCTGCGCGCCTGCTGACCCGTCGGATCACTGGGCCGGATCACTGGGCGACTTCCCGCCGCAGCTCCTCGAGGGCCTCCTCCATCAGGTGCGGGAGCCGGTCGCCGTGCGCGAGCGCGGCGGACAGGACGCAGGAGACGACCACGGTCGTGTCGCTGTAGACCATCGACACGGCCCCTCCGCCGGTGTCGTACGTGGGCGGGACGGTGAAGCAGCCGTCCAGGGGCAGGTTCACCCCGATGACGCTCACCGTCATCCGGCCCGGGAACGCCTTCGGCACGAGCCACCTGAGCAGCCGGAACACCACCGCCGGGGCCCTGACGGGATAGCGGTCGCGCCGGTAGACGGCCATCCGCTCGAAGCTCGTCTGCTCCATGACCCCGCGCAGCCGCTCGCGCGCCGCGGGCTCGGCGCAGGGCAGGTCGACCGGCATGGTGGTCGCGCCGTTGCCCAGGCCACCGTCGCGCAGGCGGCCGTTCAGGTTGAGCGGGAAGGAGACGGTCGTGCCCCGGCGGCCCGCCTTCCGCCAGTGGGCCGGGTTCCAGGCTCGCAGGGCGCCGGCCAGCACGGCCAGGCCGACCTGCGGGACGCTCGCGCCGGTCGCGGCGGCGATCTCGCGGAAGGCGGCGAGGTCGAGTCGCAGGAAGAACGTCCGCGCGCCCGACCTGCCGGTCCTGCCCGGGGGCGGTCTGAGCCGCGCCGACGGGGCCGCCAGCCGGGCCGCCGTGGCGAGCAGCCGCATCCGGGCCCTGGCCGGCGCCCGCACCGCCACGTTCGGATCGGGCGCCGGGACGGTCCTGCCCAGCAGCACGGCCCGCGTCGCGATCCGGGCCGCCCCCACGCCGTCCTGGAAGGCGTGGTGCACGCGGTAGCACAGGATGTGCTCGTCCGCGGCGTACCCGTGCACGACCATCAGGCTCCACAGCGGGTGCTCGGGCAGCAGCCGGTTCTCCCTGACGGCGTCCACCACGGCCGCGCCCACGTCACGGCCCGGCGCCACCCGGTACTCCACGACGTGGCAGGCCGGGTCGAAGGCGGGATCCGGCTCCCACCCCTCGCGGGCCAGCCGGTAGGTCAGGACCGGCGCCCGCGCGGCCGCCTCGGCGACCCGCCGCCGCAACTCCCAGGAGTCGGGGGCCGGGCCGGGCATCCGCGCCGCGAGGGCGATGTGCAGCCGGTGGTCTCGGGCCGAGCCGACCTCGCCGAGAAAGAGCCGGTCCGACCCGGTCAGCGGTACGGTCCCAGCAGCTCGCATGACCGGGCTAACCGGCCGTTCGCCGCGCGAGGTACGAACGGTGCGCCAGCCGGGCGACGTCGCCGACCGTCATCTCCATCGTGAAGTCGGAGGGGTCGATGTCCAGCCCGTGGCCGCCCAGCGCCGCCCGCAGTTCGAGCACGCTCATGCTGTCGGACTCGAGATCGTCCACGAACGTCGTCTGCGGGGTGACGGCCGCCGGGTCGACGACGTAGATCTCGGCGCAGTACTGGCGTACGAGCCGCAGGATGTCTTCCTCGGACAAGAGTCCTCGCCTCTCCGTCGGGGGTCTGTCGGGGGTCCCAGCATGTCGCCGCGCGGGAGGCCGGGGCGGCGCCGGAGTCCTCGTGTCCGGTCAAGAACGGCCCTGGACTAGTCGATCAGCGGGCGGAGCCGGGTCGCGACGTCCGCTCCGGCCTTGAGGGCGGCCCGGCAGCGGGCCCAGTCGTAGCGGGACACGGCGCCGGCCTCGACGCCTGCCGCGATGAGGCCCTCGGCCGCCGTCAGCGCCTCCCCGGACGTCATGGGCAGGAAGCCGTTGCGGCCGAACACCTCCGCGATGCCGTGGCGGGCGACGAACCCGGCGTCGCCGATCGTGCCCCACGCGGTGGCGTGCCCGGGCAGGCCACGGGCGCGCCGCCGCCGGGCCAGGGCGTCGAGGAAGACGTTGGCGGCCGCGTACGCGGACTGGCGCGTGCCTCCGTACGTGCCGCTGACCGAGGAGAACAGCCAGAACAGGTCCAGCTCCCGCCCCTCGGTGAGCCGTTCCAGCACCAGGGCGCCGGCCATCTTGCAGCCCAGCACGCGGGCCAGCCGCGCGGGCTCCAGGCGCAGCAGGTCGCCCGAGTCCGGCTCCATCGCGGCGTGCACCACGCCGCGCAGGGGCTGCTCCCCGGCGTCGATCTCCTTGAGCACCGACGCCATCGCGGCCAGGTCGGTGACGTCGGCGGCGTGGACGGACGCCCGCGCGCCCCGCGACCGGAGCCCGGCCACCGTGGCGGCCGCCTCCGGCGCGTCGCCGCCTCGGCGCGAGACCAGCGCGAAGTGCCGGGCGCCCCGCTCCGCCAGCCGGTACGCGGCCGCGGCCCCGAACCCGCCCACGCCACCCACCACGAGGTACGTGCCTCCGGGATCAGGCCTGAGCCGTCCGGGCCGCGTCCTGACCGGGACCGGGCCGTCCAGGGGGTCGAAGGAGAGCACGACCGCGCCGAGGTGCCGGTCGTGCCGCATGGACGCGACCGCCTCCCGGACCCGGGCGGCGGGATAGAGGGTGTGCGGGAGCGGGCGGTGAACACCCGCGTGGACGCGCTCCATGACCTCACGGAACACCTCGGGCTCGACCGCCTGCCCCGGCTCGCCGTCCCCGGGGTGCGTTGCGTCGAGCACCTCCGGCGCGCCGTCCCCGGGGTGCGGGCTGTCGGGCGTCTTGGGCGCGCCGTTCCCGGGGTGCGGGCCGTCGAGCGCCTCCGGCACGCCAAGGCCGTGCAGGAGCTCGCGTTGGGCCGCCGTCCTCGCGGTGGCGGCGATCGGTGTCCCCCGGTGCCACGCGTCCTGCAGCGCCGCCAGCCCGAGCGCCGTGGCGCCGCCGCGTGCCTCGTGGCGGGCGAGGGCGATGAACGGGATCGGCAGGGTGGCGGCCTCGGCGAAGCTCATGCCGTCGGGGATCGCGCCGACGAGCCGGGCGTCGGCGAGCAGGTGGGAGGCCGGCACGCCCGCCGCCACCCCGACCACCCGCCGACCGGCCCCGACATCACGCACACCCGTCCCGACCGCCCTGACCACCCCGGCGAACGACCACCCGGGCTCGCTGACGTCCCTGGCGTCCCGAGGACTCCCGTCTCCGGGATCCCCGTTTCCAGGGCGCGTGTCTCCGGGACCCGTGTCTCCGGGACCCGTGTCTCCGGGACCCGCGTCTCCAGGGCTTCCGGCGCTCCCGTCCCAAGGGTTACCGGCGCCCCCGGCCTCCCGGGCATCACCGGCATCCCAAGCAGCCCGGGCATCAACGGAGGGCGGGAGCGGGCGATCGGGCAGGCCCACGGCCCGGACCTCGACGGTGACCGTGCCGGGGCCGGGTGGTGGTGGAGGGTCGGCCTCCGTCCAGGCGGGCTCTCCGCGCCGGCCCGACCGGCCGAGGTCCAGGACGTAGTGCCGCACCCGGTCGCCGACCCCCTCGTACGGCACCTCCCGGGCGACGAAGCGGCCACCCGGGGTCAACGCGACCTCGCTCTCCCCGGAGGCGGCCAGCAGCTCGCGGGCCAGCCGGCGGGCGTCCACGGCGACCGTCCCCTCGCGGTGCAGGCTGATCCTGGGCAGGCGCAGGCCGGGCCGGTCGTTGGCGATGGCGCGGGCGGCTCCCCAGATCGCCGCGTCGGCGGGCACGAGAGGCAGCTCCGGAGCGGGCAACGCGCCGCTGGGCCGCGTCACCACGTACAGGGTGCGCTCGACGGCCGGTGGCAGCCCGTCGCACGCGGTCACGACGGCCCGCAGCACCCCCATCCGCGCGACGGCCTGCTCCACCCTCAGACGCGGCTCGTCGTCGGTGCCGGCGCATTCACCATGCTCGGCCAGCACGAACACGACGCACACCCGCCCGCTCCCCGACCCACCACCGCACACCCGCCCGCTCTCCGGCCCGCCGCTGCCGCCGCACACCCGCCCGCTCTCCGGCCCGCCGCTGCCGCCGCACACCCACCCGCTCTCCGGCCCGCTCGATGGCCCGCTGCCGCACACCCACTCGCGCCAGCGAGCCGGATCCCCATCCGCGAGCACCGCCACGGCCTCACCGTCCGCCGCCCCAGCCGGGGCCGACGCCGCCACGGCCTGGTCGCTCGTCGCCTCGCCCTCGATGCCGGAGGTCAGCAACCGGGCGACCGCGTCGGCGAGCGGCAGCTCGGAGTCCGTCTCCGCGGCGACGACCCATCGGGTGTCGCCGGCAGCCGCGGGCAGCAGCCGCAGCCGGGCTTCGGTAGCAGACGTGAGAAGCGGCGGGTGCCCCGTTTCGGTGGTAGGCGGGGGAAGCGGCGGGTGCCCAGCTTCGGTGGCAGGCGCGGGCAACGGTTGTCGCCGAGCCTCGGTACTCGGGGGGTGGGAGGCCAGCATGACGGAGAAGCCGTCCCGGGCAGGCGGCCGGTCGTCGCCGGTCTGCACCACCTGGGCGAACCCGCACTCGCGCAACAGCGACGGCCACCGGTCGCGGGACAGCAGCAGGCCGTGCGGGCGCAGGTCGCGGTCGTCGACCTGCCAGAAGCTCTCCAGCAGGCCGAAGGTGCCGATCAGCAGACGCGGATCGTGGGTCTCGACGGCCAGCAGGTGACCGCCGGGAGCGAGCAGGCGCCCGATCCGGCGCAGGGCCCGGGCCAGGTCCCGCGCGGTGTGCAGGGCGTTGGCGGCGACCACCACGTCATAGCCGCCCGCCGCGAAGCCCTGGGCAGCGGGGTCGGCGTTCAGGTCGAGCTGCCGGTAGTCGAGGAAGTCGTGGGCGGCGAAGCGGCGGCGGGCCGCGGTGCAGAAGAACGGCCAGACGTCGGTGAAGGTGTAGCGGGTGCGATCGGACGGCAGGCGCGGCAGGAGCGCCGCCGTCATGCCGCCCGTGCCGGCGCCGACCTCCAGCACCCGGAGCGGCCGGTCCGGCAGCCAGGCGGCCACGATCTCGTCGAGCAGCGCGCCGGCCACCTGGTTGGCGAAGCGGCAGAGCGGGGCGATGTCGTAGAGCTGGCGGGTCAGCTCGCCGCCGCCGTCGCGGCTCAGCAGCTCCAGCGGGTCCCGTTCGCCGCGCAGGACCGCCGGCAGGTGGTGGTACATGCGGCTGTTCAGCGCGACCTCCGTGACGAAGGCCGGGTGTCGCAGCAGCAGGCTCCGGGTCAGCTCGTACGGCCTGGCCGGACCGGTCAGCCGCCACCGGCCGTCCGGCCCGGGCTCCGCGAGCCCGTGCTCCCGCAGCAGATCGAGGACGACGGCGCCCAGGCGGCCGGGGCGGGCCAGCTCGTCGAGGGCGGTCGCGAACCGGTGGAGCTGGGCCTGCCACGCCTCCGGGAGGAACCGTTCGTAGCGGAGCTCGCGCCACGCCTCGCGCAGCCGCTCGATCCGCTCGCCCGCGCGGGCCACGATCACCTCGGGATCGGGCTGGGCCACGACAACCCAAGGATCGGGCGGCGGCTGGTCCGGCCCGTGCGAGGCGGCGCGGAGCCGGGCGTGGTGCAGGGTGATCGGCGGGCGGGCCTCAGGCATCGGGCCGGCCGTCGAAGGGTCGTGGGGTGATCGGCGGGTGTCAGGCATCGGGTCGGCCCCCGCAAGGCCGTGGGGTGATCGGCGGGTGTCAGGCATCGGGCCGGCCCCCGCAAGGCCGTGGGGTGATCGGGCCGCGGGGCACCGCGATCACCGTGCAGCCCCGGTCGGGCTGGTGGGTGATGGCGACGCGGTTCATCCCCTCGTCGCGCGGATCGGCGGCGGAGAGGATCACGCGGCGGGTCACGACGTGCAGGAACGTCGAGATCTGCAGCAGCGCGAAGTGCTTGCCCACGCACACGTGCGGCCCGGTCCCGAACGGCAGCCAGCTGTACGGGGCGGGACGCCCCTCCAGGAACCGTTCGGGCCGGAAGGCCGACGGGTCGGCGAAGTGCCGGGGATGGCGGTGCAGCGCCCGCAGCGCCACCAGCAGGTTGGTGCCGGGTTCGACCCGGTAGCCGCCGAACGTGAGCCGCTCGCGCGCCACGCCCAGCGGCACGGTCGAGGTCGAGGGCCGCAGGCGCAGCGTCTCGCAGGCGACCGCAGTGGCGAACCGGTCGTCCTCGCCGTGCAGGGCCTCCGCGGTCAGCCGGTGGAGCGCGGACGGGTGCCGTACGAGCCGCTCGACCGCCCAGGCCACGCCCAGCGCGGTCGTGGTGTGCCCCGCCAGCAACATGGTCAGGACCTGGTCGACCAGCGCCTCGTCGTTGAGCCGCCACCCTTCGGCGGTGCGCGAGGCCATCAGCAGGCTCAGGACGTCGTCACCGGTGTCGCCGTCGTGGCGGCGGGCGATCTCGCCCCTGACCAGCCGGACGCAGCGGGCGCGGAGCCGTTGCGCGGACGGCCAGAGCCGGATGGCGCCCAGCCCGCGCAGCGCGAAACGGACCATGAGCTCCTCCGTCAGCGCCACGTTCAGGAGCTCGCGCACCAGCGGCCGCCACACCTCCAGGCGCCGCCGGTCCAGCCCGAGCAGCGAGCGCAGCGCGATCTCCAGCAGCGCCTCCCACAGCAGCGGCAGCAGCTCGAACGGCATCCCGGCCGGGAACCCGTCCACCGTCCGCCCGGCCACGTCGGCCACGATCTCGCGGTGGCGCCGCACCGCCCTGCCGCCCAGCAGGGGCAGCACCAGCTTGCGCATCCGGTGGTGGTCGGCCCCGTGCTGCGCGAAGATCGACCGCGGCCCCCACGCCGCCGCCGTGGGCCGGCCCTCGAACGGGTCCAGCGGCGCCGTCATGACCTCGCCGATCAGCGCGGGATCGCGCATGAGCGCGACCCGCCCGATACCCGGAGCCCAGAACGCGAACACGTCGCCGTAGCGTTCGAAGGCCCGGTCGAGGAGGTGCTCCCCCCGCACGAGGTACGCGGGCAACCCCAGCAGAGCCAGCCGGCCGGGGCCTGGGACGGGACGCGCCATGGTCACCCGCCGATGGTAGGAAAGGGCACCCGCCCGATGCCTCGTGCAACGCCGGGAGCAGGTAAAACGGGGGTGTGCGATTCGGCGTGCGGCAGTTTGAACTGTCCCTGATGCACCGGATGCGCGATCTCAACCCCGCGCGGGTCGAGGACGCGCTCCGGGTCATGGGCGCGACCAGGGCGGAGCTGCGGGCCGCGCACGCCCAGTGGACGAGGATGCTCCACTCGCCGAGGGCGCCGAAGACGCTCCGGCCGCTGCTCGGCCGCCCCGTGTACGAGGGCACGACCGCCGTGGGCAGCCTGACCTGCGGCGTGTCCCGCTGGGCCCTGCCGTCCTGGCCCGGCCTGGAGTTCGAGGTCCTGTACGGGCCCGGCGGCGAGACGTGGAACCAGTGGTTCGTCCGCCCCGGGGACCCCAGGACGCTGTCCTTCGCCGAGCTGGCGCCCTGGAGCTGCGTGGTCGCCGACGTCGCCGCGAGCTTCCCCGGCGCCGTCCACCAGGAGGGCCAGGCCCCGCACCACTGGGCGGTCGACTTCGCCCACGGTGGCGCCACCCATCGCGCCCGGTTCGTCTACGGCCTCTGCCAGCGGATCGACGCCCGGTAGCCCGCCGCCTCCTCTTCAGAGATCATCGGCTGGAAGGCTTCGATGATCTCTGAAGAAAAGGTGACGAACATGCTCCGCGCCCTCGCCGTATCGGTGGCCGCCGGGATCCTCTCGCTCGGGGGATCGCCTCCGGCTCAGGCGGCGATCACCTGCCTGCCGGAAACGCCTGTCTGCCAGGAAGTCCGCGGGGTGCCCGGCGACCGCTTCTACTGGTTCGAGATCCAGCCCGCGCCGGCCACGGCCGTCTTCACCTTCATGGTGAACGATGTCCTGACCCCCGGCTCTCTCACGACGTCCACCTCCGGCACGGCGCTCGAAGGGGACTTCCGGCCCGCTGTGGTGCTGGTCAGCGGAGACGAGGTATGCATGCGCGTCAGCACCCTGAGCGGCGAGTTCTGCGCCACCACGCCCTAGCCCGGACGGTTCTTTACTGGTCTGTACAAAATCCGCTAACCTCCTCCCATGGGCAGGCCACGGGAGTTCAGTGATCGGGCGGTCGTCGACGCCGCGATGGAGGTCTTCTGGGAGAAGGGGTACGAGGCGACCTCCACCCAGGACCTGTGCGAGCGCACCGGGCTCGGCCGCGGCAGCCTCTACAACGCCTTCGGCAGCAAGCACCGCCTCTACGAGGAGGCGATCCGCCGCTACGCCGAGACCAAGGCCGAGGCGCAGCTGGCGATGCTGGCCGAGTCCGGGTCGGTGCGCGCGCGGCTCAGGGACCTCATGCTCGGCGTGATCGACGCCGACATGGCGGACCCGGGCCGGCGCGGCTGCCTGGCGCTCAACGCCGCCACCGAGTTCAGCGGGCGCACCGAGGCGGTCGCGGGGCTGGTGCGGCGGCAGTTCGCCGACCTGGAGCAGGCGCTTCAACGGCTGGTCGAGATCGGCCAGAGCACGGGCGAGCTGTCGTCGGACCGGTCGCCGCGGCAGGTGGCGCGGGCGTTCCAGAGCGCCTACTACGGCCTGCGCGTGCTCGCCAAGGTCACCGACGATCGGGCCGCCCTCCTCGACGTCGTCGACGGGGCCGTCGCCGCCCTGTAGCAGCCCCGGCCGCGGTTCACGGAGCCGCGGCTTTTTGCCGCCCTAGTTCTGTACTGATCTGTAAAGAAAGAGAGCGAAGATCGATGAGGCTCAGTGTGCCGTCGCTGATGTTGTGCGTGTTCGGGATAACGACCGGCGAGTTCGTCATCGCCGGCATCCTCCCGGGCATCGCCACCGACCTGGCCGTCTCGATCCCGGCCGCCGGGCTGCTGGTGACGGCGTACGCCATCGGGATGATCGTCGGCGGGCCCGTGCTGACGGCCCTCACCGCCCGCTTCCCGCGCAAGCCGCTCATCCTGGTGCTGCTCGGGATCACGATCGCCGGGAACCTGGCCTCCGCGCTCGCCCCCGCGTACGGCGTGCTCTTCGCGGCCAGGGTCGTCACGTCGCTGGTGACGTCCACGTTCTTCGCCAACGCGATCGTCATCGCGGTCTCCACCGCCGCGCCGGGCAAGCAGGCGTCCACCGTCTCCAAGCTCGTCTTCGGCATGAACCTGTCGATGATCCTGGGCGCGCCGATCGGCACGTTCATCGGGAACGCCCACGGCTGGCGGGCCACGTTCCTGGTGGTCGCGGCGTGCTGCGCGGCCGGGTTCGCGCTGGTCGCGCGGCTGGTGCCGGACGTGCGCGAGCCGTCCGGCGGGGGCTCGGCCGTGAGCGAGCTGCGCGTCTTCCGCGACCGGGACGTGCGGCTCGCCATCGCGGTCACGGCCGTGGGCAACGCGGGGCTGCTCATGGTGTTCACCTTCTTCGCGCCCCTGGTCACGGACGTCACCGGCTTCGCCGGCGGCGCGGTGGCGGCCCTGCTGCTGGTGTACGGGGTGGGCGCGGCCGTGGGCAACCTCCTCGGCGGCCGGCTGTCGGACCGGGCGCCGATGGCCGCGCAACTCGGGCTGCTCGGCGTGCTCGCGGCGGTGCTCGTCCTCATGTGGGCCGGGAGCGGCAGCACGGCGGTGACGGCGGTCATGGTGTTCGTGCTGGGCGCGGCGGGGTTCGCGGTCATCCCCGGCATGCAGGCGCGCGTGCTGGCCACCGCCTCGGCGGCGCCCACCCTGGCGATGGCGGTGAACGCCTCCGCCTACCAGCTGGCCGCCGCGTTCGCCGCCTGGCTCGGCGGGCGCGTCATCGACGGCGGGCTCGGGCTGCGCTCCCTCTACGTCGTGGCCGCCGTGGTCACGGTGGCGGGCATCGCGGTCAGCTCGTACGCCTGGCATCGCTCCCGCGTACCGGCCTGACCCCCGCGAAGGCGGCGTGGACGGCGTCGGCGATCTGGCGCTGGATCGGGTCGGCCTCCGGCCCGAACAGCAGGTCGTCCACCCGGGACACCGCGCCCGTGGCCGCCTCGAGCAGGCGCGCGCCCTCGGGCGTCAGCTCGATCGTCGACGCCGACCCGGCGCGGGCCGTGCTGTCGCGCGCCAGCCCCGCCGCGACCAGCGCCTTCACCGCGGTGTGCACGCTCTGGACCGTCGTCCCCGACATCCGCGCCAGCTCGCTGAACGACACCCCGGGCACGCCGGATATGTGACCGAGCAGGCCCAGCCGGCTGACCGTGAGGTCGAGCGGGGCCAGGGCGGCGGCCAGCTCGGTCTCGATCCGGCGCGCCAGCGTGAGCAGGACGATCGAGGGGCTGGTCACGGGCGGACCGGGGCGATCGGCGTTCTCGGTGGTCACCCCACCAGTCTCCCGCACCCGCGCGGCCACGGCTGCGAGCGCACCCGCAGGAGTGGGAATCACTCGGAGGGACGGCACGGGGCGGACGCGCGGGAGAGTGCGATGACCGATTCGGCGATGGTGCGGTTCTACCAGGACAACGGCTACCTGCTGGTCAAAGGGCTGCTCGGCGCGGCGGAGGCGCGGGCGTACCGGGAGGAGTGTCACGCGGTGCTCGCGCGGCTGCGCCCGACGGACCCCACGTGGGGGAGCGCGCGGGGGATCGGCGGGGCGGGGACCGAGCTGCGGCACTGCCACGACGCGCAGTTCCACTCGGCCGCCTTCGCCCGGCTCATGGTGGATCCGCGCTTCACCGATGTCGCCGCGGCCCTGATGGGCTCGCAGAACGTGCAGCTCCACCACACCAAGATCTTCGTCAAGCCCGCCGAGAAGGGCTCGCCGTTCCCCATGCACCAGGACGCCGCGCACTTCCCGCACACCCGCCACACCATGGGCGCGGCGATCTTCCACTTCGACGCCGCGCCCGAGGAGAAGGGGTGCGTGCGCGTCGTACCGGGCAGCCACCGGTACGGGCCGCTGCCGCACCTCGAGGCGGGCGGGTGGCACCTGCCGCTCGCGGAGTGGCCGCTGGAGGCCGCGGTCCCGGTCGAGGCGGAGGCCGGGGACGTGCTGTTCCTCAGCTATCTCACCGTGCACGGGTCCGGGGTCAACCGGGCGGACGAGGCGCGTACGACCCTGCTCATCCAGTACCGCGACCCCGAGGACCAGCCCGCCGACGACGTCCACCGCTCCCGGGGCCAGGGCATGATGCTCCGCGGGATCGACCCGACGGGATCGTGACCATTCCGTTATCGACCTCTCGTATCGAGGCGGGGGCGCCGCTCTCGTACGCCACAGAGGGAAGAACGGAGACGGTGAGATGAGCATCGACTACATCCGCGAACCAGCTGCATCGGGCGGCTCCGAACGATTCGGGCCGCCCTGGCAGGGCATCACGCTTCCCCGCGAGATCCTGGACCGGCACGGCGCCAGGATCCTCGACCCCTGGGGCGTCCCCCTCGACCCGGGCGAGCGCCGCCCCGACTCCACAGTCTACCGTTCGGACGTGCTGCTCTTCCCCGGGCAGGCGCTCCGCTCCGACGAGGTGGTCTCCTGGATCGACCGGGCGCTGTCCGGGATCCAGCTGGAGCTGTCGCCGGTCAGCGTCAGGCGCGCCCGCGAGCGGGATTACGGGCGCGAGACCGTCTGGCTGCCCGGCGTGCTGGAGATCCAGAAGGAGGCGCACGACATCGATGTCGACGCCTGGCGCGCTCTCCGCGTCGTGCGCAGGGCGCTGCGCGCCGAGTCCGACGGGTGGCCGTTCAAGGCGGTGCTCGCCACGATCTCGCTGGACCACCTGTTCGTGGGCTCGGCCACGAGCGGCATCGGCTCGCTCAGCCTGGGCGGCGAGCCCGCCACCAGCGGCCACGCCGTGATCGAGGAGCCGCTGACGAGCGCCCGGCCGGGGTACGGACGCGTGCCCGTGACCGTGGTGGCGGGGCCGCCGCGCCGCAGGCCGCTCGCCCAGCTCGGCGGGCGCAGGATCACGGTGGTCACGCTGGACACCGGCGTGACGGAGCACCCCTGGTTCAGGCCGGTGACCGACCCCGACGCCTTCCTCACCGTCGATCCGGCCGGGCAGCAGCTCATCGAGGACTCCCACCCCGCCTACCAGGGCCGCGACGTCGCCAAGCTCGTCGGCTACGAGGACCTCGGCGAGCTGCCCAACCCGCTCGTCGGCGTGCTGAACTCCCACACCGGGCACGGCCTCATGCTCGCCGGCCTCATCGCGCAGATCGCGCCGGACGCCCGCGTGCTCATGTACAAGGTCATGCACAGCGACGGCGTGGTCCCCCTCGAGGCCGTGCACGCGGCGCTCGACCGGCTGCCGGCGCTCATGGCCTCCGGCACCGCCGTGGACGTGCTGTGCTGCTCCTTCGGCGGCTTCTCCGAGGCGGGCGACCCGGCCATGCAGGCGCTGTTCGACAAGGTCAACCAGCTGCGGGCGCGCGGCGTCATCGTGGTCAACGCCGCCGGCAACTACGCCACGACCAGGCCGTTCTACCTCGCCGCGCTGTCCGAGACGGCCGTGCCCGGCCCGCCGCTGGCACCCATGCTGGGCGTCGCCGCCAAGAACCCCGACGGCACGATCGCCATCTTCAGCAACGAGCACCCCGCCGTCCGGTGGCGCGCTCCGGGCGCGATGGTGGTCAGCACGTTCCCGCCGAAGTTCAGGGGCGCCCAGAACGCGATGCTCACCACGGGCGAGCGCGCCTCGCTCGACTGCGACGCCGTGGGGCCGTTCTGCGGCTGGAGCGGTACGTCGTTCGCCGCCCCGATCGTCGCCGGCACCATCGCCGCCGAGCTCACCAAGACCCTCGGCCAGGTCGGCGTCGATCCCGTCCAGCGGGCCAGGCAGGTCGTCGACGCGATGGTCGACGACAAGGCCGTACGGCCGGAAATCGTCCCCATCTGATGACCGGCGACCCCGCACTCGAACGCGCGCCCGCTCCCGGCCGGCGCCGCGACCGGATGGCCGCCCTGCTGGTCGAGGCCAGGGAGGGCAAGAGCGGCGCGCTGGACGCCATCGTCGCCGAGCTGACGCCCGTGCTCTGGCACACCGCCAGGAACCAGGGCCTCAGCCCGCAGGCGGCCGAGGACGTCGTCCAGACGACCTGGCTGATCCTGCTGCGCCACCTGCACACCATCGCGGCGCCGGGCGCGCTGATCGAATGGCTCGTCACCACCGCCCGGCGCGAGGCGTGGCGGGTCAGCGCCTCCTCGCGCAAGGACGACCTGCCGGGCGACGACGCGTTCGAGGAGCTGCCCGACCCCGTGCTGACGCCGGACGAGCTCCTCGTGCACGACGAACGGCGGCGCGCGCTCTGGCAGGCCGTCGAGAGCCTGCCCCAACGGTGCGCCGAGCTGCTCAGGATCATCGCCTTCGTGCCTCGTCCGCACTACGACGCCGTGGCCGCCGCTCTGGGCATGCCGATGGGCAGCATCGGACCCACGCGCGGCCGGTGCTTCGCGAAGTTACGCCGCCTGCTCGCGAAGGACCCCGATTGGAGCCCCCGATGAACCCGGCCGACGGGACCGACCCTCCCCCCTTCACCGCCGAGGACCAGCTCCTCATCGAGGACCTCGCCGACGTCTACCGCACCGTCGACCCGGTCCCCGCCACGCTGGTCGAACGCCTGCAGTTCGCCCTGGCCCTCGAATCCCCCGAGCCGGACTTCGAGATCCTCCGCCCGCAGGAGGAGGCCCCGCTGCCGGCGGGCGTCCGGGGCGGCGAGGACAGCCGTACGATCACCTTCGACAGCGAGGTTCTCACGATCATGATCAGCGTGACCGCGCGGGACGAGGACGCCGTACGCGTGGACGGCTGGCTCGCGCCGCCGGGCGACCACCTGGTCGAGCTGCGCACCGGCGAGGGCCCGCGCACGGTCAGGGCCGACGACCAGGGCCGCTTCGTCCTGGACGCGGTGCCGCGTGGCCTGTCGCAACTCGTGGTGCGCCAGGGACTGGACGATCCGGCGCGGGCGACGATACTGGCGGTGACGCCCTCACTCATTCTCTGACCACCGCGAGGCGCGATTGCGGGACAGCGGGCGTGCAGCGTCGCTCCGGGAGCGAGTGGAACGCCTGCACCGGCTCAGCGTCGAGGCGACCGACAACGGCCGCCCGGCCCTGGCCGCCCGCAGACTCCGCCGGGCCCTCGCCCTGCTCGAATCGGCGACCGCCGTCGGTTCCGCGGACGAGGACCGCGACGGCTCTGACGGCCTGGTCGCCCGGGTGCTCACCAGCCTCGCGCACGCCGAGGCCGAGCAGGGGCGGACCGAGCTCGGGATGGAGCTGCTCGACCGGGCCCAGCGCCGCGCGCCACCGGCCGCGCTGGCCATCGTGCACGCCCAGCGCGGCCTGATGCACCTGCGCATGGGCGCCGGCACCGAGGCGCTCCGGGAGCTGGACATCGCCGCGCCCCTGCTCGCCGACGGCGACCGGGTCGAGCTGGCCAGGGTGCTGCTCAACCGGTCGGTCATCCACCTCATGGCCGGCCGGATCCGCCTGGCCAGGGACGACGCGCGCCGCAGCGCGCAGCTCGCGCACGCCCACGGGCACGAGGTGATCGCCGCCAAGGCCCTGCACAACGACGGCTACTGCGACCTGCTGCTCGGCGACGTGTCGGCGGCGCTGGCCGTGTTCGCCCGCGTGGACCGGCTCTACGAGGATGTCAACCCCGGCTTCCGCCCGGTGCTCGCGCTCGACCGCGCCAGGGCGCTGCTGGCGGTCGGCCTGACGGACGAGGCGGGGCGCGTGCTCGACCGGGCCATCGACGGGTTCCGCAGGCAGCGCCTGATGCAGGACTACGCCGAGGCGGAGCTCGCCCGGGCGCAGTGCGCGCTCGACGCGGGCCGGCTCGCCGAGGCGCGCGCCCGGGCGCGGCGCGCGGAGACGCACTTCAGGCGCCGGGGGAGCACGGCGTGGGCGCTGCGCGCGGCACTCATGCGCCTGCGCGGCGAGGAGGCGGGCGCGGCGGGGCGCGTGGCCAGGCGGGCGGCGGAGCTGTCGGCGGGGTTCGCGGCGTTCGACATGGCGGACGACGCCGAGCTGGCCCGGCTGGTCTCGGTCAGGGCCCTGATCGCCGCCGGCCGCCTCCCCGAGGCAACAGCCGCCGCGTCGGGAGGTGGTGCGGGGTCGCGGAGGGCGTCGTTGGAGGTGCGGCTGATGCGGCATCTCGCCGCCGCCGAGCTGGCGGGCGCGCGCGGGGAGCGGGGCCCGGCGCTGCGCCGGGTGCGGGCCGGGCTGGCGCTCGTGCACTCGCACCGCGGCCGGCTGGGCAGCCTCGACCTGCTGACCGGCGTGGCCGCGCTCGGCGCGGACCTGGCCGCGTACGGGCTCACCACGGCGCTGGCCGGCGGGTCGGCCAGGCAGGTGTTCGCCTGGTCGGAGCGGTGCCGGGCGCAGGCGTTCCGCCACCGGCCGACGCGCGCCCCCGAGGACCCCGCGACCGCCGAGGCGCTGGCCGAGCTGCGCCAGCTCGCCGAGCGGATGCGCGCCGACGAGGCCGCGGGACGCCGGCGGCCCGGGCTGCGCAGGCGCTGCCTGGAGCTGGAGCAGGTGATCAGGGAACGCGGCTGGCAGCTCCCCGGCGTCGGCCCCGGCCTGGCCCCCGCCCCCGTCGGCGCGGTCCAGGAGGTGCTGGCGGCCGGCGACGATGCCATGGTCAGCCTGCTCAACGTCGGGGGCAGGCTGCTGGCGCTGGTGCTCGTGCGCGGCCGGTGCCACCTGTACGAGCTCAGCGCGTACGAACCGGTCGCCGAAGCCGCCCGCCGACTGGCCGGAGACCTCAACGCGCAGGCCGGGCGCACCCTGCGGCCCGCGCTGAGAGAGGTGATCGAGGCGTCCGTCCGGCGGCAGCTGGCGACCATCACCGGCGCGGTCATGGCGCCCCTGCGGCAGGTGTTGTCCGGCGCGCGGGGGATCGTCGTCATCCCGACGATGGGCCTGTCCGCCGTGCCCTGGGGCCTGCTGCCCGACCTGCGCGGCCGGCCCCTGGTGGTGGCGCCGTCCGCGCTGGTGTGGCTGTCGGCCGGGCGCGGGCGGGCGCCGTACGGGCCTGACGGCCCGCCCGTCCTGGTCGCCGGGCCCGGCCTGGACCACGCCGAGACGGAGGTCGAGCGGCTCGCGGCCGTGCACCCCAAGGCGCGCCGGCTCAGCGGCGGGCTGGCCACCGTGTCGGCCACGCTCGAGGCGCTGGACGGCGCGTCCCTCGCCCATTTCGCCGCGCACGGGCACCACGAGCGCGAGAACGTGTTCTTCTCCCGCCTGGACCTGGCCGACGGGCCTCTCATGGCGTACGACCTGCAGCGGCTCGGCCGGGCCCCCGGGCACGTCGTCCTGTCGGCGTGCGACGTGGGCCAGGCGGTGGTACGGGCGGGGGACGAGCTGCTCGGCTTCACCGCGGCGCTGCTCCATCTGGGCACGTCCACCGTCATCTCCAGCCCCACCCGGGTGCCGGACCACGTCGCCGAGGCGGTCATGACGGCCTACCACCGGGGCGTGGCCGAGGGCGCGGCCCCGGCCGACGCGCTGGCGGCGGCGTCGGCGGGGGAGCCCGCCGCCACGTTCATGTGCTTCGGAGCCGGCTGATCACAAGAGGTTCGGCCGGGCGGCCGGAGCCCGCCCGTGGAGCGTTTCTAGGAGGCCAGGGCGGCGGTGATGGCGCCCTCGACCGTGTCGTGCACGGGCACGTGGGCGATGACGCCGGTCAGCTCGAAGAGCCGGGCGGGCATGCGCTGGACGGCGGCCAGGTGGACCGCGCCGCCGTCCTTGAGGCAGTTGGTGGCGCAGGTCAGCAGCACGTGCAGACCCGAGCTGTCCATGAACGGCACCTCCGACAGGTCGAACACCAGCCTCCCCGCGGGCGCCGGCTGGACCTGCGCGATGTACGCCTCGAGCTGGGCGCGGTTGGCGGCGTCCATCTCACCGATCACGGCGATCACGGTCACGCCGGGCAGTTGCTGGTGCGCCAGCCTCAGTCGCGGCATCTATGCCTTCACCGCTCTCGCCCGGCTTAAGTTGACCATCAATGAAGGATAATGCGCCGGAGACGTTGGCGATATCCCGGTTTTTCGTCAGTGACCGTGACCGTGACCGTGGCCGTGGCCGACGAACGCCGCGGCCGGTCGGCCCGGCGGCACCAGCCCCAGCGAGACGGCCGCCGCGACCACCGCGACGACGGCGCACAGCGTGAGCCCCGCGACGAAACCTCCGACGCCTCCCGCCGAGCCGGGCGCGAGGCTCGACGCGGCGACCGTCGAGACGGCGGCCACGCCGATCGAGCCGCCGAGCTCGTGGAAGGTGTTGATGACGCCGGACGCCACGCCGTTCTCGCCGGGCGGGATGTTCGCCATGGTCGTCGTGGTGGCCGTCACGAACGCCGGCCCGATGCCCAGCGCCGCCAGGACGAAGCCCGGCAGCAGCGTGGTGTACGCGCTCGCGTCCGGTGAGATGCGCGTCATCAGCGCCGCCCCCGCCGCGGTCAGCACGAAGGACGCCACCGCCACCGGCCGCCCGCCGATCCTGCCGATGAGATGCCCGCCGAGCTGCGCCCCGATGGTGATCGCGATCGCCACGGGCAGGAAGAGCAGGCCCGTCTCCAGCGCGCTGAACCTCAGCACGTGCTGGAGGTAGAGCGAGCTGAGGAAGAACAGCCCCAGCATCAGCCCCGTCGCCATCAGCATGACGAACGTCCCCGAGATCACCGGCCGCCTGGCCAGGGTCTCGGCGCGCATCAGCGGTGACCGTACCGACCGCTCGACCACCACGAACAGGACATACAGCAGCACCGAACCGGCCAGCGGCAGCACCGTGCCCGCAGCGCCCCAGCCGGCGTCGCCGGCCGTCACCAGCCCGTAGATCAGCAGCGCCGTCGCCAGCGTGACCACCAGCGCGCCGGGCACGTCGACCCGCTCGCCCCGCCCGCGCGCGGGCGGCACCAGGGCGGGCACGGCCGCCAGCACCACCAGCCCGATCGGGACGTTGACGAAGAACACCCACGACCACCCCGGTCCGGCGGTCAGCACGCCGCCGACCAGCACGCCCAGGGCCGCCCCGGTGCCGCCGATGGCCGCCCAGACGCCGAGCGCCCGGCCGCGCCGCTCACCCGTGAAGGTGGTGGTGATCACGGCCAGCGCGGCGGGGGAGAGCAGCGACGCGCCGACCCCCTGCAGCGCCCGTCCGGCGATGAGCGCGGCGCCGCTGCCGGCCAGCCCGCACAGCAGCGAGGCCGCCGTGAACAGCCCCAGGCCCGCCAGGAGCGTGCGGCGCGCGCCCAGCGCGTCCGCGAGCCGCCCGCCGAGCACCATCAGCCCGCCGAAGCAGAGCGTGTATGTGGTCACGACCCAGGTGAGGGACTCGCGGTCGAGCGCGAGGTCCACGCCGATGGTCGGCAAGGCCACCTGTACGACGGTGATGTCCACGATCAGCATGAACTGGGCCAGGCACAGCAGCACCAGCACACCCCATCCGCCGGTGCGCCGCCCGGCGGGAGCCGTATCAAGGCTCATCGGATACCCTCCTTAACTTGAACACTGATGTTCAAGTTAGCACGCATGAACCATACGTGGGTAGGGCATGCTGAAGGGCCGCGGGAGCCCGCGGTCAGGGCCGGTAGGGTTACGGCCGGGTGGGGGCGAGCAGCGAGAGCATCGTCCTGGTCAGCACCAGCTCGACCTCCTCGGGCACCAGCCGCCCCGCCTCACGCTCCTGCGCGGCGGCGTGGATGATCGAGAAGAACGTCGTCACCAGCCACTCCGACGGCAGGTCCGTACGGAACTCGCCCGTGCGCTGCCCGCGCACGATGAGCCGCTCCACCCGCCGCAGCGGCCTTTCGTGGTGCTCCCTGATCCGCTCCGTGGCCAGCACCCGGTCGGCGGCCACGAACAGCCGGCGGTGCCGGTCGAGCACCTCCCACGACGAGCGCAGCAGCCGCGCCATGGCCTCGGGCGCGGGGGCCGTGTCGAGCGAGTCGTCCGCCAGCACCGCGTCCGCCACCTCGACCGCGTGGTCGAGCACCGCGTCCACGAGCGCCTCCCGCGACGGGAAGTGGCCGTACAGCGTCACCCGGCCCACCCCGGCGGCCTTGGCGACGTCCGCCACGCTGGCCGTGGGGTCGGCGCTGAGCAACCTGGTGCCGGCTTCGAGGATCGCGGCGATGTTGCGCTCGGCGTCCGCGCGCCGGGCGGGTACGGGCTGTCGTGCCGCGGTCTTGGCCATGCGACCAGCCTACGACGCCGCGCGGGTCACAGCTCCAGGACATGGTCCAGCAGCGACTGCAGCGTGACCGCACCCACCAGCCGGCCCCCGTCGACCACGGCGACCAGCGGGCTGCGCGTGCGCGCCATCAACGCCGCCAGCTCCAGCACGGTCGCCTTCAGGTCGGCGACCGGCAGCTCCTTCGGCTGCTCGGGCAGGCACTCCCGCACGGTCCTGCCCCCGAGCCGCCGCAGGAACAGGTCGGCGTGGGCCTCGTCCACCACCCGGGCCAGCGCCGGGTCGTCCTGGCAGTAGGCGGGCACCGCCAGCCGCAGCACCTGGGTGCCGGGCAGGATGCTGAGGGGGCGCCCGTCGGGATCGACGAGGATGAGCCCCGGCAGGTCCTGCTCCGCCAGGAGCTTCGCGGCTTCCAGCGCCGGGGTGTCCAGAGTGACCGTCGGGAAGTCGACGGCGAGATCGCGTGCGCGCATCAGTGGCCTCCGGCGCCCAGCCTACGTCGCCGCCGCCTCCCTCCGGCGGGAGGCGGGGGCGTCAAAAGCGCGCAGGGTTCGCGTCAAGGACGCGTAAGTGCGCCGGCGTCACCCGGGCCTGTTACGGTAGTGCGCGGTGCGCCGGGAAGTCTGGTCGGCTCGGATTTCGGCTGGGGTTCGACGGGGGAGGCGCTCTCGATGCGTGACCTGTGTGGCGGGGCCAGGTGATGAGCATGATGCCGTCGTTCTTGACCCGTTTCCGGCACCCGGCTCAGGTCGTGGCCGCCGGGTTCGTGCTGGCCATCGGGATCGGCACCGTGCTGCTGGCCCTCCCGATCGCCACCACCGAGCGCGCGCCCGCCGACTGGGTCGTGGCCCTGTTCACCGCCACCTCGGCCGTCTGCGTCACCGGGCTGGTGATCGTGGACACCGAGTCGCACTGGTCGGTGTTCGGGGAGGTGGTGATCGCGGGGCTCGTGCAGGTGGGCGGGCTGGGGATCATGACGATGGCCACCCTGTTCACCCTGCTCGTCTCCGGCCGGCTCGGGCTGCGGGCCAGGATCGCGGCGCAGGCGGAGACCAAGACGCTGAGCATGAGCGACGTGCGCCGCGTCGTGCGCAAGGTGGTCCTGTTCAGCCTCGTGTGCGAGGTCGTCGCCGCCGTCGTGCTCACCGCCCGGTTCGCCATCGGGTACGGCGAGCCGCTGGGCCGGGCCGCCTACCTGGGCGCCTTCCACGCGGTCACGGCCTTCAACAACGCCGGGTTCGCGCTCTGGCCGGACAACCTCATGCGGTTCGTCGCCGACCCGTGGATCTGCCTGACCATCGCGCTCGCGGTCATCGTCGGCGGGCTCGGCTTCCCCGTGGTGTTCGAGCTGGCCCGCTCCTGGCGCCACCCGCGCAAGTGGAGCGTGCTGACCCGGGTCACCGTGGGCGTGAGCGTCACCCTGCTGGTGCTGGGCACCCTGGTCTTCCTGATGACCGAGTGGCGCAACCCCCGCACGCTGGGCGCGCTCGACGATCCCGGCAAGCTGCTGGCCGCGTTCTTCGCCGCGGTCATGCCTCGCTCGGCCGGGTTCAACACCCTGGACATCTCCCAGATGTACCCGTCGAGCTGGCTGGCCACCGACGTGCTGATGTTCATCGGCGGCGGCAGCGCGGGCACGGCGGGCGGGCTCAAGGTGACCACGTTCGGGCTGCTGGCGTTCGTCGTCTGGGCCGAGGTGCGCGGCGAGAGCCGGGTCAACATCGGCCATCGCAGGCTCCCCGAGGCCACGCAGCGCCAGGCCGTCACGATCACGGTGCTGGGCGTCACGCTGGTCGCCGCGTCCACGTACGTGCTGCTCGCGCTCACCCCGCACGGCCTGGACCAGGTGCTGTTCGAGGTGGTCGCGGCGTTCGGCACGGCGGGGCTGAGCACCGGCATCACCCCGAGCCTGGGCGTGGCCGGTCACCTGCTGCTGACGGTGCTGATGTTCATCGGCAGGATCGGCCCGCTCACCATGGGCTCCGCGCTGGCGCTCAACCAGCGCTCCCGACATTACGAGCTACCCGAGGAGCGAGTCATCGTTGGCTGACAACAACCCCGTCGTGGTCATCGGCCTCGGCCGGTTCGGCACGTCGCTGGCGCTGGAGCTGACCCGGCGCGGCACCGAGGTCCTGGCCATCGACCACCGGCCCAAGGTCACGCAGAGCCTGGCCGGGCGGATCACGCAGATCGCGACCGCGGACGCCACCGACATGGAGGCGTTGCGCCAGCTCGGCGTGCCCGACTTCTACCAGGCGGTGGTGGCCGTCGGCGGCGACATCGAGGCCAGCATCCTCACCACGTCGCTGCTGGTCGAGCTGGAGATCAACGACATCTGGGCCAAGGCGATCAGCACCCAGCACGGCCGGATCCTGAGCCGCATCGGCGCCCACCACGTCGTCTTCCCCGAGCACGACATGGGCGAGCGGGTGGCCCACCTGGTGAGCGGGCGCATGCTCGACTACATGCAGGTGGACGAGGACTTCGCGCTGGCCAAGACCACCCCGCCCAAGGAATACGTCGGCGTCCCGCTCGGCCGCTCCAACCTGCGCCGCAAGTACGGCGTCACGATCGTGGCGGTCAAGGCGCCGGGCGAGGAGTTCACCTACGCCACCGCCGAGACCGAGCTGTCCTATGGCGACGTCGTCCTCGTCTCCGGCCGGACCGAGCAGATCGAGCGCTTCGCCGAGCTGCCCTAGCGGAGCCGGCCGAAGAACTCGCGCAGGTCCGTCACCAGCAGGTCCGGCGTCTCCAGCGCCGCGAAGTGGCCCCCGCGGCCGAACTCCGTCCAGCGCACCACGTTGTGCACCCGATCGGCCAGCGGGCGCACCGAGAAGTCCGTCGGGAAGACGGCCGCCGCGGTGGGCACCGTGCCCCGCTCCCTGGGCGCCCACGCGCTGAAGTCGTTGAACCGCTCGTAGTACGTGTGCGCCGTCGACCCCGCCGTCTGCGTGAACCAGTAGATGCTGACGTCGGTGAGGATCCGGTCGCGGTCCACGGCGTCCTCGGGCAGCTTCGCCTCGGGATCCGTCCAGTCCTTGAACTTCTCCACGATCCAGGCGAGTTGCCCGGCCGGCGAGTCGTGCAGCGCGGCGGCGATGGTCTGCGGCCGGGTGCCGTGCAGCTGCATGTACGCCCCGAGCTTGTCCTGCCACTCCCGCATCCCGGCCATCCGCGCCTGCTCGGCCTCGTTCAGCGAGCCCGTCACGGCCGGGTCGGGGAAGGTGAGCAGCCCGTTGACGTGCACGCCGACGACGTGGTCCGGCGCGGCCCGGCCCATCAGGGGAGCGATGAAGGCGCTCACGTCGCCGCCCTGGACGCCGTACCGCTCGTACCCGATCCGGGACATCAGCTCCACGAGCGCGGCCGCCGTGCGGCCGTCCGTCCAGCCGGTGCCGGGCAGCGGGCCGGAGAAGCCGTAGCCGGGCAGCGACGGGATGACCAGGTGGAAGGCGTCGGCGGCGGCGCCGCCGTGCGCGACCGGGTCGGTGAGCGGGCCGATGACGTCGAGGAACTCGACGACCGAGCCGGGCCAGCCGTGCAGGAGCAGCAGCGGGGTGGCGTCCGGCTCGGCGGAGCGGACGTGCAGGAAGTGCACGTCCGCGCCGCCGACCGTGGTCGTGAACTGCGGGTACGCGTTCAGCGCCGCCTCCTGGGCGCGCCAGTCGAAGCCGTCGGCCCAGTACGCGGCCAGGTCGCGCAGGTAGCCGGTGGGCACGCCGCGCTCCCAGCCGGTGCCGGGCAGCTCGGGGGCCCAGCGCGTACGCCGGAGGCGCTCGCGCAGGTCGTCGAGGTCGGCCTGCGGGATGTCGATGCGATAGGGGGTGATGCCGCTGTTCGTCATGCCTGAGACAGTAGAAGGGATTGGTGACAGGTTCTGGCACCGATGTCCGGCAGAATCATCCTCATGTTGGAGACCTCGGCGCGGCTGCTCCGCCTGCTGTCCCTGCTCCAGTCGCGCATGGATTGGAGCGGCGCCGAGCTGGCCGGACGGCTGGAGGTCGGCCTGCGCACCGTGCGGCGCGACATCGAGCGGCTGCGCGAGCTCGGCTATCCCGTGGACGCCACCCCCGGCGTGGCCGGCGGCTACCGGCTCGGCGTGGGCGCCGCGCTGCCGCCGCTGCTGCTGGACGACGAGGAGGCGGTGGCCGTGGCGATCAGCCTGCGTACGGCCGCGACCGGCAGCGTCGCCGGGCTGGAGGAGGTCGCGCTGCGGGCGCTGGCCAAGCTCCACCAGGTGCTGCCGTCTCGGCTGCGGCACCGGGTGAGCGCGTTCCAGGCGGCGACGGTGCCGCTGGCGGGCGCGGCGGCCCCGGAGGTGAACGCCGACGTGCTGGCCGGGCTCGCCGCCGCCTGCCGCGACCACCGGCGCCTGCGGCTGCGCTACCGGGGGCGGGACGGCGTCACGGCGCGCGAGGTGGAGCCGCACCGGCTCGTGCACACGCCGCGCCGCTGGTACCTGCTGGCGTGGGACGTGGCCAAGGAGGACTGGCGGACGTTCCGGGTGGACCGGATCGAGGATCCCCTGGGGGAGCCGGGAGCCCGGTTCACGCCGCGTGCGGTGCCCCAGGAGGACGTGGCCGCGTACGTCTCGCGCGCCATCACCTCCGCGCCCTACCGCTACCGGGCGCGCATCCTCTTCCACGCGCCCATGGAGGCGGTCGCGCCGCGCACCTCGCCGGGGGCCGGGCGGCTGGCGGCGGTGGACGAGCGCACGTGCCTGTTCGAGGCCGGCTCCAACTCGCTGGAGGAGCTGGCGATCCACGTCGCGGCCAAGGGCTTCGACTTCGAGGTGCTCGACCCGCCCGAGCTGGTGCCGGTGCTGCGCGAGGTCGCCGACCGCCTCATGAGAGCGGGCTCGCGAGCGTAAGGTACGGGGACATGTCCGACGAACTTCCCATGACCGTGGACGAGGCCATCGCCGCCGAGCGGTCCGGCCGGCACGTCAAATATCTGTACTTCTGGGGCCACCAGCCCGCCCGCGACGGCGGCGTCGGACCGGGCTGCCTCAGCCAGTGGTGGCCGGTCACCTTCACGGAGGACGGCCACACGTACGCCTCGGCCGAGCACTACATGATGGCGCACAAGGCGTGGCTGTTCGGCGACGGGGAGAGCGCGGACAAGATCCTCGAGGCCGGCCACCCGGGCGAGGCCAAGGCGCTGGGCCGGACCGTACGGGGCTTCGACGAGCCCACGTGGGACGCCCACCGCTTCGGCATCGTGGTGCGCGGCAACGTCGCCAAGTTCGGGGCGCACGACGACCTGGCGGAGTTCCTGCTCGGCACGTCGAGCCGGGTCCTGGTGGAGGCGAGCCCGCTGGACCGGGTGTGGGGCATCGGGCTGGCGGCCTCGGACGAGCGGGCCGCGTCACCGGCCGCGTGGCAGGGTGCCAACCTGCTCGGCTTCGCGCTGATGGCCGCCCGCGACACCCTGCGCGCCCGCCGTCAGGAGGGGAACCGCAGGTAGCCGGGTGGCACGTGGTCGGCCAACCACACCCCGTTGGCGCTGACCCGGAACTCGTGCCCGCCGGCGTGCATCGCCCCGGCCGCGACCACCAGCACCACGGGCACGCCCCGCCGGACCCCCACCCGCGTCGCCGTCTCCCGGTCGGGCGACAGGTGCACGTGGTGCCGGTTCATGGGCCGCAGCCCCTCCTCCTTGATCGCCGCCAGGAACCGGCCAACGGTGCCGTGGTAGAGCACCTCGGGCGGCCGCACGGCGGGCAGGTCGAGATCCACCGGCACCGAGTGCCCCTGGCTCGCCCGGATCCGGCCGTCCTCGATCGCGTAGCGCCGCTTGTCGTTGGCCTCGACGACCTTCCACAGCTCCGCGGCGGTGATCGGGAACCCGTGCTCGGCCGCCGCCCGCAGCAGGGTGTCCACCGGCACCCACCCGTTCGGGTCCAGCGTGAGGCCGATGCGCCCCGGGTCATGCCGCAGGTGCCTGGCCAGATATTTGGAAACGCGTATCAAGCGCCGTTCGTCCATCACCGCCATGATCCCGCGCCCGTCAACCGGGTTTCGACGTGACTGTCCCCGGGTGTCGCAGCCCGCCTGCGACGTCCCGCAAAGTTACCTTTGACCTGGGGGAACTCCTTGCCGGGGGAAGGACAGGACAGACATGAGCCACACCGACGACTTCGTGCTGGACGTCACCAGAATCCGTGACCAAGTGCGGCAGAAGATGAACGAAGGTCCGATCACGGGCACCTTCGGGCACGACCCGCAGAAGGTCATCAACATCCTCAACGATGTCATCGCGACCGAGGTGGTGTGCTGGCTCAGGTACACCAGGCACGCCATCTCGGCCAAGGGGATCGACCGGGCGCAGGTGTCGGCGGAGTTCACCGAGCACGCCCAGGAGGAGCTGCAGCACGCGCTGCGCGCCGCCGAACGCGTGAGCCAGCTCGGCGGGGAGCCCGACTTCGACCCCGCCAGCCTCGTGCAGCGCTCCCACACCGACTACCAGGTCCCCGCCGACACCGACCTGCGCGGCCTGCTGGAGGCGAACCTCTGGGCCGAGCGCATCGTCATCTCCACCTACCAGGAGATCATCCGCTGGCTGGGCGAGGGCGATCCGACGACGCGGCGGCTCATGGAGTCGATCCTCGAAGAGGAAGAAGAGCACGCCGACGACCTCACCGATCTGCTCGGCGTCTAGGGCCGGGCGGCGGACGATGGCGGGCGAAGCTATGGACAGCCTGATCAGAACACCGGCCGCGCGCCCGCGCCGGCCGCTCGAGATCGACGTGGAGCCGCTCCAGCGGCGGCTGGAGGAGACGGTCGACGGCGAGATCCGGTTCGACACCGGCAGCCGCGCCGCCTACGCGCGGGACGCCTCCAACTACCGGCAGGTGCCCATCGGCGTCGTGGTGCCCTACACGCTCGACGCCGGGGTGGCGGCGGTGGCCGCGTGCCGCTCCCGCGACGTGCCGGTGCTGTCCCGGGGCGGTGGCACCAGCCTGGCCGGGCAGTGCTGCAACGTGGCCGTGGTGATCGACTGGTCCAAGCACTGCGGCGCGGTCGAGTCCGTGGACGTCGCGGGCAGGCGGATCACGGTGCAGGCCGGCGCCGTGCTGGACGGGGTCAACCACGTGCTGGAGCCGGAGGGCCTGATGGTCGGGCCCCGGCCGTCCAGCCATCCGACCTGCACCATCGGCGGCATGATCGGCAACAACTCGTGCGGGGCGTCCGCGCAGGCGTACGGGAAGATGTCGGAGTCGGTGCTGCGGCTGGAGATCCTCACCTACGACGGCGTGCGCATGTGGGTCGGCCCGACCGACGACGACGAGTACGCCAGGATCCAGGCCGTGGGCGGGCGGCCGGCCCAGCTCTACCGGCAGCTGCGCGAGCTGCGCGACGACACCATGGAGCTGGTGCGCACCCGCTTCCCCAAGCTGGAGCGGCGCATCTCCGGCTACAACCTCGACCAGCTCCTGCCCGAGAACGGCTTCAACCTGGCCCGCGCCCTCGTCGGGAGCGAGGGCACGCTGGTGACCGTGCTGCGCGCCGAGCTGGCCGTGGTGCCGAGGCCGGCCGCGCGGTCGCTGGCGGTGCTCGGCTTCGAGGACATCTTCGCGGCGGCCGACGCCGTCCCCGCCGTGGCCGGGCACCAGCCGCTGGCGCTGGAGGCCATGGACGACCGGATGTGCCGGCTCGCCCGCCAGGAGCGGCCCGACGATCCCGCACTCCGCGACCTGCCGGAGGGGCGGGGGTGGCTGCTGGTGCAGTTCGGCGGCGACACCGCCGAGGAGGCGCTCGAACGGGCGCAGGGGCTGATGCGCGACGTGGGGCGGCACGCGACCCACACCTTCCTCGGCGACCCGGCCAAGGAGGACGAGCTGTGGCGCTGGCGCGAGGCCAGCCTGGGCGTGGAGGCGTACCCGCCGGAGGGGCGGGAGACGTACGAGGGCTGGTCGGACGCGGCCGTGCCGCCCGAGCGGCTGGGCACGTACCTGCGCGACTACGAGCAGCTGCTGCGCCGCCACGGCTACGCGGACTCGGCCCTGTACGGGCACTTCGGACAGGGATGCGTGCACGGGAGGCTCCCGCTCGACCTGCACACCGACGACGGGATCGCCCGATTCCGGGCGTTCGCGGAGGAGGCGGCCGATCTGGTGGCCGCCTTCGGCGGCTCGCTGTCGGGGGAGCACGGCGACGGGCAGGCGCTGGCCGAGCTGCTGCCGCGCATGTACGGCGACGAGGTGGTGGAGGCGTTCGGCCGGTTCAAGGCCGTCTTCGACCCGCGCAACCGGATGAACCCCGGCAAGGTCGTCCACCCCAACCGCCTCGACCAGGACCTCGCCCAGCGGCACTTCTACCCGCTGGAGCCCCGGCAGAAGTCCTTCGACTACCAGGGCGACCACGGCCGGTTCGGGCACGCCGCCACCCGGTGCGTCGGGATCGGCAAGTGCCGCCAGGACACCTTCGAGGGCGGGGTGATGTGCCCCAGCTACCGGGTGACGCGCGAGGAGGAGCACTCCACGCGGGGACGGGCCCGGCTGCTGGGGGAGATGGTGCGCGGCGAGCTGATCACGGACGGCTGGCGCTCGGCCGCCGTGCGCGACGCGCTCGACCTGTGCCTGGCCTGCAAGGGCTGCCGGTCCGAGTGCCCGGTGAACGTCGACATGGCCACGTACAAGGCCGAGTTCCTGTCCCACCACTACCGGCGCCGGATCCGGCCCCGCGAGCACTACTCCATGGGCTGGCTGCCGATGTGGGCGGCGCTCGCCTCCGCCATGCCCGGCCCGCTCAACGCCCTGGCGCACACGCCGGGCCTGTCGCGGCTGCTCAAGGCCGTCGCGGGGGTCGCGGCCGAGCGGGAGCTTCCCCGTTTCGCGAACGAGCGCTTCATCGACTGGTTCAAGCGGCGGGGCCCGGCGCGGCCCGGCACGCGGGGCAAGGTCGTGCTGTGGGCGGACACGTTCACGAACAACTTCGACCCGCACATCGGGCAGGCGGCGGTGAGCGTGCTGGAGGCGGCCGGGTTCGAGGTGCACGTGCCGCCGGTGGCGCTGTGCTGCGGGCTGACCTGGATCTCCACGGGACAGCTCGGGGTCGCGCGGCGGGTGCTGGCCCGCAGCGTGCGCGCGCTGCGGCCGTGGGCGGAGTCCGGGATCCCGGTGGTGGGGCTGGAGCCGAGCTGCACCGCCGTGTTCCGCGCCGACGGGCCGGAGCTGCTGAACACGCCGGACACGCGGCTGCTGTCGGAGCGCACGCTGACGCTCGCCGAGCTGCTGGAGTCGCGGGCGCCCGACTGGCGCCCGGCCTCCCCGGGCGGGGAGGCGGTGGCGCAGGTGCACTGCCACCAGAGCGCCATCATGGGGTACGACGCCGACCGCGCCGTTCTCGACCGCTTCGGCATCCGCACGGAGGTCCTGGACGCGGGCTGCTGCGGCCTGGCCGGGAACTTCGGGTTCGAACGCTCGCACTACGACGTGTCGGTGGCCTGCGCGGAGGAGTCCGTCTGGCCCGCCGTCCGGGCGGCGGGGCCTGACCAGGCGATCCTCGCGGACGGCTTCTCCTGCCGCACCCAGATCTCCGCCGCCCGCACCGGCCGCCAGGCCCGCCACCTGGCCGAGCTCCTGGCCACGTCGCTGTCCCGCCCGGAACCCGGCTGAGCCACCCTCCGTGGTGCTTCCTGCGGGCAGAGCGAGTACGCCGCCCGCGGGAAGCACAACGGAAGCGATCCGGTAGCGCTTTGCGCAACGGTCGGGTCCGTCCTGAAAGATCCTTTCACCTCTTCCTCATACGAGGTCACGTCGAATGTCCACATTCTTACGCTGGGCGCCAGTCCGTACCAGAACGCTGGCGGCGCTGGCTCTGCTCACCGTCCTGGGCTCGCTGCTCACCGCGCCCGCCGCGTCCGCCACCGCGGCGGGCGCGCCGATGCTGCCCCTGTTCGTCCGCAGGGCGAGCGACGGCCACCTGCTCGCCTACGAGCCCAAGGGCACCGGCGGCCTCCAGAGCCCCGTCGACCTCGGCGGCGGCTTCTCCGCGGCGACCGCGATCCTGCGCGCCACCACCTCGGAGAACGGCACCGGCAACGACCTGTTCTTCCGTCTGGGCGGCGAGCTCTACTACACCGCCGAACGCGGCACCTCGACCATGCCGGTCGCCTCGACCATGGACCAGTACAACCTGATCATGACCCCGGGCAACATGGGCAGCAGCGCCTCGCCCGAGATCATCGCGCGGGACACCGCCGGCGCTCTGTGGCTCTACCCCGGCCGCTCCGACGGCGGTCTCGCGGCCCGGGTCCAGGCCGGGACCGCCGGCTGGAACGGCATGGACGCCCTGGCCGGATACGGCGACTACACCGGCGACGGCAAGAACGACCTGCTCGCCAGGACCACCGCCGGCACCCTCTACCTCTATCCGGGAACGGGCGGCGTCACCGAGAACCAGATCCTGGGCGCCCGCGTCAGCGCGGGCACCGGCTGGGACGCCTACACCGCGCTGGTCTCGACCGGCGACAACAACGGGGACGGCAAGGCCGACCTGATCGCCCGCGACTCCGCCGGCGCGCTCTGGCTCTTCAAGGGAACGGGCGTCTCCTCGGCCCCCTTCGCCGCCAAGGAGAAGATCGGCAACGCGGGCTGGAACGCCTTCAACGCCTTCTTCTGAGCGCACCCGTCCCCGTAACCAACGGCTGAAAGCTGACCATGTTCACCACCACATCACGGCGCCCTTTATCGGGATGGCTTCGCGCTGCCGCCGCGACCCTCGCCTCCATCACCGTCCTCTCCGCGCAGGTCGTGCCCCTGCCCGGCGCCCGCCCGGTGGCCGCCTTCGCCGACGCCGCCGAGTACGACCTCGCGCACGCCGCGTCGGTCCGCGCGGCCCAGTGCCTGCTCACCACCGCGCAACGCAGGGGCGGCCAGGACCTCAAAGCCGTCGCCCGCGCCGGGCTGGGCGGCACCGACGACGTCCTGCTGCGCAACGCCGCCGACGACTACTGGGCCGACCCGCCGACCCCGCTGCACGCCGCCTTCGACAAGGACGAGGAGCGGACCGGGGTCAAGCTGAACGAGCTCAACGACCGGCACTACGTCTGGGAGGGGTCGCTCGCCGTCCCGCCCCCGAAGGGTTACACGGACGTCCAGTTCCAGCGGATCGACCAGAAGGACAACCCGTTCACCAAAGTGGGCCTGTCCACCTGGATCTCCAACCAGTACTGGCAGCACGAGGACGACTTCTACGCCGATCAGACCCCGCGGGCCGCCAAGGAGTCCGTGGACGCGGTCAACAAGATCGCCGAGGAGCGTTACCCCGCCGGCGGCGAGGACGAGGAGGGGCGGCAGGCGTGGAAGGACCTGACCGCCGACCACCCCATGTACGCCGACGACGCGCGGGCCTTCCTGGAGCGCGGCGGCTTCCCGACCGGCGCGCCCGATCCGGACAGCATGGAGTTCCGGGTCGACGTCGAGAACCTCAAGGCCCGCTACGCCTCCTGCACCACCGCCAACCCGCCGGACCCGCACGAGGTGCTGAAGGCCGAGTTCGCCGCCGCCTCGCAGGAGTGGCAGCAGGAGCTCGACGGCCAGCGCGCCCAGCGTGACACCATCCTCAACGAGGAGGCCGGGGCCGCCGCCGACCTCCAGGTCGCCTCCCAGGCATTGGGCGAGGCGCTGGGACAGTCCATCATCGCGAGCCGGCTGACCGAATGGCAGGCGTACTGGCTCAAGCAGTCGCCGGACGACCTGTCCTACCCGAGCGCGGCGGAGTTCGCCAAGGTCAAGAACGACATCGTCAAGGCCCAGGCGATGGCTCTGGGCCGGGTGTTCGTCGCCTCGCGGGCCGCGCAGTCGGCCCAGCGGCACGCCACCGCCGCCGTCACGGCCCAGCAGGCCGCGTACGCGATCGCCGACGCCGCCGGGCTGCCACGGGGCCGCGGCCTGCTCTACGGACAGCAGGCCGTCCAGGTAGCCCGCGCCTCGGCCGCCGCCACGCAGGCCGTTTCCAAGGCCACCGAGACCGCGGGCAACGCCACCCGCGCCTCGGCCGCCGACAGCAAGACGCTGATGGCGCTGGCCGAGACGCAGGCGCACGCCTCACGGGCGGAGTTCCGGCGGATGGCCGCCGAGGAGGCCGCCGCGCAGGCCAAGGCCGCCGCCGACGGCGCCGCGGCGCAGGCGGCTCTCGCGGCCGAGAACGCGACCAAGGCCAAGAACGCCCAGGCCAGGGCCGAGGCCGCCGAGCAGACGGCGAAGGCGGCGGCCGACGACGCCCGCGCCAAGCGGGAGATCGCCGAGTCCGAGCGCGACAACGCGGAACGGCAGAAGAACATCGCCGCCGAGCAGCGCGCCAACGCCGCCGCCGCGGAACAGCGGGCCCAGTCCGAACGGCAGACGGCCGCCAACGCGCTGAGCGCCGCCCAGGGCGCCGGCGCCACCGCGGCCGACAAGAAGGAAGCGGCGCTGGAGGCCGAGCGTAAGGCGGCCGCGGCCCGTACCACCGCCCTGGAGGCCGAGAGCACCCGGGACACCCTGCAGGCCAAGGCCTCTGCCCGCGAGGCGTACGCCGCGGCCGCCGAAGGCACCGATGCCGCCGAGGGGGCCAGGACCGCCGCCACCCAGGCGCGTTCCGCGGCCGACCGGGCGACCACCGCCGCGACCAACGCCCGCGCCGCCGCCGACCAGGCCACCGCGGCCGCGTCCGCCGCCCGCGAGGCGGCCACGCGGGCCGAGGCCTCCGCGGCCCGCGCCAGGTCCGCCTCCGACGCGGCCCAGCGCGACGTGACGATCACCAACGCGGCGGTCAAGAAGGCCCACGCCGCGGCGGCCGACGCCATCAAGGCGTCGTGGGACGCGTCCATCAACGTCCGTGACGCCGAGCAGTACGCGAAGACCGCCATGGCCAACGCGGTGCGGGCCAAGATGGACGCCGTCGTCGCCCGCAAGGAGGCCGACGCCGCGCACGTCAGCGCGGTCAAGACCTCCGGGTTCGCCTACGCCACCGCCCAGGCGGCGCTGGCCGCCCGCGACTCCTCCGCCCAGGTCATCAAGCCGGCCAACGACGCCATCGAGCTCGGCTCCCCGTACAAGGAGACCGACGCCTCGGCGGGCCTGGCCGTGCTGACCGCGCAGGCGTCCAAGACGCTGGCCGCCCAGCAGGCCGCCGTCGCCCAGGCCAAGGCCACCCAGGCGAAGAAGGCCGCCGCAGAGGCCGCGGCGCTGGCGGCCCAGGCCGACGCCGACGCCAAGGCGGCCGCCATCGCGGCGGCCGACGCGGCGGATTCCGCGGCCAAGGCCGTCGTCTCCCTCGCCCAGGCGCGGGCCTCAGCGGACGAGGCGGCAGCGGCGGCCAAGGCGGCGGTGAAGGCCGAGGCCAACACCGTCGAGTACGACCGCCGCGCCACCGCCGACGCCGCGGCCGCCGACAAGGCCGCCACCGCCGCCGAAGGCTACGCCGGCGACGCCCGCGACTCGGCCGACGAGGCCGAACGGGACGCCGCCTCGGCCCGCGACGCCGCCAGCGCCGCGGAACAGGACGCCGCCACCGCCCGCGACGTCGCCTCCAAGGCGGAAGCGGACGCGACCGCCGCGGAGGAAGCCGCCAAGAACGCGCGGCAGAGCGCCGAGGAGGCGCAGGCCGCGGCGATCAGGGCCGAGGCGCAGGCCCGCCAGCAGACTCGGGACACCCAGCGCATCGCCACCTGGGACGGCGGCTTCGCGCTGACGGAGGTGGCGACCGACCTGACCGTGGACTCCTGGAACGGGTCGTGCACCACCGGCTGGGGCGGCGACGGGACCTGCGACATCGACATCCCGCTGCACATCCACGGGACGGTGTACTACAACCTCGCGACGTGCCAGATGACGAGCGCGACCGAAGCGGAGTGCACCCGCTACAACCTGCTCGTCAAGGACGTCGACTTCATCGAGCACCGCACGCTGCACATGGACGTGCGGAAGGTGATCCAGGAGTCGTTCAACAACCTGGTGCACGCCGTGCTCGGCGACTTCATCGACTGCGCCAACTTCAAGGCCTCGGGCTGCGCCTGGGTGGCCGGCGAGATCCTGGGCCCGGTGGTCATCGGCAAGATCGCGAAGAGCGTGTTCGCCTTCCGGAACTCCATCCGCACGGGAGTCGGCGCCGAGGAGGCCGTGGCGGGCCTGGAGGCCGAGGCCGGCCTCGACCAGGCGACCGTGCTCGGGCTCGAAGCGCAGGCGGTGCGCGAGCTCGAGGCGCTCGAGGGCGCCAAGGTCTCGCTCGGCAGCCTCAGAGCCGAGTTCGTGGAGTTGGTACGCCGCAGGGCGCTAGGTTGGGACGCGGCGCAGAAGGGATTCAGGAGAGCCGAGATGGAAACCGCACTCCGCATCGAGTCCGAGCGCGGGGTGCGGCTCAGCCGGTCCAACGGCACGAGCGAGGACTGGTTCGACCAGTACGGGCGGTCCTACGACGCGGTGGGCAGCGGTCTCAGCGCGGAGTTCTTCGAGCGGAGCTGGCCGAGCCTGCAGAGTCAGATTCAGTCGCATCTGGGGAAGGCGCAGTTCGTGCCGGTCGACGTCTCTCTGCTCTCGTCCGCCCAGATCGCGACGGTGAGGGCGTTCATCGAACCGCTGGGACGCAACGTCTTCATCGTGGGTGGCTGATGGCGAACGACATCTTCGTCTCCGACGAGTACGCGTGGACCGCGTCGTTCGGGGTGTTCGAGTGGGTGGTCGAATTCCTGCTGGAAACCATCGAGGACGCGGCCACCAGAGAACACCTCTCGCTGGTCCTCAGCGCCGGTCTCGGAAGCGTCGACCTGAGAGGGCTGCCGGACGCCGGGCGCGCACAGATCCTGCGAGCCCTGCGCGGGCCGCTGGTGCCGGCGGCCGAGTCGGGCCTCGCGCTCACCCAGCCCGAAGGTGCTCGGCGTTTCACCATCGGCCACGTCAAAGTCCTGGCCCTCATGGCCGAGGACGTGGCCGGCTCCGCCGGCGGAAAGGGAGCCACCTGAGCTGAGACCGGCGGCCGTCCTCGTCCCGGACGAGGGCGGCCACCGGGCCGGCGTCCACGGTGAGGGGCCGGGCTAGCTTTCCAGGGCGAGGGCCAGGCGGCGGGCCAGGCCGGTGTTGCGCCGGTGGCCGATCCGGTGGACGGCCAGCTCCAGCGCCTCCCGCTGGCCCACCAGCACCACCCACGCCTTCGCCCTGGTCACCAGCGTGTAGAGGAGCTTGCGGCGCAGCATGATCCCGCCCGACTCGGCCACGACGGGCGCCACCACGAACGGGTATTCGCTGCCCTGCGACCGGTGCACGCTGATCGCGTAGGCGTGGGTCAGGTCGTCGAGCTCGTCGAAGCCGTAGCGCACCCGCTCACCGTCGTCGGTCAGGATCTCGATCGTGCGCTCCTCCTGCACGACCGCCGTCACCGTGGCGGTCTCCCCGTTGAAGACGCCCTTGTCGTAGTTGTTGCGGATCGGCATGACCCGGTCGCCCACCCGGAACACCGACGCGCCCGACCAGTGCTCCGGCTTGTCGTCGGCGGCCGGGTTGAGCTGGTCCTGGATCAGGCGGCCGAGCGCGGTGGCGCCCGTCTCGCCCTTGCGCATCGGGCACAGCACCTGCACCTGGTCGGGCTCGACGTTCTGCTTGCGCGGGATCGCCACCATCGCCAGATGGGCCACCCGCCGCGCCACCTGGGCGGGGTCGTCGAGCTCCTCGAACCAGAACCCGCCGCCGGCCGTCCTGACCGGGAGCCGGCCGGCGCGGATGCGGTGGGCGGCGTCGATGATGCCGCTGCCGCCCGCCTGCCGGAAGACGTGGGTGAGCTGGACCCGCGGGACCGCCTCCACGCGCAGCAGGTCGGCGAGCACGTCGCCGGGCCCGATGCTGGGCAGCTGGTCGCCGTCGCCGATGAGCAGCAGATGGCTCCCGGACGGCACCGCGGCGGCCAGCCGGGTGGCCAGGTGGAGGTCGAGCATGGACGCCTCGTCCACCACGATCAGGTCGGCCTGCGACGGCGTCTCGTCGAACAGCGTCTCCGGGTCGGGATCGGGCCGGCGGGCGAGCATCCGGTGGATGGTCATCGCCGGCAGCCCGGTCAGCTCCGACAGGCGCTTGGCCGCCTTGCCCGTGGGCGCGGTGAGCGTGACCGTGCCGCCCGCCGCCCTGACCGTGGTCGCGATGGCCTTCACCGTGTGGCTCTTGCCGCACCCAGGACCGCCCGTGATGATGGAGACGGTGCTGGTCAGAGCCATGTTGACGGCGGCCTGCTGGTCCTCGTGGAGCCCGGGGTCGTCGGGGAAGGCGCGCAGGGGGAGCGTCGAGCGGGCCCGCATGAGCCGGGCGATCTGCTCGGTCAGCGCCGCCTCCCGGCCGTGCACGTGCTTGGCGTACGCCACCGCCTGGCCCGCCTGGCCCGGCCGGCCCGGCGCGGCCTCCACGACCACCCGGCGGTCGGCCACGAGCGCGTCGATCATCGGGCGCACCAGCTCCTGGTCCTGCTCGATCAGCTCCGCCGTCTCCCGCACCAGCGCGGGCACCGGCACGAAGCAGTGGCCGTCGCGGCTGCCCGCCGCCTCCAGCCGGTCGAGCAGCGCCGCCTTGACCCGCTGCGGGCTGCGCTCGGGCACCCCCGACTGCAGCGCGATCTTGTCGGCGATCCGGAACGCGATCCCCCGCACCCGCCCGATCAGCCGGTAGGGGTCCGTGGCCAGCACCTCGTCGGCGTCCTGCCCGAACACCTGGTAGATCTTGGCCGCCAGCAGCGGGCTGACTCCGAGCCCCTGCAGCGTCACCATCAGCGCGGCGATCGCCTTCTGCTCCTGCCACGCCTGGACGATCTGCCCCTGGCGCAGCGGCCCGATGTTGACGACCTCGGTGAGCCGCTCGGGCTCGCTGTCGATCACCTTGAGCGTGGCCTCGCCGAAGTGGTCGACGATCGCGTACGCCAGGCGCGGCCCGATGCCCCTGATCAGCCCCGACCCCAGGTAGATCCGGATGGCCCGGACCGACGAGGGCACGATGCGCTCGCACCCGCTGACCGCGAAGCGCCGCCCGTAGCGGGGATGGCGGCCCCACTCCCCGAAGATCCGCAGCGTCTCGCCGGGCTGCGCCCCCGCCAGCGCCCGCCCGGTGGCCACGAAGTCGGGCTCGCCGTCGGCGCTCATGCGCGCGACGGTGTATTCGTCCTCCCGGACGTAGACGAGCTGCTCGACCGACGCCTCCACACCGCAGATCCAACCACCTGGCACCGACAAGGTCACATGGCGGTCGGATATGTCGCCGGTTCGGCGTCGCCCCACGGCTCGCCGTGCAGCGGGTGCAGCGCCCTGGTCTCGTCCAGCCAGATGAACGCGTCGTAGCGGCCGCCCACCACCGTGGGCACGTAGTTGCCCCTGAGCTCCCGCTCGGGGTGGTACACGACGCCGACCGCCCGGTGCCCCATCGGCTCGTCGTACCAGGCGGGTCTCGACCACTTGGGTGGGACCACGAACAGCACCTCGGGCTCGACGACGGCCTCGTGCAGCAGCGCCTCCAGCGACGCGGGCCGCGCCGGCGGCACCCGCATGACGTGGTGCTGCGAGCCCCAGGCAGTCGCGGCCACCACGGACCCGCGGTGGGTGCCGAACCCCACCAGCACCGCGTCGTCACCGTACCGCTCCCGGGCCAGCTGCCCGAGGTTGGTCATGCCCGCGGCGGCCATGTCCGTGGCGCGGGCGTCGCCCACGTGGGTGTTGTGCGCCCACACCACGCCCTTGGCGTCGGAGAAGTCCGCGAGCCGGGCCATGGTGTCGGCCATGTGGACGTCCCTGACGTTCCAGGACTCGGGGCCGCCGCGCATCATGGAGCGGTAGTAGCGCTCGGCCCCGGCCACGACCTCGGCGTTCTGGCGCGCGCTGAAGCCCTGCTCGTCGCCGGGCGCCGCGCGGACCACGGCCTGGAGCAGCTGCACGACCTCGTCCTCGCAGCCCTCCGGGACCAGCCGGGTGGCCAGGCCGTACTGCTGCGGGTCGTGGCCGTAGGACTCGAAGCAGTACAACGCGTCGATGACCGGCTCCATCTCGTGCGGCAGCCGGGCGGCGGCGTAGCGGCGTACGGCGCGCAGCGAGTCCCACAGGCTGTAGACGTCCAGGCCGTGGAAGCCGCAGCGCTCCTCGCGCGGCAGCGCGGCGTTGTAGCGCCGCAGCCACCGGCAGAACTGCACGACCTCCTCGTTGGCCCACATGAACGTCGGCCAGCGCTCGAACGCGTAGAGGGCCTCGAAGGGATCGGTGTCGCCGGTCACGGCCCGATGCACCCGTTCGCAGTCGGGCCAGTCGCCCTCGACCCCGACGAAACCGAATCCCTTCTCGGCGATCAGCCGGCGGGTCAGCTCCGCCCGCCAGGCGTAGAAGTCATGCGTCCCGTGGCTGGCCTCGCCGATCAGCACGAACCTCGCCTCCCCCACGCGTTCCATCAGCGGGTCGAGATCCCCCGGGCCGGTCAGCGGCAGTGCCGAGCGGCGTACCTCGTCGAGAACCGTCATTCGTCCTCCTCCGCGAGCACGTGCAGGCATTCGCGGGCCAGCTGGAGCTCCTCGCGCACCTGCACCACCATGACGGGGACGGCCGCGTCGTACGCGCTGACCGGCCCGTCGTCGTGGCGGTTGCCGAGCGAGGGAGGCTCGATGCCGAGCAGCCCGAGGCGGGCGCAGACGGCCTCGCGCACCTCGGGCTGGTCCCAGCCGATCTCCCCGGTGAACACCAGCGCGTCGATCCGCCGCAGCGAGGTGGCCGCGGCGGCGATCTCCCTGGCCACCCGGTGGCTGAACACCTCCAGCGCCAGCTCCGCGGCCGAGTCGCCCTCCCGCGCGGCCGCCACCAGCTCGCGCGTGTCCCCCGAGAAGCCGCCCGACAGCCCCAGCAGGCCGGAGCGGCGCTCCAGCCCCTCGCTCAGCTCATCCACCGTGAGATGGCCCGGCCCCAGCAGCCACATCAGCATCCCGGGATCCACGCTGCCCGAGCGCCGGGACATCGGCAGCCCCTCCAGCGGGGTGAAGCCCATCGAGGTGTCCAGGCTGCGCCCGCCCGACACCGCGCACACCGAGCAGCCGCCGCCCAGGTGCGTCAGCACGAGGTCCAGCTCCGCCGGCGGCCGGCCGAGCAGCTCGGCCGCCCGGTCGGCCGCCCACGCGTACGACAGGCCGTGGAAGCCGTAGCGGCGCAGCCCGTACTTCTCCCGCCAGGACAGCGGCAGCGCGTAGACCGCGGCCTCCTCCGGCAGGCCGGCGTGGAAGGCGGTGTCCGGGCAGAGCACGTGCGGCAGGGCAGGCAGCTCCGCGCGGGCCGCGTCCAGCAGGGCCAGCGCCGGCGGCAGGTGCAGCGGCGCCAGGCTCGTCAGGCCCCGCAGCCCCTCGGCCGTCTCGTCGTCGGCCACGGTCGGGGTGCGGACGAGATCGCCGCCGTGCACGAGGCGGTGCGCCACGGCGCGGATGTCGCGCCCGAAGTGCCCGCCGAGGAACGACGACAGCTCGCTCCTGGCCGAGCCGGGGTCGACGGCGCGCTCGGTGCGCACGCTGTCCAGCACGCAACCGCCCTCCACCAGATCCAGGCGGAGGCTCGACGACCCGGCGTTGACAGTGAGTATCGCCGCCGACTCCGTCACCTGCTCGTCGATCGACACGCCCATGCCCGCTCGGCTACCCCTCATCCCAGGCGCAAAACGGACACCGCGCTTTACCGCCCTCAGAGATTGCCTCGTCTGGAGGTCGGGTAGTCGTGCGCCATGGACATCACCCTGAAGGTGAACGGATCGTCACATTCTGTGCACGTAGACCCTCGGATGTCGCTGCTCGACCTGCTCCGGGAACGGCTGGGGCTGATCGGCGCCAAGAAGGGCTGCGACCACGGCCAGTGCGGGGCCTGCACGGTGCTGATCGACGGGCGGCGGGCCAACTCCTGCCTGGCGCTGGCGGTGGCGATGGACGGCTCGGAGATCGTCACCGTCGAGGGGCTGATGGAGGGTGACGAGCTGCATCCGCTGCAGGCCGCGTTCATCGAGCACGACGCCTTCCAGTGCGGCTACTGCACGCCGGGGCAGCTCTGCTCGGCGGTGGGGATGCTGGGCGAGCAGGGCCCGAGCGCGATCACCGGCGATCTCCGCGAGGACCCCGGCCTGACGCCGGAGGAGATCAGGGAGCGCATGAGCGGCAACCTGTGCCGCTGCGGCGCCTACGTCAACATCGTCAGCGCCATCGCCGAGGTCGCGCCGTGAAACTCTTCGAATACACCAGGGCGGGCAGCGCGGCGGACGCGGTGCGCAGGTTCGGGCCGGGCGCCATGTACCTGGGCGGTGGCACCAACCTGGTGGACCTCATGCGGCTGGGCGTGGCCGAGCCGGACCGCCTGGTGGACGTCGGCAAGCTGCCGCTCGACGCCATCGAGCAGACCGGCGACCGGCTCCGGGTCGGCGCCGCCGTGCGCAACAGCGATCTGGCGCTCCACCCTCTGGTGCGCTCCCGCTACCCGATGCTGGCCCGGGCGGTGCTGTCCGGCGCCTCCGGCCAGGTGCGCAACATGGCCACGGTGGCCGGCAACCTGCTGCAGCGCACCCGCTGCCCGTACTTCCAGGATGTGACCCGGCCGTGCAACAAGCGCCAGCCCGGCTCCGGTTGCCCGGCCATCGAGGGCGACCACACGAACCTGGCGATCCTCGGCACCTCGCACGCCTGCGTGGCCACCCATCCGTCGGACATGGCGGTCGCGCTGGCCGCGCTGGAGGCCGAGGTGCACGTCACCGGCCAGGGCGGTGACAAGGTCGTCCCGATGCCGGGGCTGCACCGGCTGCCGGGCGATGCGCCCGAGCGGGACACCGTGCTGGAGCCGGGTGACCTGATCACCGCCGTGGAGCTGCCCGCGCCGCCGCCGGGCGCCTCGCTCTACCGCAAGGTACGCGAGCGGGCGTCGTTCGCCTTCGCCCTCGTGTCCATCGCCGCCGTGCTCGACGTCCGCGACGGCACCGTCACCGGCTGCCGCATCGCGCTCGGCGGCGTGGCCCACGCGCCGTGGCGGGCCGAACGCGCCGAGCAGGTCCTCGTCGGCGGCCCGGCGACCGGTGAGGCGTTCCGCACCGCCGCCGAGGCCGAGCTGGAACAGGCCCGTCCGCTCCCGCGCAACGACTTCAAGGTGCCGCTGACCCGCAATCTGATCGTCCGCACGCTTGAGGAGCTGACGCCGTGAACCGCGTCGAGGGCCGCGTCAAAGTCGCCGGGCTGGCCACGTACGCCGCCGAATACCCGGTCGAGGGCGTCACCTACGCCTATCCCGTGCAGTCGCGGATCGCCAAGGGCCGCATCCGGCGCATCGACGTCCGCGACGCGCTCGCCATGCCCGGCGTGCTGGCCGTGCTGTCCAGCGAGGACCCGCCCCGGCTGGGCCCGGCCGCCGAGGGCGAGCTGGCGCTGTTCCAGAGCCGGGAGGTCGCCTACCGCGGCCAGTTCGTGGCCGCCGCCGTGGCCGACACCTACGAGAACGCCCGCGCCGCCGCCGACGCGATCGTCGTCGAGTACGAGCAGGACATCCACGACGTGGCCCTGCGCGCCGACCACCCCAACCTGTACCAGCCGGAGACCGTCAACCCCGGCTTCCCGTCCGACACCGTGAAGGGCGACGTCGAAGCCGGGCTCAACGCGGCCGAGACCGTCATCGACGTGACCTACACGACCCCCGTCCTGCACAACAACCCGATGGAGCCGCACGCCGCCCTGGCGCTGTGGGACGGCGAGGGCAGGCTGCTGGTGTACGACACCACGCAGGGCGCGTCCGCGAGCCGCGACCTCCTCGCCCGGACCCTCGGCGTGTCCAGTGAGCAGGTGCGGGTGGTGTCCCGGCACGTCGGTGGCGGCTTCGGCTCGAAAGGCACCTCCAGGCCCCAGGCCGTGCTGGCCGCCCTGGCCGCCAGGGCCGTCGGCCGGCCCGTCAAGATCGTGCTGACCAGGCAGCAGATGTTCGACGTCACCGGCTACCGCACGCCCACGATCCAGCGGCTGCGGCTCGGCGCGGACGCCGACGGCCGGCTCACGGCGCTGGAGCACGTGGCCTACGAGCAGAGCTCGACGCTGGTGGAGTTCGCCGAGCAGACCACGACCCCGGCCCGCGTCATGTACGCCACGCCCGCGCTGCGCACGGCGCACCGGCTGGTCCGGCTGGACGTCGCCACCCCGTCGTGGATGCGCGCCCCCGGCGAGTGCCCCGGCATGTACGCGCTGGAGTCCGCCATGGACGAGCTGGCCTGCGCCGCCGGCATCGACCCGATCGAGCTGCGCGTCCGCAACGAGCCGGAGACGGAGCCGGACAGCGGCCTGCCGTTCAGCTCCCGCAACCTGGTCGCCTGCCTGCGCGAGGGCGCCCGCCGCTTCGGCTGGGACCGGCGCGACCCCGAGCCGGAACGCCACCGGGAGGGCGAGTGGCTGGTCGGCACCGGCGTGGCCGCCTCCACCTATCCGGCCAGGCGCAGCCCGTCGAAGGCCGTCGTCACCATGCGGGAGGGCGACTTCCTCGTCCAGGTGGCCGCCGCCGACATCGGCACGGGCGCGCGTACCGCGCTGACCGGGATCGCGGCCGGCGCGCTGGGCGTCGCGCCCGACCGGGTGCACGTCGAGCTGGGCGACAGCGACCTGCCGGACGCCCCGCTCGCGGGCGGCTCCATGGGCACGGCCTCGTGGGGCTCGGCGGTCGTGCGCGCCTGCGAGCACCTCAAGGTGAACGGCACGGTGGGCCGCGCCGACACCACCGAGGAGGTCGCGCGGGACGCGGAGCTGGCCAGGCACGCGTTCGGCGCCCAGTTCGCCGAGGTGCGGGTCAACGCCGTGACGGGCGAGGTACGGGTGTCGCGCCTGCTCGGCGTCTTCGCCGCCGGGCACATCCTGGACGCGGAGCTGGCCAGGTCGCAGTTCATCGGGGGCATGACGATGGGCATGGGGATGGCGTTGATGGAGGAGACGTACACCGACGAGGAGTTCGGCGGTTTCCTCCGGCGCGACCTGGCCCAGTACCACGTGCCCGCCTGCGCCGACGTGGAGCGGATCGAGGCGGTCTGGCTGGACGAGGAGGACGACGACCTCAACCCCATGGGCAGCAAGGGCATCGGCGAGATCGGCATCGTCGGCACGGCCGCCGCCGTCGGCAACGCCGTGCACCACGCCATCGGCCACCGCGTGCGCGATCTGCCCATCACCCCGGCCAAGATCCTGCGGGCGAGGTTTTAGCGCGCCCCGCCGAGGAAGGAGAAGTCTCTCGTTCGGGAGTCGGGAGGCGGCGTGAAGAACGAGTCGGATCAGGAGCGCGCGGACCGGAACTTCGTGGAGCTCTTACAGGGCGCGCGCGTGGCGGTGACCGGAGTGCAGGTGCTGTTCGCGTTCCTGCTCACCGTGCCCTTCTCGGCCGGTTTCGGCAAGCTGGACCAGCCCGACCGGTGGCTGTTCTACCTGGCGCTGGTCAGCGCGGCGGTCGCGTCCATCTGCTACATCGCGCCGACCGCCCAGCACCGCGTGCTGTTCCGGCAGGGGCGCAAGGAGACCCTGGTACGGCGCTCCAACCTCTACGGCATCGTCGGCGCGCTCGCGCTGGCCGTGTCCATGGCGACGGCCACCATGCTCGTGATCGACTACCTGTTCGGCCCCGCGCTGGGCTGGACCACCGGAGGGATCCTGGCCGCGCTGGCCCTGTGGACCTGGTTCGGCCAGGCGGCGCTCAACCGCTCGGACGATCAGTCCTCCGATGGGAGCTCGGTGTCGTCGTCCGCGCGCTCGCGCGAGTAGGCGCCTCGCCCCACCATGTACGCCGCGACCGACACGGTGATCACCTGGGAGATGCCCGCCAGCAGCAGCGGCCCGGCGTTCGCCCAGGTGGGCCGGTGCAGCCACATGGCCAGCAGCACCAGCAGCACGCCGAGCACCTGCGGTTTGGTGCCCGCGTGCATGCGGTCCAGCGTGGTGCGGAACCGGACGAGCCCGGCCCCGGCCGACAGCGCCAGCGTCGCGCCCAGCAGCAGGCAGGCCGCCGCCGCAATGTCGAGCCAGCTCATCGGGACCTCCCCGAGAAGAAGCGGGCCAGCGACACGGACCCGACGAACCCCAGCAACGACAGCACCAGCAGGATCGGCAGGTCCGAATAGTCGTCCCTGACCACGGCGAACGCCCCGACGCCGCACATGCACAGCGACGTCATCACGTCGACCGCGACCGCCCGGTCCAGCATCGTGGGACCGCGCGCCACCCGGTAGAGCGTGGCCGCCGCCGCGCATCCGAGCAGCCCCAGCGTCACGAGGTACACCACGGTCACGGCAGCTCCTCCCGGTCCCGCCGGGTGCCGAACGCCGCCACGATGCGCGACTCCAGCCCGGCCACGTCCGCCCGCACCGCCTCGGCGATGTCTCCCGGACGCCCCAGCACGTGCAGGTCCAGCTCGCGCTCCTCGGGGTAGGCCTCCACGACGAGGCTGCCGGGCACGGTCGACAGCGCCACCATGATCATCACGGTCATGGACTCCGACGACGTGCGCAGCCGTACCCGGACGATCTGGGTGGGCGGCACGCCGGGCCGCACCACCCAGACCACCACCCGCACGGTCGAGACCACCAGGTCCCGGCCGAACCAGAGCAGGAAGTCCACCAGCGCCACCGGATGGACCCTGATGCCCGGGTCGAGAACGGGCAGCGGCAGCAGCCACGTCACCACCAGCGCGACCGCCAGCCCGCCCAGCACGTTGCCGGCCGAAAGCTCGCCCCACAACGTCACCCACACCACCGCCAGCCAGGCGATCAGCGCCAGCCGCGGCTTCACGGCCGCCCTCCGAGCACGGCCGTGACGTACGGCTCGCGGGCCATCAGCTCGGCGGCGGCCCGGTGCGTGAACGCCGACAGCGGCCCGGCCAGCACCGTGAACGACAGCCCCATCGCGACCAGCGCCGCCACCGCCGCCGTCAGCGTCCCCGGGACGGCCGTCGTCGTGACGGTCGGGTCCTCGCCGGTGTACTCCTCGCTCTCCACGACCGTGCCCGCCCGCACGGCCCGCGGGCCCCGCCAGAACGCCTTGCTCCACGTCTGGGCCACGGCGTACAGGGTGAGCAGGCTCGTCACCAGGCCCCCGGCCACGAGGGCGACGGGCAGCGGGCGGCCGTCGGCCAGGCCCGCCTGCACCAGCATCAGCTTGCCGAGGAAGCCGGACATGGGCGGGATGCCCGACAGGTTCATGGCGGGCACGAAGAACAGCACGGCCAGCAGCGGCGCGGTCGTCATCAGGCCGCCGAGCCCGTTCACCGAGGTGGTGCCGGTGCGCCGCTCCACCAGCCCGGTCACCAGGAACAGGGTCGTCTGCACGGTGATGTGGTGCACCACGTAGAAGATCGCTCCGGCCAGCCCGGCCGCCGTGGACAGGCCGACGCCGAACACCATGTAGCCGATGTGGCTGACCAGCGTGAACGAGAGCATGCGCTTGAGGTCGGTCTGCGCGACCGCGCCCAGCACGCCCGTCAGCATCGTGGCCAGCGCCACCCACATGAGCAGCGTCGACACCGGCCCGCCCGGGAACAGCAGCGCCTCCAGACGGATGATCGAGTAGACGCCGACCTTGGTCAGCAGGCCGGCGAACACAGCCGTGGCCGGGGCGGGCGCGGTGGGATAGGAGTCCGGCAGCCAGGCCGACATGGGGAAGATCGCCGCCTTGATGCCGAACGCCAGCAGCAGCGTCAGCTCCACCAGCAGCGCCACCTGCACGGGCAACGTGGCGAACCGCTCGGCGAGCTGCGCCATCGACAGCGTCCCGGTGGCCGCGTACGTGACTCCCAGCGCGATCAGGAACAACATCGACGAGGCCAGGGCCATCAGCGTGTACGTGGCGCCCGCCCGGATCCTGGACTCGGTGCCGCCGAAGGTGAGCAGCACGTAGGAGCCGCTCAGCAGCAGCTCGAACGCCACGTACAGGTTGAACAGGTCACCCGACAGGAACGCGTCCGCCACCCCGGCCACCATGACCAGGAACGCCGGATGGAAGATCGCCATGGGGGCGTCGTGCTCCTGCGCGGCGTAGGCGTTGGCGACCGAGTACACCATGACGCAGAACGTCACCGCCGACGACACCAGCAGCACCAGCGTGGACAGGCGGTCGGCCACCAGGCAGATGCCGACGGGCGCCGGCCAGCCGCCCAGCTCGGTGACCAGCGGGCCGCGGGTGTCGGCGGCGACCAACAGCAGCGCCGAGACGACGACCGAGATGGCGAGCGTGACCAGGCTGATGAGCGACTGCAGCCGGCGCAGCCGCCCGCCGATCGCCAGCTTCACGCCGGCGGCCAGGAGCGGCAGCAGCACGGGCACGCAGATCAGCCTCTCCACGGGGTCAGTCCTCGCCTTCCAGCTCGGGATCCTGCGCGAGGGCCTGGCGCTCCCGCTCCTCCCTGATGGCCGCCCGCATCTGCCTGCGCGCCTCCCGCTGCCGTGCCTTGAGCTTTCTCCGCATCGCCCGCTCCCTGGCCGCCTGCTCCTCCCGCCCCCGCGTGTGCTGCTCGCGCAGCTGCTCGATGCGCTCGGCGTTGTCCAGGGCGGCCGCGTCCTCGCGCCGCCCCGCCTCCTCGAAGCGCAGGTGCACCTCCTCCTCGGTCAGCCCCTCCTGCCGCCGCTCGTGCATCCACCGTTCGAGCTCGTCGTGCACCCTGGAGATGCGCTGCTCCAGGTCGGCCTCCTGCAGCCGCTCGCGCTCGGCCTGCTCGGCCGCGAGCTTGGCCAGCTCGGCGCGCTGCTCGGCGACCAGCCGCCGGTAGGCGTCCCGCCGGGCGCGCACGGCGTCGCTCAGCTCGCCGCGCCGGGCGCGCAGCCGTACGCGGCGGTCCTCGGTGTCGTCCTGGACCTCGTCGCTCCCGGACAGCTGCCACGACCGGTGCGCCAGGGCCAGCAGGAACGCCGTCACCCCCAGGGTGATCACGATCGCGGTGAGCACCATGGCCTGCGGCAGCGGGTCGGCCCGCCCGCGGACGTCCACGAAGGGCGGGCCGCCCGGGTCGCCGCCCGCGGTGACGATCAGCAGGTTGACGCCGTTGCCCAGGAGGACGACGCCGGCCAGCACCCGTACCAGGCTCCGCTCCAGCAGGAGCGTGACCCCGGTGGCGACCATCGCGAAGCAGGCCAGGAAGGGCAGCAGGGTGACGGTCACATGCTCTCCTGCCGGTCCAGCTCGGCACCGAGGGAGCGCAGGATGTCCTGGACCATGCCGACGACGGACACGTACACGCCGAGGTCGAACAGCAGCCCCGTGGACACGTGCAGGTGCCCGGCCAGGGGCACGCTCACGTCCACGGTCAGCAGGTCGAGCGCCGCCCGCCCGAACACCAGCCCGATCAGCGCCGTGCCCGCCGACAGCGTGAGCCCGGCGCCCATGAGCACCCCGGCGTGCACCGGGAGAGCGGCGGCCAGCTCGTTCCGCCCGCCCGCCAGGTAGCGCACGGTGATCGCCAGCCCGGCCACGATGCCGCCGGCGAACCCGCCGCCGACCTCGCTGTGCCCGATGAACAGCAGGAACACCGAGAGCACCAGGACCGTGTGGAACGTCAGCCGGGCCACCACCTCGAACGCCAGCGCCCGCTGCCCGCGCGGCAGCGTGGCCGACAGCCAGCGGGTCCGCTCGGCGGGCGGCCCCGCGACCGGCTCGATGTGGTACGACCTGCGCCGCAGGAACACCAGGCTCGTCACGCCCAGGGTCAGCACGACGAGCACCGTGCTCTCGCCCATGGTGTCCCAGGCGCGCAGGTCGACGATGAGGGCGCTGACGATGTTCCTGGCGCCGGCCTGCCCGGCGGCCGCCTCCAGGTGCGCGCCGACCGGCTCGGCGGTCCGCGCGCCCATCGCCAGCATGCCCGCGCCCGTGACCACCACCCCCACGGCCAGCCCGAGCGCCATCCTGAACGGGAACGGCAGCCGCCCCCTGACCGGGCCGAGCGGCAGCCGCCGCAGCACCAGCGCGAACATGACCAGGCTCACCGTCTCGGCCAGGAACTGGGTGAGCGCCAGGTCGGGCGAGCCGTGCGCCAGGAACAGCAGCGCCGTGCCGTACCCGGTGAGGCCGACGACCAGGGCCAGCAGGATGAACGCGCGGGCGAAGAGCGCCAGCACGGCCGCCGCCACCGTCAGGACGGCGACGACGGGCTGCTCGGGGCGCTGCCAGAGGACGACGGGCACGCCGAGGTGGGGCGGGCCGCCGGAGGCGAGGGAGAACACGCCGACGCCGACCGCGGCCAGCAGGGTGAGCGTCAGGTAGTCGGGTACGGACCCGCGCTGGATGAAGCCGGTGAGCTGGATGGCGAAGCGGTCGAGCCGCTGCACGAGCGCCCAGAAGACCTGCCCGGAATCGACCACGTGCAGCGCCGCCCCCGCCCTGGCCACGGGCTCCCTGGCCAGGAACAGCGCCACCCCGGCCGCCACCGACACCGCCGACAGCAGGAGCGGCAGGGTGAAGCCGCCCCACGCCGCCAGATGGACGTCATGCCCCTTAACGCGAAATGTCACGATATATCCAGAAAAGGCGGAGGCGAACCACCCGGCGAACGGCGTCAGGACCAGCCCGAGCAGCGACAGCACCGCGGCAGGTCCCGTCATGGCCGCGGGCATGCGATGCGTCTGCCGCGCCGCCACCCCCGGCTTGTCGCAGAACGCGCCCCACAGGAACCGCAGCGTGTACGCCGCCGTCAACGCCGACCCGGCCACCACGCCCGCCAGCACGACCGGAGCGCCCATGAGCGCCTCCAGCGCGGCCTCCTTGCCCGCGAACCCCGCCAGCGGCGGCAGCCCCGCCATCGACGCCCCCGCCAGCACCGCGACCCCGCACACCCACGGCATCGACCGGCCGACCCCGCTCAGCTCGCGCAGGTCGCGGGTGCCCGCCGCGTGATCGACGATGCCCACCACCAGGAACAGCGCGGCCTTGAACAGCGCGTGCGCCAGCAGCATGCCCGCGCCGGCCAGCGCCGCGCCGCCGTCGCCCGAGCCGAACAGCACCGTGAGGAAGCCGAGCTGGCCGACCGTGCCGTAGGCGAGCAGCCGCTTGAGATCCGTCTCGCGCAGCGCCCGCCACCCGCCCAGCACCATCGTGACCAGGCCGAGCGGCACCGCCACCGCCCGCCAGACCGCTAGGTCCCCGAGCGCGGGGCCGAGCCTGGCCAGCAGGTACACGCCGGCCTTCACCATGGCGGCCGCGTGCAGGTAGGCCGAGACGGGGGTGGGGGCGGCCATGGCGGCCGGCAGCCACATGCTGAACGGGAAGATCGCCGACTTCGACAGCGCGCCGGCCAGGATGAGCACGACGGCGACGGGGCCCGCGTGGGGCGGGTGCGCGACGATGTCCGAGACGCGGTACGTGCCCGCGGCCTGCCCGAGCAGGACGAACCCCGCCAGCATGGCCAGGCCGCCGGACGTGGTGACCATCAGCGCCTTCATGGCGGCCTGCCTGCTCAGCCTGCTCTCGGGGTCGTACCCGATGAGCAGGTAGGAGAAGACGGTGGTCAGCTCCCAGAAGACGTACAGCAGGAGCAGGTCGTCGGCCGCCACCAGCCCCAGCATCGACCCGGCGAAGCCCGTCATGAAGCAGCCGTAGCGCCCGAGCCCCTTGTCGTCCCGGCTGAAGTAGCGGGAGCTGTAGATCATGACCAGTGCGCCCACGCCGGTGACCAGCGACATCATCAGCACGGCCAATGCGTCGGCGCGGAAGGACAGCTCCAGCCCCAGCACGGGCGCCCAGGCCGCGCTCTCCTGAGGGGGCAGCCACAGCAGCACGGCGAGGAAGGCGATGCCCGGGGGAAGGGCGAGCACGGCCAGGGACGTGCGCCTGACCAGCCAGGGAGCGCACACCGCCGCCACCGCGTGCAGGACCAGCAGCGACTCCATGGGCTCCTCGGGAGGGACTTTTCCGGCTACGTCCGCCAATCTCTCCCGGCACGGCACGCGCGCTCCGCAGGCGCGACCGTGGTTGACCCGAACGACACCAGTCCCACACCGTGGTGTGGGACTGGGAAAACCGCGACTCACACCTTGGCGGAGCAGGCTCCGGGCCGCGGCGGGACGACCGTGATCAGGTAGCGGTCGATCTGCTTCTCCACACAGCTCGAACCGCCGCTGTACGCGGTGTGCCCGTCGGCGTCGTTGGTCAGCAGCACGCCCTTCGACAGCTGGGACGCCAGCGCCTTCGCCAGGCCGTACGGCGTGGCCGGGTCGCGGGTCGTGCCCACCACCACGATCGACGGCGAGCCCTGGGCCCGCACCTTCTTGGCGAACCTGGTGCCCTTGACCGGCCAGTACGGGCAGCGCGACTCGGGGTGGTCGAGGCAGTTGATCGCCATGAGCGCCTCGTACCGGTTGTCGTAGCTGCCGTCGGCCCGCCGGCCGTTGTAGTCGTCGGCGAGCAGCAGCAGCTTCGTGCCGTCGCCCTTGAACGCGTCCGCCAGCGCGACCCGCAGCGTCGGCCAGTAGGCCACCGCGTAGAGGGCGTTCATGACGCCGGTCCGCGCGACGGCCTCGCTGACCTGCCGGCCGTCGTAGGTGTTGCGCAGCGGCGCCTGGTCGGCCCGCTTGTACAGCGCGTCCAGCCGCTTCCAGGCCGCGCTGACGGAGTGCTTCTTGAACGGGCAGTCCTTGGCCCTGAAGCAGTCGCGCATGAACGACTCGGTCGCCACCTGGAAGCCCTTGGCCTGCGACCGGGCGAACTCGATGCCGGTCTGGTTCGGGTTCTCGGCCCCGTCGAGCACCATGGCGCGGATCCTCGTGGGGAACAGGTCGGCGTACCTGGCGCCGAGGTAGGTGCCGTACGACCAGCCGAGGTACGTCAGCCGCCGCTCGCCCAGCGCGGCCCGCATCACGTCCATGTCCCTGGCGGCCTCGCCGGTGCCGACGTGTGCGAGGAGCTGCTTGCCCGCGTTCTTCGCGCAGGCGCCGGCGAACGCCTTGGCCCACTGCTTGGCCTGCTTGACCTCGGTGCGGTTGTCGGGCGTCGGGTCGGTGGCGAAGAGCGCGTCGAGGCCCAGCGTGCCGAGGCAGCGCACGGGAGCCGAGGCGCCCACGCCGCGCGGGTCGAAGCTGACCACGTCGAACCGCTGCCTGAGAGAAGGGGACACCATGGTTTTGGCGGCCTTCAACGAATCGACGCCGGAGATGCCCGGGCCGCCGAAGTTGAGCACGATCGACCCGATCTTCTTTCCGGTGGCGCGCAACCGGACCAGGCTGATCTTGATCTGCCTGCCGCCGGGCTTCGAATAGTCGAGCGGGACCCGCAATTTCCCGCATTCATATCCGTTGCCACAGGAGGACCAGGCCACCCGCTGACCGTAATAAGCGTCGAGCCCGCCGGGCCCGGTCGCCCGCGCCGGCCCGGCGAGACCGGCGGCGGCGATCAAGCCTGCGATGGCGGGCGAAATGATGGTGATTAGACGTCGCATGAATAGAACGTGAATGTGAAAGCTTGCGGCGGCCTTTAAGGGCGCTGGAATAGATCGTCTGCAAGCGCGAATTCGGGGCTCGCCCATGCGCCGCCCTCGACAAGGTAATCGGATGGTAGTGCTCGGGCGCCGAATCGCGCCGATTCCGCGTCAGGCGCGGGGACGTGTCGTACCGAACCCCGCCATCCCGGCCCCCGTTCCCATGCGCGCGCCGTGCCCTCGGTGATCCTCGCGCAAACCGGGGTCGGGTCATGAGGGCTTCCCGCTACGGTTGCGCGCGTGGAAATCGTGCGGCGAGGGGAGCGGGGCGATGGCTGAGCCGCCACGGGTGCCGCCGGAGATGTTCCGGTTCGCCACCACCGACCGGGCAGACCTGAACACCGCGGTCCTCTACGCCTTCGGCGAGGCCGGCGAGCGGCTGGAGACGGCGCTCACCGTGGAGGCGGCGCGGGAGCGGCTGCGGGCGGTGGGCTGGTACGCGCCGGTCGGCGAGCAGGAGCTGACCGCGACGCTCAAGCAGCTCGCGGGGTGGGGGCTGCTCGACGTCATCTTCAACCACGCCGGGAGCTTCGCCACCGCCGAGGAGTACGAGCGCAAGAACCTGCAGTACTCGCTGACCAGGCGCGGCGAGGCGGCCTTCGCCGGCGTACGGCACGCGATGGCGGTGCTGGCCTCCGCCGGCGCGCTGCAGACCGCGGTGCTCGACGCCATCGCCGACCGGCTGGGGGAGCTGGAGTCGCTGCTGCGCGATCCGGACCCCGGGCGCAACCGGCGGATCTTCGCGAGCCTGCGGGAGCTCGAAGGCCACCTCGACGGGCTGCGCGACAACACCAGGCAGTTCAACGGCGAGCTGCAGCGGCTGCTGCGCGTCGAGGGGACCGACCTCACCACGTTCCACGAGGTCAAGGGGGCCACCGTGGCCTACCTGCAGGAGTTCGTGAGCAATCTGGAGCAGCGCGCCGACACCATCGCCGCCGCCCTGCGCGGGGTGGCCGGGCACGGGGTCGCCGTGCTGCACGCCCGCGCGCTCGACGGGGCCGACCTGCCGGAGGCGCCGGGCACGGATCACGCCACGCCGTGGCTGGCGGAGCGGGCGGCCAGGTGGGAGGGCCTGTGCCGGTGGTTCGCGCCCGAGGACCGGCCGACCGACGGATCGGACGGCGGGCCGGACGACTGGGGGGAGCCGCGGATCCGCCGGCTCCATGACGTGGCGCGGCAGGCCATCGTGTCGCTGCTCCAGGTGCTCGACCGGATCACCGACTCCCGCCGCCGCTCCTCCAGCGCCGCCGCCGACTTCCGTACGCTGGCCCGCTGGTTCGCCGGCGCCCCGAGCGAGGACGACGCCCACCGGCTGTGGGACGCGGCGTTCGGGCTGGGTCCCGCCCGGCACGCGCACCTGGGGCACGCTGACGCGGAGCTGATCCCGGCCGGGGTGCCGTGGCGGGAGGCCGAGCCCGTGGAGGTGTCGGCTCTGCTGCGCTCGCGCGGGCGCACCGAGCGGATGGGCCGCACGGGCAAGGTGCGCGACGTCATCGCCCTGCGGGCCGAGCGCCAGGAACTGGCAGGCAAGGAGCGGGCCGAACTGGAGGCCGCCTGGTCGGCGCTGGCCACCACCGGGGCGACCCGGCTGTCGCAGCTGGGGGAGCTCGACCATGACACCTTCGGACGCCTGCTCGACCTGCTCGGCAGGGCTCTGGCCGAGCGGCCCGACTCGACCGGGTTCCGGCGGGCCGTGACCTCGGACGGGCGGGTGGAGATCGTGCTGCGGGCCCCGGAGGACGGCGCGGTGGCGGTGCTGCGTACGTCGGACGGCTGGTTCCGCGGCCCTGACTACCTCATCGACGTGCGCTCCCTGGGGCTCGCCCGCGTGGGCGGCTCCCCCGCCTACCACGAGCAGGCGGCGGGCGCATGAGCAGCCTGGCCAACCAGCTCGTCAGAGCCGAGAAGGAGGAGATCGCGCGGGCGATCAGGACCCTGCTCGGCCGGCCGCTCGTGTCCCTGCACGACGACGCCGCCGCCTTCGACCTGATCAGGAAACGGCGGCAGCCGCTGATCCAGTGGTTCGACTACTTCTGCGGCTGGCGGCTCGTGGTGGAGCCGCGCCGGGGGTACGCCCGCCTCGTCAAGGTCAGATCCGAGGCGAGCGCCACCCGGCCCGCCCGGCGCCGCCGCACCACCAGGGCCCCGTTCGACCGCCGCCGCTACACGCTGCTCTGCCTCTGCGCCGCCGAGCTGCTCACCTCGCCGGTCACCACGATCGGCATGCTCGCCCAGCGCGTGGTCCAGGCCGCCGCCGTGGAGGCGGGGGTGCCCGCGTTCGACCCGGTCAGGAGCGAGGAGCGGGCCGCGTTCGTGGACGCGCTCAAACAGCTGGAGCACTACGGCGCGATCACGGCCATGGACGGCGCGACCGACTCCTACCTCGACGACGAGGACGCCAAGGTGCTCTACCGCGTCGACACCACCCGCGTGATCAGGCTCCTCGCCGCCCCGGTGCCCCCGTCCCGCATCGCCGCCGAGGGCGACGACCCGATGGGCCGGGTGCTCGGCACGCTCACCACCGAGCCCCGCTACGGCGGCGACGAGCCGACCGAGACCCAGCGCAACCTGTGGGCCAGGCACTCCCTCATGCGCCGCCTCCTCGACGAGCCCGTCGTCTACCGCGACGAGCTGACCCCCGAGCAGTCGGCCTACGCCGCCTCGCTCACCGGCCGCCGGATCATCCGCCGCGCCGCGGAGGAGGCCGGGTTCGTGCTGGAGGAACGGGCCGAGGGCTTCCTGCTCATCGACGCCGACGCCACCGCCACGGACACCAAGTTCCCCGATGACGGAAGCCACGCCAAGGTGGCCGCCCTGCTCCTGCTCGACCTGCTCGTCTCCGCCGGTCCCGTCCGGGCCGCCCGGGTCGACGCCGAGGCCACGGAGCTGCTGCGCCGCTTCCCGCAGTGGGCCAAGGCGTACCAGTCCGACGGCGGCGGGCCGCGGCTGGCCGCCGACGCGCTGGAGGTGCTCGAACTGTTCGGGCTGGCCCGCCGTACGGGTGACCGGGTCGCCGCCCTGCCTGCCGCGGCCCGCTACCGGGTCGATCGCGGCACGGCCGTCCAGGAGGATTCATGACAGTCACGGAGCTCACCGCCGCACTCACCGCCGGCACGCGTGCCGCGCAGGGCATGGACGCCCGCTGGGTGCCCGTACGCGCGGGGATCCTGAACGTGTGGCGCTACTACGACGAGGTGTTCGAGTTCCACCGGGGCAGGCTGCTGCTGCGCGGGCCCAACGGCAGCGGCAAGTCCAAGGTGCTGGAGCTGCTGCTCCCGTACGTGCTCGACGCCAGCCTCAAGCCGAGCAGGCTGTCCACGTTCGGCGGCACCGAGCGCACCATGCACTGGAACCTCATGGGCGACGGCGCCACCGGCACCACCCGGGTCGGCTACGTGTGGCTGGAGTTCCGGCACGCCGACGGGCGCTGGTTCACGTGCGGCGCCCGGCTCCAGGCCACCGTCCACACCAAGAACGTCACCGCCGCGTACTTCACGACCGAGGCCCGCGTCGACGCCCCCGACGGCATCCGGCTCACCGGCGAAGGCGGTCAGCCCCTGACCAAGGCCCAGCTCGCCGAGGAGCTCGGCACGTCGGGCCAGGTCCACGAGTCCGCCGACGCCTACCGCGCCGTCGTGCGCCAGACGCTCTACCGGGCGCTCAACGAGCAGCGCTACGACTCGCTCCTCACCGCCCTGCGCCAGCTGCGCACCCCCAAGCTCTCCGAACGCCTCGACCCGGGCCTGCTGTCCGACCTGCTGTCGAGCGCCCTGCCGCCGCTCGGCGAGGGGGAGATCCACGAGATCGCCGAGGGGTTCGAGCGGCTCGACCGGCAGCGCGAGGAGCTGCGCCTGCTCGACCGCGACGTGGAGGAGGCCGACCGGCTGGCCGGCCGCCAGCGCGGTTACGCGCAGCGGGTCCTGCGCGCCGCCGCGGCCGCGGTGACGTCCGCAGGCCACACCCTCGACTCGCTGGCGGCCGAGGCCAAGGCCAAGCGCGAGGCGCTCAAGGAGGTCGAGGGCGAGCTGAACGCCACGACCGTGCGGCTCGGGGAGGAGGAGGCGCAGGAGCTGGCACTGGCGGCGCAGGTCGACGGGCTCAAGGAGAGCGAGGCGTACCGGGCGGGCTCCGAGCTGCACCGGCTCCGCATGGAGGCGCAGGCCGCCCACGAGACGGCCGCCCTGCTCCGCGACCAGGCGGGTGCGGCGGCCCGCTCGGCCGCCGCCAAGCAGGAGCTGTCGGCGCTGGCCGAGGCCGCCGCCCGCACCGCCGCCGCGCTGTCGGAACGTTCCAGGACGGAGGCCCGCCACGCGGCCGAACGCGCCGGGCTGCTGGCCGCCCACGAGGAGTCCGACCGGGCCGGATCCGGCCCGGAGCCGGACGACGGTGATCAGGCCGTCCGCGCCGCCGACGGGGCCGGCGCCGTGCACCGGGCCCGGGAGCTGCTGCGGGCCGCCGTCACCAGCCGCGCCGCCCAGATCCGGGAGGTACGCGCCGGAGCCGTCGAGCACCAGGAGGCCATCAACCGCCGCACCGCGGCCGAGCAGGACCGCGACCGCGCCCGCGACGACCTCGCCGCCGCTCAGGCCGCCCACGACGCGGCCGAGAGCCTGCGCGACGAGCGGGCCGCCAACCTGGCCGCCGCCCTGTCCGAATGGGCGGCCGGCTGCGCGCAGCTCAAGCTCGACGCGGACGAGCTGGCGGGTCTGGCGGAGCGGTTCGAGCAGGCCGACGAGCTGGTGGGCGCCGCCCGTACGGCGGCGGCCGTGAAGCTGGCCGCCCGGGAGCAGCACCTGACCGGCCTGCGCGACAAGCTGCTGGCCGAGCGCGGCGAGCTGATCCGCGAACGCGAACGCCTCAACGACCGGACCGTTCTCGACCCGCGCGCCACGCACGCCCGCGACATGGCCGCCAGGAAGGGACGCCCGGGGGCCCCGCTGTGGCGGGCGGTGGCGTTCAGGTCGGGCCTCGACCCCGTCGCCCAGGCGGGCGTGGAGGCGGCGCTGGAGGCGGCGGGCCTGCTGGACCTGTGGCTGCGCCCGGACGGCGGGTTCGACGCGGGGGAGCACGACGCGTTCGCGGTGGCCGCGCTGGCCAAGCCCGCGCCCGGCTACAGCCTGGCCCACGTGCTGCTCACGGAGGCGGACTCCCCGGTCAAGGCCGACACGGTGCTGGCCGGCATCGCGTTCGCGCCCAGCGCGATCGGCGTCGACCACCCCGCGGTCGTCGGCGCCGACGGCACCTGGCGGCTCGGGCCCGCCGCGGGCCGCTGGGTCAAGCCCGAACCCTCCTACATCGGCGCCACCGCCCGCGAGCGTGCCAGGCGCCGCCGCGTCGCCGAGCTGGACGACCGGCTCGGCGAGCTCGCGGGCACGGTCGCCGAGTGCGACCACCTGCTCGCCGTGGTCGACGCCGACCGCGACACGCTGGCCGCCGAACTGCGGCGCCGGCCCGCCCGGCGGCCGTACGCGGACGCGCTCGACGCGCTCGACGGGGCGGTGAAGAAGGTCGCGCTGCTCGAGGACCAGCTCAGGGCCTACGAGCAGCGCCTGCACGACCGGGAGAAGGAGGTCGGCAGGACGCTGCGGCGGCTCACCGAGCTGGCGGCCGGCCACGCCCTGCCCACCGCGCCGCCCGCGCTCGACAACCTCGAAGAGGCCCTGCGCACCGCCGAGACGACCGGCACCGCCTGGCACGACCGGCGCGCCGACGCCCGCGCCGCCGCGGAGCGCGCCCAGCACGCCGCCGAGACCGCCGGCGAATACCAGGACCTGGCCGTCAGGGCCGTCGAACGCGCCGAGGACGCCGCGGCGGGCGCCGTCACGCTGGCGGAGAAGCTCGCGGCCGTCGAGTCCACGGTCGGCGCCGAGCACCTGCGCGTGCTGGAGCGGCTCCAGGAGACGCAGGCCGCGTACCAGACCTGCCGCCGCCTCATCCGCTCGGTCAACGACGACCTGGCCCGCATGCACGCCCGGCTCGGCGAGCTCAGGGGCGAGCTGGGCACGGCCGAGGAGAAGCACGCCGAGGCGGGGCGGGTGCGGGACGAGGTGTCCGAACGCTTCCGCGGCCTGACGGCCGGGCACCTGGCGGCGGACGCGCGGGCGACGGTCGAGCTGGCGCGCGACGCCGGGGTGCGGGCCGTGCTGGTCTCGGCCAGGGACGTCGCCGAGCAGCTCGCGGCGGTGCCGTACGAGCAGAAGAACGTCAAGGAGGCGGAGGCGCGGCTGCTGGACGCCTTCCACCACGCCAGGGAGATCCTCGCCGACCGCGCGGACCTGGAGCTGACGCCCGACGGGGACGTCCAGCTGCTGACCGCCACCGTCGCCGGCGTCCGGGCGGGGGCCGCCGCCCTCAGCGAGGCGCTGCGCAAGGAGCGCGACGAGCGGCGCTCGGACATCACGGAGGCGGAGCGGGACCTGTTCGACCGGACGCTGGCCGGCGACACGCGGCGGCACCTCGCCGACCGGATCCGGCAGGCGACCGCGCTGGTGGAGGGCATGAACCAGCGCCTCGAACGCGTCCGCACCGCCTCTCGGGTGGCCGTCCGCCTGGTGTGGCAGGTCGACCCCACGCAGTCGCCCGGCACCCGGGCCGCCCGCGACCTGCTGCTGCGCGACCCGGCCGGGCTGGACGAGGCCGACAGGGAGGCCCTGTACGTCTTCTTCAGGGACCGGGTGGAGGAGGCGCGGGCCGACAACTCGTCGGCGAGCTGGGAGGACCAGCTCATGAAGGTGCTCGACTACACGGCCTGGCACCGGTTCGTGGTCAGGCTGGACCGCGGCGACGGGCAGGGCTGGCAGGACCTCACCAGGAAGCTGCACGGGGCGCTGTCCGGAGGGGAGAAGGCGATCGCGCTGCACCTGCCGCTGTTCGCCGCCGTGGCCGCGCACTACCAGAGCGACCCGGGCTGTCCCCGGTTCATCCTGCTGGACGAGGTGTTCGTGGGGGTGGACAGGACGAACCGGGGGCAGGTGTTCGACCTGCTGGTGAACCTGGGGCTGGACCTGGTGCTCACGTCCGACCACGAGTGGTGCGAGTACCGCGAGCTCGACGGGATCGCCGTCCACCAGCTCATCACCGGCGACGGGGACGACGCGGTGACGACCGCCCGCTTCGTCTGGAACGGCTACCGTACGGTCCCGACGGAATGACTGTTCCCGACGGTGCTAATCGTTCTGAATGATCACGCTCTGGGTCTGCCCGAGTTCGCAGCCGTCGAGCGTGCCGTCCAACCGGTAGGCCGCGAGCAACTGCCGGAGCGCGTCGTCGGCGCCCGCGACCCCGGGATCGAGCTGTGCGCCGAGCGAGGCCAGGGCCGGAGATTCCGGCCCTGCCAGCCTGAACAGCAAGGCGACGCCGGGCGCGTCCGCATAGGTCTCGGATTCGGTGAGCCAGGGGATCTCGTCGGCAAGCGCCGGATGCGCGCACAGCACGGCCGCCATCGCGTACGGGTCCGGTCTCCTGCCGCGGCCGACCCGGTCCGTCCACCGGACGACGTCCGCCGCCGACGCGGTCGTCAGCAGGCGGCTGCACTGTTTGAGCAGCGTCGCCAGCTGATCCAGCACCTTCTCCAGCTCTTCGTCGCCGACATCGTCGCCCGGGTCGACCAGAACCAGGTGTCCCTGCCGGCCGGGGCTGGTGAGCAGCGCGCTGATGGAGCTCTTGACGATGTCGGCCCACGAGTCGCCGGGACTGGAGTACTGAAGGCCCCCGACCGAGCTGTGGCCGAACCGAAGCCGCCTCTCCAGGGCGGTATCCCCGACGAGGCGTGCGTACATGACATCCGGGGCATCGGCTACCAGCTGCGCATTCGGCTGTGCCGAAATCTCGACCGAGCCGCCGTCGAACCTCAACGTGCTGAGGATCGACTGCCTTCCGGCCGTGTCGAGGCCCGACATCCACAGCATCACCATGGATCGCCACCGGGCCCGCTCGTTCTCTCCTTCCGGCCAGAGATCGTCGAGCAACACGAAATTCCGCAGCAGGACGAGCAGCGTGACCAGGTTGGCCGAGTAGGCCGCCAGCTGCCGCACCCGGTCCGTCGGGGTCGGCCGGTAGTCGGCGTACCGCTCCGAGCCGAACCTTCTGCGATGGCCCGCGATGAGCGCCGTGAGAGCGCCGGCGATCCGCCCCCGCTGCTCCGCCGGCAACTCGTCGGCCAACTCCTCCACGAACGTCAGGATGGTCCGCCGGTTCGACAGCGGCTGGTGCGACAGCAGCGCGAAGAGGAGGTTGTCGTTCAGGTCGCGGGCTCCGCGCCGGACCGGGGATTCGGCTGCCAGCTCGCCGAGCAGCTCGATGGTCTGTGCGGCCATCAGGTACTCGCCGAAGGTGGCGTGCATGAACTCGTAGCTCTGCCGCGGGTCGGCACCGGGCGCGCGGGCCTCGGCGGTGTGGACGAAGAAGAACTGTCCGATCAGCCGGCTGCCGACCTCGTCGGTGCGACTCGACGAGGAGGCCTGCTCGTCCATCGCCAGGAGGTCCGCCCCCAGCTCGGCGTCCGTCACGTTCTGCCTGCCACGGTTGAACATCGCGAACGCCGCCACGGCCAGTCTCCACAGCTGTTCGCGGACGAGCTCCTCACGCCGATGGCCGGAGAGCTTCTTGTTGGTGCGTTCGATCTCCCGGCGGGCGAAGGTGTCCAGCAGCCTTCTGTAGAGGTCGGCGGTCGAGAGCCCGTCGTCGAGCGCGGGCGCCCCGGGATCGGCGCAGTACAGAGCGAGCATGAGCAGCAGGAGCGGCTGTCCGGCCAGCTCGGGATGCCGCATGGCCGCCCCGGGGGTCAGCGCACGCGAGGCGCCGCCCCTGTTGGCGAAGTTCCACACCCGCAACCAGGCCGCGATCTGGTCCTCGTCGAACTCCTCAAGCTTGACGGCCACCGTCCCCTCCGGAACGGTGATCCGGTCGGCGACCACCGTCCGGGAGGTCACGATCACCACGACCGGGCGTTCCTGATCGGCCTCCTGACGCTGGAACGCCATGACCTCCTGCAGGTAGCCGCCCCGGTGACCGGCCGCCTGGAGCAGCTCGTCGAGGCCGTCCAGGAGGACGACGCGGATGGTGGCGCGGCTCTGGTCGGCCAGCTCCCACCAGTTGACCCGGCGATGGGTGGCCAGGTCGAGCGCTTCCTGGATCTGGTCGTGCACCGGTGCCCCGGCGCCGACCCGGCGCAGCGGAACCCGCACCGCGGTGAAGGCGGAGGCGGGCAGCCGTCCGGCGAGCATCTTGGTCAGGGAGCTCTTGCCCGCTCCTGGGTGCCCGAGCAGCAGCATCGGCGCTCGGGTGGCCTGGGGCGAGGTGAGGTGCGCCGCGAAGCGGAGGTCGAGGTCACCGAACACCGGCTGCTCACGCCACCAGTTCTCGTCGGCCAGCTTCTGGTCCTTGCCGCTCAGACTGATCCGGTAGCGGGGATCGACGAAGGACTCCTCGAGCGCGGGGAAGGTGAGCTCGGGGGTGGCCAGCACCGCGTCCTCCGCGACGATGTGCTCACGTAACGCGCCCCGGTTGGCCCGGCTCACGATGGCGCACAGGTCGGGCTCCTCCCGGCGGTCGCCGGCCATCGACTCCAGCACCTGCTCCAGACGGGAGAGGGCGGCGGAGTGGCTGTCGAACGCGGTACTGACGTCCTCGCGGACCCCGGCGACCGCGGCCCTCGTGGCGGCGTGCTCGCCCAGACTTGCCCAGATGAGGAACTCCGGCACGGTCGCGCAGAGCGACAGGTAGTGGGACCGGTAACGCTCGATCGCGGCATCGAGGACCGTCTCCAGGTTCACCGGCAGCGAGGTGCCGGCCTGCGCGGTGAGGAGCCCCAGGAAGCGCAGGTGAGGCGCGATCATCCAATCCCGCAGTGCTGGGATGTTCTCCTCGAATCCCCGGGCGGGAGAGGGCGCGGGCACCTCGATGTCATAAAGGGCGTCGATCAGGTGCTCGTGGGCGTCGCGGGCGGTAGGCGTGATGAGCTGGAGCTTTTCGGCGTCCGTGAGGCGGGGCCGCGTGGCGAGCGGCGCCCTCAGGTGCTCGCGCCACGCCTCGAAGACCGCCGCCGCGACGATCGTGGTGTGGGCGGCGCAGATCAGCCGATGCCGTTCGTAGCCGGAGAGCCTCAGCAGCCGGTCGGCGGCGCTGTCCAGGGCCGCGCGAAGCAGCGAGACCGCCTCGTTCTTCTGGTCCACCCAGCCCCAGACCGCCGCGAACGCCGCCAGCGGCGGCAGCGCCGCCCCGCCGAGAGCCACGGCTCCGGCGGCCAGGATGGCGCCGCCCAGGAGCTTGTTCAGTCGGTCTATCCGGGGGCGGTCATGATGGCCGAGGATCGCCAGCGCGCCGCGATAGGTCAGGTCCGGGTCGCGGCGCATGACACCTCCACTGCTGCGTGCATGTGCCAAGTGTGGCCGGTCTCCGCCTGTCTCGCCTCTCGGTCGGGTCAGAGAGCATCGGCCCAGGGCGGGTTGGCGCCCGCGACCGAGCACGTCAGTGCCGCCACCCTTACCGCGAACTCGGCCGCCTCCACCGCCGTCCCCAGATCCAGGCCGTCCAGGCGGCCCCCCAGGAGGTCCTTGGCGGCGAGGCTGTGCAGGAGGCCCGCCGTGAAGGAGTCGCCCGCGCCGACCGTGTCCACCACGTTCACCTCCGGCGCCGGCACCGACGCGCGCTCGCCGTCCAGGGACACCAGCGCGCCCGCCGCGCCCCTCGTGACGACGATCAGCCGGGCGCCGGCGGCGTGCCAGGTGTCGCAGGCACGCTCCACCGGCACGCCGGGCAGCAGGAAGTCGAGGTCGTCCGCGCTGAGCTTGAGGATGTCGGTCCACTCGCACCAGCGCGACACCGGGTAGTCGGCCAGGGAGGCGAGGCTGGGGCGGACGTTCGGGTCGATCGAGATCGTGGCGCGCCCGGCGGCCTCCCGCGCGAAGGCCTCCACCGCCGTCCGGCCCGGCTCCCTGGCCAGGGCGAGCGATCCGGTGTGCAGGCAGGCGACCGGGCCGAGGCGGTCCAGGTCCAGCTCGTACGGGGTCCACTGCCAGTCGGCGGTGCCGTCGGCGTAGAAGGTGTACTCGGCCTGACCACCGGCGTCGAGGGCGGCGACGGCGAGCGTGCTGGGCTCCTTGGCGTCGACGGAGGCCGAGAGGTCCACGCCAGAGGAGGCGAGGTGGCGGCGGAACAGCTCGCCGAACACGTCGCCGGAGACGCGGCCGAGGAAGCGCGTGGGGGTCCCGAGCCGGGCCAGCGCCACCGCCGTGTTCGCGGGCCCGCCGCCCGGCAGCACCCGCAACCCCAGCTCCATCGCCTCCCCGCCGTGCTCGGCCGGGGGGTGGTCGCCGGGGGAGCGGGTGGTGAAGCCGTCGGCGACACACTCGCCCAGGACAGCGATCATCGAGCCTGCCTTTCAGGCACGTTGCCGATTTGTTACGGCATGGGGGCATTGACGTTTCTCGGATGGGAGTCCATCATCGCAGCACAGCGGATGTCAACGTTGACATATGTCAACGATGACATCGGGTCCCCCCCTGATAGGAACCGCCCATGAATGCAAAGATTTCGGCCGGACTCCTGGTCACCGCCCTTCTCGTCACCGGATGTGGCGGCGGGGGCGGGGGCGCCGGGCAGAGCTCCTCCGCGACGCCCAAGGTCGGCCTCATCACCAAGACCGAGACGAACCCGTTCTTCGTGAAGATGAAGGAGGGCGCCCAGAAGTCGGCCCAGGCCAACGGCATGGAGCTGATGACCGCCGCCGGCAAGTTCGACGGCGACAACGCCTCCCAGATCACGGCCATCGAGAACATGGTCGCCGCCGGTGTGAAGGGCATCCTCATCACGCCGAGCGACACCAAGGCCATCGTGCCCGCCGTCAAGAAGGCCCGCGACGCGGGCGTGCTCGTCATCGCGCTGGACACGCCGACGGACCCGCAGGACGCCACGGACGCGCTGTTCGCCACCGACAACCTCAAGGCCGGCGAGCTGATCGGCCAGTACGCCAAGGCCGCCATGGCCGGCAAGCCCGCCAAGATCGCCACCCTCGACCTGGCCCCCGGCATCACCGTCGGCCAGCTCAGGCACGACGGCTTCCTGAAGGGGTACGGGATCGCGGAGGGCGACCCGTCCATCGTCTGCTCGCAGGACACCAGGGGCGACCAGGCCAAGGGCCAGACCGCCATGGAGAACTGCCTGCAGAAGGCCCCCGACATCAACCTCGTCTACACGATCAACGAGCCCGCGGCGCTGGGCGCGTACACGGCGCTGAAGGCCAAGGGCCGGGAGAAGGACGTGCTGATCGTCTCCGTGGACGGCGGCTGCACCGGCACCAAGGCCGTGAAGTCGGGCGAGATCGCCGCCACGAGCCAGCAGTACCCGCTGAAGATGGCGGAGGACGGCGTCAAGGCGGTGTCGGAGTTCGCCAAGACCGGCAAGAAGGCCTCCGGCTACACCGACACCGGCGTCACCCTGATCACCGACAAGTCCGTCTCCGGCGTCGAGGCCAAGGACACGGCCTTCGGCCTGGCCAACTGCTGGGGCTGACATGGCCGTCATGGAAGCGACGCTGCCGCGCCGCCTGATCTCCACACCCGTCGCGGGCCCGCTGGCCGCGCTCGTCCTGGCCTGCGTGTTCTTCGCGCTCAGGACCGACCAGTTCTTCACCGGCCCGAACTTCTCGCTGATCATCCAGCAGGTCATGGTGGTCGGCACGCTGGCCATCGGCCAGACACTGATCATCCTGACCGCGGGCATCGACCTGTCCAACGGCGCGATCATGGCGTTCGGCGGCATCGTGATGACCAAGCTGGCCGTGGACAGCGGCCTGCCGCCGGTCCTCGCGGTCGCCGCCGGGCTCGCCGTCTGCTCGCTGTTCGGGCTGGTCAACGGGTTGCTGGTGACACGGATCTCGTTGCCGCCGTTCATCGTGACGCTCGGCATGCTGAACGTGGTCTTCGCCCTGACCCACATCTACTCCAACGAGCAGACGGTCACGGACCTGCCGCCGGTGCTGACGTTCCTCGGCCAGACGTTCCAGGTCGGGCAGACGAACGTCACCTACGGCTCGCTGCTGACGATCCTGCTGTTCCTGCTGTTCGCGTATCTGCTCGGCTCCACGGCATGGGGCCGCCACGTGTACGCGCTCGGCAACAGCCCCGAGGTGGCCCGCCTGACCGGCATCAGGACGAGCCGGCTGACCATCGGCGTCTACACGCTGGCCGGCTTCGTGTACGGCATCGCCGCCCTGCTGCTGGTCTCGCGTACCGGAGTGGGCGACCCGCAGGCCGGCCAGACCGACAACCTGGACAGCATCACCGCGGTCGTCCTGGGCGGGACGAGCCTGTTCGGCGGCCGTGGACTGGTGATCGGCACGCTGGTCGGAGCGCTCATCGTAGGGGTGTTCCGCAACGGGCTGCAGCTGATGGGCGTACCGTCGATCTATCAGACGCTCATCACCGGCATCCTGGTGATCCTCGCCGTCGCGGTCGACCAGCTCTCCCGCAGGAGGAACCGATGACGACCCCCGTGCTCCAGGCCCGCGGCCTGGTGAAGCGCTACGGCCACGTGACCGCGCTCGACGGCGCCGACTTCGAGCTGATGCCCGGCGAGGTGCTCGCCGTCATCGGCGACAACGGCGCCGGCAAGACCAGCCTCATCAAGGCGCTCACGGGCGCGCTCCAGCCCGACACCGGCGAGATCCTGCTCGACGGCAAGCCGGTGCGCTTCCGCGACCCGCTGGAGGCGCGCCGGCAGGGCATCGAGACCGTCTACCAGGACCTCGCGGTGGCGGCCTCGCTCGACATCGCCACGAACATGTTCCTCGGCCGCGAGATCCGCAAGCCCGGCATCCTCGGCAGCGTCTTCCGCATGCTCGACAAGAAGCGCATGCGCGAGGAGTCCGCCCGGCACATGGCCGAGCTCAAGATCGGGCTGCGCTCGCTCACCCAGCCGGTCGAGTCGCTGTCCGGCGGCCAGCGGCAGGGTGTGGCCGTGGCCAGGGCGGTGGCGTGGGCCACGCACGTCGTGGTCATGGACGAGCCCACGGCCGCGCTCGGCGTCAAGGAGTCCGGCCAGGTGCTCGACATGATCAAACGGGTCCGCGACGGGGGCACGCCGGTCGTGCTGATCAGCCACAACATGCCGCACGTGTTCGAGATCGCCGACCGCATCCACGTCCAGCGCCTCGGCCGCCGGGTCGCCCAGATCAAGCCGGGCGACCACAGCATGGCCGAGGTGGTGGCCATCATGACCGGCGCCCTTCAGGTCTCGGAAGGCAAGGCGGTGGTGGCGGACCAGGGCGCGGCGGAGGCTATCGGGTTGTCCTGATGAGCGGCCACTAACATGGGCGCAATGCGGCGTCCGACGATGACAGATGTGGCGCGTGAGGTCGGCGTCACGGCGAAGACGGTCTCGCGGGTGCTCAACGACGACGGCCCGGTCGCCGTCGAGACCCGCGAGCGCGTCATGGAGGCCGTCAGGAAGCTGGGCTACCAGCCCAACCTGATGGCCCGCAACATGCGGGTCGGCGCGCGCGACGCCGCGATCGGCCTGGTCATCCCCGAGATGGGCAACCCGTTCTTCGGCACGGTCGCGGGCGGCATCGAGAGCGCCGTCCGCGCCCGCGGCCTCACCCTCATCGTCGGCAACTCCAGCGAGACCGCCGACCTGGAGCAGTCGCTGATCGCGACGTTCCTGGCCCGCAGGGTGAGCGCGCTCATGGTGGTCCCCTCGGCCACCAGCGACCACCGCCACCTGCGCAACGAACGCGTGGCCGGCCTGCCCATCGTCTTCCTCGACCGGCCGGCGGTCGGCCTGACCGCCGACAGCGTGGTCAGCGCCAACCGGGAGGGCGCCAGGGCCGGCGTCGCCCACCTGATCGCCCACGGCCACCGCAGGATCGGCTTCGTCGGCGACGTGCCCGCCGCCCTCTACACGCGCCGCGAACGCTTCCAGGGCTACCGCGACGCGCTCGAAGGCGCGGGGCTGCCGTTCGACCGGGGCCTGGTGGAGACGGGTCACGACCAGGAGGCCGCGGCCCGGGCCACGATGCGGCTGTTAGCCCTCGGCGATCCGCCGACCGCCCTGTTCGCGGGCAACAACCTCGCCTCCACGGGCGCGGTGGTGGCGCTGTCACGAGCCCGCCGCAGGGACGTGGCGCTGGTGGGCTTCGACGACCTGCCCCTGGCCGAGTGCCTGGACCCGCCGCTGACGGTCGTGGCCCAGGACCCGGCGCGGATGGGGGCCGCGGCGGCCGAGCAGGTGCTGGCGCGGCTGGACGGCGACCGCTCCAAGGCCCGCAGGACGCTGGTGCCCACCCGGCTGGTCGTCCGGGGCTCGGGCGAACTGCCCGCCCCCAAGTAGCTAGCGGGGGTAGGCGCCGCCGTCCAGGCTGAGGACCTGGCTGGTCAGATAGCCGTTGCGGAGGACGGCCAGGGCCAGGTCGGCGACCTCCTCAGGACGCCCGAAGCGGCCGACCGGGAGGTGGCTCGGGCTCGCCGTGGCCGGGAGCATCGCGGTGTCCTCGATCAGGGCGGGCGCCAGGGCGTTGACCGTCACGCCGTGCGAGGCCACGCGGGCGGCCAGGAAGTGGAGCATGCCGTGCAGGGCCGCCTTGGACGCGGCGTAGTGCGGGCCGACGATGCCGCCGGTGAAGGCCGCGATCGACGACATGAACAGCACCCGCCCGAACCCCCGCGCCGCCATCCCCGGCAGCGACTGCTGCGCCAGCAGGAACGGCGCGCGCAGGTTGACCGCCATCGTGCGGTCCCACGTCACCGCGTCCACCGCCGTGTACTCCTGCTGGATGGCATAGCCCGCGTTGGAGATCAGCAGGTCGACGGGGCCGAGCGCGTCGGCCGTGGCGCGCAGCAGGGCGACCGGGACCTGCGGGTCGGCCAGGTCGCCCGGGAGCGCGATCGCGTCCACGCCGGCGGCCCGCGCCCGCGCCACCAGGTCGTCGGCGTGCTCGGAGCGGGTGCCGTACGTGAAGGCGGTTCTGACTCCCGCGGCGATGAGACGGCGCCCGATCGCCTGCCCGATGCCGCCCGACGCGCCGGTCAGCAGGGCCACGCGGCCAGTGAGTTGGGTCATGTCACCCAATCTTCCCCGTGACTGAGGCGTTGACGGCACGTTGGAATGGGGCGTTTCCGTACGTCTTCCACTGTGTGCTCACGCGTAACTCGCGGTCCACCTGGGCGGTCTACGGTGCGCGCATGAGAATGCGCAGGTTACTCGCGAGTGTGCTGGCCGGAGTCGTCGCGGGCGGTACCGTCGCGGTCGTGCTGACCCAGACGACTCCCGCCACGGCCGAGCGCCGCGGCCAGGCACCCATCGTGATCGGCCACCGGGGCGCGAGCGCCCACCGGCCCGAGCACACGCTCCTGTCGTACGAGACCGCCATCGCCATGGGCGCCGACTACATCGAGCCCGACCTCGTCTCGACCAAGGATCACGTGCTGGTCGCCAGGCACGAGAACGAGATCTCCGGGACGACCGACGTGTCCGCGCACCCGGAGTTCGCCGACCGGCGCACCACCAAGACCGTGGACGGCCGGCCGATCACCGGCTGGTTCACCGAGGACTTCACGCTGGCCGAGCTGAAGACGCTGCGCGCCAAGGAGCGCGTCCCCGACCTGCGGCCGGACAACACCGCGTTCGACGGGCTGCCGGAGATCCCGACGTTCGAGGAGGTCGTGAAGCTGGCGCAGGAGCACGGCGTCGGCGTCTACCCCGAGACCAAGCACCCGACGTACTTCGACTCCATCGGCCTGTCGCTGGAAGAGCCGCTGCTGGACGTGCTCAACCGGTATCGCGTGCGCAAGGCGTACATCCAGTCCTTCGAGACCGCGAACCTGCGCGAGCTGCGCGGCAAGACCCGCCTGCCGCTGATCCAGCTGATCACGTTCGGGGGCGCGCCGTACGACTGGGTCGCCTCCGGGAGCACCCGCACGTACGACGACATGGTCAAGCCGGACGGGCTGCGCGAGGTGGCCTCGTACGCGAGCGGGATCGGGGTGGACACCCGGCGCGTGGTGCCCCAGGACGCCTCCGGCAAGACCCTCGAACCGACCACGCTGGTCGCCGACGCGCACCGGCGCCGGCTGGACGTGCACGTCTGGACGGTACGGAACGAGAACTCGCAGCTGCCCGCCGACTACCGGCTCGGCAACCCGGCCAGCCCCGTCTACCCCCGGGCCACCGGGAACGTGATGGGGTGGCTGTCGAAGCTGATCGACCTGGGCATCGACGGCGCCTTCTGCGACGACCCCGCCATGGGCAGGGCCGTGGTGAGCGGACGGCAGGCGTAGGGACTCGTGGGGCGTCGGCCCTATTCCCCACCGGATCAGTGGGTACATTGGTCCGGTGAGGAACGACCAGCACGGCCTGGCGATGACCGGGGCCGGCGCCGCCGCGGCGCGGCACTACGACCGCGCGATCGACGAACTGCTACACCTGCGGGTGGAGGTCGCCACCGAGACCAAGGCGGCGCTGGCCGAGTCGCCCGGCTTCCCGATGGGCAACGTCCTGAGCGCGTACCTCGGGCTGCTCACCACCGAGGTCGATGACGCGCGGAAGGCGCGGGCGCGGTTCGGGGCGTTCCGGGACAGGATCGACGAGTCGTCGCTGCTGCCCCGCGAGCGCGCCCACGTGGCGGCCGTGCAGGCGCTGCTCGACGGCGACTGGCTGACGTGCGGGCGGCTGCTCGGCGAGATCACCGTGGAGCACCCGCGCGACGCCCTGGCGCTGGCGGCCGGGCACCAGGTCGACTTCTTCACCGGCGACGCGCGCTCGCTGCGCGACCGGATCGGCGGGGCCCTGAACGCCTGGCGGGAGGACGACCCGCACTTCGGCCACGTGCTGGGGATGTACGCCTTCGGCCTGGAGGAGGCGGGGCACTACGACCGGTCGGAGGAGGCCGGGCTGCGGGCGGTCGAGCTGAACGCGCGCGACGTGTGGGGCATTCACGCGGTCGTGCACACGTACGAGATGCAGGGGCGGTTCGGGGAGGGGCTGCGTTACTTCGACGCGCGGGTCCCGGACTGGTCCACCGGAACGTTCTTCAACATCCACAACTGGTGGCACTACTGCCTTTTCGCGCTGGAGTCCGGTGACGAGGCGCGGGCGCTGGCGATCTACGACTCGGTGCTCGCGGGCGGGGAGACCTGCATGGAGCTGCTGGACGCCGCCGCCCTGCTCTGGCGGCTCCACCTGGAGGGCTCCGAGCAGCACGAGCGCTGGCGCGCTCTGGCCGACGCGTGGCCGGTCAGGGTGGCCGAGCCGTTCTACGCCTTCAACGACATGCACGCGGTCATGTCGTACGTGGGCGCCGGGCGGATCGGGGAGGCGGAGAAGCTGATCGCGACGCGCGAGGCGTACGTGCTGGAGCCGCGTCCGGGCGTCACCAACCGGGACATGACGCTCAGGGTGGGCCTGCCGGTGTGCCGCTCGCTGGTGGCCTTCGGACGGGGCGACTACGACGCGGTCGTGGACCTGCTCCATCCGATCAGGCACCGGGTGAACGAGTTCGGCGGCAGCCACGCGCAGCGGGACGCCGTGCAGAAGACCCTGCTGGAGGCGGCCCTGCGGGCGGGGCGGCGGGATGTCGCGCGGGTGCTGGTGAGCGAGCGCGTCAACGTCCGGCCGTGCAGCCCGTACAACTGGCTCAAGCAGGCCGCCCTCGCCGATGAACTGGGCGAACGGGGCGCCGCCGCGGCAGCCCGCCTGCGCGCCGGCGAGCTGGCCCGCAACGGCGGCCGGTCCTAGCCGGGGAGCCGGCCACGGCGGCCGGCTCCTGGCCGGGGAACTGTCGGAGCCGGCGGGTAGTGTTTGCCGCCATGGAACGCCAACTCACCCTGATGGTCGTACACGCACACCCCGACGACGAGTGCCTCAGCACCGGCGGCATCTTGGCACGCTACTCCGACGAGGGCATCCGCACGGTCCTGGTCACCTGCACCAACGGTGAGCAGGGTGACGGCCAGGGCGGCGTGAAGCCGGGCGAGGACGGCCACGACGACGCGGCGGTGGCCGAGCAGCGGCTGGCCGAGCTGCGCGAGTCGGTGTCCCACCTGGGCATCGACCACCTGGAGCTGCTCGGCTACCGTGACTCCGGCATGGAGGGCTGGGACGCCAACGCCCACCCCGACGCGTTCGCCAACGTGCCGGTCGAGACGGCCGCCGCCAAGCTGGCCGCGTTGATGGAGCACTACCGGCCCCAGGTAGTGGTGACCTATGACGAGACCGGCGGTGGCGGCTACGGCCATCCCGACCACGTCCAGGCCCACCGCGTCACGGTGGCGGCCGTCGAGCAGACCGGCATTCCCGACAAGTTCTACTACACGGCCATGCCTCGGTCCGGCATCAAGCAGATGTTCGAGATGATGCGGGCCAACGGGGTCGATCTCGGCGACTTCCGGCCGTCCGACGACTTCGGCACCCCCGACGAGCGGGTCACCAGCGTCGTCGACATCGCGCCGTTCGTCGAGCGCAAGCTCAAGGCGCTCAGGGCGCACGAGAGCCAGGGCGAGAACATCTTCCTGCTCCGCATGCCCGAGGAGGTGCAGCAGCAGGCGTTCTCGCACGAGGCGTTCGAGCGGAAGCTGTGCAAGGTGGACGCGCCCGATCACGAGGAGGACCTGTTCGCAGGACTGCGTGACGGCTAGCCTCCAGAACATTATTCTGATCCTTATGGGCACCCTCGTCAGCTATCAACTCAAGGACTCCGTCGCCACCATCACCATGGACGACGGCAAAGTGAACGCGGTCTCGGTCCAGATGCTGACCGAGCTCGGCGCCGCCCTCGACCGGGCGGCCGCCGACTCGGCGGTCGTGCTGCTGGAGGGCCGGGAGGGGGTCTTCTCGGCCGGCTTCGACCTGAAGGTGCTCGCGGCGGGCGGCGACGGGGCGCTGGCGATGGTGCGGGGCGGGTTCGAGCTGGCGGAGCGGCTGCTGTCGTTCCCGACGCCGGTGGTGGCCGCCTGCACGGGGCACGCGGTGGCGATGGGTGCGTTCCTGCTGCTGTCGGCCGACTACCGGGTGGGCGCGGCCGGGCCGTACCGGCTGGCGGCCAACGAGGTGGCGCTGGGCATCACGATGCCGTACGCGGCGGTCGAGATCCTCCGGCAGCGGCTCACGCCCGCGTGCTTCACGCGGGCGGTGCTGCTGGCCGAGACGTTCTCGCCCGACGACGGCGTGGCGGCCGGGTTCCTGGACCGGGTGGTGGAGCCGGCCCGGGTGTCCGACGTGGCCCGCGAGACGGCCGAGGCGCTGACCGGCCTGAACATGAGGGCGCACGCGGCTACGAAGGCGCGGGCGCGGCGGCGGACGCTGGAGGCGATGCGGGCCGGGATCGCCGAGGAACTGGGCCCGGGGGCGAGCTGGCCGCCGGCGTAACGGGACGCCTGTGGCCGGGGGGACCCTCCCGCCCATGCGTGATCCTTTGCCTGGAGCGGGGCGCTCCGGTCTGCGGGCCCTTTGTCGGCGCGGGTGGGCCAGTGGGGTGATCAGCGCGCGGCCTCGGACGTGACGGCGCGGCCGAGGAAGGCGAGGAGCCGCTGGTGGGCGGTGGCGTCGGCCGGGGCGGGCAGTTCGGGGCCGAACATGCCGGGCCGGCGGAAGGCGTCGAAGTCCATGCCCCGCATGACCGCCAGCAGTTCCTCGCAGGAGCGCTGGTCGACGAGGTGCTCCTGGCGGGTGGCGAGTGCCAGGTCGACGCCGTGGACGAGCACCTCGGTGAGGTGGATGAGCGCCGCCATCGGCCCGGGTACGGTGCCGAACCCCAGGCGCACGCTCGTCTCCAGGACCCCGGGCCGGTGCCAGGCCGCGCGGTCGAGGTCGGCCGCGACGGCGAAGGCGCCCTGCGGATCGGTGCCCAGCCAGTCGGACTCGTGATCGGCCCCAGCCTCGGTCCCGGTGAGCTCGGCGGCGAAGATCCGCATGCCGCCCACCAGGTGGTTGAGCTCGGTGCGTACGTCCCACTCCGGGCACGGCGTCACGGCTCCGAGCCGATCGGGCCCGATTCCCCTGACGATGGCGGCCGTCATGTCGATGGCCCGGTCGATCTGCTCGATGACGCTGCTCATGTCGTTCTCCAGGGGATGCGGGGACGTACCGTCGCGCTCTAAAGCAGGCTGCGACTGCGTTAAAGCGCAATCTAGAGCCGCAGAAGCCGCAAACGCAAGTCGTAACTGCGTTAAGGTGGCGGCATGGAGGAAGAGCGACAGGCGGCCCGCCGGCCCGGTGGTCGCAGCGCCCGCGTCCGGGCAGCGGTGCACCAGGCCGTCACCGACCTCATCGCCGAACGCGGCTACGGGAACTTCACGGTCGGCGAGGTCGCGGCCCGCGCCAGCGTGGCCGACACCAGCGTCTACCGCCGCTGGGGCAACCTCGAGGCCCTGCTCATGGACGTGGCGATCACCTGGCTGACCACGCAGTCGCCGATCCCCGACACCGGCAGCCTGGCGGGCGACCTGCGCGCCTACGCCGCCAACGTGGCCCGCGACGTCACCGGCCCCGACGGGCCGGCGGTGCTGCGCCTGGTCATCGCCCTGTCCACGGCGGGACAGGACGGCCTGCGGGCGCGCGACGCGTTCCTCGCCGAACGTTCCCGCCAACTCCAGGTCATGCTCGACCGGGCCCGCGACCGGGGCGAGCACCCGCCGGACGTCCTGGACGTCCTCGACCACATCCTGGCCCCGATGTACATCCGGATCCTGTTCGGAGCGGGCCCGCTCACCCCCGACTACGCCGGCACGCTGGTCGACCGCCTCCTGTCCCACAAGTGACCACGGTCGGATGCGCCGACGCCGAGGGCATGAGCGCCGGGCCGGCCGGATCGCTGCGCGCCTGGCGGGAGCACCTGAGGGACGCCGCCGGGCACACTGACCCGGATCCCGCTCCGGAGCCGGGTCGTACGATCGGCTCATGCCGCATGGCCGGGAACGGGAGTGCGGGCTCGTCGCGCGGCTGCTGGACGACGCGCGGGCGCGCCGCAGCGGGGCGCCGGTCATTCGCGGTGAGGGGGGATCGGCAAGTCGGCACTGCTCGACTTCGCCGCCGCGCAGGCGTCCGACCTGCGGGTGTTGCGGGGCGGCGGGGTGGAGTCGGAGGCGGAGCTCCCGTATGCAGCGGTGCACCAGCTGCCGCATCCGGTTCACGGGGTGGGAGGCGTCGGTGGGGTTGAGGTCAGGAAGGACACCAGCTCCTTCGCGACCCGCTCCGGCGCGTCGCGGGGCAGCCAGTGGCCGGCATCGGGGACCAGGGCGAAGCGGGCGTCCGGGATGAGGGCCGCCGCCGCGCGTACGTCATCGGGCGGGACCAGCGTGTCCTTCTCCCCGCACAGCAGCAGCGCCGGGCAGGCCAGGTGGGTCAGCTCGTCGCCGAAGCAGGTACGCGGGCCGTTCCAGCGCACCTCGTCCCGCTGGAACGCCGACCACGCGACACCGGCGTCCGGACCGGACAACGCCGCTCGTACCTCGGCCAGAAGGTCGGCCGTCACCGCGTCCCGGCGGTGGAGCACCGCCCGGAGGCCGGCGCGGAGGAGCCGGTCGCTGCGTCGCATGAGCGCGTTGGACGCGGCCGGCGCGTACGGGGCGTGCACGGCGAGGTAGCCGGCCCGGCCGCCGGCCACGGACGGGCTCACCCCGTACGGCGCGCAGAGCGCCAGCTTGGCGACCCGGTCCGGCTGGTCGAGCGCCACCCGCAGGGCGATCCCCCCGCCGAGGGACAGCCCGGCGATGGCGACCGGGCCGGTGGTGCACGTGTCGAGGAACTCCCGGAGCCAGGCCGCGTACCCGATCAGGGTGGGCTCGGTCGTCCCCAGCGGGGTGCCGCCGAAACCGGGCAGGTCGGGTGCGGTCACCCGGGCGTGCGCGGCGAGCGCCGTCCAGACCGGCTCCCAGGTGAGGCGGGCGCTGTCCAGCCCGCCGCCGTGCAGGAGCACCAGTTCGGGGCCGTCGCCCGCTCTGTAGGCCCGGACGAGCGAACCGGACACCGTGCACACCATCTCGTCATGCCGCATCGGGCAATCCTGCCCGGGACGCCGCCGGCTCGCATCCGCGACTTCACCGGTCCGGCATCGGCGGGCCCCCGCCGGGCAGGCGTCCGCGCGCGAACCGCACCAGGGCACGTAGCGGTGGGCGCGGCCGGCTCACGGGGCCTGCCTGCCGTTCTTCAGGCCCGGCGAAGGAGCGCGGACGCCGCCTCGACGCTCGCGACGACGTCGAGCCGGCCCCAGCGGGCCGGCCAGGAGAAGCGGCGGTCGACGGTCCAGGCCAGGACGGCGTCGAGGTCGCCCGGGGAGTTCAGGCGGTCCTCGTCGGCGATCACCAGGGCCGCGGCAGGGCCGACGGCGGGGTCGGCGATGGCGCACCACGAGGAGTCCGCCAGGGGAAAGGCGTCCGACCGGAACATCCCGTGCAAGGTCGCGTAATCGTCGTCGAGCGGACTCCGTTCGCTGTCGAAGTAACGGCCGAACACGAAGTCGCCCAGCACGGCACCCGTGAAGGCGCCGACGAAGCGGAGCGTCTGCGCGCCGATCAGCGCGAGCACCCCGTCCGCGCCCCACAGCACCGCCTCCGTCCCGTCCGGCGCCTCGATCGACCCGACCCGGGTCGGTTCGTCGCCCAGCGACCACACCTCCACCCGCCCGTCCGCGGTCAGGCAGGCGCCGAAGTCCCCGGCGCTCTCCCAGGCCCAGGGGCGCTCCTGACCGTCGTAGAAGTACCGGCCGACGCGCCTCGTGGTGGCGATGGGCAGGTGGTACTGGTGGCGGCCGTGCGCGTCGTGAACGTCGACACCGCCGCTATCCTCCACCACGACCGCCAGCCGGGCCTCGGCCCCGCGCATGCCCCAGTGCAGCGACCCTTCGGCCTGGGCCACGGGGTCGCCCACCGGCCGCCCGGTGTCGGCGTCGAAGACGGTCAGCCGGCGCGGGCGGCCCGGCGTCAGCGCGGCGGCGTACCGGTCGTCCGGGCTCCACGCGACCGGGCCGGCGGTCAGCGCCAGCCAGCGCATCCGCCCGCCCGGGAGATCGACCACGGCGGCCCACGTGTCGTTGTCCCCGAGCAGCCGCCCGCCGTCGCGGGACCAGCGCACCCGGCGGAAGGAGAAGTAGTCGTCCTTGAGCCGCTCCTTCGCCTCCTCCGGCAGCGGTTCGGTCAGCATGGCCGGCTCGGGGCCCGTGTTGTGGTGGCGGTAGTCGTTGTAGAAGACCTTGCCCTCGTCCAGCGCCGCGACGCAGCCCATCATCTCGTGCTCGCTGCTCATCGAGACGTAGGCGCGGCGGCCGTCGGGGGCCAGGGTGAAGATCGCCGCGGCGTCGTACCCGTCCGTCACGTCCGCGCTCCCGTACGGATTGGTACGCGCGCCGAACGGGTCCCACACTCCGACGTTGTTCGTGCAGAACGCCAGCGCGACCCGGGTGCCGTCCGCCGACCACTGCACGGTGTCGCGGCGGCCGGGCCAGCCGACGCCGTACATGATGTCGATGGTGTTGACGAGGCGCCCCGTGGCCATCTCCCACACCTGCAGCGGACCGGTGCCGTCGTAGTTGTCCTTCGTCAGGCCCCGGCCCGTGGCGAGGTGGCGGCCGCACGGGCTGAGCGCGTAGTCCTGAAAGCCGCCCCCGAACATGGTGTACGGGTGCCGCAGCCGCGCCCCCCGCTCGCGCAGGCGCTCGGTGGCCAGCAGATGCGCGCCGGTGACGCTGTGCCGCTCTTCCATCCCGGCCAGCAGGTCACGCAGCGGGAGCAGGTCCCGCTCCGGCTCGAACGCCGACCAGTCGGCCTCCTCCAGCAGTTCGAGCAGGGCCGCGGGATCGTCCCGCACCGCTTCCAGGTCGGGGAACTCCCCGGACCCCGTACGCGGGGCCGGCGCCAGCAGTTCCGTCACCGGCAACACCGGCACGCCCAGCCGCTCCGCCGCACGGACGTGCTCGTTCGGGTAACCGCCGTCGTACCCGTCGAACACGACGTCCACCGAACGCGACACCTCGTCCACGACGTTGGCCCCGGCCGCCTCGAGCCGCGCCTTCAGCTTCGCGACGGACTCGGTACGGAAGCTGCCCGCCACGACGGCGGTTCTGCCTCGAAGATCCATAGCTGGCGAGGATAGACGAAGTCGAAGCCGAGCAGGCTGCCGTACCACTGCGGGACAGCGCCTACCGTGGGTGCATGCGCCTGACCGCCTTCACCGACATCTCCCTGCGCATCGTGATGCGGCTGGCCGTGGCGGATCGGGACGACCTGCTGACCACGCGGGCCGCCGCCGACCTGCTCGCCGTCCCTTACACCCACGCCGCCAAGGCCGTCGCGAGGCTGAGCGAGCTGGGTGTGGTGGAGGCCAGGCGCGGGCGGGGCGGCGGGTTGCAGCTCACCGCGGCCGGGCGCGAGGCGACGGTCGGGGGCCTGGTTCGCGCCCTCGAATCCGCGGGTGACGTGGTGGGGTGCGAGGACGACCCGCCGTGCCCGTTGCGGGCGGCCTGCCGGCTGCGGTCCGCGCTGCGCCAGGCCCAGGAGGCCTTCTACGCCTCGCTCGACACGATCACCGTCGCGTCCCTGGTGGACGCGCCGACCGGGCCGCTTTTGCTGTCGTTGACGCCCCCCGGAAAGGGGACCGACCCCGCCGTTGCATAATATGAATCCCAGATACCAATTTATGGTCCTTTCTGGGAGGTCTCATGCTGTCCGCTGAGAGCGCGGCGATCGTCGGCGAAACCCTGCCCGTCGTGAAGGCGCGGCTCGAGACGATCACGGCCAGGTTCTACGAGTCCATGTTCGCCGACCGCCCCGAACTGCTCGACGGGCTGTTCAACCGCGGCAACCAGCGCAACGGCGAGCAGCGGCAGGCCCTGGCGGGCGCCTTCGCGGCGTTCGCGGCCGCGCTGGTCGCGAACCCGGACGAGCGCCCCGACGCGCTGCTGGCGCGCATCGCGCACAAGCACGCGGCGGTGGGGGTGACCGACGACCAGTACGTGATCGTCCAGAAGTACCTGTTCGGCGCGATCGCCGAGGTGCTCGGCGACGCCGTCACGCCCGCGGTCGCGGCGGCCTGGGACGAGGTGTACTGGCTGATGGCCGGCGCGCTCATCGCCATCGAGGCCCGCCTGTACGCCGACGCGGGTGCCCGGCACGGTGACACCTGGCGGCAGTGGCAGGTGGTCGAGCGGCGCGAGGAGACCGCGGACGCCATGTCGCTGGTGCTGCGGCCGGCCGGCGACGCACCGGCCCCGCCCGCCCGGCCCGGCCAGTACGTCAGCGTACGGGTACGGATGCCTGACGGCGTCCGCCAGCTCCGCCAGTACACGCTCTCGGGGAACGGCGCGGACGGCCTGCGCCGCATCACGGTCAAGCGGGTCGGCGACGGCGAGGTGTCGAGCCTCCTGCACGCCACCGCCAAGGAGGGGGACGAACTGACCCTGTCCGCGCCGTTCGGCGACGTGGCGCTCGACGGCGGCCAAGCCCCGCTCGTGCTCGTCTCGGCGGGCATCGGCTGCACCCCGATCACCGCGATGCTGGAGCACCTGGCGCTCACCGGCGACACCCGCCGGGTCCTGGTGCTGCACGCCGACCGCTCCCCGGCCGCCCATGCCCTGCGCTCGGACATGGAACGCCTGGCCGACGCCCTGCCCGGCGGGGAGCGGATCTTCTGGTACGAGGAAGGCCACCCCCGTACCGGGAGGATGTCCCTGGACGAGGTGGACATCCCGGCGGGCGCGGTCGTCTACATGTGCGGGCCTGTGCCGTTCATGCGGACGGCACGCGGCGAGCTCATCACGGCCGGGGTCGCCCCGCGCGACATCCACTACGAGGTGTTCGGCCCGGACCTGTGGCTCGGCGCGGCCTGAAAGCGGCTCTCGGGGCGGAGCTCAATGGCCGACGCTCTGGTAGTGGTCGAGCTGGCGCCGCCACATGAGGTAGGCCAGCACGATCAGGATCGCTCCCACCAGCGGGGCGGCCAGCGCCCAGGGGTTGCCGAGCTTGCCCAGTACGACGCTCGCCGGCACGTACGCCACGAACGCGACCGGCAGCACGAACGTGAGCAGCCACTCCACCACGCCGCCGAAGATCCTCATCGGGTACGAGCCGAACTTGCTGAAGACGTCGTCCACGAAGACCCGCAGCGCGAAGGTGTCGATCATGCGCAGCGACAGGGAGCAGAGCGCGAGGAAGAAGGCGGCCTCGATGAGGGCGCCGCCGACGATCGCCATCAGGCAGAAGGCGATCAGCCAGGCGTTCCACCGGACCTGCGCGTTCTGGCCGGCCACGGCGAACAGCGTCAGGCCCACGAGCAGGTCGCCGAACTGGGCGATGCCCATTCGGTTGCCCATGAGCTGGACGAGGGGGTTGAGGGGGCGCAGCAGGAAGCGGTCGAACTCTCCGTTGAGGACGAGCCCCTGGATGTCGTTCACGCTCATCAGGGGGATCATGGCCAGGGCGTGGGCGGTCAGGCGCAAGCCGTACAGGAAGGCGATCTCCGCCAGGCCCCAGCCCGCCAGCGATGGGAAGGTGTGCATCACCACCCAGACGAAGGCGAACCCGGTGCCCTGCCAGATCGCGCCGCTGAGGATGCCGATCACGGTGTTCATGCGGTACTGCAGGGCGCCGCGGGCGGAGGCGCGCTGGAGCAGGACGTACAGCCGCAGGCCGCGGAGGAGCTCAGCCACCCTGGATCACCACCCTTCGGTGGGCCCTGGACCAGGTCAGTTCGAGCAGGCCCCACAGTCCGGCGATCCAGGCGACCTCAACCACCACAGGTCCTGAAATATCGGAAATGTGGCCGATGTAGATCGCGGCGGGCACGTAGCCCATGTACTTGAAGGGCAGGACCTCGGCCAGATCGCCCAGGAAGCCGGGGAAGAAGGCGAGCGGCACCATCGTCCCGGCGAAGAACTGGCTGACCAGCCGGTAGAGCAGCGAGATGGCCCCGGTCTCCATGGTCCAGAAGCCGATCAGGCTGATCAGCAGCGCCATCTGCACGGCGATCACGTACCCGAGCACCAGCGTGATCACATAGCCCGGGCCGTTGACCGGCACGGTGATCGAGCCGACCAGCAGGACCACGGGGACGACCGGGGCGAGCAGCAGCAGCCCGCCGGCGGTGTTCCCGACCTGGAAGGCGGCCATCTGCCGGAGGTAGCCGGCCGGGCGGGCCAGGTCGAAGAAGACCGTCCCGGTACGGATGCGGTGGTGGACGGTGCGGGAGACGAGCGTCTGGGTGGCGAAGGCCTGCAGGTTGACCAAGGTGAGGTAGGCCAGCAGCGCCTCCAGCGTGAGCCCGGCGGCCACGGGGCGCGAGCCGTACACGGCGGTCCAGATCATGCGCAGCAGGAACACCTGGGCGACCATCGTCACGCAGGTCATGATGATGTTGCTGCGGTAGGCGAGGGCAAGGAGGAAGCCGACGCGCGTCATCGGGTGTAGATCCCTTTGATCACGCTCTCCAGGTCGGGTTCCTCGATCGACAGGTCGCGGATGGTGTGTTCGGCGGAGATCGAGGCGATCATGCCCGGCAGGTCGTCGTGGATCTCGAAGACGTAGCGACCCTCGGCATCCCGCGGCACGCCACGCACCTCCTCCGGCCCGGACTCGAGCAGCACCACCAGTCGTCGGGGCTGGTTCACCAGCGCGTCGATGGCACCGTCGAACAGCACCCGGCCGTGGTCGATGAGGAGGATCCGCTTGCACAACGCCTCGACGTCGGCCAGATCGTGCGTGGTCAGGATGACGGTGGTGCGGCCGGCGCGGTTGGTCTCCACGATGAACTCGCGTACGGCCTCCTTGGCCACCACGTCCAGCCCGACGGTCGGCTCGTCGAGATAGAGCAGCGGAGGTTCGTACAGCACGGCCGCGGCCAGGTCGCCCCGCATCCGCTGGCCCAGGCTGAGCTGGCGCACCGGGGTGTCGAGGAACTCGTCGAGCCCGAGCAGGTCGCGCACCTTCTTCAGCGACGTCTCGAAGCGCGCGGCGGGAACGTCATAGAGCGAGCCCACCAGCCGTAACGACTCGATCAGCGGCAGGTCCCACCACAGTTGGCTGCGCTGGCCGAAGACCACGCCGACGTTGCGCGCGTTGGCCGAGCGGCTGCGCCAGGGCACCAGGCCGTTGACCCGCACGGTGCCGCTCGTCGGGGTGAGGATGCCGGTGAGGATCTTGATGGTGGTGGACTTGCCCGCGCCGTTCGGTCCGAGGTAGCCGATGACCTCGCCCTCGTCGATCGCGAAGCTGACGTCGTCGACGGCGGTCTTGTGCTCGTACTGCCGGGTGACCAGTGTGCGTAACGCCCCGAAGGGGCCGGGGAAGGTGCGTGGCCGGCGGAATACCTTGGTTAATCCCTCGACCCGGATCATGCACGAATACTTTCTTCGGGGCGCGCACGCTGCAACTTGTTTTCACGGCCCCTAGCTGGAGGTGGCCGAGACCCAGATGGTCCATCCCTGGCGGCAGGTGTCGGAGGGGAACTTGTTGTCGCAGCCCATGACGCTGAAACTGACCCGCTTGCCCGCACCGGGGTAGACCACGAGACGGCCGCGCGTACGCGGCTGGTCCTTCAGCTTCAGCTCGCCCTTCAGCCCGCCGCTGAGCGTCACCCGGTAGTAGTCGTAGTTGAAGGGCGTGCTCGGCCCCCAGCGGAAGACCAGCCCGTTCCTGCCGTTGATCCTGGCGGAGTAGGCCGCGACGATCATCTTCGGGCCCTGGTCCGGAGACCAGGCGATCTGGCCGTCGTCGAAGTTCTGCCTGCGGCCGTTGCGGTTCGGCACGCCCCGCTCCTCGTCGGTGGCGCAGCCGATGATGGCGCTCTCGCCGCCGAGCGAGCGCCAGTAGTCGCCGATCAGTCCGTACGGCTGGATCTCGCACGAACTCGCGGAGGCCGGCTGGGCGACGAAGGCCGACCCGGCCACGATCATCGCGGCGGTCGCCGTCACGCGAAATGTCTTGTTCATGCCTCGAAAGTAGGCAGGACCGGGCAAGACGGCATGAGTAGGGCCTACTCATTTGTCTGAGGTGCGCCCGACCGCCGGTGACGGCACCACGTGGACGGCGACGGCGGCGAACCGATCGAGCAGACTTTTTCGCGAGAGCCCGTACGACGCAACCGCCCGGAAGGCGAGAAGCCATGGTCGATGTGTTCGCGAAATGCCGGCTGCCCGAGACCTATCAGTTCGTGAAGGACCTCGGCGTCTATCCCTACTATCAGGCGATCGAGGAGCGGTCGGACAGGGGCGAGGTCGTGATCGACGGGCGGGTGCTCGTGCAGGCGGGCTCCAACGACTACCTCGGCCTGTCGGGCGACGAACGCGTGAAGGAGGCCGCGATCGAGGCGACGCGGCGGCTGGGCACCGGCAGCGGCGGCTCACGCCTCAGCAACGGCTCGCTCGCGCTGCACGAGGAGCTCGAAGCGCGACTGGCGGCCTTCTTGGGGCGGGCGGCGGTCATGGTGACCAGCGCGGGCTATCTGGCCAATCTCGCCCTCGGGGCGCTGATCGGGCCCCGTGACACGGTGATCGGCGACCGGCTGGTCCACGCCTGCCTGATCGACGCCGTACACCTGGGCGGAGCGCGGTTACGCCGCTACCGGCACAACGACATGGACCATCTGGAGCGGCTGCTCGACGCCTCCGACCCCGGCGCCGGGCGGCTGATCGTCACCGAGGGCATGTTCTCCACCTCCGGCAGCGTGTGCGACCTGCCGGGCATCGCCAAGCTCGCCCGCGCGTACGGCGCCCGCGTGGTCATGGACAGCGCCCACGACGTCGGCCTGCTCGGTGCGACCGGCCGAGGGGCGGCCGAACAGCACGGGCTGGAGGGCGCGGTCGATCTGCAGACCATCACCTTCTCCAAGACGCTGGGCACTCTCGGGGGCGCGGTGGCCGGCCCCGAGGAGATCATCGCTTACCTGCGGCACTACGCGCGGTCCATGGTGTTCACGGCCGCGTTGTCCCCGGCGTGCGCCGCGGCCGCGCTGGCCGCTCTGGAGATCATCGTCGCGGAGCCGGAGCGCCGTCACCGCCTGCGGACGGCGGCACGGCGGTTGAGCGGGGAACTGGCCGCGATGGGCTACGCGGTCGTCCCCTCCGATCGGCCGGTCATCGCGGTGCCGGTCGGCGACGACCTTCTGTGCTTCCAGCTGTGGCGGGAGCTGTTCGACGAAGGCGTCTTCACCACCGCCATGATCTCGCCCGGCGTCCCGCCCGGCCAGGCGCTCATCCGGGTCAGCATCACCGCCGCCCACACGGAGGCCCAGGCGGAACGCATCGCGTCGGCGTTCGCCACGGCCCAACGCCGCCTGCGGCTCGTCCGCGAGGAGTAGCGGCAGGTCGGGGGCCGCGTGCAGCCTGCGCCGCAGCTCGACGGCGCGGGGGAGCTCGTGTTCGAGCGCGGCACGGATGCGGGCGAGCGGGACGGCGCCCGCGGTGGCGGGAGTGGCGATGTGTTCGATCACGCGGAGGACCTCAGGCCGTAGACGCGCAGCGCGTTGTCCGAGCCGATCATGGTGGCCACCCGGATCGCGTCGGACTCGGTTCATTCTCCCGCCTCCACCCATCCGCGCAACGCCCTGCCGAGCCCACGCCTGAAAAGGCGGGCGCCGAGCAGATGGAGCTCGGCCGGCCCCCACGCGTCGGAGGAGAAGAGAATCTTGGCGAACGGCGCCAGCTCCAGCGACTCGGCGATCAGCGCGTCCGAGCGGCTGCCCGTGTAGTTGACCCCGAGCCCGACGTCGAAGTAGACGTGCGGGAAGACCTGCGCCAGATATCCGGCGTTGCGGTGGTACGGGTAGCAGTGCAGCAGGGTGATGTCGACGCCATGGGGCTCCACCAGCTTCAGCCAGCGCGTGAGCAGGAGCGGGTCGCATCGGTGCAGCTCGACGTCCGGGTCGCCGTAGCCGGCGTGGAGCTGCAGCGGGAGCCCGCGCTCGACCCCGGTCCACAGCCCGAAGCGGAGCAGCACGGGGTCGTCCACACGCGGGTCCGCTCCCGTCTCCGTCCGGGCCAGCCACCGGCCGGCCGCGTCGATGACCTCCTTGTCGGAGGGGAGCGCCGGGTCGAAGTCGAAGCCGTGCCGGTAGGCGACGATGCTCTTGAGCCCGACGGCCGCCGCGCTCCGCGCCGCCAGGGCGGCGCGGAACCGGTCGGGGAAGTGACGCGCGGGATCCTCGCCTTCCTGGGGCTCGACCTGCCTGAGGGATGCGCGATCGCGCCCGGCCACCGGCGCCAGGCCGACGAGCTGAACGCCGCCTGGACCGAGCGCTACCGCCAGGAGTGAGTGGCCCGCAACCCGAAGAGGCCCGCGCTCCCCGGGTTGCGGGGCTTGTCCCGACGGCGCCGGCCGGGCGCCACGAGGACGGCGTCAGCCGAGCCAGCCCGGCGCCACCAGGACGGCCCAGGCCGCCAGGGGGCCCACCACGACGATCGCCGCGCCGTACGCCAGGAGCTTGCGGTAGAAGGCGTCCCGCTCCATGCCCCTGACGTTGGCCACCAGCAGCGCCCCCGTCGTCGAGAACGGGCTGACGTCCACGATGGCCGACGACACCGACAGCGCCGCGATCATCGCGACAGGGCCCAGGGTGCCCTGGTTGAGCAGCGGCACGGCCAGCGGGACCAGCGCACCCAGGATGCCCACCGTCGAGGCGAACGCCGACACCACGCCTCCGACGTAGCAGATGAGCAGCGCGACCAGCAGCGGGATGCCGATCGCCGCCACCGCCGAGCCCACGTAGTCGACCGTGCCGATCTCCTGGAGCACGCCCACGTACGTGACGACGCCGCAGATCAGCAGCACGGTCGGCCAGGCCACCCGCTCGACGGCGCCCTTGTTCGTCCTGGGGGAGGTGAGGGACAGGACGACGGCGACGGTGACGGCGGTCAGGCCGACGTCCAGCTTGAACACCAGCACCGCCAGGCAGAGGGCGACGATGCCGGTCAGGGTCAGCGCCTGGTGCGGGGTGAGGCGCAGGCCACCGGACCCCGCGTCAGAGGCGTCGGGGACCGGTTCCGGAGCAGCGGCATCGTCGGCGGTCTCCACGGAGACGGCCGTGGCCGCGGCTGCGGGGGCGGACCCGCCGGACGACGAACCGGCGGCGGATGCGCCGGACGACGGGCCGGTAGCGGCCCCACCCGAAGGAGAGGCGGCCAAAGAGGCGGCGGGCGAGGAGGTGGCGGGCGTAGAGGCGGCGGGCGAAGGGGCGGGCGCGTCGGGGGAGACGGCGCCGCGATTGACCAGGTGACGGCCGCCGAAGATGAAGAACACGACCGCCGCCGCACCCGCGTTGAACGCGAAGCTCGACAGGAACAGCACCAGGTCGTCGACGGGCAGCTTCGCGTCCCTGGTCACCCCGTTCACGATCCCGCCCAGCACGCTGATCGGCGAGAACGCGCCCGCCTGCGTGCCGTGCGCCACCATGAGCCCGATCAGCATCGGATGGATCCGGTAGTCGGCCGCGAACCCGAAAGCGATGGGCGCCAGGATCGCCGCCACCGCCGGGGCCGGCGCGCCCACGGCCGTCAGCAGCGCCGAGATGGCGAACACCACGATCGGGATGGCGGCCAGCCGGCCGCGTACCAGGTGCACGGCGGCCCGTACGAGCCAGTCGACCGTGCCGTTGTTGGTGGCGATCGCGAACAGCAGCGTCACCCCGACCAGGATCACGAACAGGCTGCCGGGGAAGGCCCCCAGGATGTCGTCCGTGCTCATCCCGGCGGCCAGCGTGCCGACGAGGAAGGCGCCGACCAGGGCCAGCGCGCCCAGGTTCACGGGGAAGACGGTCGCGATGACGAACATGACGATGAGGGCGAGAATGGACAGGAGCTCTGCGGACACTGCGTACTCCGATCTCCCCCGAGCGTTATGGCAGGTCGACCACCTGGTGGAGGAGCTCGACCGGATGGCGGGCAGCGCGTCCCGCGCCGTGGGCGATCTGCTGGCGGCACGAGACCCCCGTGGCCGCCAGCAGGGTGTCGGGCGAGGATGCGGCGATCGCCGGGAAGAGCCGGAGGCCGCCGATCTTCATGGACAGGTCGTAGTGCTCGCTCTCGAATCCGAACGAACCGGCCATGCCGCAGCAGCCGGCGTCGATCTCGTCCACCTCCGCTCCCGGGATCCTGGACAGCAGCTCGCGCGTGGCCGCGGTGCCGACGACGGCCTTCTCGTGGCAGTGGCCGTGCAGGAGGATCCGGCGCCCGCTCAGCCCGCCGTTCAGCGGTAGCGTGCCGTCGTCGACGGCCTCCGCCAGCAGCTCGGGGATGAGCCTGGCCCGCGCCGCCACCGCCGCCACCCGGGGGTCGCCGGGGAGCAGCGCGGCGTACTCGTCCTTGAGCGTGAGCAGGCAGGACGGCTCCAGCCCGACGATCGGCGCGTCCGAGCCGGCGAGCCGGCCGACCATGGCCTCGGCCATCGCGCGGGCGCGGTCCAGCAGCCCCTTGGAGATGCTGGATCGGCCGCAGCAGCCCTCGGACTCCAGGCGTACCCGGTAGCCGGCGCGCTCCAGCAGCTCGACGGCGGCCCGCCCGATGCCGGGCTCGCTGAAGGAGGTGAAGGAGTCCGCGAGCAGGATCACCTCCCGCCGCCCGGAACGCCGCCCGGAAGACGGCGGCCGGCGGGCGAACCAGCGGAGCAGGTTGTCGCGGCGGAAGCGGGGCAGCGGCCGCCGCGTGCTCAGCCCGAGCGGCCCGCGCAGGGGGGCGGCCAGCCAGTTCGACAGGGGCGCGGTGGCCGAGCCGAGCCGGTTGAGCGTCCGGATCGCCCCGAACAGCCGCGACCGCGGCGGCACGCCGTGGGTCTCCTGGTACTGGTGCAGGAACTCGCTCTTCATCGCCGCCATGTCCACGCCCAGCGGGCACTCCGACTGGCAGGCCTTGCACTCCAGGCAGAGGTCGAGGATCCCGTGCAGCCTCTCGTCGCCGAGGGCCTGCCGGGGGTCGTCCGAGGACAGGGCCTTGACCAGGGCGTTGGCGCGGCCGCGGGTGGAGTGCTCCTCCTCGCGGGTGGCCATGTACGACGGGCACATGACGCCCGTGTCGTCCTTGCGGCAGACCCCGACGTTCATGCACCGGTCGGCGGCGGCGTGCATGCCGTCCGCGAACGACAGGGTGGTGCGCAGCGGGCGCGGCGCGGGCATCGCGGGATCGCGCAGGTGCTCCGTCATCGGGGGCGCGTCCACGATCTTGCCGGGGTTCAGCAGCCCGCGCGGGTCGAAGGCGTGCTTGATGCGCCGCATCGCCTCGTAGACCGCGTCGCCGAACAGCCGCCGGTTGAACTCGGAGCGCGCCAGCCCGTCGCCGTGCTCGCTGGAGTTGACGCCGCCGTGCCGGGCGGTCAGCTCGGCGATCTCCTCGGCGACCGCGCGCATGGTGCCGATCTCGTCGGGCGCGCGCAGGTCGACGAAGGGGCGGATGTGCAGGCAGCCGACCGAGCAGTGGCCGTAGAATCCCGCAGAAAGCCCGTGCCGGGAGAGGATCTCCGCGAACTCCTCGACGTACGGCAGCAGCCGTTCCGGCGGCACGGCCGTGTCCTCCACGAACGCCAGCGGCCTGCGGCTGCCCACGCTGGAGGCCATCAGCAGCCCGAGCCCCGCCTTGCGGACCTTGAGCACGGCCGCCTGCTGCCCGGCCGTGACGGCCCGCAGGGTGTGGTAGCCGTGGCCGTTCGCCTTCCAGGTGGCGGCGAGCTTGTCCACGCGGTCGGCCACCTCGGCGGGACTGTCGCCGAAGAACTCGACGAACAGCAGCGCCTCGGGGTCGCCGGAGAGGATGTCGCCGAGCCCGGCGTAGTCCACGCGCCGCCTGGACAGGTCGAGGATGGCCTTGTCGATGAGCTCGACCGAGGCGGCCTCGAAGGAGAGCGCGTCCGCGGTGGCGGCGATGGCGGACGGCGTGGAGGTGAAGTGGCCGACGGCGATGGCCTTGGCCCGGGGCCGGTCCACCAGCCCGACCGTGGCCTCGGTCACCACGGCCAGCGTGCCCTCGGAGCCGACGACCAGCTTGGTGAGGTCGGGCAGGTCACGGGCGGCCAGGTCCAGGCGGTAACCGCCCGAGTGCCGCCAGAAGCGCGGGAACCCGGACAGGTCCACCCCCTGCAGCGCCCCGGCCACGGCCGCGCCCAGGCGGGCGTCGGAGCGCAGGTCGGGCGTGCCGGCGTCGGCGAGCACCACCCGCAGCGACTCGACGTGGTCCACGGTGGACCCATAGAGCACGGAGTGGCTGCCCGCCGAGTTGTTGCCGATCATGCCGCCGATCGTGGCCCGGTTGCTGGTCGAGGTGTCGGGCCCGAACATCAGCCCGTGTTTGCGGGCCGCCCGGTTGAGCTGGTCCTGCACGACGCCCGGCTGCACGCGGGCGCTCCTGCCGTCGATCTCCAGGATGCGGTTCATGTGGCGGGAGAAGTCGACGATCACCGCCGCCCCGACCGTCTGCCCGGCCAGGCTGGTGCCCGCCCCGCGGGGCAGCACCGGCACCCCCAGCTCGCCGCAGGCCGCGACCAGCGCCTGGACGTCGCCGGCGTGCCGGGGGAAGGCGACGGCGAGCGGCTCGATGGCGTACATGCTGGCGTCGGAGGCGTACAGATGCCTGGTGTACGGATCGTCCCTGACGTCTCCTTCGAGCAGCCGGGACAGGGTCCGGGCCAGGGTCATGCGGCCCCCTCCAGGTACGCCAGCGCGACGCGCGTCCCGCCTTCCTTGATCGGTGCCCCGGCCGCGCCCAGCCCCATCTCGACGCCGCTCAGCGTGCCGGCCAGCGTCAGGTCGTTGAAGTGGCCGAGGTGGCCGATCCGGAAGACGCGCCCCGCGAGCCGCCCGAGCCCGGTGCCGAGCGACATGTCGTACCGATCGAGGATGAGCTTCCTGACCGCGTCGGCGTCGTGCCCGTCCGGCATCAGCACCGCGGTGAGCGAGCTCGAGTGCTCCCGCTCGTCGGCGCAGAGCACCTCGAGCCCCCACGCCCGTACGGCGCGCCGCGTCGCCTCGGCGTGCCGGTCGTGGCGGCGGAAGACCTCCGCCAGCCCTTCCTCCTCCAGCAGCATGACGAGCGCCTCGCGCAGCCCGTAGAGCAGGTTGGTCGGCGGCGTGTACGGGTAGAAGCCGCCGCGGTTGGCCGCGATGATCGGCTCCCAGTCCCAGTACGAGCGGGGCAGCCGCCCCCGGTGGGCCAGCGCCTTCGGGCTGACCGCGTTGAGGCCGATGCCGGGCGGCAGCATGAGCCCCTTCTGCGAGCAGCCGACGGTCACGTCCACGCCCCATTCGTCGTGGCGGTAGTCCATCGAGCCCAGCGACGAGATCGTGTCCACCAGCAGCAGCGGGGAGTGCCCGGTCCGGTCGACGGCCGCGCGGATCTCCGGGATCCGGCTGCGCACGCCGGTCGAGGTCTCGTTGTGCACGACCATGACGGCGGCGTGCTCGGCGGTGAGGCGGCCGGCGATCGCGTCGGGGTCGGCGCCGTGCCGCCAGTCGCCGGGCACGAGGTCGACGACCAGCCCCAGCCGGGCGGCCATCTCGCACCAGAGCGCGGAGAAGTGCCCGGTCTCGAACGCCAGCACCCTGTCCCCGGGCGAGAGCGTGTTGACCAGCGCCGCCTCCCACGCGCCCGTCCCCGACGACGGGTAGACGATCACGTGGTGGCGGGTCCGGAAGACCGCCTTCAGCCGCTCCAGGACCTCGCCGGCCAGGCGGGCGAAGGCGGGGCCGCGGTGATCGACGGTGGGCTGGGCGATGGCGCGCAGCACCCGGTCGGGAACGTTGGTCGGTCCTGGGATCTGCAGGAAATGACGCCCCACGTCTAGAACTCCTTGCGTGCCGTGTCACGGCACGGTGTGCCGTGTTGCGGTTCACTAACATTAAAATCGGTCCGCAGAGGAGTCAATGGATGCAGAACGTGATCAACGCCCTCCGGGTGCTCGAAGAGGTCGCCGCCCGCCAGCCCGCCGGAGTCGGGGAGCTGGCCCGGGTGCTCGGGCTGCCCAAGAGCACGGTGCAGCGCTCGCTGAGGACGCTGCACGAGGCCGGGTGGATCAGGCCCGCGGCGGGCGAGATCACGCGCTGGCAGGTGACGAGCAAGGCGTTCCAGGTCGGCCGCAGGACGGAGCTGGGCCTGCGGGACGCGGCGATGCCGGTCATGGAGCAGTTGCGGCAGCGCACCGGGGAGACGATCCACCTGATGGTGCCGGAGGGCGACGCGGTCGTCCTGATCGAGCGGCTGGAGACCGACAAGCCGCTGCGCATCGTGCTGCCGCTCGGCATCAGGCTCCCGCTGCACGCCTCGGCCAACGGCAAGGCCGTGCTCGCGCACAGGTCCGCCCCGCTGCCGGAGCTCGCGTCGTACACGGACACGACGATCGTCGACCCCGAGGCGCTGGGCGCCGAGCTGGCCGCGGTCCGGGCGCGGGGTTACGCGGACAACCGCGGTGAGTGGCGCTCCGACATCGCGGCCGTCGCCGCCGCCGTGCTGGGCCCGGACGGCCCGGTCGCCAGCCTCAGCATCTCCACCCCCGCCAGCCGCATGCCGGAGGAACTGCGCGGGGAGTACGGCAAGTTGGTCACCCAGGCGGCCCGCACTCTGACGGAGTCCCTGACCTGAGCGTGGCTGAACGGCAACTTGTCATCTGAGCATCCGGAAACTTTCTGGAAATGCGGGCGTCGAATGCTGGCCTGACCCTGCGGTGATCAGCACGAATATAACAGTTTGCACCCTCTTGACACGCCGAAACCTGGACCCATAAGTTGCCGCAATATTAACGGGAATTCCTCGAAAGTTTCGGCAGCAGGCCGGCTAAGAGCCGAAAGGGTGGCATGAGGGGCCAGGTACCAATCGACAAGTGGCGGGACACGCGGCTGACTGCCGCCGAGCGGGCCGGGGTGCTCATCCCGCTCATGACGCTGGAGGAGAAGATCGCCCAGCTCGTGGGCGTCTGGGTCGGCGCCGACGCGTCAGGGGGAGGCGTCGCCCCTCACCAGGCCGACATGGCGGGCGTGGAGTGGAGCGACGTCATCGCCCACGGGCTGGGCCAGCTGACCCGCCCGTTCGGCACGGCACCGGTCGATCCCGTCGCCGGCGCTCGCTCGCTGGCCGCCTCGCAGGCCCAGATCGTGGCCGCCAGCAGGTTCGGGATCCCGGCCCAGGTCCACGAGGAGTGCCTGACCGGCTTCGCCGCCTGGCGGGCGACGGTGTACCCGGCGCCGCTGAGCTGGGGCGCCTCCTTCGACCCCGAGCTGATCGAGGAGGTGGCCGGGCGGATCGGCCGGTCCATGCGGGCAGCCGGCGTCCACCAGGGCCTGGCCCCGGTCCTCGACGTCACCCGCGACTACCGCTGGGGCCGCACCGAGGAGACGATCGGCGAGGACCCCTACCTGGTCGGGACGGTCGGCGCGGCCTACGTGCGCGGGCTCGAGGGCGCGGGCCTCGTCGCCACGTTGAAGCACTTCGCCGGCTACTCCGCCTCCCGGGGCGGCCGCAACCTCGCCCCCGCCCACATGGGAGGCAGGGAACTGGCGGACGTGATCCTGCCGCCGTTCGAGATGGCCCTGCGCCTGGGCGGCGCCCGGTCGGTGATGAACTCCTACGCCGAGATCGACGGCGTCCCCGTCGCGGCCGACGAGGAGCTGCTGACCGGGCTGCTGCGCGAGGAGTGGGGGTTCGCGGGCACGGTGGTCGCCGACTACTTCTCCATCCGGTTCCTGCACAAGCTGCACGGCGTCGCGGCGGAGGCCGCGGACGCGGCCGGGCTCGCGCTGCGGGCCGGGATCGACGTCGAGCTGCCCACGGTGGACACCTTCGGCCCTCCGCTGATCGAGGCCGTGAAGTCGGGACAGGTCGACGAGGCGCTCATCGACCGCGCGCTGGCCCGGGTGCTGGCGCAGAAGGCCGAGCTGGGGCTGCTCGACGAGGACTGGCGGCCGCTGCCCGGCGATGCCGCCGACGTGCGGCTCGACGACGAGGAGAGCCAGGAGCTCGCCCTGCGCCTGGCGCGCGAGTCGATCGTGCTGGTGCGCAACACCGGCGGCGTCCTGCCGCTCGCGCCGGGCCGGCGGGTGGTGCTCGTGGGGCCGGTGGCCGACGACCCGATGGCGATGCTCGGCTGCTACGCCTTCCCCGCGCACGTGGGCCCGCACCTCGAGCACGGGCTCGGGCTCGACCTCCCGTCGCTGCGCGAGGCGCTCGGCGCGCTGGTCCCCGATCTCGCGTACGAGCCGGGCTGCGAGATCACCGGCGACGACACCTCCGGGATCGCGGCGGCCGTCGCCGCGGCGGCGGAGAGCGACGTGTGCGTGCTCGCCGTCGGCGACCGGGCGGGGCTCTTCGGGCGCGGCACCTCCGGCGAGGGCTGTGATGCCGCCGACCTGCGCCTGCCGGGCGTGCAGTCAGAGCTGGTCCGGGCGGTGCTGGCGACCGGCACCCCGGTGGTCCTGGTGCTGCTGGCCGGGCGGCCGTACGCGCTGGGCCCGGAGTTCGACGCGGCCGCGGCCGTCGTCTACGGCTTCTTCCCCGGCCAGCGGGGCGGCCGGGCGCTGGCGGAGGTGCTCACCGGCGCCGTCAACCCGACCGGTCGCCTGCCGGTCAGCGTGCCGCGCGACGCCGGCGGCCTGCCCGCCACCTACCTGTCGCCGTGGCTCGGGCGCCGTACGCAGGTGTCGTCGGTGGACCCGACGCCCGCGTACTCGTTCGGGCACGGGCTGAGCTACACCACGTTCGAGTGGGAGCTCCTCGACACGGGCGCGGCCGAGTGGCCGGTGGACGGCGAGGTCACCGTCGGGGTGAGCGTCCGTAACACCGGATCGCGGGCCGGCGCCGAGGTCGTCCAGCTCTACCTGCACGACCCGGTCGCGCAGACCACCAGGCCGGTGGTGCGGCTGGTCGGCTACGCCCGCGTCCCGCTGGAGGCCGGGCAGGCCGCTCGCGTGGAGTTCACCGTCCCGGCCGACGCCGCGTCGTTCACCGGCGTGCGCGGCCGGCGCATCGTCGAGCCCGGCGACGTCGAGCTGCGCTTCGGGCGCTCCAGCGGGGACGCCGCGACGGACCCGGCGACCGGTGCCGTGGCCGCCGTGCCGCTGCGGCTGACCGGCGCCGAGCGCGAGCTGGGGCACGACAGGAACCTGCTGGTCACGGCTCGTATCACACGGGAAGGAGCGGGATGAGCACAACGTCGTTGGACAATCCGCCGCGAGACGCGCGGGCGGCGGGACCGGCACCCAGCCGGCGCAGACGGGCCAAACCCGGCACCTGGCGGCACGCGATCCGCCGCGACTGGCAGCTGTACTCGCTGGCGATCCTGCCGCTGCTGTTCTTCGCGATCTTCCGGTACCTCCCGATGCTCGGCAACGTGATCGCCTTCCGCAAGTTCGAGCCCGGCGGGAGCATCTTCGGCGAGACCTGGGTGGGCCTGCGGTACGTGAAGATGTTCCTGAACGACCCGTCGTTCTGGACCGTGTTCGCCAACACGCTCATCCTCGGCGCGCTGACCCTGCTGTTCTGCTTCCCGCTGCCGATCGTGCTGGCGCTGCTGCTCAACGAGGTGCGCAACCGGCGCGTGAAGCGGTTCCTGCAGTCGGTGTCGTACCTGCCGCACTTCCTGTCGATGGTCATCGTGGCCGGCATCGTCATGCAGATGCTGGCCATCGACGGGCCGGTGAACCAGATCGTCAAGGTGTTCGGCGGGGAGCCCACCGCGTTCCTGCAGAAACCCGAGTGGTTCCGCACGATCTTCGTCTCGTCGGAGGTCTGGCAGACCGTCGGCTGGGGCACCATCCTCTACCTGGCCGCGCTGACCACCATCGACGAGCAGCTCTACGAGGCGGCCCGGATGGACGGCGCCGGACGGTGGCGGCAGATCTGGCACGTCACCCTGCCGGGCATCCGGCCGACGGCGATCACGCTGCTGATCCTCAACATCGGCACGTTCATGGCCGTGGGCTTCGAGAAGGTCCTGCTGCTGTACAACCCGCTGACCTACCCGACGGCGGACGTGATCTCCACATACCTGTACCGGATGGGCGTGGAGTCCAGCAACCTGAGCTACGCCGCCGCGATCGGCCTGTTCGAGGCCCTGGTCGGCGTGGTGCTGATCCTCTCGGCGAACCTGATCTCCCGCCGCACAGTAGGGACGAGCCTGTGGTGACCCTCGAGAAGACCCGTGGCTACCGCGCCTTCCAGGTGGTCAACGCCGTCATCCTGAGCGGCGTCGTGATCGTGACGCTCTACCCCTTCCTCAACATCCTCGCCCGCTCGTTCAGCGAGGAGCGCTACATCGTCGGCGGGCAGGTCAACCTCATCCCGCGCGGGTTCAACATCACGACCTACAAGCTCGTGGTGTCGGACCCGACATTCTGGACGAACTACGGCAACACGATTGTCTACACCGTCGTGGCCACGGCGATCGCCATGCTGCTGACGACGTGCTACGCGTACGTGCTGTCCAAGAAGCACCTCAGGGGCCGCACGTTCCTGATCTGGGTCGCCGTCTTCACCATGATCTTCTCCGGCGGCCTGATCCCCAACTACGTGCTGGTCAACGGCCTCGGGCTGACCAACTCCATCTGGGCCATCGTCCTGCCCAACGCCATCAGCGTCTTCAACCTCCTAGTCATGAAGGCGTTCTTCGAGGGCCTGCCGCAGGAGCTGGAGGAGGCCGCCGCGATCGACGGCCTGAACACCTACGGCGTCCTGTGGCGGGTGGTGCTGCCGCTGTCGAAGGCGGTCATCGCCACGATGGTGCTGTTCTACGCGGTCTCGTTCTGGAACTCGTGGTTCACGGCGTTCCTCTACCTGAACAAGACCGAGTTGTTCCCCGTGACCATCTACCTGCGCAACCTCATCGCGGGCGCCACCGGCGCCGAGTCCGCGGGCGCGTCGCTCAGCGAGGCGTCGGCGGCGGCGGCCAACATCCAGTCGGTGACGATCATGCTCACCGTCGTCCCCATCCTGGCGGTCTACCCCTTCGTGCAGAGGTACTTCGTCTCGGGCGTCATGCTCGGCGCGGTCAAGGGTTAACCACTGTCCTCCCGAAAGGATCCCCCCATGCAGCACATCTCCCGCCGTCAGGCACTCCTCGGGCTGGGTGCGCTCACTCTTGCCGTCGCCGGCTGCGGCGAGGACGCGGCTCCGAAGAAGGCCGCCGACGTGTCCGCGAACAAGGCGGGCGCGATGGCCAACTACGGAGTCAACCAGCAGTTCAAGGCCACCGAGCCGATCTCGTTCGACGTGCTCTACAACAACCACCCGTTCTACCCGGACAAGAGCGACTGGCTGTTCTGGCAGGAGCTGACCAAGCGGACCAACGTGACGCTCAAGCCGGTGGAGGTGCCGCTCAGCGACTACGAGAAGAAGCGCGGCCTGCTGGTGGGCTCCGGCCAGGCCCCGCTCATCATCCCGAAGACCTACCACCCGGCCGAGGAGGCGTTCGTCTCCTCCGGCGCCATCCTGCCGGTCAGCGACTACTTCGACCTGATGCCCAACTTCAAGGACAAGGTCGCCAAGTGGAAGATGGAGCCGGAGCTGGACACCCTGCGCCAGGCCGACGGCCGCATCTACCTGCTGCCGGGGCTCCACGAGGAGATCTGGGCCGACTACTCCCTGGCCGTGCGGACCGACATCCTGGAGAAGCACAAGCTGGAGGTCCCGAAGACCTGGGACGATCTCTACACCCTGCTCAAGGCGCTGAAGAAGGAGTACCCGGACCTCTACCCGATGACCGACCGGTTCGGTGTCCCCACGCCCGGCGGCAACATCTTCAAGCTCGTCGCCCAGGCCTACGGCGCCAAGGGCGGCTGGCAGTACCAGCACGCGACCTTCGACGCCACGGCCGGCAAGTTCGTCTACACCGGCGCGATGCCGCAGTACAAGCAGATGCTGGAGTACCTGAACAAGCTGGTGAAGGAGAAGCTGCTCGACCCGGAGAGCTTCACCCAGCAGGACGAGCAGGCCAAGCAGAAGTTCAACTCCGGCAAGTCGTTCGTGATCAGCGCGAACGCGCAGTCGATCGTCAACGACTACCGCCCCACGCTGACCAAGCTCGTCCCCGGCGCCAAGGTCGCCAAGATCCCGGTGCCCCTGGGCCCGGTCGGCGAGTACAAGATCGACACCCGGCTCGAGAACGGCGTCATGATCTCCAAGAAGGCGCTGGAGAACAAGAACTTCGTCGCCATGATGCAGTTCATCGACTGGCTCTGGTACTCCGACCAGGGCGAGGAGTTCGCCAAGTGGGGCGTCGAGGGCACGACGTACACCAAGGACGCCTCGGGCGCGTTCAAGCTCGCCAAGGACATCGACTTCGTCGGCCTCAACCCCGGCGCGCCCAAGCACCTGCAGAAGGACTTCGGCTTCTCCAACGGCGTGTTCGCCTACGGCGGCACCACCAAGCTGCTGAACTCCACCTTCTCCGAGGAGGAGGTGGCCTTCCAGGACGTGATGAACGCCAGGAAGGGCTGGCCGGTCGAGCCGCCGCACCCGTTCAACGACGAGGAGCGCGAGCAGGCCACGCTGTGGGAGACGCCGCTGAAGGACTACGTCACCCAGCAGACGCTCAAGTTCGTCCTCGGCGAGCGTGACCTGAGCGAGTGGGACGCCTACGTCAAGGAGCTGGAGGCCAAGAACATGACCTCCTACATGAACCTCGTCAACTCCGCCTACGAGCGCTTCAAGAAGGACCACGGCTGATGCGAGTGCCCTCGGAGGCCTCGGGACGGCTGTCCGACGCCTGGCGGTTCTGTGTCGGCACCGGCCGCTTCGAGCTGGCGCTGCGCCGCGACTACCAGGACTCGCTGGCGCTGATCCAGCGGGAGATCGGCTTCCGGCACATCCGGGGGCACGGGCTGCTGAGCGACGGGGTGGGCGTCCACCAGCCGTACGAGTACGCGGGCGCGCGGCACGTGCGCCACTCGTTCACGTACGTGGACCAGGTGATCGACGCCTACCTCGAACTCGGCATCCGCCCTTTCGTGGAGCTGGGGTTCATGCCCTCCGGGCTGGCCTCCGGCGACCAGACCGTGTTCTGGTGGCAGGGCAACGTCACCCCGCCCCGCTCCTGGCGGGAGTGGGCGGAGCTGGTGCGGGCCACGCTGGCGCACCTCGTCGACCGGTACGGGCTCGACGAGGTGCGCACCTGGCCCATCGAGGTGTGGAACGAGCCCAACCTCAAGGACTTCTGGCAGGACGCCGACCAGGACGCCTACCACCGCCTCTATGAGGTGAGCGCGCACGCGGTCAAGGAGGTGGACGCCTCGCTCCAGGTCGGCGGCCCGGCCATCTCGCCCGGCTCCGACGAGTTCCTCGTGCGCTTCGCCGACTTCGTGGCCGAGCATTCGCTGCCCATCGACTTCGTCAGCCGGCACGCGTACACCTCCGGCCCGGCCCAGCACGTGCCCTTCGGCGTGCACCAGACGCTCGCGCCGGCGTCGAAGCTGCTGGAGCAGTTCGCCACGCCGCGGCGGCAGCTCGCGGGCGGCCCGCTGGAGGGGCTGCCGGTGCACATCACGGAGTTCAACTCCTCCTACCGGCCCGACAACCCCGTCCACGACACGGCCTTCCACGCCGCCTACCTCGCCCCGGTGCTGGCGGCCGGGGGAGACCTGGTCGACTCCTTCTCCTACTGGACCTTCAGCGACATGTTCGAGGAGCAGGGGATCCCGACCTCGCTCTTCCACGGCGGCTTCGGCCTGCTGACCCACCGGCAGATCAAGAAGCCCACCTACCACCTGTACGCGTTCATGGCCCGGATGGGTGACCAGGTCCTGGCGCGCGGGGAGGACCACCTGGTCACCCGGGACGGCGACGGCCGGGTCACCGTGCTGGCCTGGGCCCCGGCGGACGTGACCGGCGCGCCTCCAGCAGACGGGCACGCCTTGCGGCTGTCGATCCCCATCGGGGAGGCCGCCTCGGCGTTCGAGCTGCGCTCGTCGGCGAGCGAGGAGAAGGGCAACGCGTGGGCGGCGTGGCGCGAGCTGGGCCGCCCGCGCTCGCCACGGCCCAGGGAGCTCGACGCGCTGCGGGAGGCGGCCGAGCCCGTGCGCTCCCACCGGAGCCTGCCCGTCGCGGACGGTCGCGTGGACCTGGATCTCCGGCTCGACCGCCACGAGGTTACGCTGGTCGAGCTCACACCGGTGGTGGACCGGACGCCGCCGTGGTGGGACGACAGGCGGCTGCTCGGCCTGGGAGAGGAGAGCCCATGAGCGAGGTGTCGGCGGGGCGGCGGTTCGGCGAGGGCCCGCTCTCGCGCGCCGCCACGCTGATCTACAGCCTGCTGGTGGTCGAGGGCCTGTTCCTCGTCGCGACCGCGCCCGGCCTGATCGCGCTGACCCTGCTCGGCGGCGACGCCGCCAACGTGCCGCTGGTGGCGGCCTGCGCGCTGCCGCTCGGCCCCGCGCTGTCCGCCGCCCTCTACGCGCTGCGCCATCGCAGCCGGGACATGACGGACCTGCATCCGGCGGCGGCGTTCTGGCGCGGTTACAAGGCCAACGTGCGCGGCGTGCTGAAGATCTGGGTGCCGTGGCTCGTCGCGCTGGCCGTCGTCGGGACGAACCTGGCGAACTTCGCCGTCGCCGGCGTCCCGGGGTGGTGGGCGGTGCTGCTCGTGCTCGTCGCGCTGGCGGCGCTGCTGTGGGCCGCCAACGCGCTGGTGATCACGTCGCTGTTCGCGTTCCGGGCGGTGGACGTGGCACGGCTGGCGTCGTACTTCCTCATGCGCCACCCGAAGGCCGCCCTCGGCAACGCGTCGCTGCTGATCGTGGCGGGCGGCATCACGATGGTCGCCACCGAGCTGGCGCCCGCCCTGCTGGCCTCGGCGTTCGCCGCGGCCCTGCTGTGGAACAGCCGCCCGGTGATCGCCGAGGTCCGCGAGCGCTTCACCGCCTGAGGAGTCGCGGGCGCGGATCGAGCCACTATCCTCAGCATGATCTCCCGGTGATCACCGGGAGATGAGAGCTGCGGAAGGTGGCGGGGCATGCCGTCAGTGCTGAGGCTGGGCGTGGTGAGCCTGCTGGTCGCCACCGTGTTCGCCGGGCTCGGCATGTGTGCCGCGGCTCTGGGCGATGCGGAAGTGCGGCATGCCGTGGAGACGGCTCCGCCTCAGGCCGTAGGCGTCACGGTCGCCGGCGTGATCAACGCCGGGAACTTCGCCGGGTTCGACCGGGCCGTACGGGAACAGACGGCCCTGGCCTTCGGCGGTGCGCCCACCGAGGTGACCACCTTGCTCCGCTCGGACGGCTACACGATGCCGGGCCAGGAGAAGCTGAGGTACCGGCGGCCGGAGCGGCTCAGGTTCGGCAGTCTCGACGGATTCCAGCAGCACGCGAGACTGGTCAGCGGCTCCTGGCCCCGGTCGCGCACCGAGCCGGTCGAGGCGGCGATCTCCCAGGCCGCCGCCTCGTTCACCGGCTTCACGGCCGGACAGGTGTTCACCACGATCGGCCGTATCGACGCCGAGCCGGTAAAGGTCAAGATCACCGGGGTGTTCCTGCCCGACGACCCCTACGGGCCGCGCTGGGCCGGCGACCTGATGCTCGGCCGTGGCGTCGAGAGGGAGGGATACACCACCTACGGCCCGCTCATGGTGGATCAGGCCACCTTCCTCGACCGCTTCGCCGAAACGGTCGACGCCACCTGGACCGTCGTGCCCGACCTGCGCGGCCTGCCGGTCGAGCGGCTGCGTACGGCGGCCGCCCGGCTGCCGGACCTGCGGGAACGGCTCAAGGCGAACGGCTGCCCCGACTGCACGCCCGCCAGTGCTCTCCCCGGCACACTGGCCCGGATCGAGGCCGCCGCGCAGGCGGCCCGCTGGACCGTCCTGGGTCTGGCGGCGCTCCTGGCCCTGGCGCTGCTCCTCACGCCCGGGCCCAGGCGGACCGGCCGGGCCCTGGGCACGGCGGCGGTGGTCATGGGCTGCGCGTTCGTGGCCCCCTTCCTGACCCGCCTGCTGCTGTCCCTGGCGGAGGCCACGCCGTGGTGGCGGGCCGCGGGATTACGGCTGCCGGACCTGTCGGGAACACTCCTGGTGGCGATCCTGATGGCGCTGGTCGCGGTGGCGTGCCTGGTCGCCGAGGCGCCGAGGCCGGGGATACGGGCGCTCTCCGCGGGGATCGCCGCCGCGGTCGCCGTTCTCGCGATCGGTGGCGCCACGACCTGGCGCTCCTCGCAGGCGGACCAGGCCCGTCACCAGGCCGGTGCCGACGTGCGGCTGACCGGCCCGCCGGCGGGAGGCGAGCCGGGCGTCCTCGGCCGTGGCACCGCCTTCACCGCGCTGCCGGGTGTCACCGCCGCGGTGCCCGGACACCGCGATCGCGTCGATGTCGACCTCCGCTACAGCACCCTCCTCGGCGTCGACGCGAACCGCCTCGGCGAGGTGTTCCGGCTGCGGCCCGATCTGTCGGACCGGACGGTCGCGCAACTGGCGGCCGCGATGGTCGCCGGCCGTCCCCAGCTCGGCGCCCTGCCGCTGCCCGGCCGGCCGCGCACGCTCACCGTCGAGGTCGAGCGGTCCGACGGCTCCGTGCGGCTGCGCGTGGTGGTCTCCGACGCCCTCGGGGTCTGGCACGACCTGCCGGTCGCACCACTGCGCGAAGGCTCCGCGAAGGTGGACGTGGACCTCGCCGGCCTGGCCGGTCCGGACGGGAAGATCGCCTACCCGCTTGCCGTCCGGGGTTTCCTGGGCGACGCCACCGACGACTCCGCACACGTGATCACCGTGACCGCGCTGCGCGCCGACGGAGGGGAACTGGCCCTGCCCGCGGGTCAGCGATGGTCGGAAGGGACGGGAAGCGGCATCTTCTCGCTGAAGGTGAAGGACGGTGCCTCCGTCGTGCGGCCCGTACCGCTGAACGCCGCCCCCGCCCGGCCGGTGCCGATCGTGCTCACCCCCGAGCTGGCCGCCTCGGCGAAGCTCGCCACGGGCCGGACCGGCTCCATCTCGCTCGGACGGCGACCGCTCCAGGTCGAGCTCTCCGGTGTCGTCGAGCGCATGCCCGGCGTCGCTCTCGACTCCGCCGCCGTCCTCATGGACTGGCAGACCTTGCAGGCCTGGAATCTGGCCGCGGCACGGCCGCCGTTGCCCGCCACCGACTGGTGGCTCGCCGTGGACGGCGACGGGAACGCGGCCCGCGCGGCGGTGGCCGGATCCGGGTGGGACGTCACGGTGATCGGCTCGCCGGATCCGGCGGTCCCATCGCCCGTTCTGCTGGGCGGAGCGATCGCGCTGGGGCTGGTGGCCGCGTCCGGCCTCCTGTTCCGCGCCGCCGCCGCGGGCCGTTGGGCGGCCCTGTGGCACGCCGCCGGGGGCGCATTGCTGGGGCTGGGGCTCTGCCATGTCCTGATGCCCCGGCTCGTGCGTGCCTGGCAGGGCGGGCCCGTCACGCCCGACGTCGTGCCGGACGTGCCGTGGCCCGCGATCGTCGCCCTGCCCGTGCTGGTGGCGGCTGTGATCGCCGTCGCGCGGTCGTTCGCCGGGCGCTCCCTAGGGGATGCGCCTGCCGCGCGCGTCGGGGACGCCTGACTTGCGGAAGAAATAGGCGTTGATCTGGTCGCGCCACTCCTCGGCGCAGCGGACCTGCTCGTCGAGCCGCTCCTTGACCCGGGCGTACAGGTCCGGGTCGACCGCGCCGGTGCCGGCCAGCTTCTCCCAGTGCAGCCGCGTCTCGGCCGCCTCCTCCGCCCCCGCGAAGTGCGTGTCGTAGATGTGCTGGATGACCGTCGAGCCGCTGTGCAGCACGTGCCCGTACGGGACGTGGTGGAAGAACAGCAGCAGCTCGTCGGGGCAGCGCTCCAGCGACTCGTAGACGTCCGACCACGGCTGCGGGTACTGGCCGGTGAAGCCGGTGCCGGTGGCGCGCGTGCGGTCCACGCCCACGCCGTCGCGGTCGGCGAAGTGGTACGTGCCCCACGGCGTGTACTCGTAGCCGTCCACGTCCGGGCCGTAGTGGTGGCCGGGGCGCACCATGAAGCCGACGCCGAGCGGCGCGGTGTAGCGCTCGTACGTGCGCCACGACCCGTCCATCATGGCGTGCAGGGTGCGCCGCAGCGACTCGCCGGGCCACGCGAAGGTGAGGTCGATCCACTCGTCGAGGACGGCGGCCGGGTCGAGACCCGGGTCCCAGGCGAGGCGGCCGAACGCGTACAGGTTGGCCTGCGCGAGCGGGTGGCCGGTCCAGTAGCGGTCGTCGCCCACATTGGAGACCGCGACCAGGTCGCCCGCCTCGGCGACGTTCTCGAACGCGAGGATCTCGCTCCACATGGGGGCCAGGTAGCAGACGTGCCGCTGCTGGCCGGTGTACTCCTGCGTCACCTGCAGCTCCACCGCCAGGCGGGTCCCCTGCATCTCCAGGATCACCGGGGAGACCGGCTCGCGCGTCTGGAAGTCCATGGGGCCGTGCTTGACCTGCAGGATCGCGTTGTCCAGGAACCGGCCGTCGAGCGGGGCGAAGTGGTCGTAGGCGGCGCGGGCGCGGTCGGTCGAGCGGTCGCGCCAGTCCTGGCGGTGGTTGTAGACGAAGGCCCGCCAGTGCACGACCCCGCCGAAGGGGGCCAGGGCCTCGGCGAGCATGTTCGCGCCGTCGGCGTGGGTGCGCCCGTACGCGAACGGGCCCGGCTGGCCCTCCGAGTCGGCCTTCACCACGTACCCGCCGAAGTCGGGGATCGTCGCGTACACCTGCTCGGTGGTCCGCGCCCACCACGCCCGCACCCCCTCGTCGAGCGGGTCGGCGGTGGGCAGGCCGCCGAGCGCGATCGGGGAGGCGAAGTTGACCGACAGGTGCACGCGGATCCCGTACGGGCGCAGCTCGGCCGCGATCGCGGCCACCTCGCCGAGCCGGTCGGTCAGCAGGCGGGCCTCGGCGGCGTGCACGTTCACGTTGTTGATCGCGACCGCGTTGACGCCGGAGGCGGCCAGCAGCCGCCCGTAGGCGCGCACCCGCGTCAGGTCCGCGCGCGGCGCGCCCTTGTCCCAGAAGATCGAGCCGCCCGCGTAACCGCGCTCGACCTGGCCCATCACCGGGTGCACGTCGATGTTGTCCCAGTGGTCGAGCATGCGCCGGCGCATCGCGGGCCGGTGGTGCTCCGTCTCCCTGTCGGCCCCGAACGCGGCCTCGCCGAGCCGTACGACGTGGAAGAACCCGTACAGCATGCCGGCCTCATCGCCGCCGGTCACGGTCGTGACGCCGTCCCGCCGCGCGATCGCGTACCCGTCCGCGCCCTCGGCCGCGTCCAGGCCCAGCACCAGGTCGTACGGGCCCTCGGCGCCGTCGCCGTACCGGGCGCGGGCCCGCGTGACCTCCGCCCGCACGGTCTCGGCGAGCGGCCCGTCGGCCCGCACGAGGGTACGTCGGGAACCGATCGCCCGGAACGCCTCGGGCGGCAGCCACGCCGCGTGGACGTCGGTCAGTTCGGGAATGGTCACGAGGCTCCTTCGGTCGGTCACCGAGGGATGAATCTATCGAAACGGCACCCGCCGCGAGCGATCAGGGGTGGCGCTGCTCAGGCGCCGCGGGGGGCCGACAGGGTCGCGCTGATGTTGCCGACCCGGCCGTGCCCGTCGAAGTCGACGGCCGCCTCGAAGCCGGGGCCCGTGAGCATGAGCCGGTCGCCGCCCGCGTCGCTGTAGGACGCCCCGAGCCCGCGGCGGGCGGCGTAGCCGTGCATCGCACGCCGGTGGTCCGTCAGCAGCGGCAGGGAGAGCGCCTGCTGCAGGACGCGCATGACGCGGACCGGCTCGGGCGGCGGCAGCTGGAAGTCCGGGTGCTCGACGAGGAACGCGGCCCGGGTGCCGCCGCCCGCGTCGCCGCTGTAGGACGTCCAGTGGCCGGTCACCGCCTTGGCGGCCTCGGTGAGGATCGCGGCGGCGAAGTGCGGCTCGGCGGGGGAGGTGGGCAGCGCGGCGAACGGGACCTCCGCGGAGGCCAGCTCCGCGATGCCGAACCGCTGCCCGAAGTCCCGCAGCGTCCCCGACAGGGCGATCACCGGCTCCGGGAAGCCGGACGGGTTCGCCCAGGCCCACAGCCACGACTGCGGCCCTGGGGCGGCGCTGCCGAGCAGGTGGAAGCGGGTGCAGGTGATCGTGCGGCTCCCGGTGAACTGGAAGCGCTGCTCCCGCAGGTCGACGCTCCAGCTGTGCTCGCCGAGGACCTCTTCGAGGTGGATCTGGTGCTCGAGGGAGAGGATGGCCGCGTCGTCGAGCAGGTTCGTGAGTGTGAGGGATTCCGGCATCCCGGCAGACTACGGGATGCGTCCGACAGGGCTGCCCGCCCTCCGGGGAGGAGGGCGGGCAGCCCGGCTTCAGCGCACCTTCACCTGCGAGGCCGCCGTGCCGCCGCCGGGCGCCTCCCAGCCCGCCACCACCGCCGGGTGGGCGGCCAGGGCGCGGGTCAGGGGCACGGTGACGGTCGTGACGCCCTTGCGGGACACCGTGACGACGCGGCTGCCCGCCGTCCCCTGGTCGTCGCGGACGAACAGGTGGGCCTTACCGGGCGCCTCCGCCCGCAGCGTCACCTTCACCTCCTTCTGGCCGGCGGCGGCGGAGACGGCCTGGCCGCTCTCCGACTCCTTGGCCGCCGGGCCACCCGCGAGCGGGACGTGCACCCGGACCGCCTGCTCCAGCGACTGCGGCGAGTCCAGGCTGGACAGGGCCGTGTCGGGGATCACCGGGTCGGGCACCGGACGGTCCGCGGGCGGCCGGTAGCCGGTCAGCGTGGCCACGCCCCACCGGTACGGGTCGCCCTGCACGCCGCCCCACGTCGACCAGCCGATCCGGGTCTGGCCGGTCTTGTCCTGGGTGTCGGAGTCGTACACGAGGATGTTCAGCCCGAGGTGGGCGGGATCGACGGAGCCGGGGAGAAGCTCCATGGGGATCGACATCTCCACGGTGTATCCGCCCGAGGCGACCTTCGAGGCCACTCGCATGCCGGGGGCGGTCTGCTCGCCCGGGCCCTGGCGGTTGTCGGCGTCGCGCAGGAAGCACGGCGGTCCCTCGGCCGTCACGGGCAGCACCGCGGTCTTGAAGGTGGTCGAGGTGTTCTCGGACGTGCCACGCGGGTCGAGCGTGACCTCCACCGAGTCGGTACGCCAGTGCCGCTTGCAGTCGGCGGTGGCCAGCCGGGTGCCGAGCACGTCGTCCTGCACCTGGACCAGCAGGTAGAGGGTGTCGTCGTGCCACGCGAGCTTGGCGGTGCCGGAGCAGTCGGCCGCGGACGAGCAGGCCGTGCCCTCCCACAGCCGCGAGATGTCGAGGGCGGGCCCGGGATACTCGCCGTCGCCCGCCACGCCGTCCACGGTGGGCGACGCCTGCGGCACGGAGGCCGCCGGGACCAGTTCGAGCGCCGGCTTGCTCGCGACCGCGCCGTCCACGCTGATGGTGTACGCGTAGTCGCCGCCCTGGTTGGACGTCTTCAACGAGGGGTCGGAGTTCGTGACGGTGAACGGCACCGTCGTCGAGGCCCCGGCGGCCAGGTCGCTGTAGGGAGCCTCCACGCGGTCCGCGGTGAACCCGGCGGGCAGGTCCACGCGCACGGTCCCCGACTTGGCGGCGTCGCTGATGTTGGTCACCACGACGCCGACCTGCCGGGAGCCGCCGGAGGGCAGGGTGAGCACGGGGGTGACGATGCCGCGCAGCTGCGGCACGCCGACCTCGGAGGTCCACTTCTCGTACTGGGCGACCTGGGGGAGGAGCTGCTGCCCGGCCCGTACGGGCGGGCTGATCTCGACCTGCCGGTCGGTGTAGCCGCGGCCCCGCTCGGTGGTCAGCGTGGCCGACACGCGCGCCCGTCCGGTGCCAGCGGCGGGGGTGCCAGTGGGGGTTACGGTGAACGTCGCCGTCCCGGTGCGCCCGGCGGCGAGCCTGCCCAGCTCGCCCGAGCCGCTGACCTGCCAGCCCGCGGGCACGCCCAGCGTCACCGACGAGCGGCCCAGCGGCTCGCGGGCCGGCGCGGTCGCGCTGACCTTGACGGTGAACTGCGTGCCGGGCCGCACGTCGAACGTGCCGGCGCGCAGCTCGAACAGGGTGCCCAGCGGGACCGCCCCGCTCGCCCTGGTCAGCGCGCCGTCGAGGATCGCCGTCGGCGCGGCCGCCGCCGCGCTGCCCGGCTCGGGGAACGGCACCCGCGAGTCCACCTGCGTGAAGAAGTCGCAGCCGAGCTGGTTCGGGTCCGACGGCACGTCGGGGAAGACGGCCCAGCCCTGGGAGGCGTACGCGCGCTGGGCGTCGCGCTCGATCGCGGCCCACGTCTTGCCCTGCGCCTGGGAGGGGCGCCCGCTCCACACGCCGTACACGTTCTGCGCGGGGTTGTTCGGGCGGAAGGTCGAGGCGCAGGACGGGCCGGTCTGCGAGGTGCCGCGCCCGCCGCCGAGCAGCAGCCGGGCCGGCGCGAACGGGCGCAGCCCCTCGCGGGTGATCTGCTCGGGGAACACCTTGGGGTCGGCCGCCGCGTAGAACGCCTGCACGGCCAGCCGCGCCGCCTGCTGGTGGTTGCCGTGGTTGCCGGGGGAGGGCGCCGGGTCCATGGTCAGGATGACCTCGGGCCTGGTCTGGCGGACCACCCGCACGACCTTCTCCAGGGTGTCCGCGCCCCAGATCTGGTCGGTCAGCGGCGCGCTCACCGTGTAGTAGAAGTCGACGTCGTCGAGGTTGAAGACCTCGCGCACGCCCGCCTTTCCGACCGCCGCCCGCTCCTCGGACTCGCGCAGCAGCCCGAGCGCCGGGCCCTCCTCGGGTCCGACGGCGTTGCCGCCGCCCTCGCCGCGGCTGACGGTGACGACGCCGGTGCGTACGCGGTGGTCCTCGTTCCACTGGCCGAGCGTGGACAGGCTGAACGCCTCGTCGTCGGGGTGGGCCCCGACGAACAGCGCGTCGAGGTCCACGGGAGCGCCGGCGGTGGACGCAGCGGAGGCTTCGGAGGGAACGGCGGGTGAGAGGGCGAGCGCGACCGTGGCGGCCAGCGCCAATGACAGGCGTTTACGCATGGAACCTCCGGAACAGTTACTCGCGGACCGCCCCTTGGAGCAGGCCGCGGACGAAGTGACGCTGGAGGAACAAGTAGAAGATCACGACCGGGGTCGCGACGATGACGGAGCCGGCGGCCAGCAGGGTGAAGCCGGAGGTGTACTGGCCCTGGAAGAATGCCAGCCCCAGCGGCGCGGTCCGCAGCGACTCGCTGGTGACCATGATCAGCGGGATGAGGAACTCGTTCCACGTCCACATGAAGACCAGCACGGTCAGCGTGACGACGGCGGGCCGGGCCGGCGGCACCAGCACCTGCCACAGGATGCGCCACGTCGAGGCGCCGTCGATGCGGGCGGCCTCGACGATGGCCCGGTTGGAGGCCCGGAAGTAGGCCCGCATCCAGAACGTGCCGAACGCCACCGACAGCGCCACCTGCGGCAGCGCCACCGACCAGAACGTGTCGATCAGGCCGAGCGAGCGCAGGTCGAAGTAGAGCGGCACCGCGATGGCCTCGCTCGGCATCATGATTCCGAGCATGAACAGGTAGAACAGCACCGACTGCCCGCGGAAGCGCATGGTGCCGAACGCGTACCCGCTGAGGATCGACAGCACCACGCTCACGACCACGACGAACGACGACACCGCCAGGCTGGTGCGGAGGTAGGTGCCGAACCGCCCGATCTCCCACGCCGCCGCGAAGTTGCCCAGCCCGGAGGTCCCCCCGCTGTCGGCGGGGCCGAGCGCGGCGGCCAGGATCGAAACGATGGGGAAGAGCGCGAAGGCGGCGAACGCCGACAGGATCACGTAGTTGCCCACCCGCTCGCCCCGCGAGATCACGACACCCTCCTGTCGGCGAACCGGTTGATCCCGAACGAGATCACGAAGATGACCACGGTGAGCGTGACGCCGATGGCCGCGGCCGAGCCGATCTGGCTGAGCCCGAAGGCCCGGTGGTAGACCTCGTACGACGGCACCGACGTCGAGTCGCCCGGCCCGCCGCGCGTCGTGACGTACACCAGGTCGAACGTGCGCAGCGCGGCGATCACGGTCAGCGTCAGCGCGACGGCGATCTCCCCGCGCACCGACGGCAGCGTGACCGCGAAGAACTCCCTGACCGCGCCCGCCCCGTCCAGCCGCGCCGCCTCGTACAGCTCGCCGGGGATGCGGCTCATCCCGGCCAGCAGCAGCACCGTCACCAGCCCGGACTCGAACCACGTGCCCACCACCCCGACCGCGGGCAGCGCGAACGTGTAGTCGCCCAGCCAGCCCCGCGTCAGCGAGTCGAGCCCGAGCGCGCCGAGCAGGGTGTTGAGCGTTCCGTCGGGCGCGTAGACCCGCCGCCAGGCCACGGCCACCACGACCATGGCGACCACCTGCGGCAGGAACACGACCGTGCGGAAGAAGCCGAGGCCGCGCACCTTGGCGTGGTTGAGGATCGCGGCCAGCCCCAGCCCGATGGCCAGCGGCGCGGCCGCGTAGAACACGACCAGCACCAGCGCGTGGCCGAAGGCCGCCCGCAGCCCCTCGTCGGAGACGATCGCGAGGTAGTTGTCCAGGCCGACCCAGCGGCCGAGCGACAGCCCGTCCCAGTCGTACAGCGACAGCTGCACCGCGCGCCCGATCGGATAGAGCAGGAACACCGCGTAGACGGCGAAGGCCGGCAGCAGGTAGAGGTAGGCGACGCGGCGAGGCTCTCCCGGAGGCCGGCCCCCGGTCATCGGTCGGCTCACCCGTTGCTCTCGACGAAGGTCTTGTAGTCCTTCTCCAACGTGGCGAGGAACTCCTGCGGGGTCTGCTTCTTGGCCAGCAGGTCCTGCAGCGCCGCGCCCAGCGTGTCGGCGAACGTCGGTGTGGCGTAGTCGAGGTACGGCACCAGCCCGTCCTTGGCCGTGACCGTGCCGAACGCGGTGAAGACGTCCTGCTGCGGCCCCGCCGGGACGCTCTGCTGCGCGGTGTCGGCGACCGGCAGGTTGCCGGTGGTGGTGAGCACCTTCATCGCGTCGGCGTTGGTGATGAAGTCGATGTACGCCGCCGCGGCGTCGGGGTTGGGGCTCTTGGCCGTGATCGCGAACGGCAGCCCGGTCCCGCCGGTGGCGACGGGCGGCGCGCCGGCCGTGGCGCCCGGCGGCAGCATGAAGCCCAGGTCCTTGCCCAGCGCCTTCTGCACGTCGGCCAGCAGCCAGGTGCCCCCGATCAGGAAGACGCCCTCACCCTTGCCGAACGCCTGCCACGCCGGGTCGTAGCCCTGGCCGTTGAAGCCCTTGTTGAAGTAGCCCTTGTCCACCCAGCCGACGAGCTCCTCGGCGGCCTTGGTGTTCTCCGGCGTGTTCCACGAGGCGCCCTTGCGGCCGAAGGCCAGCGTGCTGATCTGGTCGGCGGGCACGCCGCGGCTCTGCACCGTGCCGAACACGTGGATGGCCGGCCACTTGTCGAGGTTGCCCAGCTGCATCGGCACCTCGCCGGCGGCCTTGGCCTTGGCCAGCGCGGCGTCGAAGTCAGCCCACGTCGCGGGCGGCTGCAGGCCGAGCTTGGTCAGCTTGGCCTTGTTGAAGAAGATGCCGACGACCTCGCCGACCTGCGGCAGGCCGTACAGGTTGCCCTCGCCGAAGGTCTTGCCGTCGGCGCTGTAGCTCGAATAGCGCAGCACCGACGGCGGGTAGCGCTTCTTCCACCCGTACGCCTCGGCGTAGGCGTCCAGCGGGCGCAGCTGCCCGGCCTTGACGAACGCGCCCATCGACGAGCGGCCGTTGTTGGCCTCCACGATGTCGGGCGGCTCGTTGCCGCTCAGGGCCAGGCGCAGGGTCGTGTTGAGGTCGTCGAAGGAGCGGCTCACCCGGTTGATCTTGATGTTCGGGTACTTCGCCTGGAAGGCGTCGTTGAGCTGCTTCATCTGGGCGGCCTGCCCGCCGCGTACCTCCTGGTCCCAGATCGTCAGGGTGACGTTGCCGAGCGCGGCGGCGTCGGTGCGCACCGCGGAGGCGGAGGGCTGCGCGGAGGTGGCCGCGGGCGGGGCGGAGGATCCGGGGGCGCACGCCGTGATGGCAAGGGCGCTGGCGGCGAGCACGGCGAGCGCTCGGAGCGGGGGGTTCATGGTGTTACTCCTTTTGCGCGGGCACGCGAGGCGTGTCGGGGCCCTCGTCCTCGGGTGGGTTCGGCCGCGTGGTGGGAACCTTGGGGCCGACGTCGGCGTACCGGGCGATGGTCGCGGCCGCGCGGCGCACAGCACCCACCGGCACGGCGGGCACCAGCTTGTCGAGGAAGGCGTAGCGGCGGGCCAGCGAGTTGCCGTAGGCGCCGCTGTGGTCGGCCGAGTCGCGGACCTCGTGCCACCAGTCGGCGATGTCGCCCCAGCCGGGCGCCGCGAGCGAGCCGCCGAACTGCTGCACCGCCAGCGCCGCGCACAGCTGCGCGAACGCCAGGCGGTCGGCCAGCGGCCAGCGCGACAGCGTGCCGAGCACGAACCCCGCGCCGAAGACGTCGCCCGCGCCGGTCGGGTCGAGCGCCGTCACCCGCGGCGCGGGCACGAACGCCTCCTCGCCGTTGGTGGAGTCGATGGCCATGGCGCCGTTGGCCCCGTCGGTCACCACGGCCACGGGGACCTTGTCGGCGATCGCGTAGAGCGCGTCGCGCGGGGTGTCGGCGCCGGTGTAGGCCATCGCCTCGACCGCGTTGGGCATGAACGCGTGGCAGAGCGCGAGCTGGTCCAGCAAGGAGGCCGACCAGGAGCCCGACGGGTCCCAGCCCACGTCGGCGAAGATGAGCGCGCCGTCGCGGCGCGCCAGCTCGGCCCAGTTGCACGGGCTGTCCGGCGAGTCGAGCGGATCGTCGGTGGACAGCGACACGATCACCGCCTTGGACCGCGGCGGGTTGCCGATCATCTCCGAGGCCGGCATGGGCGAGGGGTGGCCGTGCGTCACCATGCTGCGGTCGCGGTCGACCGCCATGGAGACCGTCACCGGCGAGTGCCAGTGCTCGAACCGCCGCGACCTGGACAGGTCCACCGACTCCTGCTCCTCGAGCGTGCGCCAGCAGAAGTCGCCGTAGTCGTCGTCGCCGAACGCGGCGGCCAGCGAGGTGCGCAGGCCCAGCCGGCTGGTCGCGATGGCGAGGTTGGCGATGCCGCCGGGGCATGATCCCATGCCCTCGGCCCAGATCTCGGTTCCGGCCGCGGGCATCGCGGGCAGACCGGTGAAGATGATGTCCAGAAAGACCGTGCCCGCCAGGAAGACATCGAACTGCGGCCCGTCCGGGGTGCGCTCGGCGGCGAGAGGGTCGTACACCTGATTAGACACGGGAATGAGTCCTCCCCGACACGTATCCAGCTCTGCGCAATCTTGCATGTTTGCTCACGCACTTCAAGTCTTCTTCTGGGAGTTTTTGGCTGAAGCTGCATACTCCTGCGCGATTTTGACTGATACACTCGCGCCGTGCTTCAGCGCCTCAGGCATGCCGAGATCATGCGCCGGGTCCGACTCTCAGGCGCCACCAGTGTCAGCGATCTCGCCAGCCAGCTCGGCGTGAGCCCGTCCACCATCCGCAGGGACCTCGAGGTGCTCGACCGCGACGGCACGCTGCGGCGCGTCCGCGGCGGGGCCCTGCTCCTCGACGGCGGGCTCCTCGACAGCGGGGTCAGCGTCGACGCCGACGCCGACCGGCCGTTCGCCGAGGTCGCCGCGGTGGACGAGCAGGACAAGGAGGCGGTCGCGGTCCGCGCCGCCGAGCTGGTCCGCGACGGCGACGTGGTCCTGCTCGACATCGGCACGACGACGATGCGGCTGGCCCGGCGGCTGCGCGGGCGCCGCGTCACCGTGGTGACCTCCAGCCTCGCCGTGCTCGACGTGCTGCGCTCCGACCCGGAGGTCGAGCTGCTGCTGCTCGGCGGCGCGCTGCGGCGGCCGTACCACTCGCTGGTCGGGGTGCTGACCGAGGCGGCCCTGAGCCAGGTGGTCGCCGACCGCGTCTTCCTGGGCGCCAGCGGCCTGCGGCCGGACGGGCAGCTCGTGGACACCACGCTCGCCGAGGTGCCGCTGAAGCGCGCCATGATCGCGGCGGCGGGCCAGGTGGTGCTGCTCGTCGACCGGCACAAGTTCCCGGGCACCGGCGCGCTGCGGGTGTGCGGGCCCGACGACATCGACGTGATCGTCACCAACCAGGGCGCCGACGAGGCGACGCTGCGCAACTGCGCCGCCGCGGGCGCCGAGATCCTGCTCACGTGAAAGGGTATCGATGAGACTGGCCGTTCTCGGGGGCGGCGGCTTCCGGGTCCCGCTCGTGTACGGCGCGCTGCTGCGCGAGACCGCGAAGCCGCGTGTGGAGCAAGTGGTCCTGTACGACGTGTCGCAGGACCGGCTGGAGGCCATCCGGCACGTGCTCGGCCAGCTCGCCGCCGGGCACGACGACCCGCCGGAGGTCCTGACCACCACCGATCTGGACACCGCGCTGCGCGACAGCTCGTTCGTCTTCTCCGCCATCCGGGTCGGCGGCCTGGCCGGGCGCACCGCCGACGAGCGGGTCGCGCTCGACCTGGGCCTGCTCGGCCAGGAGACGACCGGCCCCGGCGGCATCTCCTACGGCCTGCGCACCATCCCGGTCGCGCTCCACGTCGCCGAGCGGGTGGCCGCACTCGCGCCCCAGGCGTGGGTCATCAACTTCACCAACCCCGCCGGCATGATCACCGAGGCCATGCGGCACGTGCTCGGCGACCGCGTGATCGGCATCTGCGACTCCCCGATCGGCCTGATCCGCCGGGCCGCCGTCGCGCTCGGGCTCGACCCGGCGCGCGTGTCGCCCGACTACGTGGGCCTCAACCACCTCGGCTGGCTGCGTGGTCTCACCTATCAGGGGCGCGACGTGCTGCCCGACCTGCTGGCCGACGACGCGGCGCTGCGGCAGGTCGAGGAGGCGCGCATCTTCGGCGGCGACTGGGTGCGCACGCTGGGCGCGCTGCCCAACGAGTACCTGTACTACTACTACTTCACCCGGGAGTCCGTGGCCGCGATCTCCGGGCAGACCCGCGGGGAGTCGCTGGTCCGGCAGCAGGACGACTTCTACGCCGCCGTGCGGGCGCGTCCCGAGGAGGCGCTGGCGGAGTGGGTCAGGTCGCGCAGGCTGCGCGACGAGTCGTACATGGCCGAGGCCCGCGAACCCACCGCCGCGGGCGCGCGCGACGCCGCCGACCTGGAGGCCGGTGGGTACGAGGGCATCGCCCTGGCCCTCATGGCCGCCATCGCCCGCGGCGAGCCCACATCCATGATCCTCAACGTGCGCAACGGCGCCGCGGTGCCCGGCCTGCCCGCGGACGCGGTCGTCGAGATCCCGTGCGCGGTGGACGGGGCCGGCGTCCGGCCGCTGGCCACCCGCCCCTTGCCGGGCCGCTTCCTCGGTCTCGTGCAGCAGGTGAAGGCCGTGGAGCAGGCCGCCATCGAGGCCGCCAGGTCCGGCTCGGCCCGGCTGGCGGTCGAGGCGTTCGCGCTGCACCCGCTGGTCGACTCGGTCGCGACGGCCCGCAAGCTGCTCGACGGCTACCGGGCGCGCATCCCCGAGCTGGCCGCCGCCATCCCGGGCTCCTCCGACGCGGGCGGGCGCACGACGATTTAGCGGGCCCCTTCAGGGGCGCTTCCACGCCGCGCCCCCGCGTCGGGGTCGCTTTCACGCCATGCCGGCCGCCTCGAAGAGCCGCAGCTCGCGCCCCGGGCGGCACACGAGCTGCAGCCCCACCGGCAGCCCGTCCACCGTGCCCGCGGGCACGGTCAGCGCGGGCAGGCCCAGCACGTTCCACAGGCTCGTCATGGACAGCAGCGCGGGCCGCACGGCGACGGTCCGGCCGTCCACCTCCATCTCGCGCTCCAGGAGCAGCGGGGCGGTGATCGGCACGGTGGGCAGCGCCAGCACGTCGTGCCGTTCGAACAGCGTCGCCGCGGCCTCGGCGAGCCGGGAGCGCGCGGCCACGGCCGCGACGTACTGCCAGCCGGGTATCTCGGCGGCCGTGCGGAGGCGTTCGAGCAGCTCGGGGTCGAACAGCTCGGGCGCCTGCGCCATCCGGGCCGCGTGCACGGCCACCGCCTCGCAGCTCTGGATCACCGTGTACGTCTCGCGGAACTCCTCGCCCAGCCCCGCCCGCAGCCGCACCTCCTCCAGCCCCGAGCGGGCCAGGCGGGACTCCGCGGTCGCGCGTACCGCGTCCACCACGCGCGGATCCCCGTCGAACAGCTCGGACGGATCGAGCCAGGCCACCCGCGCGGGACCGGGGTCCTCGCGCAACTGGGCGGAGGCCAGGCAGCGGTAGGCGAGCAGGCAGTCCTGCTCGTCACCGGCCAGGACGCCGACGTGGTCGAAGCTGCGTGCCAGGGGGAACACGCCTTCGGCCGAGATCGCCCCATAGCTCGGCTTGAACCCGGCGATCCCGCACAGAGCCGCCGGGATGCGGACGGATCCGCCCGTGTCGGTGCCGAGCGCGAGCGGCACCAGGCCCGCCGCCACGGCCGCCGCGCTGCCGCCGCTGGAGCCGCCCGACATGCGGTCCGGGTCCCACGGGTTGCGCGACGGGCCGTTGGCCGAGCGGTCGCCCGTGGGGCCGTACGCGAACTCGTGGGTGGACGTTTTGCCCACGACGACGGCGCCCGCGCGGCGCAGCCGGGTCACGGACTCGGCGTCGGAGTCCGCGACGTACCCCGCGAAATGCCGCGAACCCATGGTCGCGGGCAGCCCCGCGACCATGAAGAGGTCCTTCACGCCCACCGGCACGCCGTGCAGCGGACCCCGGTAGGTGCCCGTGTCCAGCTCGGCGTCCGCCCGCCGCGCCGCCGCCAGCGCCCCGTCGGCGTCCACGGTGACGAACGCGCCGAGCGCGGGGTCGTGCTCGGCGATGGCTTCGAGCGCCTGCTCGACGAGCTCGACGGCGGTGGTCCGGCCTTCGCGCAGGTCCTGGGCGAGGCTCGTGATGGTACGGCCGGTGAAGGGGCCGGGGGAGAGCGGCATGGGGTCCTTTCGAGCGGTCGTCGGCTGACGGATCCCACTGAACACCACGCACATCAGACCTTCCACCGCAGGGCTCCCCCTCACGGGGCTAAGATCGTCGGATGTCCCAGCCGTCAGCCGCCCGCCGGGCATGGAAGTGGGCGCGGCTGGTCCTCGCCGTCGTGGTGAGCGCGTGCGCGCTGGCCGGCGTCGTACGGCTGACCGTGCCCGCCACCGCGGGGACGTCGAGGGAGCCGCCCGGGGTGCGGCGGCAGCTGGCGTTCCTGCGCGGGGCCCTGGACGCGGGCGCGGGTGACGAGGCCCAGGCGCTCTTCCCCGAGGGGTACTTCTTCCTGCACGCCCTGTACGGGCTGAGCTGGGTCGAGCTCGGGATGCGCGCGCCGGCGGGCGAACGGTCGCGGGCGCTGCGCGAGGCGCGCTGGGCGCTGAGCCGGCTGGACTCGCCCGCCGGGCGGGCCCCCTTCAGCCCCGGCCTCACCCCGCCCTACGGCGTCTTCTACCGGGGATGGTCCAACTGGCTGCGCGGCGGGGCGCTGAGCCTGGAGCCGGCCGGGCAGCGTGATCCGGCCGAGGTGCGCCGGTTCGCGGAGGACTCCGCCGCGCTCGGGGCCGCGTTCGACGCGTCTGCCTCGCCGTACCTGGCGGCGTACCCGGGGCAGGCCTGGCCGGTGGACTCGACCGTGGCGGTGGCGTCGCTGCGGCTGCACGACGCGATCCTCCCGCCCCGGTTCGGCGGGACCGTCGAACGCTGGCTGCGGGAGGTCAGGCGGCGGCTCGACCCGCGTACCGGGCTGCTTCCGCACCGCGCAGACCCCGGCGGCGGCGCGCCGGCCGAGGTGGCGCGGGGCAGCTCGCAGAGCATGATCCAGCGGTTCCTGGTGGACGTGGATCCGGCCTTCGCCGCCGAGCAGTACGCGCGCTTCCGCGAGCTGTACGTCGCCACCCCGCTCGGGCTCGGGCCCGCCGTGCGCGAGTACCCGGAGGGCGTGGACGGACCGGCCGACGTGGACTCCGGGCCGCTGCCGCTCGGGGTGAGCCTGTCGGCGACCGTGGTCACCCTCGGTGCGGCGCAGGCGCACTCCGACGCTCCGCTGGCCTCGGCGCTGGCCGGCTACGGGGAGCTGGCGGGGCTGCCCGTGGACACCCCCTGGACCAAGCGGTACGCCTTCGGGCTGCTGCCCATCGGTGACGCGTTCCTGGCCTGGGCGAAGACGGCCCGGCCGTGGGTGGCCCGGCCGCCGTCGCCGCCGCCCGCGACCCTCTCGTGGTGGTGGCGGACGCCACTGTTGATCCTGCTCGCCGCCCTCGCCGCGGCCCCCTGGCTTGCGGCCCTCCGCCGCCGTCTCCGTCCCTCCGACCGTGGCTGAGGTCCCCCTTCGGGGGTGCCCGAGGACCTGTGGCCCGTGATGGGAGCGCGGCCCGGACGGTGGTTCACCGTCCGGGCCGCGGGTGGGCGCCCCGCGCTTCGCCGGTGGGCGAGGCGCGCGATGGGCGCGACGGCCGGGCACGGCGAGGGGGTGGGCCGTGCGGGGGCCGGGCTGAAGGGGAGGGGTGGCGGGTCAGCGGGTGGTGCCGAGGCGGGTGGAGAGCCGGGTGGCGAGGCGGTCGAGGGAGAGGTTGATCAGGATGAAGATGGCCGCGATGAGGATCGCCGCCGGGATGGTGTTCTTGAAGTTGGCGGCGATCCCGTTCAACCCCCGGTTCACCAGCTCGTCGAAGCCCACGATGAGCCCCAGCGCCGAGTCCTTCAGCAGCACCACGAACTGGCTGACGATGGCGGGCATCATGGTCCGGAACGCCTGCGGCAGCAGGACGAGGCGCATCACCTGCCCCTTGCGCATGCCTATGGCGTAGGCCGCCTCGGACTGGCCGCGCGGCAGGCTCTGCACCCCGGCCCGGATGATCTCCGCGATCACCGAGCCGTTGTAGAGCGTGAGCCCGAAGACGACGGCGGCGAAGGCCGAGATGTTCACGCCGATCAGCATGTACGAGCCGAAGAAGGCGAAGAAGATCAGCAGCAGCAGCGGCACGGACCTGAAGAACTCCACCACCGCGGCCGCGGGCACCCGGATCCACCGGTGGTCCGACATCCGGGCGGTGGCGAAGACGAGGCCGAACAGGCCCGCCAGCACCACCCCCACCACGGCCGCGCCGATGGTCCCGGCCAGCCCCGGCAGGATGAACGTGGCCCAGACGTCCCCGCGCACCAGCGGCGTCCACTTGTCGGCCGCCCACTGGTCCTTGGCGTCGAAGCGCACGTAGACCACGTACGCCAGCCCCAGCAGCACGAGCGCGACGACCGCCGCCAGCAGCCGGTTGCGCCGGATCCCGCGCGGCCCGGGCCGCTCGTAAAGGTTCGCGTAGCTCATCGGGCCACCGCCATCCGCCGCGACAGCCAGCCGAACAGCAGCCCCATCGGCAGGCACAGCAGCACGAACCCGGCGGCGAAGCCGAGGAAGATCTCGAGGACCTGGTCTCCGTACGTCTCGATCATCTCCCGCATCCGCACGGACGCCTCACCCACGCCGACCACGAGCGCGATCGTGGTGTTCTTGGTCAGCGCGATCATGATGCTGCCCAGCGGCGCCACCACGGCGCGGAACGCCTGCGGCAGCGTGATCAGCCCGAGCGTCTTCGTGAAGCCCAGCCCGAGCGACCGGGCCGCCTCCGCCTGGCCGACCGGCACCGTGTTGAGCCCCGACCGCAGGGCCTCGCAGACGAACGCCGAGGTGTAGGCGGTCAGCCCGATGACGGCGAGCCAGAAGTTGTTGGTCGCGATGTCGTCAGACAGCTCCACGCCGAGCTGCGCCCCGACGCCGAGGCCGGTGAACATCAGCACCAGCGTGAGCGGTGTGTTGCGCATCATGGTCACGTAAAAGTTGGCCGCGCCGCGCAGGGAGGCCAGCGGGGCCACCCGCATGGCGGTCAGCAGCGTCCCCAGCACGAGAGAGCCGAGCGCGCTGACCGCCGTCAGCCGTATCGTCATCCAGAACGCGGCGAGGATCGTGTCGCGTTCGAACAGCAGCGCTTCCATGGATCAGTAGCGCTCCAGCTGCGGGGCCTGCGGGAGGGTGAAGCCGGAGGCGCCGACGCTGGCCTGCAGCGCCTTCGTCCAGCTGCCGTCGGAGAACATCTTCTCCAGCGCGTCGTTGATCGCCTTGCGCCCGGCCGTGTCGTCCTTCTTCAGCCCGATGCCGTACTTCTCCGTGCTGAACGGCTGGCCGACCACCTTGAGCTTGCCCCCGTACTGGGCGGCGTAGCCGGCGAGGATGACGTTGTCGGTGGTGAGCGCGTCGAGCTGGCCGCCGAGGACGCGGTCCACGCACGCCGAGTACGTCCGCTCCTCCTGCAGCTGCACCTCCTTGGAGTACTCCGCCTTGACCTTCTGCGCCGGGGTGGAGCCGGCGACCGAGCAGAGCTTCTTGCCGTTCAGCGTCTCGGGCCCGGTCAGCGCCGTGTCGTCGGCCCTGACGAGCAGGGCCTGCCCGGCCACGAAGTACGGCCCCGCGAAGGACACCTTCTGCTTCCTGGCGTCGGTGATCGAGTACGTCGCCACCACCATGTCCACCTGGCCCTGCTCGATGAACGCCTCGCGGTTGGCCGACACGGTCTCCTTGAACGTGACGTCCTTGGCCTCCACACCGAGCTGCTTGGCCACGTACTTGGCGACCTCGATGTCGAACCCGGCGAAGCTGCCGTCGGGCGTGCGCAACCCCAGCCCCGGCTGGTCGGCCTTCACGCCGACGACCAGCTTCTTGTCGTTCTTGGCCTTGTCGACGATCGAGGCGTTGCTGGCCTCGGCGCTGCCACAGGCGGTGGCGGTGGCGGCGAGCGCGACCACCGCGAAGGTCGCGTAAAGGGACCTGCCGAACATATGACGGCTCCTTAGTGAGTGAGGATCTTGGCGAGGAAGGACTGGGCGCGCTCGCTGTTCGGGGCTCCGAAGAACGCGTCGGGGGTGTTCTGCTCGACGATCTCGCCTTCGGCCATGAAGACGACCCGGTCGGCCGCGCGCCGGGCGAAGCCCATCTCGTGGGTGACGACCACCATGGTCATGCCCTCGCGGGCCAGCGAGGTCATGACGTCGAGCACCTCGTTGACCATCTCCGGGTCGAGGGCCGAGGTGGGCTCGTCGAAGAGGATCGCCTTGGGGTCCATGGCCAGCGCGCGGGCGATGGCCACCCGCTGCTGCTGCCCGCCGGAGAGCTGGGCGGGGAACTTGGCGGCCTGGCCGCCGATGCCGACCCGGTCGAGCAGTTCCTGGGCCCTGCGCACGGCCTCCGCCTTCGGCCGCTTCAGCACGTGGACCTGGCCGAGGACGACGTTGTCCAGGACGGTCTTGTGCGCGAAGAGGTTGAAGGACTGGAACACCATGCCCACCTCGGCGCGGAGTCTGGCCAGCGCTTTGCCCTCAGCGGGCAGCGGCGTACCGTCCAGGGTGATCGTGCCGGAGTCGATCGTCTCCAGGCGGTTGATCGCCCGGCACAGAGTCGACTTCCCGGCGCCGGACGGGCCGATGATCACGACGACCTCGCCCTGCCTGACGTTCAGGTTGACGTCTCTGAGCACATGGTGGTCGCCGTAGCGCTTGTTGACCTGGTCCAGGACGATCAGGTCGGCCTCGGTCATGCGTCACGCTCCTTGTCTCGGTCAGCGATGGCGTAACCGTAGGAGCCGTATGTGTCACCAAAAGGCTTGTGCGCGTTCTGCTCAGTGATTGATCGATCTGAGTTCGATCAGGGCCGGTGGTCGCCGGGCCTGGAGGAGTCGGACGTCGCTCCGGAGACCCCGATGGTGTCCTTGTAGGCGCGGTCCCACTGCCCGTCGCGCAGCCAGCCGGCGATCAGGCCGTTGAGGTAGTCGCGGAAGGCGACGTCCTGCTTGGGCACGCCCATCCCGTACGGCTCGCGCCCGAACGGCTTGAGCACCAGCCGGAACTGGTCCGGATGCTGGTCGAGCAGGCCGAGCAGGATCGTGTCGTCGGTGCTGATCGCGTCGACCCGCCCGTTCGTGAGCGCGGGCACGCAGATGCTGTAGGCGTCGACGATCTCCAGGGTGGCACCGGGCACCAGGGAGCGCAGCCGCTCGACGGACGTCGAGCCCGTGGCGGTGCACACGGTCTTGCCGTCCAGGTCCGACACGTCGTTGATGGTGGTGTCGGACGTCCTGACGAGCAGGTCCTGCCCGGCGTAGTAGTACGGGTCGGTGAAGGCGACGAGCTGCGCGCGGGCCGGGGTGATCGAGTACGTGGCGATGACGAGGTCCACCACGTTCTGCGAGATGAAGTTCTCCCGCTCGCGCGAGACGGTCTCGACGAAGCGGATGTTGCGCTCGCTGCCGGTGAGGTCCTTCGCGATGAGCCTGGCGATCTCGGCGTCGAAGCCGATGATCCGCCCGCTGGCGGGATCCTTGTAGCCGAACATCGGCTGGTCGAACTTGGTGCCCACGACGAGGACGCCCCGCTCCCTGATCCGCGCCATCGTGGAGCCCTCGGGGAAGGGGTTGTCGCTCCCGCATCCGGCGGCGGTGAGGCAGAGCAGGACGGCGAGCAGCGCCCTGAGCCCTCTCATCGCACTCGATAACGGTGCTGGGGGCGCCCGGTCGGCCCGTACTTCGGCCGGCCTTCGAGCAGCCCGCGATCGGCCAGATGCTCCAGGTAGCGGCGGGCGGTGGCGCGGCTGACGCCGATCATCCCGGCCAGCTCGTTCGCCGACACGTCCTCAGGGACGGCGGCCAGCGCGTCCAGCACGGCCTGCTCGGTCGCCGCCGAGATGCTCTTCGGCCGGGCGCCCTGGTCGAGGTGGAGCGTGCGGAAGATGCGGTCGATCTCCTGCTGCTCGGCGAACCGGTCGCCCGACTCCAGTTGCTCGGCCGTGGCCGCGTAGCGCAGCAGCGTCTGCTCGAGCGTGCCCGCCCTGGTCGGCTTGACCAGGTAGTAGAGCGCGCCGCGCTGCATGGCGGCGCGTACCGTGGCCGACTCCTTGCGCCCGGAGATCACGATGATGTCGATGGGCGGCTGCTCGGGCCGGCGCAGCCGGTGCGCCACCTCCAGCCCCGGCAGGTCGGGCAGGTGCAGGTCCAGCAGCACCAGCCGGGGCGCGAAACGGCCGGCGGCGGCGAGCGCCGCCTGGCCGGTGTGCGCGATCCCGACCACCCTGAACCCGAGTACTCTGTTCACCTGCGCGTGCAGGGCCGCCGTGACGACCGGGTCGTCGTCCACGATGAGAACGGTGATGTCCCGTGGCTCAGGCACCGCCACTCCTCGTCCAGGTGCAGTTTTTACAAATCAGAGTGAGCTTAGGCAGGTTTTGTTACAAACGCTCAAGTTTTGCGCGTTCTGCTCACGGTGATCCGCCGCTCATGCCCTCTTCCTCTTAATCTGTAGCCGAACCGACAGGGGGGAGGACGGACGCCGGTGAGATGGGTGCTCGCGGTGACTGCCCTGTGGACGCTGCTCGGCCTGCTGCCCCTGGCGCTGCTGACCTCCTCCAGTATCTCCCTGTCGGAGAACGCCGTGCGCGACGAGGTCGACGACCGGGTCAGGATCACCGCCTCGGTGAGCCGGGTCGTGGTCGAGCAGCAGATGGGCTCCCTGGCGCAGCTCGTCACCACGTTCGCGCAGCGGCCCGGCGTGCGCGACACGGTGGGGCACGCGACCCCCGAGGCCATGCGTACGTACCTCGGAGAGCTCAAGGAGCTGCGCGACGGCATCAGCGGGCTGATCCTGGTCTCGTCGGAGGGCCGCATGCTCGGCGCGGAGCCGAAGACCGTGCTGCCCCAGGACCTCACCGCCACCGACTGGTACCGCGCCGTGCGCGACCGGCGGGCGGCCCACATCTCCCAGGCGTACACGCCCACGATGATCGACGTGTCCAGGGCGGTCGCGGTGGCCGCGCCGATCCCGAGCGCCGACGGCAAGCGCATGCTCGGCATCCTCGCCGTCGTCTACAGCCTGGACGCCATCCAGGAGTTCGCCAAGGAGGCCGCCGAGGCGCAGGACATCAGGCTGCTGATCACCGACCGGGCGGGCGTGCTCGTCGCCGACCCCGGCAGGAAGCTCCTCGCGCTCACCTCCCTGCGCGAGGACCCCCGGGTGGACGCCGCGCTCGCCGGGCGCACCTGGAACGGCCTGTTCAGCGGCGTCGACGGCACGGTCCTGTCGGCGTCCGAGCCGATCCCGGGCATCGGCTGGACGGTCACCGCCGAGGTGTCCGCCACCAAGGCGCTGGCCTCGGCCGAGCGGCTCAGGACGAACGTCATGACCGTCGCGGCCCTGCTGGCCCTGCTCATCCTCATCGGCCTGGGCCTGCAGATCCACACCACGCGCGGCCGCCGCCGCGCGCAGGCCACGCTGGCCAGGTACGCGGCCGAGCTGGCCGCCGCCAGGGACGAGGCGGTCAGCGCCTCCAGCGCCAAGTCCGAGTTCCTGGCCAAGATCAGCCACGAGATCCGCACCCCGATCAACGGCGTGCTCGGCATGAACTCCCTGCTCATGAGCACCCGGTTGGACGACGAGCAGCGCCACTACTCGACCACGGCCCAGGAGTCGGCCCAGAACGTGCTGCGCCTGCTCGACGACTTCCTCGACCTGTCCAGGATCGAGGCGGGCCACCTCCAGGTCGACGCGGTGCCGTTCGACCTGCCGCGGTTGTGTGACGAGGTGGTCGCGCCCTTCGCGCCGCACGCGTACGAGCAGGGGCTCTGGCTCACGCTGCGGCTCGACGACGGCGTGCCCCGGCAGGTGACCGGCGATCCGGCGCGGCTGCGCCAGATCCTCACGAACCTGGTGGGCAACGCGCTGAAGTTCACCGTCCAGGGCGGGGTGGACCTGCACGTCACCCTCGAGGAGGGCGAGCCCGGCGACGCGCGGGCGGTGCTCAGGTTCGCCGTCGCCGACACCGGGATCGGGGTGGGGCCCGACGACCGGGAGCGGGTGTTCGGCGTCTTCCGGCAGGTCGACTCGCCGATCACGCGCAGGACCGGCGGCAGCGGCCTGGGGCTGGCCATCGGCCGGCAGCTCACCGAGCTCATGGGCGGGGAGATCGGGCTCGACAGCGTGGAGGGCGTGGGCAGCCGGTTCTGGGTGCGCCTGCCCGTTGACGTGCTCACCTGGTCGGAGCCGTCGGTCGAGGCCCTGCAGGGCAGGCGCGCGCTCGTCGCCGACCCGCGGCCCGAGGACCGCGCGCTGGCCGTGCGGTTCCTGGCGGGCGCCGGGCTCGACGTGGAGGAGACCGCGGACTCCGCTTTGGAGCTGCTGAGGGCCGCCGCGTCGGGCGGGCGGCCGTACGAGCTCGCGGTCGTCGCCCTCGACCTGGGCACCGACGCCGAGTCGACCGCGCACGTGATCCTCACGGACCCGCTGCTCCAGGCGACCAGCGTGGTCGTGGTCGTCACCCCCGGGCGGTCGGGCTTCGCCTGGCCCGGCGCCATGGGGGAGCGGGCCGTCCAGTCGATCACCCGGCCGCTGAGCCGCCGCCGCCTGCTGGCCGCCGTGGAGAACGCCCTGGTCACCGCCGAGTGCCCCGGCGAGCCGCGCGAAGGCGTGGAGCTCGCGGGCAGGGACGGCGGCGCGCGGATCCTGGTGGCGGAGGACGACGAGGTCAGCCGCCAGGTCGCGATGCTCGTGCTGCGCCAGGCCGGGCACGAGGTCGAGGTGGTGGACGACGGCGAGCAGGCCGTACGCGCCGTGCTGGCCGGGGGCTACGACCTGGTGTTCATGGACTGCCAGCTGCCCGTGCTCGACGGGCTGGCCGCGACCGAGGAGATCAGGCGGCGCGAGGACGCGCACACCCCGATCATCGCGATGACCGCGGCGGCGATGCCGGACGACCGGATCCGCTGCCTGGCGGCCGGGATGGACGACCACCTGGCCAAGCCGGTGGACTGGCCGCGCGTGCTCGCCAGCATCCCGGAGTGGGCCGCGTACTCCGGGCTCCCGCCCGAGCTGGTGGGGCTGTCACCGGAGGCGCTCGCCGATGTGGCGGAGGCGTACCAGGCCACCGCGACGCGGACGTACGAGGAGCTGCGGCTGGCGGCGCGGACCGGCGATGTGGCGGAGGTGGCCGCGCTCGCCCACCGGCTCAAGGGCAGCTGCGCGACCGTCGGGGCGGCCCGCGAGGCCGAGCTGTGCCGGCGCGTCGAGGATCGGGCGCGTACGGGCGCCGTCGACAGCGAGCCGCTCGACGAGCTAGGCGAGCTGCTCAAGGTGACGCCGGCGTGGATGAACAATCCGTAGCCGCTTGTTAACACCTGAGAAATTTGTCAACGTTAGTGTCTCACTGTTACTAGTCGTGTTTGTTTGTAGTGATTGGAGGGTTGATGGCTGATTCGTCTGGTGAGCCGAGTCCAACGACCACCCCCAGCCCGACGTCCTCCCCGACGCCGACCGCGTCCCCGACGGGCACCCCGTCCCCAACCGGCACCCCGTCCCCAACCGGCACCCCATCTCCGACGGGCACCCCGTCCCCGTCCGGCACCCCGACTCCCACGCCCACGGGGTCACCGAGCCCGACCCCGTCCCCGACGGGCACCCCGAAGCCGACCCCGACTCCGTCGGGCACGCCCACCCCCGGGCCGACCCCCACCCCCACCTGGTCGCCCGTTCCGACGCCCACCTGGTCGGTCATCCCGCCGGTGCAGGAGCCCTCCCCGCGCCCGGCCCCGACCCAGGAGCCGGTCCAGCCCCCGAACGCCCCCAGCGGCGGCCTGGAGATCCACTGGACCTCGATCCGCCGCCTGGCCAAGCTCTTCGACAAGACCGGCGACGACGTCGTGGCGCTGCACCGCGGCTCCACCTCGCTGGCCACCACCTCCGACCTGGTCGGCGGCGACGACGACGGCCGCGCGTTCGCCGAGTGGTACAGCGACGGCTACGACTCGCTCACCGAGGCGATGCAGGGCATCGCCGACAAGAACTTCAGCTCGGCGGGGAACTTCCGCGACTTCGAGAAGTTCTGGGACTTCCTGGAGCAGCAGATCATCAGCACGCTGCCCAAGATCCCCGATCTTCCCGCGCCGCCGATCCCGCAGGCCCCGCCGCGCAAGGAAGGCGCCTGATGTTCGACCCCTTCCAGGCGCTGGCCTGGTTCGCCGACGTGCACGTGCCGGTGGCCGACGTGAGCAACCTGCGGGACCGTGCCAAGGCGCTGCGCGCGCTGGCCGAGTCCATCGGGAAGGTCGCGCACAAGACCGACGCCGGCGTCGCCGAGGCGCGCAAGGCGAACGACAGCCGCATCGTGGACCGCTTCGCCGACGTGTGGCCGAAGGAACTCGCCCCCCGCTACGCCGCGCTCCAGGAGGAGCTGCTGGACCTGGCGGCGGGCTGCGAGGAGTACGCCGACGCCGTCGAGGAGCACCGCGAACAGCTCCGGATCATCGGCACGTACCTCGCCGCCATGGCCTTCACGATGATGTTCGGCTTCGTCTACCCCCTCGCCAGGAAAGCGGCCGAGAAGGCGTTCCAATGGCTGGTGTCCAGGGCCAGGCTGGAGCGCACGATCTTCCAGAAGATCACCAGGATGATCCTGGAGGCGCGGATGGGCAAGCGCCGCGTCGGCAACTACTTCGTCCGCGAAGGGCTCGACGCGCTGGCCGACTCCGTGCTGTGGACCGTGCTCAAGACCGGCGTGCACGCGGGCAGCTCGGCCGCCACGGGGCAGCCGATGGGCAACCTCTGGGAGTACGCGGGCAAGCACTTCGCCGCCGAGATGGCCTACAACGGCGGCATCAAGGCGCTGAGCGACGTGCGCAGGTTCTTCCCCGCCACGAAGGTCACCGAGACGCTGCTGGGCTCGGACCCCGCGGGCAAGTTCTTCCGCCGCACGCTCTCGGCCGCCACCATCTACCCCCTGGTCGCCGGTGGGGCGATGTCGGAGCAGGGCGCGCTCCGCTCGGCGCTGGCGCACGCGCCCAGGGCCTTCATCTTCAAGCGTTGAGTGAGTGAGTGAGGAACACCGATGACGACACCCCGTACCGGAGACCCGGAGCTCGACCGCGCGCTGGCCGAGATGGCGGCGCGGACGGCCGAGCTCGAAGAGGTGAGCCGCCTGCTGGAGGAGACCCGGGGGCGCGGCGAGAGCGCCGGCGGTCAGGTCGTCGTGGAGCTCAAGCCCACCGGCTCGCTGGCCGGGCTGCGCATCGACCCGCGGGCGATGCGGCTGGGCTCGCAGGCGCTGGCGGACGCCATCGTGGAGGCGTTCCGGCGCGCCGAGGACGACGTGGCCGGACAGTCGTACGACCTGGCGAAGACCGTCTTCGGCACCTGACCGCCGCGCGGTTGGCGCGATATGGGGTGAATGGCAAGCTTGGTGCCGTGCGTGTGATGTTGCTCGGCCCGTTCGAGGTGCGTGACGGGGAGGGACGCCGGGTCGAGATCTCCGGTGCCAGGTTGTGCGCGCTGGTGGCCCGGCTCGCGCTGGAGCCGGGCCGGGTCGTGCCGTTCGACGTGCTCACCGCCGCCATCTGGGGCGAGCGCCCGCCGGCCGGCAGCGCCAACGCCCTCCAGTCGCTGGTCTCCCGCACCCGGCGGCTGGTCGGCCACGCCGCGATCGAGTCGCACCCGGCCGGCTACCGGCTCGCCGTCGACGCCGACGACGTGGACGTCTCCCGGTTCGAGCGGCTGGCCGGCACGGGGGGCCTCGCCGCGCTGCGCCAGGCCGAGGGGCTGTGGCGGGGGCCGGCGCTGGCGGACCTGGCCGGGCTGCCGTTCGCGGACAACGCCGCCGTACGGCTGGACGAGCTGCGCCTGTCCGCCGCCGAGGACCGGCTGGACCTGGAGCTGGGCGCGGGCAACGACGTGCTGGCGGAGCTGGGCCCGCTGGCGGCCGCGCACCCGCTGCGCGAGCGCCTGCAGGGCCTGCTCATGCGGGCCCTGTACGCGGCCGGCCGGCAGGCCGACGCGCTCGACGCCTACGAGCGGACCCGGCGGACGCTGTCGGAGGAGCTGGGCGTCGACCCGTCCGCCGAGCTGGCCGAGCTGCACCTGTCGATCCTCCGGCACGACCCGCAGCGCCAGGACCGCCGCCGCACCCGCCGGACGAACCTGCGCGCCCAGGTGACCAGCTTCGTCGGCCGCGAGCAGGAGCTGGCCCAGCTCGCCAAGGCGCTGGAGACCGGCCGGCTCGTCACCGTCGTCGGCCCAGGGGGCGCGGGCAAGACCCGGCTCGCCGCCGAGGTCGCCGAGCGCTCGGCCGATCTGGCGCCGGACGGCGTCTGGCTGGCCGAACTGGCGCCCGTCACCGACCCCCACGACGTCGCCAACGCGGTGCTCACGGCGATCGGCGGCCGGGACGGAGCCCGGTTCGAGGCCGGGGAGGGCGGCGCCGCCGAGCGGCTCGCGGAGGTCTTCGCCCAGCAGGGCGCGCTGCTCGTGCTCGACAACTGCGAGCATGTCGTGTCGGCCGTCGCCGAGCTGGTGGACCGGCTGCTGGGCGCCTGCCCCGGCCTGCGCGTCCTGGCCACCAGCCGGGAGTCGCTGGCCGTCGCGGGCGAGAGCCTCTATCCCATCCCGCCCCTGGAGTGGCCCACCGGCACGACCGAGGACGCCCGCGGCTACTCCGCGGTCCGCCTCTTCGCCGAACGGGCCGTGGCGGTCCGCCCCGGCTTCACCCTCGACGAGACCACCACCCGGGCGGTCGTCGAGATCTGCCGGCGGCTCGACGGCATGCCGCTGGCCATCGAGCTGGCCGCCGCCAGGACGCGCGCGCTGAGCGTGGAGCAGATCGCGGCCAAGCTCGACGACCGCTTCCGCCTGCTCAGCAGCGGCAGCCGGACGGCCCTGCCCCGGCACCGCACCCTGCAGGCGGTCGTCGACTGGAGCTGGGACCCGCTGTCCGGCGAGGAGCGGGAGCTGGCCATGGTGCTGGCGGCCTTCCCCGGCGGGGCCACGCTGGAGGCGCTGGAGGCGGTCAGCGGGCTCGACCCGCTCGACGCGCTCACGGCGCTGGTGGACAAGTCGCTGGTCGAGTTGTCCGGCGAGCGCTACCGCATGCAGGAGACGGTCAGGTCGTACGGGATGGCCCGGCTGGCGGAGTCCGGGCAGGACCGGGCCGTGCGGGACGGGCACGCGCGCCACTTCCTGCGGCTCGCCGAGGCGGCCGACCCCGGGCTGCGCGGCGCCGGCCAGCTCCACTGGCTGGACAGGCTGCGGGCCGAGCACGACAACGTCGTGGCCGCGCTGCGGTTCGCGGCCGACGCGGGGGACGCCGAGCTGGGCGTGCGGCTGCCGGCGGCCATGTGGTGGTTCTGGTTCCTGCAGGGCATGCGGATCGAGAGCGTGCACTGGATGCGTGGCGTGCTCGACCTGCCGGGCGAGGTGCCGGAGGAGCTGCGGCCCGTACGGCTGGCGCTCCAGGGGCTCGTCCACCAGCAGCTCGGCGACCCGGCGGCGGCACAGGAGACGGTCCAGCAGGCGCTGGACCTCGGCGACCGGCTGGGCGGGCCCGCCGGCGTGCTGCTGCTCTGCGCGCCGATGGTGCTGGGAGACCTGGTGGCGGCCGCCCGGGCCGCAGAACGGTCGATGCCGGGCCTGACCGGCTGGGAGCGGGCGTTCGCGCGGATGACGCTGTCCATGGCGGCCGAGAGCAAGGGGGACGTCAGCGGGGCGTTCACCCTGGTCGACGAGACGCGGCGGGAGATGGAGGCCCTCGGCGAGCGGTGGGGGCTGTCCTCCGCGCTGCGCGTGCTGGCCGACCACCACGACCGCGCGGGCGATCTCGCCGCCGGAATCGAGGCCAGGTCGCGGGCGCTGCGCCTGGCCGGTGAGCTGGGTGTCGTGGAGGACCAGGCCGCCATCCTGGCCAAGATCGCGCTCTCGTACGCGCGGTCGGGCGAGCATGACCGTGCCCGGTCGTACATGGACGCGTGCTGGGACTGCGTGGAGCGGTTGCGGCGGAGGGAGGGCGTCGAGTACGTGCGGCTGTCGCAGGTCGAGGTGCTGCTCCGGAGCGGTGCCCTGGAGGAGGCGCGGCGGGAGCTGACGGCGGTCGAGGATCCGTCCTGCCCTCCCGACGTGCGGGCCTGGGCCGCCTGCTATCGCGCGATGGCCGCGCTGCTCGACGGCGACCGGCCGAGTGCCGGGCCGTCGCTCGACATCGCGATGGAGCTGGGGGACCTGCCGATCCTGGCCGTCGCGGCGCAGGTGCGGGCGGCCGCGCTGGCCGACGACGAGCCGGCGCGGGCGGCGTACCTGCTGGGGGCCGCGACCGCGCTGCTCGGGACGGAGGACCGCAGCGGGTTCGGCGACCTGCTGCGGCCCGCGGAGCGGGCGCGGGCGGTGCTGGGGGACGAGGCGTTCGCCGCCGCGTACGAGAGCGGGGCCACGCTCACCCGCGACGCCGCGATCAGCGCCGTCCGCCCGGTGTGAGCGGCTTCAGGTGGAATAGTCGCAGCAGTCGCAACAGGAACAGTCCAGGCCACTCAGGTCACACCCGCCTCGGCCGCGGTGACGGGCGTCCCGCCTGTTTCACTGGGGCTGCCACCGGCCGCAGGTCAGGATCCCGGCCCCCGTCCTGCGGATCCAGCCGGGCCGCTCGTACGACGCCCGGAACGCCCGCTCCACCGCCCGATGCACCTCGGCGCCGAGCAGCGTGTCCACCAGGTGGCCGGCCGCGCCGCCTGGTCCTGCCCGTCCCGCAACGTCAGGCACAGCCCGCGCAGGTGCGCCCGCCAGGCCGCACGCGGCGACGGGCACCCGTGTGCGCCACAGGGACGGATGATGCCGAACATACGACCTCGCAGGATTCGGATTCTGGAGGCGCGATGCCCGGAGGCACAGCCGAACCCGGTATTTCCCCGTGGTCCGCACCCGAGGCGAGGCAGTACATTGTGCCGACCAGGCCGGAGGCGTCCCCGTTCGCCGCCGGCCTGGTCTTTTACGGCTTTCCGCCATCGAAGTCGGCGGCTCGCCCCCATACCCGCCGGACCCGAGGCCGCCTAGCGTGAGGCGGCGTGATCAGTCTGAAGGGTTTGAGCAAGAGGTACGGCGACCGTCCGGCGGTCGACGACCTGACACTGGAGCTGAGACCGGGCACGGTGACCGGGTTCCTCGGCCCGAACGGGGCCGGGAAATCGACCACGATGCGCCTGATCCTCGGCCTCGACCGCCCCACCGCCGGCACCGCGCTCATCGGCGGCGTGCCGTACCACCGGATCGGCAACCCGCTGCGCACCGTCGGCGCGCTCCTCGACGCCCGCGCGCTGCACCCGGGCCGCAGCGGCCACGCGCACCTGGTGGCGCTGGCCCGCGCCAACGGCATCCCCCGGCGGCGCGTGGACGAGGTGCTGGAGACGGTCGGCATGGCCGCGGCGGCACGCAAGCGGGCCGGGGCGCTGTCGCTGGGCATGAGCCAGCGGCTCGGCATCGCGGCGGCGCTGCTGGGGGATCCTGAGGTGCTGATGTTCGACGAACCCGTCAACGGGCTCGACCCGGACGGAGTGCGCTGGGTGCGCGGGCTCATGCGCTCGCTGGCCGCCGAGGGCCGGACGGTGTTCGTCTCCAGCCACCTCATGACCGAGATGCAGCTCACCGCCGACCACCTCGTCGTGATCGGCAAGGGCCGGCTCATCGCGGACGCGCCGCTGTCCGACGTCATCGCGGGCAGCTCCCTGACGGCCGTGCTCGTCCGCACCCCGCACGCCGGCGATCTCGCGGTACGGCTGCGCGCCGCCGGGATCGCGGTGGACCGGTACGGCGAGAACGAGCTGGAGGCCACCGGCGCCACCCTCGAAACGGTCGGCGACCTGGCCTACGAGGCCGGGATCCGGCTGCACGAGCTGCGCACCCGGGAGGCCTCGCTCGAACAGGCCTACCAGGAGCTGACCGCGGGAAGCGTCGAGTACGGGGCGGGATCATGAGGACGTTGTGGCAGGCGATCGGGTCCGAGTGGGCGAAGCTGTGGTCGGTCAGGTCCACGTGGTGGTGCCTGGCCTGCGCGGCGGCGCTCATGGTGGTGACCGCGCTCACGCTGGGCGGCGCGAGCGCCACCGACGCCCTGCGCGAGGGCCGGACCGGCGCGCGGGTGACGGCCAGCGAGCCGGTGGTGTCGGCGACGTCGTTCGTCCAGTTCGCGCTGGTGGCGCTGGCGATGCTGGCGATCACCTCGGAGTACTCGTCCGGAAGCATCCGGGCCACGTTGCAGGCCACGCCCGTCCGAGGGGTGGTGCTGGCGGCCAAGGCGCTGGTGGTGGCACCGGTGATGGCCGTGGCGGGCGTGCTGTCGGGGGCCGTCGCGACGGTGGTCGTCCAGGTCGTGCTGTCCGGCGCTCTGTTCGGCGGGCTCGTCGTGTCGCCGATCGGCGAGGTCGTGCCGGACCTGCTCGGGGTCGGGGCGTTCTTCGCGCTGGTGTCGGTGATGACGCTCGGCGTCGGCGCCGCGATGCGTAGCGCGGCGGGCACGCTGACCGTGGTGTTCATGCTGCTCATGGGGCTGCCGCTGATGTTGCTGACGACGGGGAGCCAGGCGGCGCTGGACGCCTCCTTGCGGATGCCGACGTTCGCGGGGCTGGCGTTCATGGGGAGCGCGGACAACCTGGCCGGCGGGCCGATGCCGTACTCGGCGGGGGAGGGGCTGGCCTGGCTCCTCGCCTGGACGGCGGCGGCCCTGGCGGCGGGCCACGCGGTGCTGCGCCGCCGCGACGCGTAGCGCGGCGGCCCGCGATGCCTGGAGCGGTGCGGATGATGCGGGGAGCGGTGCGGATGATGCGTGGAGCGGTGCGCGTCGTCAGGGGGTTGCGCCTAGAATTCACGCCCGTGTCAGGCAGCAGGGCAGCCCGGGTGCTGGCCGGGGTCGTCCTCGGGATGGCCCTCGGCCTCGTCGAGCTGGTTTTCCTGTGCGTGGCGTGGCCCGCGTGCCTGGTCCCCGCCGCCCGGCCCGCCGTCGTCCGAGGCCTGGACAGGCTGATGGCGCTGGAACGGGCCAGGCTGTCCGGCTGGCTCGGGCACGAGGTGGCACGGCGGGACGGCGGCTACGGCTTCCTCGCGGCCCGCGCCGCCCTGGGGGTCCTGGGCGGGTACCTGTGCGCGGCGGGCCTCTTCCTCGGCGGGCTTCTGCTGGTCGGCGGCCTGTGGGACCTCGCATGGGGGCGGGCCGAGCCGGTGCCGGTGAACCTGCCCGGCGTCAGGATCGTCACCAGCAGCGGCATGCTCGGCCTGACCGGCGGCGCCGTGCTGCTCGCCCTGGTCACCCTCATGACCCTGGCCGTCGGATCGCTCGAACGGCGGCTGGCCGACCACTTCCTCGGCCCCGGCAGCCACGAGCTGATGCGCCGCCGGATCGCCGAGCTGACCGCCACCCGCTCCGGCATCGTCCGGGCCGTGGACGACGAGCGGCGCAGGATCGAACGCGACCTCCACGACGGCGTCCAGCAGCGCGGCGTCGCGCTCGCCATGCTGCTGGGCCGCGCCCGGCACAGCGCCGATCCCGGGGCGACCACCGAACTGGTCGCCCAGGCGTACACCGAGTCGCGCCAGCTCCTCGACGAGCTGCGCAGCGTGGCCTGGCGCATCTACCCGACCGCGCTCGACGAGCTGGGGCTGCGCGCCGCGCTGGCGGGCGTCGCCGACCGATCGAGCGTGCCGGTGACCGTCCACGACGGGCTGGCCGGACGGCCCGTGTCGGAGGTGGAGACCGCGCTCTACTTCGTGGCCCGCGAGGCGATCACCAACACGATCAAGCACGCCGGGGCGCGTGACATCCTGGTCGTGCTGACGGAGGACGAGCGGGCGGTGAGCGTGGTGATCTCGGACGACGGCTCGGGCGGGGCCGATCCGACGGGCGGCGGGCTGTCGGGGCTGGCCCGGCGCGTGCTGGCGCTGGACGGGGAGTTCACGGTCGAGAGCCCGCCGGGCGGGCCCACCAAGATCGCCGCCACCCTTCCGAAGACACCGCCCGGCGGCTCCCCCGAGGCGCCGGAGGCCGTCCCCGGGGCATCCGGGGGCGTTTCCGGAGCGGTGCCCAGCGGGCCCCGAGCGGGGTCGAGCGGGTCCGGGGCAGGGTTGAGCGGGCCTGGAATGGCATCGTCCAGCGGGTCCGGGTCCGGGGTGGAGGCGGGCTCGTCATGCGGGTGATCCTGGCCGACGACTCCGTGCTGCTGCGCGAGGGGCTCACCCGGCTGCTCGACGACGCCGGTCACGAGGTGGTCGCCGCCGTCGGCGACGCCCCCGCCCTGCTCGCCGCCGTCGAGCGCCACCGCCCCGACGTGGCCGTGATCGACGTCCGCATGCCGCCCGGCCACAAGGACGACGGCCTCCGGGCGGCCCTGGAGATCCGCGACCGCCACCCCGGCGTCGGCGTGCTGGTCCTGTCGCAGTACGTCGAGCAGCACTACGCCGCCAGGCTCATGGCCGGCTCCACGCGGGGCCTCGGCTACCTCCTCAAGGACCGGGTCTCGGAGGTGGCCGACTTCCTCGACTCGCTCGAACGCGTACGCGCGGGCGGAGCCGCGTTCGACCCCGAGGTGGTGCGGCAGCTCCTGGCCCGCACCACCCACGCAGACCCGCTGCGCGGCCTGAGCCCGCGCGAGGGCGAGGTGCTGCGGCACCTCGCCCAGGGCTTCGTGAACGCGGCCATCGCCGAACGCCTGCACGTCTCGCTCAGCACGGTCGAGAAGCACGTCAACGCCATCGTGGAGAAGCTCGACCTGCCCCGCGACCCCGACTACAGCCGCCGCGTCCTGGCCATCCTCCGCTACCTGGACACGTGAGACCCGGGCGGCGAAGGCTAGAACGCCATATGGGCCAGCCAGTGCTCCAGCAGCGCACGGTCCCCGGAGACCGACACCCGGGCGTCGTCGAGGGGAAGGCGGCGGGAGCACACCAGCATGAGGTCCGCGGCGGCCCCCGACACCACCGCGTCCGCCTCCACCGGCCCGTGCTCCCACCACAACCCCCCGGGACTCCTGACGATCATCCAGCCGTCGCCCACGTGCGGTCGCACCCCCAGCCGCTCGCCCCGGCCGCGCAGCTCCACCAGACTCGGCTTCAGCGACTCCGAACCCGGAGAGGCCAGCATCTCCATACCCTCGGTGATCACGTCGGCCGCGAGGTCGTCGGCGATCCCGAACGCGGCCCCCGTCGTGGCCGCCGCGTCGTAGTGGTGGACGGCGGTGTCGCACAGCATCCTGCGCAGCCAGAACGCCGCGGGCCGCGGGCCCAGGAACGTCCACACCTCGGTGTCCGCCCCCACCTGCCCGATCGCGCCGATCAGCTCCTCGGCGCCGTCGCGCAGCCACCGCTCCCACCCCGCCGGCGCACCCGGACCGGCCTGCCCCGGGTCGGGCACCGCGAGCGGCTCGCCCTTGCGCAACATCTCGGCCGCCCACCGGTGCGCCTGCCCGATGTGCCCCACGAGAGTACGCAGCGACCATTCCGGACAGGTCGGGACCATCGCCTCCGGATCCCCTCCGGCCGCCGCCCGGGCGAACCCGGCCGTCTGCTCCCGCAGCCCTTCGACCATCCGTGCGGTGTCCAGCATCGTCATGACGGATCTCCTCTCGATCTCTTCCGTCCTCTTCCGCCGGTACGGTAGAAACTCCAGTCCAGTGGAGGTGCAAGTGCCTTTGCACGAGGAGACGCTGGGGATCGGGGACCTGGCGGCGCTGACCGGTGTCCCGGTGCGGACCATCCGCTTCTACTGCGACGAGGGCATCATCGAGTCGGTCCGCAGCGCCGGCGGGCACCGCAGGTTCGAGCCGGCGGCGGTGGAGCGGCTCGGTCTGGTCAGGCGGTTGCGCGGGCTCGGGCTGGGGCTGCCCGCCATCACCGGGGTGCTCAACGGCGAGCGTTCCATGGCCGAGGCCGTGGCGGCCGAGCGGGCGGCGCTCGACGTGCAGCTCGCCGACCTCGCGTGGCGGCGCGCATCCCTGCGGGCGGTCGAGGAGGCGAGCCCGGCCGAGCGGGCGGCCCGGCTGGACCTGCTGGCCGCGGTGGAACGCGGGTACGCGGCCCGCGACGCGCTGGTCGACTTCTGGCGGCGCACGATGGTGGCGCCGGTGTCGGAGGAGATGTTCGCCGGGTTCGTGGCGATGGCCGTGCCCCAGCCGCCCGCCGACCCCACGCCGCCGCAGGTGGTCGCGTACGCCGAGCTCGTCAGCCTGGTCGGCGACCGGTCCCTGCTGCGCGGCCTGCTGGCCAGGGCGCGGGTCAACGTCGAGCTGATCGCCGACGAGGACGAGCTGATGAACGGGGTCGCCGAGGCGTGCGCGCTGGCCATGCCCCTGGTGCTGGCGGGTGAGCGGCCGCGGGTGGGCCCGGAGCTGGACCGGTTCGTGGAGGCGCACGCGTCGGTGCGGGGCAGCGGCGACACCCCGGCGTTCCGGCGGGAGCTGCTGGCGAACGTGGCGGCGGACGGCGACCCGCGGATGCGGCGGTACTGGCGGCTCGTGGGCGAGGTGAGCGGGGAGGCGGCCACGCTGGGCGCGACGCACCTGTGGCTGACCGACTCCCTCGAACGCTCGATCCGCTCCACCCGCTGAACCACCCGTGCCGGCGCTCCGTCCGCCGCGCCCGGCCGGCTGTCCCTCGCGCTCGCCCGTCCGCCTGCGGCGTCCCGGCCCCCGACCGTCGGTCAGGTCTTCGCGAACCTGTGCCCGCCGCCCGGCGCGGAGACCGGGGTGACGGTCACCTTGAGCGGCGGGTCATGAGGACGGCGAGGACCGCCAGCGCCAGCCAGGCCGACGTGAGCCCGATCAGCCAGGCCCAGCCCGCGTGCCCGTACACGACGCCGCCCGCCGTGCCGCCGAGGCCGCTGCCCAGGTAGTAGCAGAGGGTGTAGACGCCGGCCGCGCGGCCACGGGCGCTCGGGGGCGCCTCGGCGGCGACCCAGGCGTTGGCGATGGCATGCGCCGCGAAGAACCCGGCGGTCAGTACGGCGAACCCGGTCACGATGAGCGGCAGCGACGGGTGCGCGGTGAGCACGGAGCCCGCCACCGTCACGGTCAGGGCCGTGACCAGCGCCTTCGTCCAGCCCAGCCGGGCCGCCAGGCGTCCGGCGGCGGCAGAGGAGGCGGTGCCCATGGCGTAGGAGAGGAAGACGAGGGAGGCGGCGGCGGGGGCGAGCGACAGGGGAGGGGCGGCCAGGCGGAACCCGGCGGCGTTGTAGAGCGCCACGAACGCCCCCGTGGCCAGCGTCCCCACGGCGAACGGCCCGACCAGCCCGGCCCCGATCCGAGCCCTCCGGACGCGCCGGGCACCCGGCGACCCGCGCCCCGGGGTCTCCGACCCGGGCCCAGAAGTCTGCGATCCGGGCTCCGGGACATGGTCGCGCGGGAGTGTGAGGGCCGCGAACAGTGCGCACAGCAGGGACAGCACCGCCACCGCCAGCAGCGCGCCGTGCCACCCCATCGGCCCGGCGGCGAACCCGGCGCCGAGCCGGCCCAGCATCCCGCCGACCGAGTTTCCGGCGATCATCGCCCCCACCGCGGCGGGCAGCCGTGCCGTACCGACCGCGTCGGCCAGGTACGCCGCCGCGACCCCGGCGAACCCCGCGACCGCCACCCCCTGCACCGCCCGCATCACCAGCAGCACGGGGAAGGACGGGGCCAGCGGCAGGAGCAGCCCGATGATCACCGAGGCCAGCACCGACCAGACGATCACCCTGCGCCGCCCCACCCGCCCGGCGAGCCACGCCACCGGCAGCACGGCCACGGCCAGCGCCCCGGTGGCCACGCCGATGGTCAGCGAGGCGCTGCCCGGATCCAGCCGGAACCCGGCGGCGAGCTGCGGCAGCACGGGCTGCGGCGCGTACAGGAGGGCGAACGACGACACCCCGGCGGCGGCCACAGCCGCACTGACCCGCCGCGTGTCACGAACCGGAGGAGCCTCGAGAACCACCACGCCTGCAACGCTAAGCAAGGCTAATAAATACGTCTAATGCAGGAATGGGCGATAATTCATACCATGATGGATGAATCGGCCGACGAGCGGCTGGCGGCTCGGCTGGCGCCCGCGCTGGCCCTGCTGGCCGCCGTGGGTGAGACGGGTCACGTGACGCGCGCCGCCGAGCTGCTCGGCATCCCGCAGCCCACGGCCAGCCGCCGCCTCGCCGCGCTCGCGGACCTGGTCGGCGCCCCGCTCGTCGTACCCTCCGGCCGTGGCATCCGCCTCACCCGGGCGGGCCGCACCCTGGCCGGCGCCTCCGCCCGCGCCCTCACCACGATGGCCGCCGCCGCCCGCGAGGTCCGCGAGGAGATCGACCCGGCCTCGGGCCGCATCGTCCTGGGCTTCCTTCACCTCCTGGGCCGCACCCTCGTGCCGTCCCTCATCGGCGGCTTCCGCGAGCACCACCCCGGCATCCGCTTCAGCCTGGTGCAGGGCTCGCGCCACGACATGATCGAGGAGCTCCGCGAGGGCCGCATCGACCTGGTGTTCGTCGCCCCCATGCCCGTGGACGCCCCCGACCTCGCCGGTGCTCGCCTCGCCGACCAGGAGCTGGTGCTGTCCGTGCCGCCGTCCCACCGGCTCGCGGCGCGGGCGCGGGTGCGGGCGGCGGAGCTGGCGGGGGAGGAGCTGGTGACGCTGGAGCCGGGGTACGGCCTGCGCCAGATCACCGACGACCTGTGCGCGGCGGCGGGGTTCGAGCCGAGGATCGCGTTCGAGGGCCAGGAGACGGAGACCGTACGCGGACTGGTGGCGGCCGGGCTCGGCGTCGCCGTCCTGCCCCGCTCCACCCACCCCGCGGCGGACGCGACCGCGGCCGGCGTGGTGGAGATCCCGCTGTCCCCGCCGCTGTACCGGACCATCGGGGTGAGCTGGCTCCAGGACGCGCGCCTTCCGCCGGCCGTACGGGCCTTCCGGGACCACGCCCGCGCCGGCACCACCGCCCTGGGCCCGGGCTTCCGCCCCGCCACCCCCTGAACCCCGTCAGACTGGTGGCCATGAATCACGATGGCGATGCCGGCGTGCCGGGTTCGTTGGCGAGGGTGCTCGCGGACGTGACCGCCGAGCGGGTGGCCCAGGACGTGCGGTGGGGCATGCAGCTCCTGCCCGACGGCACCGGGCACGAGGGGACGGCGGCCGAGTCCGGCCGGGCCAGGTCCGAGACGGACGCGGCGGCCGAGGCCGGGACGCTGACGTGGCGGCACGTGCTGGCGGAGGAGGTGATGGAGGCGTTCGCGGAGTCGGACCCGGAGCGGTTGCGCGCCGAGCTGGTCCAGGTGGCCGCCGTCGCCGTCAAATGGGCCCAGGCCCTCGACCGCCGCGCACCCCTCACCCCCGATCGAGGGCTGCCGAGGGAACGTTTCCGGGCGATCGTCGACGTGCACGTGCTCCTCCTCCGCGACTCCACGGTGCTGCTCGGCAGGCGGGCCGGCACCGGGTACGGCGACGGGCTGTGGCATCTGCCCTCAGGCCACCTCGAAGCGGGCGAATCGGCGACCGAGGCGGCCGTCAGGGAGGCGGGCGAGGAGGTCGGCGTGACGATCGATCCGGACGACCTCAGGTTCGTCCACGTCATGCACCGGGCCCCGGAACGCCTCGGCCTCTTCTTCGCCGCCGACACGTGGACCGGCGAGCCGTACAACGCAGAACCGGACAAATGCTCTGAGATCGCCTGGTGGCCCTTGGACGGCCTGCCCCGCGACATGGTCGGCTATCCGGCGGCGGCCATCGCCAACGTCGTGAACAGCGTGCCCTACGCCCTGCACGAATGGTCTACACCTCGATGATGCGCCGTACGTAACAGAAGGCAGATTGGTGACCGCGACGGCCTGCGGATCCTGCGACGTGACTCGGAAAGCACTACACAGCCTTGACGCGGCTAAAGGCCTGCTGTTGAACTCGGAGGTGTCGAGCGGGAGGCGGAGGTCCGGGATGTCCATCGACTACTCCGAGCGCATACCCAACAACGTCGACCTCGCGGAGGACCGCCGGCTGCGGCGGGCGCTGGAGTCGTGGCAGCCGCGCTTCCTGCAGTGGTGGTCGGAGATGGGCCCCGCGCTGCCCACCCAGGACGTCTATCTCCGTACGGCCGTCGCGGTCGGCCGCGAGGGGTGGGCGCATTTCGATCACGTGGCGCTGCCGGACTACCGCTGGGGCATCTTCCTCGCCGAACGCGACACCGACCGGCGCATCGCGTTCGGGCAGAACAAGGGGCGGCCCGTCTGGCAGCAGGTGCCCGGCGAGCACCGGGCGGACCTGCAGCGGCTCATCGTCATCCAGGGCGACACCGAGCCGGCCAGCGTCGAGCAGCAGCGGCGGCTCGGCCTCACCGCCCCTTCCCTCTACGACCTGCGCAACCTCTTCCAGGTGAACGTGGAGGAGGGGCGGCACCTGTGGGCCATGGTCTACCTGCTGCACGCCTATTTCGGCCGGTCCGGGCGGGAGGAGGCCGAAGCGCTCCTGCTGCGCAACTCGGGCAGCGAGGACTCTCCGCGCATCCTGGGCGCCTTCAACGAGGAGACGCCGGACTGGCTGTCGTTCTACATGTTCACGTACTTCACCGACCGGGACGGGAAATACCAGCTCGGCACGCTGAAGGAGTCGGCGTTCGACCCGCTGAGCCGTACCTGTGAGTTCATGCTCAAGGAGGAGGCCCACCACATGTTCGTGGGGACCACGGGCGTGGACCGCGTGGTGGAGCGTACGGCGCAGTTGATGCGCGAACACGACACCGACGACATCTGGGAGTACGGCGGCATCCCGCTCGACGTCCTCCAGAAGTACATCAACTTCCACTACAGCGTCAGCCTCGACCTCTTCGGCGGCGAGACCTCCACCAACGTGGCCAACTACTTCACCGCCGGGCTCAAGGGGCGGTGGCAGGAGGAGCGGCGCAAGGACGACCACCTGCTCACCGAGGCGGTCGCCGTCGTGCAGCGGGTCGAGGCGGGGCGGCTGGCCGACGTCGAGCTGCCCGCGCTCACCGCGCTCAACGCCGACCTGCGCGGCGAGTACGCCGCCGACTGCGCCACCGGTGTCAACCGGTGGAACCGGATCCTCACCGACCGCGGTCTCGACGCCGTCCTCTACCTGCCGCACCTGGGGTTCAACCGGCGGGTGGGCATGTTCGGCGGGCATCACATCTCGCCGCACGGGCGCCTTCTGGATGAGCCGGCCTGGGAGGCGTCCCGCGACCGGTGGCTGCCGACGGCCGAGGACAAGACGCGCGTCCAGGCGCTGATGCGCCCCGTCTACGAGCCGGGGAAGATCGCGGCCTGGGTGGCGCCGCCCCGCAACGGCATCAACGGCCGTCCGTTCGACTACGAGTACGTCCACCTGTGACGGGCCACTCGGGAGCGGATCTTGCGGGGAGTGGAGGCGTGACCTGGCCCACAGGGTGTTATCTTGCCTGCGTGGCGGGCGTGGATGGGGAGGACGGGCTGACGGAGGCCTTTCTGCGCGAGCCGCGGCGCTATACCAGCCACCAGGTGGCCTACATGGCAGGGGTGCCGGTCTATCGCGCGCGGCGTTACTGGCGTGCTCTGGGGTTCGCGAACGTGGCCGACGACGCGGTCGAGTTCACCGACTCCGACGTGGAGGCGCTCAGGACGATGCTCGAGCTGGTCAGCTCGGGCGTCTACGACGAGGAGCACATGCTGCTGGTCGCGCGATCGATCGGCAGCGCGACGACCCGGCTGGCCGAGTCGCAGGCCGAGCTGGGCGTCGAGGCGCTCGACCAGGCCGGCGTGCCGCTGGCCGAACGCCCGCGGGCCTGGCGCCGGCGGGCCGAGCGAGTGGTGCCCGACCTGGCGCGCCTGCTGGTCTACGGCTGGCAGCGCCAGCTCGCCGCCGCCGCGGGGCGCATCGCCGAGCAGGACATGAGCGCCGTACGCCTGGCCGTCGGCTTCGCCGACCTGGTCGCGTTCACCCGGCTGAGCAGGCAGATCACGGGGAGCGAGCTGTCCAGGCTGATCGACAGGTTCGAGGGGCGCTCGGCCGACATCGTGACCTCCACCGGTGGGCGGGTGGTCAAGACGCTGGGCGACTCGGTGCTGTTCGTGGCCGACCAGTCGCACGTCGTGGCCGAGATCGCGCTGCGGCTGGTGGAGACGCACGCGAAGATCAAGGACATGCCGGAGCTGCGGGTGGGGCTGGCGGCGGGGCCGGTGATCTGGCGCATGGGGGACGTCTTCGGCACCACGGTCAACCTCGCCAGCCGGCTCACGGCGCTGTCGCTGCCGGGGACGATCCTGGCGGATCCGCAGTTCGCCGAGGAGCTGGAGGGGGACCGGGCGTTCCGGCTGCGGCCGGTCAACCGGCTGTCGGTCCGCGGGCTCGGCGAACTGGCCCCGTTCACGGTCACCCGCGCCGGCTCCTGACCCACCACCCCGGATCGCGCCACTTCCGCTGAACCGCTGCGCACGGCACAGAGCCGGCACAGAGTCGGCACAGAGCCGGCACAGAGCCGGCACAGAGCCGGCACAGAGCCGGCACAGAGCCGGCACAGAGCCGGCACAGAGCCGGCGCGGCGGAGCGCCGAGGCGCTGGGGCGTTCCGGACGGTGGCCGGGGCCGGGCGGTGGGATCGGGTGAGTGCTCCCCGGCCGTTGCCGGGGGCGGGCAACCTGGGGTTGCGGTCGATGCGTCACTACCGGCGACAGGCTCTCACGAGAGGCAAATCAAGTTGGCGGATAGGGCGATATTTCAGGACTTCGTGGTGGCGAGGTCGGATCGGCTGTTACGCACGGCGTACCTGCTGACCCACGACTGGGCCACCGCGGAGGACCTGCTGCAGGAGGCGCTGGCCAAGGCGTGGTTCGCCTGGCCGGGCATCGACGAGCCCGAGGCGTACGTGCGCCGCGTCCTGGTGACCACGTACACCTCCTGGTGGCGCCGCAGGTGGCGCAGGGAGCTGCCCAGCGGGGACCTGCCGGAGGCGCCCGCGTACGACGACGCGGGCAGGGGCGACGAGCTGTGGCAGGCGGTCGGGCGGCTGCCCGCCAGGCAGCGCGCGGTGATCGTGCTGCGCTTCTACGAGGACCTGCCGGTGGCCGAGGTGGCCGCGATCCTGGGCTGCCAGGAGGGCACGGTCAAGAGCCAGACCGCCAAGGCGCTGGCCAAGCTGCGAGTGGACGAGTCGATCGTGAAGGAGCTGCACCGATGACCGTGCAAGACCTGCTTGACGTCCTGCGCGAGCGGGCCGAGGCTCCCTCGCCGGGCAACCCGAACCGGCACGAGCAGGTCAGCTCCCGCATCCGCAGGACCCGCCTGCGCAGGCGGGCGACGGCGGGCGCGGCGGCGGTGGCGGCCGTGGCGGCGAGTGCCGTAGTGGGGGTCTCCTTGTTCCCCGGTACGGTGACGGCACCGGGGCCCGGCACGACCGCCACGGCAAGGACCGAACAGGACAAGCCCGCCGGACTGCCCGAGGAGTTCACCGCAGGCGACGGCACCGCGTACCGCCGCCTGGCCGTCGGCACGATCGGGAAGGAAGGCGCGAAGAAGGTCTCGCTCACGGTGCCGGTCTCCGGCAAGCCGCTGGACGTGGCCATGACGTGCGACGGCGACACCGGCGCCGACTCGCCCGTCGTCGTCGTGAACGACAGGGCCGACACCGGCTCCCAGGCCGTGCCGTGCGGGAAGTCGATGCAACTGCGCCCGCTGTCCGTGGTCCGGCGCGGTGCGACGGAGGCCACGGTCACGTTCGACACGACCGTCGTGGCCCGGGGCTGCGTCCAGTTCAAGAAGGACGGGCCGTGCGTGACTCCCAAGCCGAAGGAGGCCACCTGGCACGTGGCCGTCTACGAGTGGACGCCGCCTGCCCGGCCCGTCGAGCCCGAGCCGGTCAGGGACTTCCCTGACCGGCTGGCGGGGTGGAAGCTGGCCCGTTCGGCGACGGGCATGTGGGATCGGAATCGGTCCTTCACCCTCGTGGTCACGAGCCCGGGCGGCAAGATCAGCGTCGACCAGCTCTGCACGGGTGAGCTGGCCACGCGGATGTGGTTCAAATACCGGGTCGACGCCGAGGAATCCATGGCCACGAGCTGCGCCGTCTGGAAATCAGGCCCGTACCCCATGGCCCTGCAAGAATTTTTCGTCCCCAAAGGCAAGAAGGTGACGATCACCGGAAAGATCGGCTTCTGGGGGGAGTACACCAACCGCCCGGTGCGATGGTCGGTGGGCGTGTACGTAAAGTAGATCGCGTGACGGAACGGGCAGCCTTCGAGGGCAGGCTGGTGGACGCCGACGCGCGCCTCATGTGGCAGGCGCGCTACGGCCACTTCACCTCCATGCAGGTCAGGGATCGCCGGGTGCGAGGGCTCGACCTGCACGTCGCCCGGCTGGAAGCGGCCAACGCCGAGCTGTTCGGGGTCCCGGTCGACCGCGCCGCCGTGCTCGCCTCCGTCGCGGCGGTGCTCGGCGACGACGTGCGGGACGCGAGCGTACGCGTGTCCGTGGTGGAGTTCGCCGACGGCCCGCGCGTCATCGCCGTCGCCGCCCCGCCCCACGAGCCGCCCACCGGCCCGGTGAGCGTCAAGTCGGTCGTCGGCCAGCGCTACCTGCCGCACATCAAGCAGGCGTCCGGCATGATGCAGGCCCACATCGGGCGGCAGGCCGAGCGCGAGGGCTTCGACGAGGCGCTGCTCACCGCCGAGGACGGCCTGATCAGCGAGGGCTCGATCACCAACGTGGGCGGCTTCGCCGGTGGGCGCCTGGTCTGGCCGGACGCGCCGATGCTGCGCGGGATCACGATGCAGCTGCTGGAGCGGATGGACGTCCCGCAGGAGCGACGGCCGTTGAAGGTCGCCGACCTGCAGGGCCTCGACCAGGTCTTCCTCTGCAACTCCTGGGGCGTCTGGCCGGTCGGCGCGGTGGACGGCATCCCGCTGCCCCAGGACGACACGCTGATGGCGAGCATTCTCGAGCATTACGACCGTATTGCGTGGGATCCACTGGACTGACCCCTTTGTCAGGTACGATCGCCGATCATCGTTCTGCGATCGCAAGGGAAGTCCGCATGACGACTCGCCGGCACGCCATTGGTGATCTCCTCCGTCGCTCCGCCGCCCGCCACCCGGCCAAGACCGCCGTCGTCTACGGCGACCTGCGGCAGAGCTACGCCGACCTCGACCTGGCGGTGAACCGCACGGCCAACGCCCTGGCCGCGCGCGGCGTCGGCAAGGGCGACCGGTTCGCCGTCTTCAGCCACAACAACCACGCGTTCGTGGTGGCGTACTTCGCGCTGGCGCGGCTGGGCGCGATCTCCGTGCCGATCAACTTCATGCTGGGCACGGCGGAGGTCGCGTACATCCTGGAGCATTCCGGCGCGACCGGGATCCTCGTGGAGGAGGCGCTGCTGCCGGTGGCCGCGGCGGCGGCCGGGCCGCAGGTACGGGTGCGCGGCGTGATCGGTGCGGCCGACGGCTGGGAGCCGTTCAAGGAGTGGTCGGCCTTCGACGACGCGTCGGAGCCGCAGGTGGAGATCGCCGACGACGACCCGATCCAGCTCATGTACACCAGCGGCACCGAGTCGCGGCCCAAGGGCGCCACGCTGTCCAGCCGCAGCCTGATCGCCCAGTACGTCACCTGCGTCGTGGACGGCGAGATGAGCCACCACGACGTCGAGATCCACGCCCTCCCGCTCTACCACTGCGCCCAGCTGCACTGCTTCCTGACGCCCGGCGTCTACCTCGGCGCCACCAACATCGTCCTGCCCGGCGCCACCCCGGCGTCGATCCTGGCCACCATCGAGGGCGAGCGCGCCACCAAGCTCTTCTGCCCGCCCACCGTCTGGATCGGCCTGCTGCGCCACCCCGACTTCGACCGCCGCGACCTGTCGTCCCTGCGCAAGGGCTACTACGGCGCCTCGATCATGCCCGTCGAGGTGCTGAAGGAGATCGCCGCCCGCCTGCCGGACGTCCGCCTGTTCAACTTCTACGGACAGACGGAGATGGCCCCGGTCGCCACCATCCTGGGCCCGGAGGAGCAGCTCACCCGCCTCGGCTCGGCCGGCAGGGCCGCCCTCAACGTCGAGACCAGGGTCGTCGACGACCAGGACAGGCCCGTGCCGCCCGGCGTGGTCGGCGAGATCGTCCACCGCAGCCCGCACGCCATGCTCGGCTACTGGAACGACCCGGACAAGACCGCCGAGGCGTTCAGGGGCGGCTGGTTCCACAGCGGCGACCTGGGGGTCATGGACGCCGACGGCTACCTGTCCGTGGTGGACAGGAAGAAGGACATGATCAAGTCGGGCGGCGAGAACGTCGCGAGCCGCGAGGTGGAGGAGGCCATCTACCAGCACCCGGAGGTGGCGGAGGCGGCCGTGTTCGGGGTGCCGGACGACACGTGGATCGAGGCGGTCACGGCCGCGGTGGTGCTGCGCGAAGGGGGCGGGGCGACGGAGCAGGAGCTGATCGCGTTCCTGCGGGAGCGGCTGGCGGCGTTCAAGACGCCCAAGCGGGTGGTGTTCGTGGACGCCCTGCCCAAGAACGCCTCCGGCAAGGTGCTCAAGCGGGAGCTGCGCGACGCGTTCTGATCGCGCGCTTGCGTCAGCTCGGCGATTAGCGGGCATTCACTCTCGGTGACGACCTCCCTTTCAGATCCTGGGGCGTTCCTCCGCCTCGACCGAGAGAGACCGCATGCCGAGTTTGCCGGAGATCATGCACCGTACGTTCTTCCGTACCCTGTCCCTGCTGTCTCCGGAGGGGCAGGCGGTGCTCCTGCGCTACGTCTTCGACTGGCTGCACCGCACCCCTGACCCGTGGAGCCTCGCCACGGACAGTTACGAGCAGGACAAGTACCGGACCACGCTCCAGCACCTGCCCGCCCGGCCGTACCGGCGGATCATCGACGTCGGATGCAGCGAGGGCGTGTTCACGCACGCCCTCGCGGTGACGTACCCGGACGCGGAGATCATCGGGGTGGACGTGTCGGAGCGGGCCCTGGCGCGGGCGCGCGAGCGGGTGCCGCAGGACGGGCGGGTGCGCTTCATCCGGGCGGACATCCTCACCCACCGCCCCGACCAGCGCTTCGACCTGGTGTTCTGCTCCGAGACCCTCTACTACCTGGGCCGCCACGAGCGGCTGCGGCGGGCGTCGGCGCAGCTCAGCGAGCTGCTGGTGCCCGACGGGGTGCTCGTGGCGGTCCACCCGTGGCCCGAGGCCGGCCGGCTGCACCACTACCTGGACTCGCACGCGGCGCTGTCACGGCTGACCGAGCAGGTCTACACGGCCACGTCGCGCCCGTTCGCCATCACCGTCTACGGGACGAAACCGGCGCCGCCGACCTCCTAGCCGCCGGTCTTGCCCAGGAGGTCGGCGGCGATCTGGCGGATCACCACGCGCTGGATCTTGCCGGTCGCCGTCTTCGGCAGCTCGTCCAGCACCAGGACCTCGCGCGGCCGCTTGAAGGAGGCCAGGCCCTCCCGGCAGAAGCCGATCAGCTCGCCGGCGTCCACCGTGCGGCCCGGGGCGGACACCACGCAGGCCACCGGCTTCTCCAGCCCGTCCTCGTCGATGTACGCCACGACGGCGCACTCGCCCACCGACTCGTGCTGGAGCAGCCGGGCCTCGACCTCCATCGGCGACACCCAGATGCCGCCCGCCTTGATCATGTCGTTGGAGCGGCCGAGGCACTGGTAGAAGCCGTCCTCGCCTCTGATGTAGGTGTCGCCGGTACGCAGCCACTCGCCCTGGAACACCTGCCGGGTGGTCGCCGTGCGGCACCAGTAGCCGGTGGCCACCGAGTCGCCCCGGACGTACAGGTGGCCCGGCTCCCCGTCCTTGACGGGCACGCCGGAGTCGTCGAGCAGCTTGGCCTCGTAGCCCGGCACGACGGTGCCCGAGCTGCCCGGGCGTACCCGGCCCGGGTGGTTGGAGATGAAGATGTGCAGCGCCTCCGTCGAACCCAGGCCGTCGATGATGTCCACCCCGAAGCGCTCGGTGAAGCGGCGGTGGATCTCGGCGGGCAGCGCCTCGCCTGCGGAGACGGCCAGCCGTACGGACTGGAAGGCGCCGGCGGGGATGTCGGCGGCGAGCAGCGCCGCGAAGAACGTCGGGCCCGCGAAGAACAGCGTCGGCCGCTCCTCGATCACCCTGGCGACCACGCCCGCGGGGGTGGGCCGCGCCGGGTCGAGGACCGCCGTGGCGCCCGCGGCCAGGGGGAAGAACATGGAGTTGCCGATGCCGTACGCGAAGAACAGCCGCGCGACCGAGAAGCACCGGTCGTCGGGGCGGATGCCGAGGACCTGCCGCCCGTACCCCTCGTAGACGTCCTGGACGGCGCCGTGCCGGTGCATGGCCGCCTTGGGGGCGCCGGTGGTGCCGGAGGTGTAGAGCCAGAGGGCGGGGGAGTCGCGCCAGGTGTCGTACGGGAGGCCCGCCGCCCTGCCCGACTCCAGGATGTCGGACCACAGGCACACCGGCGTTTCCTCCTCCGCCGGCGGCGGGTCGATGAGGACGAGCACCGCCACGTCGGGCGTGCTCCGCACGGCCTCGCGCACGGTCGGCGCGAACTCGGGGGTGGCCACGACGACCCTCGCCCGCGAGTCCCGGACCAGGGCGGCGAGCTCGGTGGGGTTGTACATGGTGGAGACCGGCACGGCGACCGCGCCCATGCGCATGACGGCCAGGACGGTGATCGCGGTCTCCGGGCGGTCGGACATGACGAGCAGGACCCGCTCCTCGGGGCGGACGCCCATCGTGCGTAAACCGGCCGCGAACCTGGCCACGTGGTCGGCCAGCTGCGCGTAGGTCAGCGTGCCCGCGGGGCCGGTGACGGCGATGCGATCGCCGTGGCCCGCTTCGACCTGGCGGTCCACGAGAAAGACGCTGGCGTTGAACGACTCGGACGACATGGGCGTCCCCATCCGCAGGCGCGTGTACGTAGAGAAATCTTCTACATAGGAGGGATGTGACGTCAATGACATGTAGTACGGGGAAACCGGTCGTCCGGGGTTGCGGTCCTTGGGAGGTCAATCTCCGCTGATGAGCTCGTCTATCGCGGTGCAGCTCGTGTGCGAGGCGGGAGCCCGAGTGATCGGCACCGGCAGGGCCGGCGACAGGGACACAGCACTCGACCTCGGCGCGGATGCCTTCTTGGACCTGCGGGCCGATCCCCTTGAAGATGCCGGTCAGGTCGACGTGGTGATCGGCGGTGACATCCTGGACCGCTCGGCCGCGCTGGTGCGCGCCGGTGGCACGCTCGTCTCGCCCCCCACGGTTCGGCCCCGTGACGGGCAGACGATCTTCTTCGTCGTCGAGCCCGATCGTGCCCGGCCGGCGGACCTGGCACGGCGGGTCCGGGACGGACGGCTCCGCCCGATCGCCGGGGCCGTGCGGACGCTCGCCGAGGTGCTCTCGGCGTTCGCGGCCGCCCAGCGCGCCCCCGGCAAGATGATCATCCGGGTGGCTGCAGCCGAATAGCCGGCCACGTGCGCGGCCGCCGGCTTCCGCGGAACCTCCAGGGTTGTCGGCGACGGGGTATCGGCTCGTGATCGCCACGCGGTTGAAGGCGTTCATTGCAGGCCGCGGGGGGTGCGGACGGTGAACGTGTCCAGCCACGGCCGGCCATGCTCGGTGCGGGCGGCGGCGAAGCGGGCGAAGCGGGCGATGCGGAGCCTTCTTCTTGCCGGTGGCCCCCAACCCCCGCCGGCACGGCCCTCGCGGTTGGCTAACCTGATCAATAGAGGGTGAGGAGGGGGCCGATGACTGTCTCGATGGCGGTAGCAGCCCTGATGCTGCTCACGGTTGCGGCGATCGCTGTCCGTTCGGCGTGGTCACTGCTGTTCCGCAAGGCTCCCGTGCCCAGGCGTCGGGCCCGGGGCCGCCACCTGCCGTACCACGGTCCGATGGACAACGCCGGTCAGTACCCCATGCCCGGCGCGGACGGTATCGGCTGCGACCCAGGGGGCTCGGGCAGCACCGGCGACTGAGACCGTGAAGCAGAAGGTGCAGGTCCAGGGGGTAGTGAGGCCACAGAGACCTCAGGGAGCCCAAGGCCTTAGTAGCAGGGTGGTCTGGGCGGGCCGCCGGCGTGGCGGCGCCGCCGGTGGCGATGGTCATGGCGTCTCTAGCCGTAGCAGGCGTCGTACAGGACGCCGCCGCGGCTGAGCAGGAAGACGTGCGTGTAGGTGATCTCGGGGGAGTCCTCGATGATGACGCCCACGCCGAGCTGCGGATCGAAGACGTCGCGGACGAGGTCGCCGACTCTGGACCAGGACCAGCGGCCTTCCGTGTTCGCCTGATCAGCCCACACGGCGGCGGTGGTGTCGCCCACCAGGGCGGCCGGGAAGAAGTCCCCGCCGGCGCGCGGCTGAACGAGGGCCGTCCCCAGGCCGAGGTTCACCTGCTCCTCGGGCGGGGCGCCGGCATCGAGCCAGCGTGGGCCGACGGCGTCGGTGACGTGGGCGTACAGCGGCTGCCCGTTGGCGGTGATGAAGGCGCAGACCTGTGGAGCCTTGTCATCGGCGTTCTGGATGGCCGTCACGCCGGCGGTGCCGCTGCTCGGAATCGGCGGCTTTGCGAGGTTGATCCATTGGGTCTCGCCCGTGTCGGAGACACACAGCCACAGGTTTCCGTCGCCACCGTTCATGTAGACGTGCAGGAGCCCGTGGCCGGTCGCTCGGTCGGTGACGGCCACCACGCCGATCTTCCCGCTGAGGCCGACGCCCTCGGGGTGGCGCAGGTTGGCCCACTGCCAGCGGTGCTGAGTGGCGTTCCACCAGCCGGCCCACAGATTGGTGTCCTGGCCGCGTACGACCACGAACGGCTGGGCGCTGGCGCCGGGGATCAGTGCGAGGGAGACCGCGCCGATGCCTTCTGTGATGGTCGTGCCAGGTGGCGTGCCCAGAGCCGTGGGGACCCACCTGGTGCCATCCCACCAGTACAGCTGCAGTTGCCTGTCAAGCAGGACGAAGATATAGGGGCGGGTGCCCCGGCTGTCGTCGTCGACGGCGACGACGCCCACCGGTTGGTCGGCCGCGCCTTTCACGTGGGTCCACTCCCACACGCCGGGACCGTGCGGTGCGACCATCCACAGGTGGTTGTCGGTGCCCTTGACGAAGGCGACCGGCGAGGGGATGGGGGCGAACGTGGAATTGAGCATTCTGATCGCGCCGAGCACTTCGGTGATCGCCCCGGATTGCGGCCGGCCGACCTTCTCCAGGTGCCACCGCCGCCGGATCGGCACGTCCTGGTGAATGTCCTGCGCCTGTGTGCTCTGCCGGCCATCGTTGGTTGTCATGGTCCGTCCCGTTCTGATGGATTCGATGCACGTACCATCGCTCGCCCGGATCGCCGAACTCTCACAAACCGATACACGCTCTATCGGCGCTGATCGAAGTGCTGTGGCGGGTGTGAAAACATGCGCCTGTTGACATGTCATGGGGCGCCCGGGCAGGCGTACCGCGACGACGTATGGTGGCAGCCGCCACGATGGACGGCCGCCGGCGCCGGACAACGTGGGTCACGCGGCTACTTGGGGATGACGGGGGTGAGGAACCGGCGGATGGCCGGAAGGCAAAGAGGTCACGCCTCTTCCATTGATGCGGATGACTTGAAGACCAAGGGTGAGGAAGCCAGGGCGGCCTTGGACGCTTTCGTGGCCGCGGCGGCCGACACGACAGCGAGCGCTGGGGACGCCTACAAGCGCTTGCCCACCTGAAGAGGGTGCACTTCCGGCGGCTCAGGTCTCGCGCAACGACCCTTCCACACGCTGCGAGCCTGGAGACGCTCGACCGGGATGTCGGGCCGTTCAGTGGCGATCGCGAGATCGCGCAACCGGACGACGGGGCGGCGGCGGGGGATCAGTCGAGGAGGGCGCCGAGGGCGGGGCGTTCGGGGGCGGGGATGTAGCCGGCGTAATAGTCGTACATCGCCTTTTTCGACAGCCGGGCGGCCAGCGGGCCGTCGCCGGCGCGCATGGCGGCCAGCACCTCCTCGTGGTGCCTGATGCTCTGCCGCATCAGCGCCTCCCGGTCGGGCGCGTCGGCGATCTTCTCCGAGATCAGCTTGAGCACGATCGAGCGGACCACGTCCGTGCAGATCTGGATGAGCTTGTTGCCGCTCGCCCGCGCCACCACGTCGTGGAAGGCCACGTCGGCCTCGCCGAACGTGTCCTGCCCCGTCTCCACGGCGGTCCGCATGTGCGCGACGGCCGACTCCATCTCGGCGAACTGCGCGTCGGTGCGCAGCCGGGCCGCCAGCAGGATCGCCGACGAGTCGAGCACCATCCTGAACTGCACCAGCTCGGCCAGCGACAGCTCCTCCACCCTGGCCAGCGTGGTCATCGACTTGTGCAGCGTGGCGGGCGAGAACGGCAGCACCTCCGCCCCGTTGGGGTCGCCGGGCCGTGACCGCACCAGGCCGCGCGCCTGCAGCACCCGCAGCGCCTCGCGCACGGTGGACCGGCTGACCGAGAACTGCACCATGAGCTCCCGCTCGCTCGGCAGCCGCTCGCCCGGCGAGAGGGAGCCGCTCTCGATGGCCTCCTCGACCTGCTCCACCACCCGCTCATAGGCGCGTACGGTACGCACCGGCTCGAACCTCGGACCACCCATGAAAGCCCCCTTGACCCGAGCCGTCGCCGACTGGCAATGTGCGTAGCCTACTGGTCCGACCAGTGCACTAGCCAGGAGGCAGTAACACATGAGGCGAATCGGAATCTGGATCGCCGCCGGCGGTCTCCTGCTGGGCACGGCCGCCTGCGGCGGCACCTCCAGCGGCGGCGGCAGTGCGGGCACCCCCAAGGCCCAGACCCTCTCCGTGGGATTCGTGGCCGAGCCCGCGAACCTCGACTTCACCTCGACGGAGGGCGCCGCCATTCCGCAGGCGCTGCTCGTCAACGTCTACGAGGGCCTGGTCAAGCTCGACCAGGACGGCAAGATCGTGCCGCTGCTCGCCGAGAAGTGGGACGTCTCGCCCGACCGCAAGACCTACACGTTCAGCCTGCGCAAGGACGTCAAGTTCAGCAGCGGCGCGCCGTTCACGGCCGACGACGTGGCGTTCTCGCTCGACCGGGTCAAGACGGACTGGAAGCTCAAGATCAAGGCGCAGCTCGACGTCGTCGACAAGGTGGAGAAGAAGGACGACTCCACCGCCGTCGTCACGCTCAAGAAGCCGAGCAACGGCTTCCTCTACTCGATGGCCACCAGGCTCGGCGCCATGTTCAGCCGCACCGGGATCGCCGACCTGGCCAACAAGCCCGTCGGCACCGGCCCGTACACGCTCGGCTCGTGGCGGCGCGGCGACTCCATCCAGCTCAACGCGAACGCCTCCTACTGGGGCACCAAGCCGCCGCTGTCGTCGATCACGCTGAAGTACTTCAAGGACGCCACGGCGATGAACAACGCGCTGCTGACCGGCGGCATCGACGTCATCTCCGCCGTGCAGGCGCCCGAGTCGCTGCAGCAGTTCGCCGACCCCAACCGCTTCCAGACGGTCGAGGGCACCACGAACGGCGAGGTCGTGCTGTCGATGAACAACAGCCGCCCGCCGTTCAACGACAAGAAGGCCAGGCAGGCCGTCCGCTACGCGATCGACCACAAGGCGCTGCTGGAGACCGCCTGGGCCGGGCGCGGCCAGCTGATCGGCTCGATGGTGCCGCCCACCGACCCCTGGTACGAGGACCGCACCGGCGACTACCCGTACGACCCGGCCAAGGCCAAGGAACTGCTCGGCGGCAAGACGCTCAACGTCAAGATGCGCATCCCCAACCTGCCGTACGCGGTGGCCAGCGCGCAGGTCGTCAAGTCGCAGCTCGCGCAGGTCGGCATCACCGCCGACATCGAGCCCCTGGAGTTCCCGGCCCGCTGGCTGGACGTGGTGTTCAAGCAGGGCGATTACGACCTGTCCATCATCAACCACGTCGAGCCCCGCGACATGGGCATATTCGCCGACAAGTCGTACTACTTCCGCTACGACAATCCCGAGTTCGGCAAGCTCCTCGCCTCCGCCGACGAGGGCACCGAGCAGCAGCAGACCGACGACCTGAAGAAGGCCGCCAAGCTGCTGTCCGACGACGCGGCCGCCGACTGGCTCTTCCTCTTCCCCAACCTGATCGTGGCGAAGAAGGGCGTCACCGGGCTGCCGAAGAACGCCATCGCGGAGTCCTTCGACTTCACCGCGCTCTCCAAGCAGCAGTGACGCTTTACCTGATCAAACGCCTGGCGGTGCTCGTCGCGAGCACCGCCGTGGCGGGCGTGGTGGTGTTCGCGTTCATGGCGCTGCTGCCCGGCGACCCGGCGGAGGTCGCGCTCGGCGTGAACGCCACGCCCGACGCGGTGGCGGCGCTGCGCAAGCAGTTCGGCACCGACCGGCCGCCCGTCGTGCAGTTCTTCGACTGGTTCGGCGGGCTCCTGCACGGCGACTTCGGCACCTCGTACGTGACCAGCTCGCCCATCGGCCCGCAGATCAGCGACCGGCTCGGCGTCACGGCCGTGCTGGTGCTCGGCGGGATGCTGGTGGCGCTGGTCATCGCGGTGCCGCTCGGCACGTTCGCGGCCGTGCACCACCGCAACCCGCTCGGGGCGGCCATCAGCGCGCTCAGCCAGGTCGGCATCGCGATCCCGGCGTTCCTGGCGGGCATCCTGCTGGTGTTCGTGTTCGCGGTGCAGGCCCAGGCGCTGCCGTCCGGCGGCTACGTGCCGATCGCCGAGAACCCCGCGCAGTGGCTGCTCAGCCTGCTGCTGCCGTGGTTGTCGCTCGGCCTCGTACAGGGCGCGGTCCTGACCCGGTACGTGCGCAGCGCCGTGCTCGACGTGATGCGCGAGGACTACCTGCGCACGGCCCGCGCCAAGGGCCGGGGCAGCACCGGAGCCCTGTGGCGGCACGGCCTGCGCAACGCCTCGATCCCCGTCGTCACCGTGCTCGGCCTGCAACTGGCCACGCTGCTGATCGGCGCGGTCGTGGTCGAGCGGGTCTTCGTCATCCCCGGGCTCGGCGACCTGCTGCTCAACGGCGTCGCCGGGCGTGACCTGCTGCTCGTCCAAGGTGTGGTGATGGTGCTGGTGGCGGCCGTCCTGCTGATCAACTTCGTGGTGGACGTGGCCTACCGCGTGCTCGATCCGAGGCTGCGATGAGGGGCCGGATGAACGCCGGGCTGCTGGTCGGCGGCGTGCTCGTCGGGCTCGTGGTGCTGGCGGCGGCGGTGTCGTTCTTCTGGACGCCGCACGACCCGACGCTCGTGGACGCGGCGCGCAAGCTGCGGCAGCCGGGCGGCGGCTACCTGCTGGGGGCCGACAAGTTCGGCCGCGACACCTTCAGCCAGATCATGGTCGGCGCCCGGACCACGCTCTACGTGGGCATCGTGGCCGTCGGCATCGCCGCCGTCATCGGCACGCCGCTCGGCATGATCGCCGGGATGACGCCGCGCGGCTGGCTCTCCGAGCTGATCATGCGGGTCAACGACCTGGTGTTCGCGTTCCCGGCGCTGCTGCTGGCCGTCATGCTCGGCGCGGTCTACGGGCCGGGCACGCTCACCGCGATGATCGCGATCGGCGTGGCCACCGTGCCCGCGTTCGCCCGGGTGGCCCGCGCCGCCACGCTCCAGGTCATGGTGACCGACTACATCCTGGCCGCCAGGGCCGCCGGGCGCCGCCGCCCGGCCATCGCGATGCGCCACGTGCTGCCGAACATCGGCTCCGTGCTCATCGTGCAGGCGTCCGTGTCGTTCGCGATCGCGATCCTGGCCGAGGCGGCGCTGTCGTTCCTCGGCTTCGGCACCCGCCCGCCGACCCCGTCGTGGGGGCGGATGCTGCAGGAGTCGCAGGAACTGCTGTTCTCGACCCCGCGCCTGGCGCTCTGGCCCGGCCTGGCGATCGCGCTCGCGGTGCTCGGCTTCAACCTCCTCGGGGACGGCCTGCGCGACTATCTCGATCCGAAGCTCAGGAGGGTCCGTGCTGAAGGTTGAGGGGCTGACCGTACGGGCCGACTCGCTGGAGCTCGTGCACGAGGTGTCGTTCGCCATCGCGCCCGGCGAGCGCGTCGGGCTGATCGGCGAGTCCGGGTCCGGCAAGTCGCTGACCGCGCTGTCGCTCATGGGCCTGCTCCCCGAGGGCGTCACCGCCTCGGGCACGGCCACGATGGGCGGGAACGACCTGGTCGGCGTGCCCGAGAGCCGGCTGAAGCGGCTGCGCGGCCAGGACGTCTCCATGGTCTTCCAGGAGCCCATGACCGCGCTCAACCCGCTCATGCGCATCGGCGCCCAGGTCGCCGAGGTCATGACCCTGCACGGCGCGCCGCGCGCGCGGGCCCGGGAGAAGGCGCTCGACCTGCTGGAACGCGTACGCCTGCCCGAACCGGCGCAGATCGCCCGCGCGTACCCGCACCAGCTCTCCGGCGGCCAGCGCCAGCGCGTCATGCTCGCCATCGCCCTGGCCAACGAGCCGAGCCTGCTCATCTGCGACGAGCCCACCACGGCGCTCGACGTCACCGTGCAGAAGCAGATGCTGGAGCTGATCGCCGAGGTCGCGCCCGCGCTGCTGTTCATCACCCACGACCTCGCCGTCGTGGCGTCGGTGTGCGAGCGGGTCCTGGTCATGTACGGGGGCCGCGTCGTCGAGAGCGGCCCCATCCGCGAGGTCTTCACCCGGCCCCGCCACCGCTACACCGAGGGCCTGCTGGCCGCCTCCAGGCTCACCCCGCGCGGCACCCGGCTGCCCACCATCAAGGGCAGCGTGCCGCCGGCCGGGCAGTTCCCCGGCGGCTGCGTCTTCCGCAACCGCTGCCCGCACGCCACCGCCGAGTGCGAGACCGTACCCGCGCTGACAGGAGACGGCCATGCCCACGCATGCTGGCACCCCGCTGATTGAGGCCCGCGACCTCAGCCGCGTCTACCACCGGCCCCGCACCTCGCTCACCAAGGCGGGCGCCGCCGTGCACGCGCTCAAGGACGTGTCGCTCACGGTGGGCCGGGGCGAGCGGTACGGCATCGTCGGCGAGTCCGGCTCCGGCAAGTCGACGCTGCTGCGCCTGCTGTGCGGGCTCGATCAGCCGACCGGCGGGTCCATCCGGTTCGACGGGCAGGAGATCGCCGGCAAGCCGGAACGCCGGCTGCGCTTCCTGCGGGAGAACCTGCAGATCGTCTTCCAGGACCCGATGAGCTCGCTCGACCCCCGCATGCGCGTCCGGGACCTGGTCGCCGAGCCGCTCGTCGCGCTCGGCCTGCCGGTCGGCGACCGGGTGACCGAGCTGCTGGAGGGGGTCGGGCTGCCCGCCTCGGCCGCCGAACGCTACCCGCACCAGTTCTCCGGCGGGCAGCGCCAGCGCATCGCCATCGCCCGCGCGCTCGCGCCCCGTCCGAAGGTGCTGGTGGCCGACGAGCCGGTGAGCGCGCTGGACGTGTCCGTACGCGGGCAGATACTCAACCTGCTGGCCGATCTCGTGGACGAGCTGGGGCTCACGCTCGTGTTCGTCTCGCACGACCTGTCCGTGGTACGGCACGTGTGCGAGACGGTCGCGGTCATGAGCCATGGGGAGATCGTGGAGAGCGGGCCGGTGGACGAGGTGTGGGCCGCGCCCGCCCACGCCTACACGCGTACGTTGCTGCAGGCCGTACCGACTCTGGAGGGATTGTTTTGATCGACGTCGATGCCGACGGAGTGGTGGGGTTCACCCAGGAGCTGGTGCGGATCCCCAGCACCAACGACCCCGGGCGGCGTGAGCGGGCCGCCGCCGAGCTGGTGGCCGCCAAGATGCGGGAGTGGGGCTGGAAGCCCACCGTGTACGAGGTGGAGCCGGACCGGCCGAACGTGGTGGCCGTGGTCGAGGGCGGCGGCGGTGCCGGGCCCACCCTGATGTTCGAGGGCCACACGGACGTGGTGACCGAGGGCGACCTGTCCACCTGGACCGTCGACCCGTTCGGCGGGGAGATCCGCGACGGGAGGCTGTGGGGGAGGGGCAGCGCCGACATGAAGTCCGGCCTGGCCGCGACCCTCTACGCCACCCGCGCGTTGCAGCTGGCTGGACCGTTCCCCGGGCGGATCAAGGTGTGCGCGCTGGCCGACGAGGAAGGCCTCATGATCGGCGCGCACCACTTCGTCTCCGAGGGGCTGACCGCCGACGTGGACGGCGCGATCGTCGCCGAGCCCGAGGCGGGCGAGATCTGCGCGGTGGCCAAGGGCGCGCTGCGGCTGCGTGTCGACTTCGCCGGCAAGATGGCGCACGGCGCCATGCCGCAGCACGGCCGCAACCCCCTCCCCGCCGTGGGCTCGCTGCTGGTGGGGCTGGGGTCGCTGCAGGAGGAGCTGCAGGGACGGCACCCGGCGCACGAGCATCTCGGCGAGGTGTACGTGACGCCGACCGTGCTGCGGGCCGGCTCCGAGGAACAGGTGAACGTGATCCCGGCGGCCGCCTCGGTCTTCGTGGACGTGCGGACGATCCCCGGGGTCGAGCACAAGCTGATCGCCGACCGGGTGGCCGCGCTCGCCTCCTACGATGGGATCGCCGCCGAGGTGTCGGTGCTGGTGGACCGGCCGCCGGTGGACGTGCCCGTGTCGGACCCGGTGGTGGCCGCGCTGGCCGCCGCCCACCGCACCGTCACCGGCGCGGAGCCGGTCTACGGCGGGGTGCCCGGGTCCACGGACGGGACCGTGCTGACGCACTGGGGCGGGATCCCGTCCGTGGTGTACGGGCCCGGCGGGAAGTGGATCGCGCACCAGGCGGACGAGTTCGTGGAGGTGGCCGAGATCGTCCAGTGCACCCGCGTGTTCGCCGAGGCGGCCCGGCGCTTCCTCAACGGGGACTTCTGATGCGCGCTGGGCCTTCCAACTCGCTGATGGACGTGGCCGGGCTCCGGGTCGGCCACGCGCAGCGGGTCGGCGGCGGCTACCGCACGGGCACCACCGTCGTCCTGGCCCCTCCTTCGGGGGCCGTGGCGGGGGTGGACGTGCGGGGCGCCGCTCCCGGCACCCGCGAGACCGAGCTGCTGGATCCGCGGAACCTGGTGTCGCGTGTGCACGCCGTGGTGCTGACGGGCGGGAGCGCGTACGGGCTGTCGGCGGCCTGCGGGGTGGTGGAGCGGCTGGCGGACGCGGGCATCGGGTACCCGGTGGCCGGCGGGGTGGTGCCCATCGTGCCGGCGGCGGTCATCTTCGACCTGGGGCGCGGTGGCACGTTCCGCGCCGTACCGGACGCCACCTTCGGCACCGCCGCCCACGACGCCGCCACCCCGGACGGTGGGTCGGCCGCTCTCCCGCCGTCCGTGGCGGGAGTCCCTTGGGGGAGGAGCGGGACGGGCTCGCCGGACGGCGTCGTCCCCGTCCGAGGGACCGTCACCCTCGACGGCGGGGTGGGGAATGGGTCGGTCGGGGCGGGGACCGGGGCCAGGGCCGGTGGGCTGGCCGGAGGGGTGGGGACGGCGAGCGTCGTCCTGCCCGGCGGCGCCACCGTGGCGGCCCTGGTCGTCGCCAACCCCGTAGGCTCGGTCCTCGACCCCCGCTACGGCACGCTCGCCGGCGCGAGGTACGGCCTGCCAGGCGAGTTCGACCACCTCCAGCCCCCGCTCCAGGCGGAGATCGACGCCTGGCGCCCGCAGAACGCCCCCTCGTTCAACACCACCATCGGCGTGGTGGCCACCGACCTCACCCTCACCAAGGCCCAGTGCGGCAAGCTCGCCGCGGTCGCCCACGACGGCCTGGCCAGGGCGATCAGGCCGGCCCACACCATGACCGACGGCGACACGATCTTCGGCCTGGCCACCTGCGCCGGCCCCGAGCCCGACCACGACACCCTGCAGGAGGTCCTGGCGGCGGGGGCCGACGTGTTCAGCCGCGCCATCGCGCACGCCGTCCTCGCCGCCACCGGCCACGAGGACGCGCCCGCCTACCTCGACGTGTTCCCCAGCGCCCAACGGAAGCGAGCATGAGCATCGACATCGCATGGCCGTCCGGCCTGCCCATCGGCGACGGGTGGGTGGAGACGGCGGAAACCGACGACGTCACCTTCCCGTACGACGGCTCCCTCGTCGCCACGGCCCCGAGGGGCGACGCCGGTCTCGCCCGGCGGGCCGTGGACGCGGCCCTGGCCGTCGCGCCCGCCATGGCGGCGCTCCCGTCGCACGCCCGCCGCGCCGCCCTCATGAAGGCCCACGACGCGCTCGCGGCCAACCGGGAGGAGTTCGAGCGGCTGCTCGTCCTCGAGACCGGCAAACCGCTGGTCGACTGCAAGGTCGAGGTCGCCAGGACGCTCGTCACGCTGGCCACGGCCGCCGAGGAGGTCGCCAGGCTGCACGGCGAGACCGTGCCGCTCGACCTGCTGCCCTCGGGGGAGGGGCTGGTCGGGTTCTGGACGCGCCGCCCGATCGGCGTGGTCGTCGGGATCACCGGCTTCAACTACCCGCTGCTCCTCGCCGCCCACAAGATCGCCCCGGCCGTGGCCGCGGGCTGTCCCGTGATCGTCAAGCCCGCGCCCGCGACCCCGCTGGCCACGCTCTGGCTGGTGCACCTCATCCGGTCGGCGGACGCGCTCTCCCCGGCCGCCGTGCAGCTCGTCACCGGGGACGTCGAGGTCGGCAGGACGCTGGTGGAGGACCGCCGGATCGGCGCGGTCTCGTTCACCGGCTCGGCCGCCGCCGGGCACGCCATCGCCCGCAACGCCGCCCCCACCAAGGTCCTGCTGGAGCTGGGGTCGAACGCGGCGCTCGTCGTGGCGGCCGACGCCGACCTGGAGGCCGCCGCCGACGCCGTCGTGCGCGGCGGTTACTACGCCTCCGGCCAGGCGTGCATCTCCGTCCAGCGGGTGCTGGTCGAGGAGCCCGTACGGGAGCGGTTCGTGTCCTTGCTGGCCGACCGCGTCAAGAACGTCACGGTCGGCGACCCCCGCCTGGCGGAGACCCGCGTCGCCCCGCTCATCGACGAGACCGCCACGGACCGCGTGCTGGAGTGGATCGCGGAGTCGGGGGGCGAAGCGGTCACGGGCGGGCACCGCGACGGCCGGGCCATCGCGCCGACCGTGCTCGCGGGCGTCGGCGACGGGGCCGCCGCCTGGGACGAGGAGATCTTCGGGCCGGTGGTGTGCGTGCGCCCGGTGCCCGGCCTCGACGCCGCCTTCGCCGCCGTCAACGAGTCGCGGTACGGCCTGCACGCCTCGGTGTTCACCCGGTCGCTGGCCACGGCGTTCGCGGCCATCGAGCGGATCGAGGCCGGGGGAGTGGTGGTCAACGAGGTGCCGGGGTTCCGGGCGGACAACATGCCGTACGGCGGCGTGAAGGACTCCGGGATCGGGCGCGAGGGGCCCCGCTTCGCCATCGAGGAGCTGACGGTGACCCGGATGGCGATCATCCGGCCCGCCTAGCGGGTGGTCATGGCGACCGGGTCGCGGGACCCGGTCGCCGGCGCCTTTCTAGTTGGGCGGGTCGAAGCGGCCGTCCACGGCGGTCCAGCCGCCGTCCACGTACAGGACCGAGCCGGTCACGAAGCTGGCCGCGTCGCCGGCCAGGTAGACCACCGCGCCGGCCATCTCCCGCGCCGTCGCCCACCGGCCGAGCGCGCTCTTGTTCGCGTACGCGGCGTACCAGTCGGGGTTGTCCTTGATCTGCCTGGTCAGCGGCGTCTCCACCACGCCGGGCGCGATGGCGTTCACCCGCACCCCGTGCGGCCCGAACTCGGCCGCCGCCGTCCGCAGCAGCTGCACCAGGCCCGCCTTCGTGGCCGAGTAGACGCTCTGCCCCGGCTCGGTCACGGACGCGCGGATCGAGGCGAACCCGATGATCGACCCGCGCCCCCGCTCGACCATGCCCGCCCCGAAGGCCCGCACCACGTCGAACGAGGCCCGCAGGTTCAACCCCACCACCCGGTCGAACTCCTCGCCGGAGTAGTCGAGCAGCCGCTTGCGGACGTTCGTGGCGGCCGTGAACACCAGCACGTCGGCGGGCTCCTCCCCGGCGGCCCTCTGCACCTCGGCGGCGTCCAGCACGTCGAGCAGCCGGGCGTCGCCGCCGCACGCGGCGGCGGTCTCCTCGGCCGAGGCCAGGTCGCGGTCGGCGCACACCACGGAAGCCCCGTGGGCGGCCAGCGCCAGCGCCGCCTCCCGGCCGATCCCGCTCCCCGCCCCGATCACCACGGCCCGCCGCCCATCCAGGCGGAACAGCGCGTCATATCCCATACGAGGCACCCTAGCGACTGGTCCGACCAGTGCACCAGGTCGGGGTCAGCGCGTCAGCGCGTCTCCCATTCGGCGCGCGTCAGCTCGTACTCCACCTCACCGTGCTCGGCTCCTGGCAGCGGGTCCTCCCACTCCAGGTGGAAAGTGCGGGTGAAGCGCAGCCCGCACTTCTCCATGACCCGCCGCGAGCGCACGTTCACCGCCATCGTCTGGGCGTAGACCCGGCGCGCGCCCAGCTCCCGGAACGCCTTGTCGATCAGCGCGAGCGAGCCCTCGGTCGCGTACCCCCTGCCCCAGGCCGACTTGTGCAGCCGGTAGCCCAGCTCCGGCTCGTCGTCCGGCGTGCCCTTGGGCGCGCGCAGGTGGAACCACCCGAGGAAGGCCCCGGACGGCTTCTCGATCGCCGCGAAGAAACCGGTTGCGATGAACGCGGGCAGCGTCTCCCCGACGATCACCTCGCGCGGCGTGGGCTTGCCGCCGTTGAGGAACTCCATGACCTCGGGGTCGTTGTGGAGGGTGAAGAGGTGGCCGGCGTCGGACTCGGTGAAGCGGCGCAGGATCAGCCGCCCGGTCTCCAGATAGATGTGCACCGGCAAACGCTAGTGAGCCGGTGGCCGCGCCTTCGACAGGTTTTCCGACAGCTCGCGCAGCCGGGCCCGCGCCCCGGCGTCGTACGCCTGCTCCAGCGCCTGCGAGGGCCGCAGGCCGTCGAAGAAGCGCCCGGACACCTCGTCCAGCTCGGGGTCGGTGACCAGCCGCGACGTGGCCTCCACGCCCTCCCGCAGCTCGCTGACCGGCGTGGCGACCATTTTGGTCGGCATGTACGTGGCCGGGTGCAGGGCGTTGGCGGTGACCCCGGTGCCTGCCAGCTCCTCGGCCAGGTCCACGGTGAACATCACCTGCGCGAGCTTGCTCTGGCAGTACGCGCGCACCCCGCTGTAGCCGGCGGCCTGCATGACGTCGCCGAAGTCGATCGGGGCCTGGCCGAGGCTGCTGACGTTGACGATCCTGGACGGGGCCGACTCGCGCAGCACCGGCAGCAGGAGCCGGGTGAGCAGGTAGCCGGCCAGGTAGTTGACCGCGAAGCGCAGCTCGTGGCCGTCCGCGCTCTCCTGCCGCGCCCCGCCGCCCGGCACGGTCGTGCCGATCCCCGCGTTGTTGACCAGCGTGTCGAGGTCCTTGTGGTCGGCCGAGACGGCCTGCGCGAGCTCGCGTACCTCGTCGAGCGAGGCCAGGTCGGCGCGGTACCAGTGCAGCCGCGCGGCGGGGACGGCGGCCCGGATCTCCGCCAGCGTGTCGTGGCCGCGCCGGTCGTCGCGGCCGTGCACGAGGACGGTCGCGCCGCGTGCGGCCAGGTCGGCGGCCAGCGCCCGGCCGAGCCCGTCGGTCGCGCCGGTGACGAGGATCGTCCGCTGCTCCATGGGACGCATGCCCACCACGGTATCAAGACGGAATTTCGTTCTCTGCTACCCTGCCGCCATGGAACGCAATTCCCTCGCGGCTACCGTGCGGGCCAGGCTCTCCGGGCTGCACGACGCCGAGGCGCGGGTCGCGCAGGTGGTGCTCGACCAGGGCGCCGGGCTCGTCCACCTGAGCGTGAGCGACGTGGCGCGGCTGGCCGGCACGTCGGCGTCCACCGTCGTACGGGCGTGCCGGCGGCTCGGGTTCGGCGGCTACCAGGAGCTGAAGATCGCCTCCGCCCGCGAGGCGCCGCGCGTGCCTGAGCCCCAGGACGACCGCGACCCGCTGGCCGCGACCGTACGGGCGGCGCAGGAGGCGCTCGGCGGGCTGGGCGCCACGCTGTCGCGCGACGACCTGAACGCCGCCGCCGAGGCGCTCAGCGGGGCCGCCCGGGTGCTGTTCGCCGCCACCGGCCTGTCGGGAGCGGTCGCCGTCGACGCCGCCTACCGGCTGCGGGCCCTCGGCCTGCCGGTGGACCTGCCGCCCGACCCGCTCACCGCGCACCTGGCCGCCGAGCTGCTGCCGGAGCCGTCGGTCTGCCTGGCGATCAGCCACAGCGGGGCCACCCGCTCCACCGTCGACACCGCCCGCCGCGCCCGCGCCGCCGGGGCGCGGGTCGTGGCGATCACCAGCTACGCCAGCTCGCCGCTGGCTGAGGAGAGCACCTGGGTGCTCGTCGGCGGCGGGCAGGACCTCGTCTTCGGGATGGAGGCGGTCGCCAGCCGCCTGGCCCACCTCACCATCGTCGACACGCTGTCCATGATCGTGCTCGCGCTGCGCGGCGGCGGGGCCGAGCGGGCGGTGTCGGCGTCCGCCGACGTCACGGCGGACCACAGCTACTGAGAGGGGCACAGTGACCAGCCAGACTTTCGACATCGCCGGTGAGCTGCGGGTCAACCGGCTCGGGTACGGCACCGGCATGCTCACCGGGCCCGGCTACTGGGGGCCGCGCCTCGACCCGGACGGGGCCGTCGCCATCCTGCGCCGTGCCGTGGAACGCGGGGTGACGCTCGTCGACACGGCCGACAACTACGGGCCCGACCTGGCCGAAGAGCTGGTGGCGCGGGCGCTGCACCCGTACCCGGACGATCTGGTGGTGGCGACCAAGGGCGGTGTCGTCCGTACGGGCCCCAACGTCTGGCACGTCTCCGGGCGGCCCGAGCGGCTGCGCGCCATGTGCGAGGCGAGCCTGCGCCGGCTCAAGACCGACACCGTCGACCTCTACCAGCTCCACCGGATCGACCCGGACGTGCCGCTGGCCGACCAGCTCGGGACGCTCGCCGAGCTGCGGCAGGAGGGCAAGATCCGGCACATCGGCCTCGACACGGTCACCGTGGAGGAGCTGGAGCGGGCGCTGGGGATCACGGAGATCGCCTCGGTGCAGAACCGCTTCAACCTGCTGGACCGCGAGTCCGCGCCGGTGCTGCGGGCGTGCGAGGAGCGCGGGCTGGCGTTCCTGCCGTGGTTCCCCCTGGGCAACGGCTCGCTGGTTCGCGACGGCCTGCCGGAGACGGCGCGGCGGCACGGGGCGAGTGCCGGTCAGGTGGCGCTGGGGTGGCTGCTGCACCACTCGCCCGTCATCCTGCCCACGCCGGGCACCGGGTCGCTCGCCCACCTGGAGGAGAACCTGGACGCGGCCGCCGTCGAGCTCACCCCCGACGACCTGGCCGCCCTGGACGCCTTCCTGCCCTAGCGCCCAGCTCGCCGAGCACCGCCTCGTAGCGCGCCGGCTCGAACCCGTCGCCCGCCAGCTCGTCCAGGGCCTCGCGGGTGCCGGCCGTGAGCTCGTGTTCCCGGCAGTAGTGCTCGTCCCGCGCCGTCAGGCCGAGCGCCGCCCAGAACTCGTCCGTGGTCATGCGCCCGAGCGTCACCGAACGGTACGCCGCGCGGATCTCCTCCCGCACCGACGCTACTGCGGCGCGGGATGGCCGAGGCGTCGGGCGCGGGCTTGCAGATTTCTCTAAGACGCGGCATGAGAAAGGCATGCCCTTTGCGGGGCGGCCCTTCGGGTGCAATGTGGGAAGGAACCTCAAAGTTGCCCAAGACCAGCTGAGAGGAACTCATCATGCACGCGAACGTCGGTGACCACCTGATCGTCCACGGCAACGTTGTCGGCCACGGAGACCGGATAGGCGAGATCATCGAGACCCGGGGCGAGAACGGCACGCCACCGTTCCTGGTGCGATTCAAGGACGGACACGAGCAACTCGTCTTCCCGGGACCCGACGCGGTGGTCGAGCCCGCCGAGGCCGTCTGACCGCCGTCCTCGAGTTGAGCCGTGCCAGCCCACACCACACGAATCCGGCCCCGACCGACCCACAGCAGCACCACGACCCGCGAGCCCAGACGCTTAGCCGCCACCGCCCATCTCAACACACTCGACCGAGCTCAGAGATCACGGCGAAACCGTACTGGACCCGCCGGGAACGTCAGCCCAGGCGGGCGCGCAGGGCCTCGGTGAACCAGCCGAGGGCGGGGCTCAGTGGCTCCGGTGCGGGCCAGCCGTTGATCACCGCCAGCAGTTCGAGGTAGTGGTCCCTGCGCGGGTCGTCCGCCTCCTCCAGCCGGTCCAGCAGCCGCCGCCGGAGGACGGGGCCGTCGGGGAGGCCGAGGTCGCGGGCGTACGCGGCCACGACCGCCGCCACCACGGAGTCCGCCTCGGGGGCCTCGGGGGCGAGACCCGCCGCGAGGGCCGGGCGGGCGTGGTCGCGGGCCAGTGCGGCGGGGTCGGGGCGCGGGGGCGCGTCGGCCTCGCCTCGTTCGGCCGCGTGCCGGGCGAGGATGCGCCGGACGGCGGCCCGGAAGTCCGGGTCCTGCGCGAGCTCGGCCAGCTCCACCCAGGCCTCCACCTGCTCGGGCGAGGGGTCGTCGGGCAGCTCGGGCGTCATCGAGCGCATGATCCCGGCGAACCCCGGAACGGTGTCCAGGCCGTCGAAGGCGGCCTCCAGGAAGTCGTCGACGAGGCGGCGGCGTTCGTCCTCGGAGAGTCTTGCCAGTTTGTGCATGAGATCCATTTCCTCGGGGCTGGAGCCGCGCCTGGCCACCGCCGTGAGCACCGCGCGCCGCAGCCGGAGCGTGCGGATCTGCACGGCCAGCGCTTCGGCGTGCGCCGCGGCGACCTCGGGGAGCGAGACCTCGCGTGCCACGACCCGCCGGATCGTGGGCAGGTCCACCCCCAGGTCGCGCAGCGTCCGTACGAGCTCCAGGCGTGCGACGGCGTCGAGGTCGTAAAGGCGGTAGCCGGTGGGGCTGCGGTCGGTAGGCGGCACGATCCCCCGATCGGAGTAGAACCGGATGGTCTTGACCGTCAGCCCGGTGCGCCGGGCCAGGTCACCGATGGAGTAGAGCGCCATGTCTCCACCTTCCCGCCTCCCCTAGATGGAGACTCAACCGCTTGACAGTGATCCTGAAAATTGGGGTCCCATGTTCAGGCGGGTTTGACTACCTGTGAGGAGGTGTGGTCGCATCGTGACCTATGTTTCTGATGGGATGAATTAGACCGGTCCGGGGGAGAACGTTTCATGCCGCACGCCCTTCTGCGCGTGCTCGCTTCGACGTCCATCGCAAGCGCCACAGTCCTGGTGGCCCTGCCACCGAGTGCCCAGGCCCAGACGCCGGGCCACGCCCAGGTGAGGGTCCAGCCCGTGCCCGCCGTGCAGGAGCCGCCGGCCGCCGCGGTCAGCGTTCCCACCCGGCCCTCGCTCGCCGTCAGGCCGGCGGGCACCGGGCGGGTGGGACCCGACGAGCCCGAGGTGACCACGCCCGCCGGGCCGCGGCTCATCGACGAGGTCACCTCCGAGGCCGCCTCCGTCCAGGAGGAACAGGGCTTCGGCAGGCAGGCGCCCGACGTCCGGAGTGTGCTGCCCGACACGGCGGACGCCGAGCCGCTGACGCTGATCAAGCCGCTGGCGCCGATCCTCAAGGCCTTCGACGGGCTGGGTGGGCTGGGCAAGGTGGTGCCGGGGCTGACGTACCGGCTCTGCGTCCAGAGCGAGGCCGTGCCGGTCTCCTGCTCGATCTCGCAGCCGGTCGCCACGCCGGCGGTCGCCGACGTCACCGGCGACGGCAGGCCCGACCTGGCCGCCGACCTCGTGCCCACGGCCAACCCCATGGAAGGGGCGGCCGGGCTGGGGTTCGCGGTCAAGCGGCTGTCGCAGGGGCAGGTCAAGGCGCTGGTCTGGGCCGAGTACGACGGCAAGGTGTCGGTCGGGTTCGACGGCCTGCGGCACGGCGGGTCGCTGTCGGCCTTCGACTGGGGGACGTTCGGCGTCGACCTGACGGGCAAGCAGGTCAAGGCCAGCGTGAAGCGTACCGATCCCGGGAAGTCCGCGGCCCTGGTCGCGGGGCTGACCGGCCGCAGCGTGGTGAGCCTGCGCCAGACGCCCGCCACCGAGAAGCTCAGCGTGACCGCCGCGCTCGACTCGCCCTCCCTGGACGTCCACGCCTCCGCGCCCGCCAAGCTGGAGGCGCTGGCGGTGAACGGCCGCCAGTTCACCCAGGCCGTGCTCGACCGCATGCCCGCCCGCGCCGCGGTGCGGCTGTCGGACGGCGAGGTCCGCTTCACCAGCCCGTCCTCGATCGCCCGCGCCCGGCTGCACAGCTTCACCTATCGTGACGGCAAGCTGGCCAGGGTGCTGAGCGCCCAGGTCAGGAAGGTGCCGCCGACCATGACCGCCAAGTACGCGGCCGCGGACGGCAAGCAGACCCTGACCGTCGAGTCCGCCAAGGGCCGGGCCGGGGCGGCCTCTCTGCTCTTCTTCGACCGGGCCGCGGACAAGACCGTGCTGAGGACCGAGCTGAGCGACCTGCCGGCCAAGGTGCGCCTGGTCAACGACCTGGCCGAGCACCGCGTCACGCACACGACCAGCTCACCCATCGGCCGGTTCGCCGTGGTGCTCCAGCGCAACGAGGGCGCCATCTCCAGCCCGCGCGGCGGCCACGTCACCATGATCAAGAAGGGTGACGCGGTGGGGGTGTCGGGGCTGCTGTCGGGGCTGTCCGGGTTCGACGTCACGTACGGGGCCGTGCCGCACGCCCACCTGGAGGTGGGCTCCAGCGGGCGCTCGTTCGTGGGCGCGGCCAGCATCGACGGCACCCACGTGGCCCGCCTGGAGATCTCCAACACGCCCGCCACCGTGGACGTCACCCTCGACCCCGCGAGCCGGAAGGCCGAATACCAGGCCAGCGGCGTGATCCGCAGCATCCGCGCCGCCTACACGAATCTCGAGACGGGCCCCACCGTCGACGGCACCGTCCTGGGCGTGCGCGACGACGTCAAGGCGTCGTGGGAGCTGGGCGAGCGCTCGACCGTCAAGGTCGCCACGTCCGCCAAGATTGACCAGATCAAGATTTATGCCAATAAAGCGCACGTGACCTCGCCGTCCGGGGAGGACCTGGAGGCGACCGTCGAGGGCGTGCGCAAGAGCGTCGAGCTGGTCGCCGACACGGGTGCCCGGACCCTCACCTGGACCGCGGACGCGCCGGTGGCCAAGGTCTCGGCCCTGGCCAGGGTCAAGCTCGGCGACCGGTACGCCAGGGCCGCCGCCGAGGTGAGCGGCGTGCCGGCCCGCTTCGACGCCTCGTGGGACCCGGCGTCGTACCGCTTCCGCGGCCTGTCCGGGCCGGTCGGGTCGGCGGAGGTGGCGTTCACCAACCACGACGGGGCAAAGGCTCCCACCGGGCCGCACCTGTCGGCGCACTACAGCCAGGCGACCGGCGACCTGGACGCCAGCGTGCTGGTGAAGGGGCTCAAGCAGGTCGGGTTCACCCCGGCGGCGCAGGGGTTCAGCGCGGACTTCCGCTCGGCCCGGCAGAGGCTGGCCGTGGACGCCGACGTCACGCAGGGTGATGCCCGCTTCGGCCTGATCGGCACGCTCGGGCCCGTGCCCGGCCGCCTGTCGGTCACCTCCGACGGGGGCAAGCTCACCTACGCCGGCTCGCGCCTGGACGTGCGCGCCCGCGCCTGGCTCGGCAAGGCCGGGGCGCTCGACCGCATGCGGGCCGCCCCCGCCGTGCCCGGCGGCGTCTCCCTGGTGGACGGCGGCTGCGCGGCCGGATCCGCGGGCTGCTCCCAGGGGCCGTTCTGCACGCCGGATCGGGGCTGCTTCGGCCTGCAGGGATACCTGGACGTGAGCGGGCTGCCGGACCAGGTGACCGTGGACATGACGGGTAAGACGTTCGCGTTCTCGGGGTTCAGCCCGCGGCGCAAGAGCCTCGGCGTCTATCTCGCCAGCAGCGTCCTGTCACCCGTGCCCGTCAAGGCCAGGGCCACCCTGACCGGGCTGCCCTCCCAGATCACCAGCATGTCGCTGGGGCCGTTCGGCGTGGCGCAGGGCAACGCCGTGCAGGCCGCGTACCGCATCGAGCCCGCCGCCACGCTCGGCGCGCTCGACGTGCAGGCCGAGGCCGGTGACCTGCGCGGGCACGTGTCGATCGACCCCGTGCCGGCCTCGGTGTCCGTCCAGGGCACGTACGGCGCCCAGACCCGCATCCGCGTCAACAACTCCGCGGCCGTCAAGCGCCTGGACGCCAAGGTCACCCTGGCCGGGAAGGGCACCGGCGAGCTGCGCTTCGCGGACGTGCCGGCCTCGTTCGGGGTGGACGCCGACGCCTCGGCCGCCGGGCTGAGCGTGCCGGCGCTCACCTACAAGTCGAACGTCAGCACCCTCGACGGCTACCTCGGCGTGGAGGGCGGCCTCGTGGACCCGCAGGGCAGGCTCGGGGACGTGTCGTTCGCGGTCAAGGACCTGGCCGCCGACACCACGATCCGCATGAACCCCGACCAGTCGCTCGACCTCGTCTCCCGCCCCGTCCCCACGGGCCGCCTGTCGCTGCACGCGGGGCTGCGGATGGACGCGGTCGCGCCGCAGCAGATCTCCGTGAGCAAGGAGGTCCCGTACACGACGGGCTTCCTCACCTACAACGTCGGCGGGAAGTTCGGGCTGCAGGCGAGCGCGGTCAAGGACCTGTCGCTGGACGCGCAGCGCGTGTCGTGGCTGCGCATCCGGCCCGGCAAGGTCCCGTTCGGGCTGAAGGCGCCCCCGGCCCTCGGGTACGTCGCGCCCGGCTTCGAGGGCGACTACGGGCAGCTCAAGCTGGCCGCCAAGGGGGTGGACCTGCGGCCCGAGGTCTCCCTGGACGTGCGGCTGAGCAGGGAGGTCGGCAGCGACGTCTTCCGCGACTCGGTGCGGCTGGCCCCCACCGACTCGCTCGCGCTGCGCCGCTACGACCAGCGGATGCGGCGGATCGGGGCCAAGCAGGAGATCAAGGCGGCGGGGATCAGCCTGGCGTGCGTGACGGTGGACGCCAAGCCCGGCTTCGCGGCCGGGAACGGGTCCAGCTCCATCACGCTGCGTGGCGCCGACGGGCCCCAGATGGTGTCGCTGCTGGATCCGGGGGGCCAGGTGCCGGACTACGCGGTGGACCTGCTGACCCACTTCATGAGCCCGTTCCCCGGGGCGGAGTGGAAGGTCGCGGGCACCAAGGCGGGCGGCTGCGACCCCGAGCGCCGCCCGGCCTCCCGCTGACCCGGCCCTGCTGACCCGGCCCTGCTGACCCGGCCCTGCTGACCCGGCCCTGCTGACCCGGCCCTGCTCACCCGGCTGACCGCCGCGCCCGGCGCGGCGGTCAGCTCGGGCCGCGGTAGCCGGGCGGCGGGCGCTCGCCCTCGTACGCCTCCACCGGGCGCCCGGACAGGAACGCCCGCAGGACCCCGAGGTACGGCTCGCTCGCATAGGCGTCCGTGGAGGCCTGGTCGTCGAGGTAGGCGAGCGTGGCCGACGGCAGCGCCCGCCGGTAGGCCATGGCCGACGTCCAGCCCTCCTCGTCACACCGGCTCTTGACGATCAGCACGGGGGACTTCGCCTCGGACAGGCTCAACGGGAGCGAGGAAGGCGCCGTCCGCCCGGTCAGGCCGACGTACCCCCCGGATCCGGTCGTGGTGGCGGCCGGGCACGGATGCGGCTCCCCCTGCCGGACGAGGCCGAGGTAGGCGTCCAGCTCCCGGTCACCCGCGAAGGCGTGCGCGGCCCGCGGGTCCACTTGCAGCAGCGTGGAGACGGCGAGCAGGCGCGGATCCGGCGAGCCGCCCGGCCCGAACATCGCCGCCAGCTCGACCTCGCCGTCCGGCTTCCGCTCAGGCGGCAGCCCGATGGGGGAGGCCAGGACGGCCTTCGCCACCCGGTCGGGGTGCGCGGCCAGGTAGGCGGTGGCGAGCTGCGCGCCGTAGTCGTGGGCGATGAGGTTCAGCCGGTCCGCGCCCACGGTCTGCCTGATGGCCTCCAGGTCCTCCACGTCGCGCGTCAGGCCGTACTCGCGCGGGTCCCGCAGCCGGGCCGAGCGCCCGGCCCCGAGCTGGTCGTAGACGTACACCTGGTAGCCGTCCGCCGTCAGCTTCCTGAAGAAGGCCGAGGAGGCCGCCAGGTCGGCCACGCCGGGCCCGCCGTGCAGGAACACCACGGGGTCGGGGCGCGTGACCCGCTTCGGCGCGAGCCGTACGTACGCCAGCTCCGAGCCCGTCGCCAGCCGCCACTCGCGCTGCCCGGCCACCGGCGCCGGGGGAGCGGAGGGCTGCGGCGGGCGCAGCGTGGCGACGCCGACCGGCCACACGACGGCCGCCTCCACCCCGAGGATCGCCAGCGCCCGCAACCAGCGCCCCCATACGGCCCTCGGCCTGGGCACGCACAGCAGCAGCCCCAGGAAGAACACCGACGCGAAGACCGCCAGCCCCGTCACCGTGAACGTGGTCGCCTCCGCGCCCACCATCGCCATCCCGGCCAAAGTGGCCAGCCCGAGGACCGGCGACAGGGCCAGCACCCCGGCGCCCGCCACCGCCCGTCCGGCCAGCCTGGCGAAAGAAGCCACAAGGGGACGTTAGTGCACGCCACGGGTTTCGGTCAGGTGGATGGGATTCCGGACGCGGAGTGGGATAGCGCTTACCGGCGGGATGAGGTGAAATATCAGCGTCCCTCTACGAGGCTGGAGATTCCGTGCCACTGTTCGACCTGCCGCTTGAGCAACTCCGCAGCTACCTCCCCGAACGCGACGAGCCCGCGGACTTCGACGCGTTCTGGTCACGCACCCTGGCCGAGGCCAGGGAGTTCGACCTGAGCGCCGAGTACGTCCCGTACGACCTGCCCCTCGCCACCGTCGACGTGTTCGACGTGTCCTTCGCGGGCTGGGGCGGGCACCGGATCAACGGGTGGTTCCTGGTGCCGCGCGGCGTCGAGGGCCCGGTGCCGTGCGTGATGCACTACATCGGCTACAGCGGCGGTCGCGGGTTCGCCAAGGACCACCTGTTCTGGCCGTCGGCCGGGTACGCGGTGTTCGTGATGGAGACGCGCGGCCACGGCGGCGCGAACGCCGGCAGCCCCGGCGCGACCGGGGACCCGCACGGCAGCGCCTCGCCGCAGGCGCCGGGCATGATGACCCGGGGCATCCTCGACCCGGACGACTACTACTACCGGCGCGTCTTCACCGACGCCGTCAGGGCCGTGGACGCGGCCCTCGAGCACCCGGCGGTGGACGCGAGCCGGGTCGTCGTCTCGGGCGGCAGCCAGGGCGGCGGCATCGCGCAGGCCACGGCCGCGCTGCACCCGGCGGTCAAGGCGGCGCTGATCGACGTGCCGTTCCTGACCCACTTCCGGCGGGCGGTCGAGATCACCGGGAAAGACCCGTACCAGGAGCTGGTGCGTTTCCTCTCCACCCGCAGGGACACCGCCGACCAGGTCTTCCGCACGCTGTCGTACTTCGACGGGCTCAACTTCGCCGCCCGCGGCCAGGTGCCCGCGCTCTACTCGGTGGCGCTGATGGACGACGTCTGCCCGCCCTCGACCGTGTTCGCCGGATACAACCACTGGCAGGGCCCGAAGGAGATCTCCGTGTGGCCCTGGAACGGCCACGAGGGCGGCGGCGGCTTCCAGACGGAGGAGCAGCTGCGCTACCTCCACAAGCTCCTCAGCGACGGCTGACGGGCGCGCCCGCCGTGCCGGTGCGGCACGGCGGGCGCCCATGTCACGCCATCTGATCCTTGACCAGGAACGACACGCTTCCCTGGTCGTCGGCTCCGGCGTCCAGTGACTTGTCCTCCAATACGGTGGCGGCCACGGGGTCGAGGTAGACACGCGCCCCCTCGGCCTCGACGACCTCGTCCGCCGGCTCCGGAGAGGTGGCCAGCGTAAGGGTGAGCGAACTCGCGCCTTCTCCCTGAGACGAGATGCGAATCCCGCTCTGGGCAGGCTCGGGCGCGGACGCGGTGAGATCGCGGATCGCCTGGGCAGCGTTGGCAGTCAGGGTGAGCACTACGGCTCCTCCTCACGGTCGACGTTCAGGAGTTGCCTGCCCTTCCCCCAACTCACCGGCTCAACCCTTCTTGACTGTTTCTTTGCTCAGATTTCCTGGAGCTCCCTGTGGAGAATGGGGGCCATGGACTTCGCGGAGCAGAGGCAGGCCATGGTGGCGCACCTGCGGAAACGCCAGGACATCAGCGATCCCGTGGCCGCCGCGCTGCTGGCGGTGCCGCGCCACCTCTTCGTGCCCGGCATCGACCCCGGGGACGCCTACCGTGACGAGCCCATCGTCACCAAACGTGACGACGCGGGCCGGCCGATCAGCTCGTCCTCGCAGCCCGCGATCATGGCCACGATGCTCGACCAGCTCGGCGTGGAGCCGGGGCACCGGGTGCTGGAGATCGGCGCGGGCACCGGCTACAACGCGGCGCTGCTGGCCCGCCTCGCCGGGCCCGCCGGGCACGTGGTGAGCGTCGACATCGACGAGGACATCGTCGCGCGGGCCGGACGCCACCTGTCCGCCGCCGGGGCGGAGCGGGTGGAGGTGGTGTGCGCGGACGGCGTCCAGGGGTACGCGGAGCGGGCCCCGTACGACCGCGTGATCGCCACGGTCGGCGTGTGGGACCTGGCCCCGGCGTGGCTGGAGCAGCTGGGCGCGGGCGGGCGGCTGGTGGCGCCGCTCGACCTGCGGGGCGTGCAGGTGTCCGTGGCCCTCGAACGCGCCGGCGACCATTGGGCCAGCCGGTCGGTGGCGCCGTGCGGGTTCATGCGGATGCGCGGGGCGTTCGCCGGGCCCGAGGCGATCGTGGTGCTGCGCCAGGATCCCGAGCTCATGCTGGGCCTGCCCGAGTGGCGCGAGATCGGCGACGTGCTGGCCGCGCTCGACGCCGAGCCGGACGAGGTCGCCGTCGACGGGGGCGAGGAGGTGGCGTACGGGCCGGGTGTCACGCTGTGGCTGGCCCTGCGCGACTCCCGGTGCTGCGTCCTGACCGGCAGGCTGGGGCAGGGGTACGGCATGAGCATCGGCCTCGTGGACGGTGACGCCATCGCGCTGCTCGGAGGGCGGGGCGCGCACGTGGCCCGCGGCCGGGGGCCCACCGGCCCCGGTCTGGCGGCCCAGGGCCACGGGCCGGGCGGCGCCGCGCTGGCGGCCGACCTGGCCGGGCACGTGCGGGCGTGGAACGAGGCGGGCCGCCCGGAGACGGGCGACCTGCGCATCCACGCCTATCCCGGGCGCGCCGGCGACGAAGGGGAGGGGGCGGTCATCCCGAAGCGCCACACAACCCTGGTGGTCACCTTCGACTGACCGTCCACCCGCCGTCGTGGGTCTTCAGGCGACCGTCCACCCGCCGTCGCGGATGAGGTCGCGGCCGCGCAGCTCGTTCGCCTCGCGCCAGGCCTGCAGGCGCACCGGCGTGATGCGGAAGTAGTGGTACGACTCGGGCTCCTTGCGCGGGTCGAAGCCCGTCTTCGCCGCGAACGCGTCGCCGACCTCGGCCGGGATCTCGGCTTCGGGGATGGCCTCGGCCGTGCCCTCGACGAGGACGACGTCGCGCACCAGCCCCACGCCCACGCGCAGCCGCCCGGAGGCCAGCAGGTTGCGGGCGGTCCGGCTGGCGCTGGTGGTGGAGATCAGCAGGGTCGCGCCGTCCCACAGGAACGACAACGGCACCAGGTACGGCACCCCGCCCTCGTCCGCCGTGGCCACCCAGGCGTCCACGTCGTTCTCGAGCCGGTCGAGGGTGTCCCGCTTGCGCTGGTGGGGCGTGCGGGGATCTGGCTGGGTCATCAGGGCTCCGGTCACATCGGCCTCATGGTCGTCGTCATTATCGTTCGCGCCCGGCTCCGCGCGCCCGGGGGTGGGATGTCGGGTTTTGGGGGAAGGGATGATTACGCACTGTATTTGAGACGTATCACAATGTCATAGGAAATGCTCATGCGCACACTGTTGCTGGCCGCCGTGGCCCTCGCCGCTCTCGGGGGCTGTGCCGACGTGCCGACGGACACCGCGGGTCTGGTGTCGCGTACCGACACCCAGCCGTCCGAGCAGGACAAGGCCTGGATGCGGGGCATCCACGAGGCCAACCTGGCCGAGGTCCAGGCGGGGCAGCTCGGGGTGGGCAAGGGGAGCACGGCGCGGATCAAGGCGATCGGCAAGATGCTCGTCGTGGACCACACCAAGCTGGACACGCAGGTGACCAACGCGGCCACGCGGCTCCACATCCCGCTGCCCATGTCCCCGAGCGCCGACCAGCGCGCCATGCTGGCCGAGCTGCAGGACTCGCCGCGCGACGAGTTCGACCAGGACTTCACGGCCGCCATGATCAACGCGCACCAGCAGACGCTGGCGGCCACGAAGGTCGAGATCTCCCACGGGACCTCGCCGACGGTGGTGGCGCTGGCCAGGACGGCCGAGCCGGCGCTGGTGGCGCACCTGACCGCCTTGCGGCAGTCCGGGGGCGGCCAGCCCACGCAGACACCCACAGAGTCGCCCACTGGGTCGCCCACTGGGTCGCCCACTGGGTCGCCCACCGAATCGTCCATCGGCACGCCCACGGAGACGACCCCGGGACCGGAGACGCCTCACGGCGAGTAGAGCTCGATCTCGTTGAGCATGCTGCACGTCCGGCCGAGCTCCGGCTCGCAGCCGGAGGTCGGCTCGGTGACGATCTTGATGTGCCGGCCCGTGCGGTCGATCTCCTGGTATCGCATCGCGTAGTCCGTCCGGTCCGTGATCGTGACGACGGGCTCGCCCCAGGAGCGGCCGTCCTCGGAGACGTACACGCGGGCCCCGGCCGGATGGCCCGGGCGCAGGCTGAGGCCGATCCGGGTCAGCGCGTACGGGCGGTCCAGGTGCAGCACGTACCGGCCGCGGCCCCGGGCGACGGCGCTCGACCAGTAGCCGGTGCTGCCGTCGAAGGCCCCGCCGGGACGGCTCCTGGGCCGGCCGGTCCAGCGCATGGTCGTCTCGACGCTCAACCGGCCGCTCCGGCGCATCGCGGCCAGGTCCAGCAGGCCGGGGCCAGGGGGATCGATCGTGAACAGCTGCCGCTTGATCGCGTACCAGCCGTGGTTCTCGAAGCGCCCGTGCGCCGGGCAGGCGGTCTCGTCCAGCAGGCCGTCGCGGCGCACGCCGGGCAGCTTGCAGTTGTCGAACACCTGGATCAGCCGGTGCGGGCCGAGCGCCGCGATCCCGGTGTAGCCGGACGAGCCGTGGACCGGCCAGATGCCGTCGCGGTTGTGGTACGTCACCCGCGGCTCCAGCCACTCCTCGCCGAGCCCGTCGGGGGAGACGGCCAGCCAGTTGTCCGGGCGCCCGGCGCTGAGCACGAGGACGCCGTCCGGCATCAGCAGCAGCCGGGGCGCCACGCCGCGGACCACGCAGTCCTGCCCCGCGAAGCGCAGCTCGCCGACCGGCGACCAGGTGCGCCCGCCGTCGGTGGAGCGGCTCTGGTGCAGCGTGGAGAACCGGCCGCCGTCGCGGCGCAGCACCGCCAGCAGGCTGCCGTCCATCGTCTGCGCGATGCTCGCCTCGTTGTAGACCAGCCCGTCCGACGGCGGCCCGATCACGCCGCGCCGCTCGAACGTCCGGCCGCCGTCCCGGCTGGCGTACAGCTCGGCCTGGTACATCCCCGTGTCGCGGTACTGGGCGTACATCGTGATCAGGATCGTGCCGTCGGCGAGCTGCACCGGCAGCCCGTGCGTGGCCCCGCCGGGCAGCAGCTCGCCGGGCGTGGTCAGCGCCGCCTCCGAGCGCACCCAGCTCTCCCCGTCCTCCAGCGACGACGTGGTGAGCACGCCCAGCGTGCCGGTGTGCGGGCCGGTGACCTGCAGGTAGTACTCGGTGGCGAAGTAGCGGCCGTCGAGCAGCTGGATGGGGGCCTCGCGGAGCGGCGTCAGGTTCGCCGGGCCGAACGCGAGCCCGCCGTCGTCGGAGACCGCGACCGAGTTGGTGAGGGTGACGATCTGGTCCACGTTCGTGGTGAAGGTGCTGATCACCTTCTGCCGGGGAGCCCCGCCGGGGCCCACGACGTCGAGGACCGAGACGTTCGGGAAGCCCGCGAAGTCGAGCCGTTCGGACTCCGTCGGCTCACGGTCGACGGGCGGCGGATTGGGATGAATCCAGTCAGGTGAGGAAGCAGTATCGATCAGGTAAGCCTCGCCCGGGATGGACGGCTGGGAGTGATCCGGTAGCTGGCAGTAACCGGCCGCCGCCTGCGTCGCGTCAGGCGGCGCGGGCAGTCCCGCGGCCACCGACAAGGCCACGACCACGGATCTTGGCACCCACACCGGCTCGCTCCCCGCATCTCTCCCGAACTGACCGAACCGTTCGGACTCTAGATGATCCACGCTCCGTAACACCGGATTCACCTGCGGGAAGTCGCGGGTTCACGGCTGCCGCCGATCGGGCGGCGGGGGACCCATACTGGTTTTGTTAAGTACCAGTTGACAGGAAACCCCTCTCTGACGACGATCGGGACGGCACTATTAAGTGTCAATTTACGTAGGTCGTGGGTCGGGAGGTGGCCCCAGATGAGCATCGAGCCGAGGGCGAGAGTGGCCCCAGAGCGAGTGCTGCCAGGCCCGGTGCCTCTGGCGCCGGAGACAGCCGCCCAGCAACGGGTGGTTCAGCGAATCTGCGCCAGAGTGGCGCCCGCCGGCGTGGACGTCGGCGTCGACGAAGTACCCCCGGGCGGCCTGCAGGTGTGGATCGACACCCCGGTGCCGGTCCCCGCGCCGGAGTCCTGGGTGCTCTACCACCGCATGGCGCGCGAGGTCGCGCTGGTCGGCTGGCACTGCGAGGCCGACGCCGACCGGCTGCTGGTCCTCGGCTGGAGCGCCGCCTGCCTGCACAACCGCGTACGCCTGCTCCAGAGCGGGCTGCGCCGGCTGACCGACTTCGAGTCGACCGCGCAGCGGGCCGTACAGCTCGAAGGGCGGCGCCCGGACGAGCCCGCCACGGAGATCGTCGCCGCCGTGAACGCCTCGGTCGAACGGCGGCTGCGCTGGCCCGAGCGGCTGGCCGAGCTCGACGGGTTCGAGCGCAGCTCGGGGCTGTCCCACCTGCAGTTGCTCCTCGCCCAGGTCATCGGATTGGAGGCGAAGGTCTCGGCCGCCTGCGCGGAGCACCTCGTCATGGCGCGGGTGCTGGCGCGGGCCGTCTGCGAGCAGTACGCCCGCCACTCAGACCTGTCGCGCGCCCAGCGCGACGTGCTGCTGGAGTCGCGCCGATGGGTGCACGCCAGCTCCATGATCCGAGGCTCGGCCGGCGCCCGGCCGAGCACCGGTGGCACCGCCGGCCGTCCCCACATGGGGCTGGCGGAGCGCCGCATCGCCGCGAGCGTCATCAACCACGGCGTGCCGCGGGCGACCCCCGCGGCCGTCACTCCGGTGGTCGACCACCTCGACCACAGGGAGGGCGCACGCTGACCCAGATCCGCTCAACGGCGAGCGGTCGCCCGGAAAAACCCCATCGAGTCCGGTAGGAGAGCTCCCGTCATGCGAACCCCCCCGCACCTGCCCGCCAGAACCATCCGCGACACCCGGGACACCGACATCCGGCCCCGCCGGCACCCCTACGGCCTGCACGAGGTCCCCGTGCAGTCGGCGCCGCTCGGAACCCTCGACCTCCCCGACACCACCACCGAGCCCGACGAGTACGTCGAGCAGCGGCTGCTCGGCATCAGGGAGATGTCCAACCAGGCCATCGGCTCCATCGACGACCTGCTCCAGCACACCGCGTGAGCCGAAAGAGGAGAGTCATGCAGGACCTAGAGCGACTGGAGCTGAAGTCGCACGACGTCGGGGGTCACCAACCGCGTTCCGTGGCGGGCATCGACGCTCCGCGCAGCCTCGACGAGGTACGCGCGCTCGTACGGCAGTCCATGAGGACCGGCCGCCGCCTCTACCCGATCAGCACCGGCAAGAACTGGGGCATGGGCTCGGCCGTGCCGGTCACCGACGACAACCTGGTCGTCGACCTGAGCGGCATGAACCGCATCCGCGGCCTCGACCTGGAAGCCGGCTTCGCGGTCATCGAACCCGGGGTGACCCAGGCACAGCTCGCCGAGGCGCTGCGCGACACCCCCTGGATGCTGAACGTCACCAACTCCTGCGCCGACACCTCCGTCGTCGGCAACGCCCTGGACCGCGGCGACGGCACCTTCCGCTCCCGGGTGCACGACGTGGCCGGGCTGGAGGCCGTGCTGGCAGACGGCAGCGTGGTCACCACCGGCGGGCTGGACCCGGCGGGGCGCTACCACGGCCGGGTCGCCGGGCCCGACCTGACGCCCGCCTTCGTCCAGCACAACCTGGGCATCGTCACCGCCATGGCCGTCGCCCTCGTACCGCGCCCGCAGACCGTCGGCCTCGTCTACGGCCGCATGCCGCGCTCCCAGGTCGGCGTCGCGCTCGACGCGATGGCCGGATTCCTGCGCCGCGGCAACCCCGCCGACGGGATGTTGCGCGTGCGCGAGCTGGCGCTCGTTCCGAGCCACGGCGACTGGTTCCTGCCCAGGGGCGTCGACCCCGACCTGTTCACCGTCATGGGGCCGCTGCTCGGCAGCGACGCCGCCGTCGAACTGGCCGAGGAGCTGCTGCGCAAGGCGCTCATCGAGGTCGAGGGCGCCGAGTCGCTGCGCGTGGTCGACGCGGCCGAGGTGGGCCCCGACGACCCGCTCTACCCGAGGGCGCTCATGTCCCAGGGCATCCCCACCTGCCTGGGCGTGCGCAACGCCCTCCGCGTCACCTCCTGCGACCAGATCGACGAGGGCCAGACCGGCTTCCTGGCGTTGATGCCGCTGATGCCGACGCACGCCCGCAGGACCGAACACATCCTGGCCGCCCTCCAGACGGCCGTGGACGCGCACACCACCGCGCTCATGGTCGAGTGGAACCTCGTCAGCCGGCACATGGCCAACGGCGTCATCCAGATCTTCTTCGAACGAGGCGCGCCGGACGCCCCCTACCGCGCCCACCAGCTCCGCAACGACGGCAACTGCCTGCTGCGCAGCCACGGGTGCGCCATCTACCGCTCCGACATCGACCACGCCGCCGCCGACGTGTGGTCGGAGACCAGCACCGCCAGCCTGGGCATGCTGCACCGGCTCAAGACCGCCCTCGACCCGGACGGCTTGCTCTCGCCCGGCCGCTACGGCGCATAACCGAACGACCCACCTCCGCCGGTCGCACATCCGGAGTGTGCCGGTCGGCGGAGACCACTCATAGCTTGGAGGTGACCACGTGCGTTCGTCACCAGCGCGGGGGACGAGCACCATCGACCGTCGTCACGCCGTGATGCTGCGGCTGGTCGGTGCGGGTGTCATGTTGACGGTGATGGCCGACACCACGGCCACCACCCTGGCAGTCGGAGTCCTGCGGTACACACCCGCCGGGGCCGGCATGCCGCTGGGCGACCTGGTCTGGCTGACCAGCGCGGCGTTCATCCCGATCGCGGCGCTGCTGGCCACCGCGGGCCGCTGGGCGGACCTGTTCGGCCGCCGACGGGTCCTGGCCGTCGGGCTCGTGGTGTTCGTCCTGGGCGGTGTCGCCACCGTCCTGGTGGACTCCTGGTCGTACGTCCTGGCGGCACGGGCCGTCCAGGGCGCCGGTGCCGCGGCGATGATCCCGGCCAGCCTCGGGCTGCTGCTCGGAGAGCTGCCGGAGTCGCAGCGGCGCGGCGCGATCGCTCTCTGGAGCTCCGCCTCCGGGCTGGGCTGCCTGCTCATGCAGGCGGGCGGCGGCTGGCTGGTCGTCTCCGTCGGCTGGCGGGCCCTGTTCGTCCCTGACGTCGTCATCGGCGTCGCGCTCCTGATCGCCTGCGCCGCGCTTCCGCCGGGTAAGCGCGCCGGCGCCAGGGGCCTGCCGGACGTCCTCGGCGCGTGGCTGCTCGCCGCGGGCATCGCGGTCATCGTGCTGGCCATCTCCAAGGCGATGGCCTGGGGCATGGACGTGGTGTGGCTGGCGCTGGCCGCGCTGGCCCTGCTGGGCGGCGCGTTCGCGCAGGCCAAGCACCACCGCCTGCCCGCGATCGACCTGGCCCTGTGGCGGCGTCCCAGATTCGTCTGGGGCTGGCTCGCGACCTGGGGCTTCGGCGCCCTGTCGTACGGGCTGCTGACCGTGCAGCCGCTGTACCTGCTCCACCTGGGCTACCCCATGCTCGAGGTGGCCATGTGGCTGACACCCACGTCGGTGGCGGTCGTCGTGACGAGCTTCCTGGCCGGGCGGATCGTCAAGCGGGTCGGCGCGTACGGGCTGATCTACGCGGGCTCGCTGCTGTGCGGCGGCGCCTGCGTGCTCGTGCTGACACAGGCCGGGCCCACCGTGTGGGGCCTGATCGCCAGCGTCGTGGTCGGCATCGGCGTCGGCGCGCTCGCGCCGGGCACCTCCGTCGCCACCACCCTGGCCGCCCGCCCCCACCAGTACGCCTCGGCCGTCGGCGCGGCCACCATGGCGCGCATGGTCGGCGGGGCCGTCGGCGTCGCCGTCGTGTCGGTCGTCATCGACCACCCGTTCATGACCGGCCCCTTCGCGGGGCTGGCCGGCGCGCTCGCGATGTGCGTGGCCATCTCCGTGCTGATCGGCGCGCTGGCCCTCACCAAGATCACCCGGCTGCGGACCGACCCGGGCGACGTCATGATCAAAGTGCCGCGCCGGATGCTGCTGGAACTGCGCATGACTCTCGCCACCGTGGCGGCGGAGGCCGACGCGTTGCTGCCTGCCGAGACCCGCACACCCCCCACGGACCACATCCCGCGGCCGCGGGCGGCCGAGCCAGGCCCGCTCGCCGGTTCCCGCGGGAACCCGAACTAGTTCAACCATTCGAAAGGGCTCTCGTCATGGCAACCACATCGTGCGACGTAGCGATCGTCGGCGCCGGGCTCGGCGGCTGCTTCCTCGCCTTGCTGCTGCGTCGCCGCGGACAGCGCGTCGTCGTCATCGAACAGGGACCATCGGTCCCCAGCGCGGGCGCGGACTTCCTCAAGCCCCCCGGGCTCCGGGTGCTGGCCCGGCACGGGCTGGCCGACTTGGTCGGACGCCATGGCCTCAGGCGCGACACCATCCGCTACTACCACGACGGCGACCCCATCCAGGAGTGCCGCTTCCCGGAGGGAGGCTTCCTCGTCCGCCCCTACCGGGAGCTGGTCGAGCTCATCTACACGAGCTGCGTCATGGAGGGCGTCGAGTTCTGGTTCGACGCCAGCATCGACGACATCGCGATCGGCGACGGCCGCGTGGAGGAGCTGACGCTCTCGAACGGGCGCAGGCTGCGGGCCGGCGTCGTGATCGGCGCCGACGGCACCAGGTCGGCCGTACGGCAGGCGCTCGACATCGAGCAGCGCACGCTGCCGTACGAGCGGCTGCTGATGCGGGTGGCCACCGTCCCGCTGACCGCCAGCGTCGCCCAGCTCAACCGGCTGTACTTCAGCTCGGAAGGCTGGTTCGCCTACCTCTACCCGATCAACAGGGACCAGGCCAGGGTGTTCGTCGGCCTGCCCCCCGAGGACGACAAGGAGATCTTCCAGGACGGCATCCCCGCGCTGCTCGACGCGCTGAAGAAGTTCGTCACCGACAGCTCGGACGCCTTCAACGTCCTCCAGCCCGCGACCTGGCAGCGGATCAAGGTCTCCTCGATGCGGGTGGCGGAGTACCACAGGGGCAACGCGGCGCTGCTGGGCTCGGCCGCGTTCGCCTGCCACCCCATGACCGGGATGGGCATGAGCTACACGCTGCACGACGCCGAGCTCCTGGCCGACGTGATCTGCGCGGCCGGCGGCGACGCGGACCTGCTCGATCGGCTGCTGTCCGCCCGCTACGAGCCCCGCAGGGACGCCCACAGGCAGCTGATCGACTACGGGGACGCCCTGGCCGCGACCTTCCACGACCGGTCCGCCTACCTCGCGGCCTTCCGCCCGGACCTGCACATCTACGGCGACGCCGCGGCCCTGCAGCCGATCTGAGCCGGTGTCCCCGCCGCCCGCCATTCCCCACCAGAGGTGAGGTCGTCCAGTGCCACGCTGAGTGCGATGGACCGGCCCTGTCCCCAGGCGGCGGGGGCGCCCACCGGGCGCCCCCATGGTAGGGCGGGCACTACCAAGAGAACGGGTGACAGCGGGGGTCCGCCGGACCCCCGTCTCTCGCGATGCTGATGAGTGATCACATACGACTCGTCAGCATCGGAGAGAAACGTGGGGACTGTGGGGACCGCCGCCGTTCGGCGCGGCAGCGACTTCGCGAGACTGTCACGCCGCATCGCCGAGGCGGGGCTGCTGGACAAGCGGCCAGGCTATTACGCGGCCAGGATCGGCATGGTGTCCGGGCTTTTCGCGGGGAGCTGGGCGCTGTTCGCCATGGTCGGGGACTCCTGGTGGCAAATCCCGGTCGCGGTGCTGCTGGCCGTGGCCTTCGCGCAGGTGACGCTCCTGGCCCACGACCTGGCGCACGGGCAGATCTCCCGGTCGCGGCGCATCAGCAGGATCGCCGGGCTGCTGGTGGGCAACCTGGCCGTCGGGCTCAGCTACGGCTGGTGGATGGACAAGCACACGCGCCACCACGCCAACCCCAACCATGAGGAGCACGACCCCGACGTCGCGCCCGACAGCCTGATCTGGTCGCAGAAGCAGGCCGAGGAGGCGCGCGGGATACCCCGGTTCATCGGGCGCTGGCAGGCGTTCCTGTTCTTCCCGCTGCTCACCCTCGAAGGCGTGAACCTGAAGGTGTCGAGCTTCCGCGCGCTGCGCCGTCCCTCGCTCAAGAACAGAGGGCTCGAAGGGCTGCTGCTGAGCGCGCACGTGCTCGCCTACCTGGGGGCGGTCTTCCTGGTGCTGCCCTTCGGCACGGCGCTGGTGTTCGTGATCGTGCACCAGGCCTGCTACGGCGTCTACCTCGGCTGCACGTTCGCGCCCAACCACAAGGGCATGCCGGTCCTGACCGCCGAGGACGAGCTGGACTTCCTCCGCCGCCAGGTCCTGACCTCCCGGAACGTACGCGGCGGGCGCCTGGTCAACACCGCGCTCGGCGGCCTGAACTACCAGATCGAGCACCACCTGTTCCCCAGCATGCCGACCGCGAACCTGCGCAAGGCGCAGCCCATCGTCCGCGAGTACTGCGAGCGGCTCGGCGTCGACTACCTCGAATGCGGCCTGTTCGCGTCATGGAGCCAGGCCCTGCGGCACCTGCACGAGGTCGGACGCCCGCTACGCGAGGCATCGAGGGCGACCGGGCCCGCCTCTGCGGAGCAGAGGCCATAAGCAGGTGTTGGTAGGGTTTAGTCGCAAATAGGCGGATCTGAGCGGGTGGGGATAGGTGGAGGTCGAACAGACAGCGCTGCCGGGAATCGGGCTACGACACGACTTCACCACCCGCAAAGGACAGCGGGTCGGCGTCGTGTCCCATCGCACCGGTCGCCGGGACCTGGTGATCTACGACGCGGACGATCCCGACGCCGTCTGCCACGTGGTCAAGCTCAACGACGAGGAGGCCGACGCCCTGGCCGAGCTCCTCGGCGCCCCCCGCATCGTGCAGCGGCTCAACCAGCTGCACGAGCAGGTCGAGGGCCTGGTCAGCGTGCAGCTGCCCGTCCCTGACGGCTCCCCCTACGCCGGGCGCCCCATGGGTGACGCCCGGGTGCGGACCCGTACCAGCGCCTCCATCGTGGCCGTCGTGCGCAGCGGGCGGGTCTTCGCCAGCCCCGGCCCCGACTTCGTGTTCGCCGCGGGCGACGTCGTGGTCGTCGTGGGCAGCGAGGACACCACCGCCGAGGTGGCCGGCATCCTGGCGGACGGGTAGGGCCGCGGGTGCACCACACCGCGGTCCTCTTTCTCGAGTTCGGTGCCATTGTCCTCGCCCTGGGAATCCTGGGCGCCCTCGCGCTGCGCGTGGGCATCTCGCCCATCCCGCTCTACCTGATCGCCGGCCTGGCGTTCGGGACCGGCGGGGTGCTGCCGCTGGCGACCAGCGACGACTTCGTCTCCGTCGGCGCGGAGCTGGGCGTCGTCCTGCTGCTGCTGACGCTCGGCCTGGAGTACAACGCCGACGAGCTGGTCACCAGCCTGACCGGCAACGTCCGCGCGGGCATCGTCGACCTGGTGCTGAACGCCGCCCCCGGCGCGATCTGCGCATTACTGCTGGGCTGGGGCCCGGTCGCGGCCGTGGCCATGGCGGGCGTCACGTACGCCACCTCCTCCGGCATCACCGCCAAGGTGCTGTCCGATCTGGGATGGATCGGTAACCGGGAGACGCCGACGGTGCTGTCGCTGCTGGTCTTCGAAGACCTGACGATGGCCGTCTACCTGCCGATCCTGACGACCATCCTGGCCGGGCTGAGCCTGGCCAGCGGGGCGGTCGCGGTGGGCGTCGCGCTGCTGACCGTGAGCGCGGTGCTGGTGGTGGCGCTCAAGTTCGGGCGCTTCATCGAGGCGTTCGTGGCCAGCCCCAACAACGAGGTGCTGCTGCTCAAGGTGGTCGGGCTCGCCCTGCTCGTGGCCGGGCTCGCCCAGCAGCTGAACGTGTCGGCGGCGGTCGGCGCGTTCCTGGTCGGCATCGCGCTGTCCGGCGAGCTCGCCGAGGACGCGCAGGCGCTGCTGGCGCCGCTGCGCGACCTGTTCGCGGCGGTGTTCTTCGTCTTCTTCGGCCTCCAGACCGATCCGGCGAAGATCCTTCCCGTGGCGGGGCTGGCCGCGCTGCTCGCGGTGGTCAGCATGATCACCAAGCTGCTGACCGGCGCGTACGCGGCCAGGCGGGCGGGCATCGGCAAGGCGGGTCAGGCGCGGGCGGGCATCGCGCTCATCCCGCGCGGCGAGTTCAACATCGTCATCGCGGGCCTGGCGGTGGGCGCGGGCGCCCACCCCGACCTGGGCGCGCTGGCGGCGGCGTACGTCCTCATCCTGGCGGCCTTCGGGCCCCTGGCGGCCAAGCTCGTGCAACCTCTCATCACCTCCATCGCCAAGCGGTCCTGATCCGCTAGTTTGTTCGCATGACCCAGCCCACCGAGAAGACGATCTGGTCCACCGACTGGGACAGCCTGGAGATCTCCGGCGAGAGCCATCGCCGGGTGCTGTTCCAGGACGTGGACATGACCGAGCTGGTCGATCACGGCTCCTCCTTCGAGGAGTGCCACTTCAGCAACGTGCGCTTCAACGTGTCGGTCCACGACGACGCCCGCTTCGTCAACTGCACGTTCACGCGGTGCTCGTTCTTCGACGCGACGTTCGACGGGTGCAAGCTGACCGGCAGCGTGTTCGACGGGTGCACGTACGGGCTGCTCAAGGTCGAGGGCGGTGACTGGTCGTACGTCGGCCTCGCCGGCGCCGACCTGCGGGGCAGCGTCTTCCGCGGCACCCGGCTGCGGGAGGCCGACCTGTCGGGCGTCCGGCTGGAGGGCGCCGAGCTGCGGCGGGCCGACCTGTCGGGCGCGTCGCTGCGCGGCGCCGACCTGACGCGGTGCGACCTGCGCGGCAGCGACCTGAGCACGCTCGACCCGCTCACCGTCACGCTCAAGAACGCGATCATCGACCCGTTCCAGGCGACGGTCGTGGCCGGCGCGCTGGGGCTCGACGTACGCGAGTAGGCGGCCGCGGAGATCGGCTGCGGATACCGGGCGGGCAACGCAGTATGGCCGTGTGAAAATCACCGATCTCCTCCCGGCCGAGCGGGCCGTGGCCGAAGCCGTGCCCCACGGCAGGGAAGTCGACCTGCGCTCGGGCGACCTCGACCCGGCCGTTCGCGCGCAGGCTCTGGCCGAGCTGCTCCTCGGCGAGCACGACGGGCCCAAGCCCGCGCTGCGCCTCATCGGCGCCCGGATCACCGGCCTGCTCCACCTGGCCTTCGCCGAGATCGGCTTCCCGATCACCCTTGAGCAGTGCGTGTTCGACGAGGCGCCCGACCTGTACCAGGCGCGCACCCGGTTCCTCAGCCTGAGCGGCTCCACGCTGCCCGGCCTGATCGCCTCGAACATCCAGGTGGACGGCAACCTGCGCCTGGCCGGCTGCCACGTCACCGGCGAGCTGCGCCTGTCCGGCGCGCGCGTCAGCGGCAACCTCAACCTCAACCGCGCCCACCTGGACAACCCGGGCGGGGTCGTCGTCAACGGCGAGCACCTCGACGTCGGGGGCAACCTGCGGGCCCAGGACGGCTTCAGCAGCCACGGCGAGATCTTCCTCACGGCCGCGCGGATCGGCGCCGCCGTGAACCTCGACGACGCCCGCCTGCACGCGCCCGGCGGCATGGCCCTCGAGGCGTCCAATCTGACCGCCCAGGTGGGCCTGCTCGCCCGGAGGATGACCGTCGACGGGGAGATCTGCGTGCGCTCCGCCCGCGTCGGAGGGCCGCTCACGCTGCGCGGCTCGCGCGTGCGCAACCCCGGCGGCATCGCCGTGCGCGGCGGCGGGCTCAACGCCGAGGGCGGCCTGTTCCTGTCGCTGGTCGAGACCGAGGGCCAGGTACGCCTGGGGAGCGCCGCCGTCGCCCGCTCGCTCAACCTCGACGGCGCCACCCTGCGCAACCCGGGCGGCGTGGCCCTGGCCGGCGACGGCCTCACGGTGGACGGCGCCCTGCACGCCCGCGACGGGATGACCGTGGAGGGCGAGATCAGCCTGCTCGACGCCTCCGTCACCGGCCCCGCCCACTTCGAGGGCGCCAGGCTGGCCAACCCAGGCGGCTCGGTCCTGACCGCCAACGGCATCACGGTCGGCAAGGTGCTCAACCTGTGCAGCGGCTTCTCGGCCCAGGGCCGGGTCCGCCTGACCAACGCGCAGGTCGGCAGCCGCCTGTGCTTCGACGACGCCACGCTGGAGGCCCCCGGCGAGGTGGCGCTCAAATGCTGGCGGGTGGAGGCGCGCGAGCTGGCCCTGCGCACCGCCGCGCCTGTCCGGGGCACGGTGGAGCTGCGCCACGCGCGCATCGGCGTCCTGCGCGACGACCCCGGCGTCTGGCCGGACGCGATGCGCATGGACGGGCTCGCGTACGAGGTGCTCGACCCCATGCTGCCCGCCGCCGGCCGGCTCGGCTGGCTGCGCAGGGATCCCGAGGGCTACCTGCCGAACGCGTACGAGCAGCTCGCCGCGATGTACCGGCGGCTGGGGAGCGACGCCGACGCCCGCGACACGCTCCTGGCCGGCCAGCGGCGGCGGCGCGCCACCCTCCCGTGGTACGCCGGGCTCTGGGGCCACCTGCAGGACGTCACCGTCGGGTACGGCTTCCGCCCCTTACGCGCGGCCGCCTGGCTGCTGGCGCTCCTGGCCGTGGGCACGATCGTGTTCGGCCTGGCCGAGCCGCCGCCGCTGAAGCCGGGGGAGGCGCCGCCGTTCCACGCGCTCGTCTACACGCTGGACCTGCTGCTGCCGATCGTCGACTTCGGGCAGGAGAAGGCGTTCAACCCGCTCGGCGGGACGCAGTGGCTCGCGTACGGGCTGATCGCCGCCGGCTGGGTGCTGGCCACCACGATCGCCGCGGGCCTGACCAGGTCGCTGCGCCGCGCGTAGGGGCGGTCAGCCGCTGACGGCGCGCAGGGCGCCCGGAAGGCGGCCGGTCAGGCGGTCGAGCGCGGCCGAGGTGGCGGCGTCGGCCGGCAGGTAGACGACCACCCGCTGGTCGTCGTAGGAGAGCTCGAGCTGCTCGCGCTTGAGCCGCAGCTCCCCGGCCAGCGGATGCGCCAGCCGCTCCACCGGGGCCGGCAGCGGCGGGGCGGGCCGGGCCGGCCGCCCGCTGAACGCCTCGCCCGCCGCGAAGGACAGCTCCGCGACCAGCTCCTGCGCGAACGGGTCGGCCTTGGTCGCCGCCAGCTTGAGCGCGGCCGCGTGCTCGTCGGCCACGCGGTCCCAGTCGGGGTAGGCGGTCCTGGCCCGTGCGTCGGCGAAGACGTACCTGACCATGTTGGGTGGATCGCCGTCGAGCAGCCCGACCGGGCCGTACAGCCGCTCGAACCCCGTCGTGCGGGCGAGCACCTCGCCCACCCGGTTGAGCAGCACGGCGGGCGCGGGCTCCAGCCGGTCGAGCACCGCCCGCACCGTCGGGCGCACCGTGCGGGCCGGGGCCTCGGCCGCGGCCGGGCACAGCCGCACGTCGCCGCTGGCCACCTTGGCCAGCTGACGCACGTGGACACGCTCCTCGTGGGTCAGCCGCAGCGCGTCGGCCAGCGTGATGAGCACCTGCGTGGACGGGTTGCGGTCGCGGCCCTGCTCCAGCCTGGTCAGGTATTCGACGCTCACCCCCGCCAGGGTGGCCAGCTCGGACCTGCGCAGCCCCGGCGTGCGCCGCCGCGGGCCGCCGGGCAGCCCGACGTCCTCGGGCTTGACGGCCTCCCTGCGGGAGCGCAGGAACGCCCCCAGTTCGTTGTCATCCACGGGCCACGAGTGTAGGCCCGGCGACCGGCCCGTAGCGTGGCCCCGCGAGGGCCAGTCTCAGCGCGGTCTCCCTAGCCCGCCCGGTGTCCACGAGCCTGGGACGCATGGAGAACATGACATTGGCAGTGATCACCGGCAGCGTTCGCGAAGGGCGGTTCGGCCCCAGGATCACGGAGTGGCTCACGGAGCGGGCGCGCACGCACGGGCTGTTCGACCTCGACGTGATCGACCTGGCGCAGACGCCGCTGCCCGCGGTGATGCCCGCCACCCCCGAGGAGCTGGCCGACGTGGAGTCCCGCCCGGAGGACCTCAGGCGGCTGGCCGCGCGGCTGGCGGCGGCGGACGCGTTCGCCGTGGTGACGCCGGAGTACAACCACAGTTTCCCGGCCTCGCTCAAGAGCGCCATCGACTGGCACTTCACGGCGTGGATGGCCAAGCCGGTCGCGCTCGTCTCCTACGGCGGGTACGGCGGCGGGGTGCGGGCGGCCGAGCACCTGCGGCCGGTCTTCGCCGAGGTGCACGCCGTGACGATCCGCAACACGATCAGCTTCGACCAGCACTGGAGCCGGTTCGGCCCCGACGGCGAGCTGCTGGACCCGGAGGGGCCCGACGTCGCCGCCAAGGCGCTGCTCGACCAGCTCGGCTGGTGGAGCGGGGTGCTGCGGGACGCCCGCCGGACCACCCCCTACGTGGCCTGAGGCCCTAACACAGGGCCATCGCCGTCTGCCACACGCCGGGCAGCGCCGCCAGGACCAGGTCTCCCTTGCGGCGCCGGTCCCGGCGCGTCTCCGCCCCCAGGTCGGCCAGCAGGTCGCGGAAGCCGTCCTCGTATCCGTGCTCGTCCGCCTGTTCACCCGCCTGCTCACCCGCCAGGGCCCGCTTGGCCAGGCAGCGCGCGTAGGTGGCCACCAGCCAGAAGACCGCCTCCCGGTGCAGGCCGCGCCCGATGAGCTCGCGGGTGCCGTCGATGGCGATGGGCCGCGCGGCCGGGGTGATGTCCGAGTCGAACGGGTAGGAGGGGACGCGGACGGCCGCCGTGGCGTCGAACACCTTCTCCAGCACGGCCAGGTGCCGCTCGACCCGCGCCGCGCTCAGGTGCGCGGCGCCCAGGAGTTCGAGCAGGCTCTCGTGGAAGTCCAGCCGCCCGTGCTCGGCGAGCAGCTCGCCCACGTCCACGTAGCGGCGCCGGATCGTGGGGTTGCGCAGCGCCGCCACCAGCAGCACGTGGGTGGTCACCCCGGTGCCGAACAGCCACGAGTTGACCTGGTCGGGCAGGGGAGCCCGCTCGTCGATGCCGTTGATGAACCCGCGCACCCGGTCCATGGCGTTGGTGCACCGGGCCAGGATCCACGGCCGCTCGGCGAAGTCGCGCGAGACCACCCGCTGGATCTCGGTCAGCCGCCCGGACGGGTCGGCCAGCACGCAGGGGAGGTGGAAGCTGCCGGCCAGGTGGTAGTCGCTCAGCACCTCGTGCGTGGAGCCCAGCTCGGAGACGGAGGAGACCTCCAGCAGGACCCCTCGGTAGGCGAACTTGCCCAGGCGGACGGGCTGGTCCGCGATCACGATGACGTCCACGTCCGAGGTCGCGGCCAGCTCGGCGGCCGGGTCGGCCCACAGGGCCGACCCGGTCAGGAAGGCCCCGTCGAAGCCCGGTAGCGCGGCGCCTTCCTCCAGCACCCACTGCCGAGCGATCTGTCTGGCTTCCTCAATCCGCATCCACTTCCTCCCGATCTGGGCCGCGGCGCGCGGTCCGGATCAGAACGAACGCGCCCAGCACGACAAGCACCACCAGCCCGCCCCAGATCCAGCCGGGAACCCCCGCGGAGGCCGCGGGCCGCTCGCCGGCCGCCGCGGCGGACCCGACCGCCCGGGGCGGCGTGCTCGCCGTCGGCCCCCCGCCGATGGACGAGGGCGAAGCCGATGAAGAAGGTGATCCTTTCACGCTGAAGGGGATTTCGCCCTCAATGGGATGCCCGTCGGACGAAACCACCCGCCACGCGATGACGTACGGGCCCGGGGGGAGCGGCTGCGGGACGTCGGTGAGCACCTTCGGCCCCTCGAGCACCGGCTTGCCGAGCGGGACCTCCTTGCCCGCCGCGTCGTGCAGCACGACGAACGGGAACTTCACGCTCGCGCTGTATTCGAGCTCGATCTCGTCGACCGAGCCGACCTGGGAGTTCTTGGCAGGCGAGCTGCTCTTGAGCGCGTCGTGCGCGAACGCCGGGGACGCGGGGAATATCAGGACGAGGGCGCACGCGAGTGCCGCCCCGATGATGTGTCGTGGCAGGAACGCCATGATGGGTCTCCAGAACGATCTCCCGGACGCGCGCGTGGCGCCGTCCGGACACAGGCAAGGGTACGCGCCCCGCCGGGCGCGCCAAGGACTCGTGCGTCAGCCGAAGTGCCTCGGCCCCTGGGGTGGGCCTCGCCTGAGGATCGCGCCGGAAACGGTCCTTCCCGCGTACGCGGTCAGGTAGGGGGTGACCGGCCGCCACGAGGGCCGCGCGGTCCCGGCCGGGACGGCGGCGGCGGGCAGCGGGACGATCAGCCGCGGCGCGCCGTACAGGCGGATCATGAGCCACAGCGCGCGCTCGCCCCGGTGCAGCCACCAGGCCGTCAGTCCCGCCATCGTCAGATGGACCAGCGCCATGCCGGGCGCGGGATGCCCGTGCGCCGGACCGGCCTCGGCCGCGGGCGTGAGCCGCTCGAAGAGCTGGTGCAGCAGCATCTGGGTGCCCACGGTCGCCACCAGCACCGCCACGGCGCCGCGCTCGCGCCCGTCGATCAGGTACGCCAGCCCGAGCGCGGCCAGCACCCCGGCCAGGTAGACCTCGAACGGCACCAGACCGCCGCCCGCCAGCGCGTGCCCGCCCGCCGACACCGCGCCGCAGACCGTCGCGAACACGACGGCCCGCACAAGACGCAGCACTGACGACGCGCAGGACACAGCCGACATTCTCCTGGAAGGTCGGGAGAAATTCTCAGATTTCCACGGGGAATTACCCTTTTGGCCGGTCCGGGCGGCTCCGCGATCGGCGTCGTAGCAGGTCATCCGGCCCATATCCGACTCTCCGGACACAGGCTCGGCGACGCCGGAACGCCGCGATGTTCGTTTGTGAAAGGGACGACCCGCTATTGACACTTTTTCACCGGCGCTTTCCCAGCATGGGATATTCGCCTGCGGCGTGGCGTTGAAGAGCGCCTCGCCGCAACTGTAACCATCGTACCGATCTTGTCGGCCCGTCCGGCGGGCGGCAGAGGCCGGATCCCGGCCTGACGCATTCCGAAAGGTACGGTACATGTCCACTCCCAATTCACGGACAATTGCCCCAGTCAATTCCGCTTGGCCCAAGGCGCGTCACGCGATGAGATGGGCAGTGAGCGGTTCTCTTTCGATGGTCCTGGTCGCCGCCCTGGTGCCGGCGGCGAGAGCGGACGACGACGACACCGACCGCACCGCGGACACCGCTGACACCGCGGACACCACCGCCGCCGCGGACACCGCCGACACCGCGAACACCGCGAACACCGTCGACCGCCGCCGCCGACTCCGCCACCGCCACTTCCCCCTCATCCACGGTGACCGATGCAGCCCGCACCTCTTCTTCAAGGTGCACTCGCTCTCTCCGCGGAACTTCTTCCTGCCCCGCACCAACTTCGTCGACGGCCCCGGCGGCACGGTCACGGCGTCGGTCACCCGGGAGCACGAGGTCCGCGCGTTCCTGGAGACCGAGAACGAGAGGCGGAGAGCCGTCTCCACGAATGAACCGCTCACCCTCGTGGAACCGATCACCACCCGCGAAGTGGTGCACGAGATGCGCAGGATGGGGCTTCCGCACCTCGAAGAGCGTCACATGGTCTTCACCGGCCACGAATACAGCCGGGAGATCACCAAGGGGATGTACGGCCATCTGTGGTACCGCGTCTTCGGCTACCGCATCGGCTGGTCGGCCTGGCAGGTGATGGGCACGTGCCGCGACGTCAGGGTCGCCAGCGGATTCGCCAACATCCCCGCCAGGGTCGAGGGCTGGCGGTACTGGGAGACCAAGTATCCGACCTTCAAGCACCGCCGTCTGCCCTGGAAGCCGTGAGCGTACGGCGCCGTTGGCCACGGGCACGCGGGCCGTGGGACACTGCTCATGGCGCCGGGCCGGCGTGCGCCCCGCGCGGGCGCGGAAACCGCGGACAGAGGCAGCGGCAGACATGGCGACTCCCCCTTCGATCCGGGTGGTTCTCGTGGAGGATCACGCCATGGTCGCCGAGGCCATCGGGCTGGCGCTGGCGCGGGTGCCCGACATCGAGGTGGTGGCCCAGACCGGCAGCGTCGCCGGGGCGGTGGCCGAGACCGGCAGGTGCCAGCCGGACGTCGTCGTGCTCGACCGGCGCCTGCCCGACGGCGACGGGATCGCGGCCATCGGGCGGCTGGCGGCGGCGGCGCCCAAGGCGCGGGTGCTGGTGCTGACCGGCGAGGCGACCGTCTCCGTGGCGGCCCGCGCGGTGGCGGCCGGGGGCGCCGGGCTGGTGGTGAAGTCGTCCCGGCTGGGGGAGCTGGAATCGGCGGTGCGGGAGGTGGCGGCCGGCGGGGTGGTGTTCGCGCCCGGGCTGCTGCCGGGGGTGCTCGACCGGCTGACCGGGCGCGCGGGGCTCCTGGGGTCCGCGCTGACGGCTCGCGAGCGGGAGACGCTGCTGCTCCTGGCCGACGGCATGGGCGCGCGTGAGATCGGCGAACGGCTCGGCGTGGCCCGCAACACGGCGCGCAACCATGTCCAGCACGTGCTGGAGAAGCTGGGCGCCCGGACCAAGCTGGAGGCGGTCGCGCTGGCCCGCAGGGAAGGGCTGCTCGACTGACGCATGTGCACCATCTCGCGTCCCACAGGTGTACCAGGCGGCCTGGCACGGATGCGTCTCGTGATCGGATAATGGCTACCCGAAAGTAGAGGGGTGGTCAGCGAGAAGGCCTGGCAGTACCAGGTGGACACGCCCCTGCCGAAGGAGATGGACAGCATCACGGCGGCGCGCCGGATCGTCCGCCGAGCCCTGGCGGAGTGCGGCTACCAGGGCTACCACGAGGACGTCCTCCTCGTGGTGTCCGAGCTGGTGACCAACGCGCTCGTGCACGGCGACGGCCCGCCGTCCCTGAGGATGCGGGGCAGCGCGGCGCAGGTGCGGGTCGAGGTGGGCGACGCCGGGGAGCGGCTGCCCGAGCCCCGCGAACCCGGTCCGTCGAACGGCTGGGGCCTGCACGTCGTCCGGCTCCTGTCCACCGGCTGGGGGACCACGCCCGTCGACGGGGAGAAGGGCGGAAAGGTGGTGTGGTGCGAACTGGCGCCCCGCCTCGCCCCCCTCCAGGCCCGCGCTTACGACTCCTGAACCTGCCGGGAGGGTTTGGGTCATCGGGCCACGTCGTGAAAAGCTGCGGTATGGCCGTGGATAATCCTCCACAAGCGGATATGGAGCTGCTCGTCCAGAGCATCCGCGATTACGCCATCTTCATGCTCGATCCCCGCGGCAGGATCGTGAGCTGGAACGCCGGGGCCCAGCGCATCAAGGGCTACACGGCCGAGGAGATCATCGGCACCCACTTCTCCGTCTTCTACCCGCCCGAGGACGTCGCGGCCGGCAAGCCGTTCACGGGGCTGGAGGTGGCCGCCGCCGACGGCCGCTGGGAGGAGGAGGGGTGGCGGGTCCGCAGGGACGGCACCAGGTTCTGGGCCAGCGTGGTCATCACCGCCCTGCGCGACGGGCGCGGCGAGCTGCGCGGGTTCGGCAAGGTGACGCGTGACCTGACCGAGCGGCGCAGCATGGCCAGGGCGCTGGACGAGCGCGGCCTCCTGCTCGGCCACCTGGTCCAGGCCCAGGAGCGGGAGCGCCGCCGCATCGCCTCCGACGTGCACGACGACACCATCCAGTCCATGGTCGCCGTCGGGATGCGGCTGCGGGCGATGGAGGAGGGCCTGCCCGAGAAGCACGCGGCCGACGTGCGCGCGCTCGGCGACGCCGTCGAGGCCGCCGTGGGGCGCCTGCGCGACCTGGCCTTCCGGTTACGCCTGCCCGGTGAGGGGCTGGCGGAGGGGCTCGCCTCGTACCTGGAGCGGGAGATGGCGGGGGTGGCGTACGAGTTGATGAACCGCCTGGACGGCGAGCCGCCCGCGGAGGCCGCGATCACCGTCTTCCGCATCTGCCAGGAGGCCCTCACGAACGTCCGCAAGCACGCCGGAGCCGCCGCCGTCGCCGTGGAGCTGGCCTGGCTCGACGGGGGCGTCCACGTCCGCGTGCGTGACGACGGGGTCGGGATCACCCGCCAGGACGGCCAGGACGGCCACTTCGGGCTGATCGAGATGCGCGAGCGGGCCGAGACGGCCGGCGGCTGGTGGAGCATCCGCGGCGCGCCCGGCGCGGGCACGACGGTGGACTTCTGGGTGCCGGCCGTCGCGCGCCGCCCGTCATGATCCCGGCGTGATCAGCGCGAGGGTCTGGCGGGCGATCTCCCATTCCTCGTCCGTCGGGATGACGAGCACGGCCACCTCCGCGCCCGGCGGCGAGACCGCCCGCTCCCGCGCCGACCCGTCCTGGTTGAGCGCGGGGTCCACGGTGACGCCGAGCCGGTCGAGCCCGGCCAGGGACTCGGCGCGGGTGGCCGCGTCGTGCTCCCCGACCCCGCCGGTGAACACGATCGCGTCCAGCCGCCCGAGCAGCGCGTAGTAGGCGCCGACGTACTTGCGGATGCGCCGCGTGTAGACCGCCAGGGCCAGCCGGGCCTCGGCGTCGTCGCGGGCGCGCACCTCGCGCATGTCGCCCGTCCCGGCCAGCGCCAGCAGGCCGCCGTGGCGGTCGAGCCCGCTCTCCACCTGCCGCGCGTCCATCCCGTTCACGCGTGCCAGGTAGCCGGCGAGCGCGGGGTCGACGTCGCCCGAGCGGGTGCCCATGACCAGTCCCTCCAGGGGCGTCAGGCCCATGGAGGTGTCGACGCTGCGCCCGCCGGAGATCGCGGTCGCGCTGGCCCCGTTGCCCAGGTGCAGCACGATGAGGTCGAGGGTGGCCGGATCGCGGCCGAGGAAGGCGGCGGCGCGGCGGGAGACGTACGCGCAGGAGGTGCCGTGGAAGCCGAAGCGCCGCACGCCGAGCCGCTCGCGCCAGTCGCGCGGCACCGCGTACGTGTACGCCTCGGGCGGCAACGCCAGCTGGAACGCGGTGTCGAACACCGCCACCTGCGGCACCCCTGGAAAGGCGCCGCGCGCCACCCGGATCCCGGCGAGGTTGACCGGATTGTGCAGGGGTGCGAGCGGCGCCAGCTCCTCGATCGCCCCGATGACGCCGTCGTCGACGAGCACCGCCTCGGTGAACCGGGTACCGCCGTGCACGACGCGGTGTCCGACCGCGACCGGGTCCAGCTCGGGCCCCGCCGCCTCGAACGCCTTCATGACCGCGGCCAGCCCCGCCTCGTGCCCGGGGAACGGCTCCTCCGACACGTAAGGAGGCCGGTCCCCGGCGTGGTGCGTCAGCCGCCCGCGCTCCTCGCCGATGCGCTCCACCAGCCCCCTGGCCGGGCGCTCGCGGGTGCGGACGTCGACGAGCTCGTACTTGATGGACGACGAGCCCGTGTTCAGTACGAGGATGCGCCCGGCCACGTCCACGACCTGATCTCGGGGGTGTCCTCGCCGGTCTCGCGCGTGTGGGCGCGGGCCCGCAGCCGCTCGTCGCTCATGCGCTGGCGCAGGTGCGCCGCCGTGGTGCCGAGCCCGGGCACCCGGTCGATGACGTCCATGACCAGGTGGAAACGGTCGATGTCGTTCATCATGGCCATGTCGAACGGCGTCGTCGTGGTGCCCTCCTCCTTGTAGCCGCGCACGTGGATGTTGGCGTGGCCGTGGCGGCGGTAGGTGAGCTGGTGGATCAGCGACGGGTAGCCGTGGAAGTCGAACACGACCGGCCTGTCGGCGGTGAAGAGGGCGTCGAACTCGGCGTCCGACATGCCGTGCGGGTGCTCCGTGGGCGGCTGGAGGCGCATGAGGTCGACCACGTTGACGACGCGTACCTTCAGCTCGGGCAGGTGCTCGCGCAGGATCGCGGCGGCGGCGAGCGTCTCCTGGGTGGGCACGTCGCCCGCGCAGGCCAGCACCACGTCCGGCTCGGCGCCCTCGTCGGTGGAGGCCCACGGCAGGATGCCCAGGCCGCGCGTGTTGTGCGCGACGGCCTCCTCCATCGTGAACAGGTCCAGCACCGGCTGCTTGCCCGCCACGATCACGTTGACGTAGTCGCGCGAGCGCAGGCAGTGGTCGGCGACCGACAGCAGCGTGTTGGCGTCCGGCGGCAGGTAGACCCGCACCACGGACGCCTTCTTGTTGATCACCACGTCGAGGAAGCCGGGGTCCTGGTGGCTGAAGCCGTTGTGGTCCTGGCGCCACACGTGCGAGGACAGCAGGTAGTTGAGCGAGGCGATGGGCCGCCGCCAGGGGATCTTCCGCGATGACTCCAGCCATTTCGCGTGCTGGTTGAACATGGCGTCCACGATGTGGATGAACGCCTCGTAGCAGTTGAACAGCCCGTGCCTGCCGGTCAGCAGGTAGCCCTCCAGCCAGCCCTGGCACAGGTGCTCGCTCAGCACCTCCATCACCCGGCCGCCGGGGGCCAGGTGCTCGTCCGTCGGCAGCATCTCGGCGTTCCACGCCCGGTCGGTGGCCTCGAACACCGCCGACAGCCGGTTCGACGCGGTCTCGTCCGGCCCCATCAGCCGGAACGTCCGCGGGTTGGCGATGATCACGTCACGCAGGAACCCGCCCAGCACCCGCGTCGGCTCGCTCGACTGCCCGGCGGGCGCCTTGACCTCGACCGCGAGCCGGCGGAAGTCCGGCAGCCGCAGCGGCTCCAGCAGCTCCCCGCCGTTGGTGTGCGGGTTGGCGCTCATCCGGCGCGTGCCGCGCGGCACGGTCTCCAGGACCTCCCGCACGGGCCCGCCGCCGGCGTCGAACAGCTCCTCCGGCCGGTACGAGCGCATCCACTGCTCGAGCATGCCCAGGTGGGCGGCGTTCTCGCGGACGTTGGCCAGCGGCACCTGGTGCGCCCGCCAGGTGCCCTCGACCTGCTTGCCGTCCACCTCGCGCGGCCCCGTCCAGCCCTTCGGCGTCCGCAGGACGATCATCGGCAGCCGGTCGGCCCTGCCCTGCTTGTACGCGGCCATCTGGTCGAAGGCGGTGTCCAGGGCGCGCGCCATCTCCTCGTGGTCCGGCCCCACCACGTGGGGGCGGTAGCCGTAGCCCTCCATGAGCTTGAGCAGCTCTTCCTCGGGGATGCGGGCGAGCACGGTGGGGTTGGCGATCTTGTAGCCGTTCAGGTGCAGGATGGGCAGCACGATGCCGTCGCGGTCGCGATCGGTGAACTTGTTGGAGTGCCAGCTCGCCGCGAGCGGGCCCGTCTCGGCCTCGCCGTCGCCGATGACGCAGGCCACGACCAGGTCCGGGTTGTCGAAGGCGGCCCCGTACGCGTGCGCGAGCGAATAGCCCAGCTCCCCGCCCTCGTGGATCGACCCCGGCGTCTCGGGCGCCACGTGGCTCGGGATCCCGCCGGGGAAGGAGAACTGGCGGAACAGCCGCCGCATGCCCTCCACGTCCTGCGAGACGTCCGGATAGCGCTCCGAGTAGGTGCCCTCCAGCCACGCGTGCGCCACCGCGGCGGGGCCGCCGTGCCCCGGGCCGGCGATGTAGATCATGTCCTGGTCCCGCTCCCTGATCACCCGGTTGAGGTGGGCGAAGCAGAAGGTCAGCCCAGGCGTGGTGCCCCAGTGGCCGAGCAGGCGCGGCTTGATGTGCTCGGGCCGCAGCGGCTCGCTCAGCAGCGGATTGTCCAGCAGGTAGATCTGCCCGACGGACAGGTAGTTCGCCGCCCGCCAGTACGCGTCGATATGGTCCATCCTCTGCTGCTTCCTCCACAGAACATGCTGAATCCACCAAACGCCGGATAAGGTGCCGAATATGGCATTCAGGAGTTCGCGCTGGTACTCGGGGAACGACCGCAACTCCTACATCCATCGGGCATGGATGCGGCGCGGCCTGCCCCGCGAGGCGTTCGAGGGCGGCAAGCCGCACATCGCGATCGCCAACACCGCCTCCGACCTCACCCCCTGCAACTCCCACCTGAACGAGGTCGCCGAGAGCGTCGCCAACGGCGTCTGGGAGGCCGGCGGCGTGCCGCTCAACCTGCCGGTCGTCTCCCTGGGCGAGACGAACGTGCGCCCCACCGCCATGCTCTGGCGCAACCTGGCCGCCATGGCCACCGAGGAGATGCTGCGCGCCAACCCCATCGACGGCGTGGTGCTGCTCGGCGGGTGCGACAAGACCATCCCGTCGCTGCTCATGGCCGCCTCCTCCGTGGACCTGCCCGCCGTCGTGATGCCCGGCGGCCCCATGCTGACGGGGCACTTCCGCGGCGCGCCGCTCGGCTGCGGCACCGACGTGTGGCGCCTCAGCGAGGAGGTACGCGCGGGCACGCTGTCGCGCGAGGCGTTCCTGCGGTCCGAGTCGTCCATGATCCGCAGCCGCGGCCACTGCAACACGATGGGCACCGCCTCCACCATGGCCTGCATGGCCGAGGCCCTCGGCATGACGATCCCCGGCACCGCGGGCACCCCCGCCCCCGACAGCCGCCTGCTCGAACGCTCCCACGAGACCGGCCGCCTGGCCGTGGACCTCGTCCTGGAGGGCCGCCGCCCCAGCCAGGTCATGACCAGGGCCGCGTTCCTCAACGCCATCGTGACCCTGGCCGCCGTCGGCGGCTCCACCAACGCCGTCGTCCACCTGCTGGCCGTCGCGGGCCGGCTCGGCGTGGACCTCAGCCTGGACGACTTCGACCGCACCGGCGCCGGGGTGCCGTTACTCGTGGACCTCCAGCCCGCCGGACGCCACCTGATGGACGACCTGTTCCGGGCGGGCGGCCTCACGGCCGTGCTCAAGGAGGTCGAGGATCTGCTCGACCCGGAGGCGATCACCGTCACGGGCCGCCCGCTCGTCGAGCACCTCGCCGAGGCCGAGATCTGGGACGAGAGCGTCATCAGGCGCCGCTCCGACCCGCTGCTGCCCGACGCCGGCATCGCCGTCCTGCGCGGCAACCTCGCCCCCGGCGGCGCGGTGATCAAGCCCGCCGCCGCCTCGCCCGAGCTGCTGCGCCACCGCGGCCGGGCCGTCGTCTTCGACAGCATCGAGGACGTGTACGCCCGCCTCGACTCGCCCGGCCTCGACATCGACGAGACCTCGGTGCTCGTGCTGCGCGGCTGCGGCCCCAAGGGCTACCCCGGCATGCCCGAGGTGGGCAACCTGCCGCTGCCCGCCAAGCTGCTGGAGAAGGGCGTGCGCGACATGGTGCGCATCAGCGACGCCCGCATGAGCGGCACCGCGTACGGCACGGTCGTCCTGCACACCGCGCCCGAGGCGGCGGCCGGCGGCCCGCTGGCGAAGGTGCGCACCGGCGACCCGATCGTGCTCGACGTGGCCGCCCGGCGGCTCGACGTGGACATCCCCGACGCCGAGCTGGCCGCCAGGGAGCCCGTGAAGATCGGGTACGCCCGGCCCGTACGCGGCTGGGAGCGCCTCTACGTCGAGCACGTCACCCAGGCCGACCGCGGCGCCGACCTCGACTTCCTCATCGGCTCCAGCGGGGACCACGTGGGCCGAGAATCCCACTGAGCCCCAAAAACTCCGCTCCGCCGTGCGCGGAATGAGGCCCTGTGGGTAAGCGGTTCCAGTGGGAGATCTGCGAAGCTGGCTGACGCCACGGTCTTAACGGAGCACGACAAAGGTGCGGCGGTCAGACGAGCAGGTTTCCCATTGGCAGGGACAATGGTGATCCGGTTTGGCGACACGAGGAGGAAGCGTGAACGGCGACATCACCCAGAGCCAGGAGTGGGCGGCTCTCGGCAAGCACCATGAGGAGCTGGCGGGCAGGCGGCTGCGGGAGCTGTTCGCGGAGGACCCGGGCCGTGCCGGGCGCATGACCGTGACCGCCGGCGATCTCTTCCTCGACTACGCCAAGCAGCGCGCCACCGGCGAGACGATCGACCTGCTGGTGGCCCTGGCCGAGCGGGCGGGGCTGCGCGAGCGGATCACCGCGATGTTCGGCGGCGAGCACATCAACGTCAGCGAGGACCGCGCCGTCCTGCACGTCGCCCTCCGCCTGCCGCGCGCCGCCGAGCTGGTCGTGGACGGGCAGGACGTGGTCGCCGACGTGCACGCCGTGCTCGGGAAGATGAGCGCCTTCGCCGACCGGGTCAGGTCCAAGGAGTGGAAGGGCGCCACCGGCAAGCCCATCGAGACCGTGGTCAACATCGGCATCGGCGGCTCCGACCTCGGCCCCGCCATGGCCTACGAGGCGCTGCGCGACTACGCCGACGCGGGCGTGGCGGCCAGGTTCGTCTCCAACATCGACCCGGCCGACATCACCGGCAACCTCGCCGGCCTCGACCCCGCGACCACGCTGTTCGTGGTCAGCTCCAAGACCTTCACCACGCTCGAGACGCTCACCAACGCCCGCGTCGCCCGCCGCTGGCTGGTCGAGGCGCTGGGCGAGGACGCGGTGTCCAAGCACTTCGTGGCCGTCTCCACCAACGCCGCCAAGGTCGCCGAGTTCGGCATCGACACCGACAACATGTTCGGCTTCTGGGACTGGGTCGGCGGCCGCTACTCCTACGACGGCGCCATCGGCCTGTCCCTGATGATCACGATCGGCCCCGAGCGGTTCCGCGAGATGCTGGCCGGCTTCCACCTCATCGACGAGCACTTCCGCAGCGCCCCGTTCGAGGCCAACATGCCGGTGCTGATGGGCCTGCTCGGGATCTGGTATAACGACTTCTTCGGCGCCGAGACCCGCGCCGTGCTGCCCTACAGCCAGCGGCTGCACCGCTTCCCCGCCTACCTGCAGCAGCTCACGATGGAGTCCAACGGCAAGTCCGTGCGCGCCGACGGCACCCCCGTCCCGGTCGCCACCGGCGAGATCTTCTGGGGCGAGCCGGGCACCAACGGGCAGCACGCCTTCTACCAGCTCCTCCACCAGGGCACCCGGCTCGTGCCCGCCGACTTCATCGGCTTCGCCGAGCCGTTCGAGGACCGCGAGGGCATGCACGACCAGCTCATCGCCAACCTCCTGGCCCAGACCTCGGCGCTGGCGTTCGGCAAGACGGCCGAGGAGATCGCCGCCGAGGGCACGCCGCCCGAGATCGTGCCGCACAAGGTGATGCCCGGCAACCGGCCCACCTCCACGATCCTCGCGCCCAAGCTGACCCCCTCGACGCTGGGCCAGCTCGTCGCGCTCTACGAGCACATCGTGTTCGTCGAGGGCACGATCTGGGGGATCGACTCCTTCGACCAGTGGGGCGTCGAGCTGGGCAAGAAGATGGCGCTCGACCTGGCGCCCGCGCTCACCTCTGAGGACCCGCCCACCGGGCTCCCCGACGCCTCCACCGAACAGCTCGTGCGGAAATACCGCGAGCTGCGCGGAAGGCGTGTCTGACATGCGCCACGCGTCCGGGACCGAGCACAGGAGGGGCGCGGAGCGGGCGGGGGCGCTGGTGCTGTTCGGCGTCACCGGCGACCTCGCGCGCAAGATGATCCTGCCCGCCCTCTACCGCCTGACCGCCGACAGCAGGCTCGACCTGCCCGTCATCTGCGTGGCCAAGACCGACCTCGGCCTCGACGGGCTGCGCGAGCACGTCCGCCAGGCCGTCGGCGGCGTGCGCGACGCGGCCTTCGACAAGCTCGCCGGAAACCTGCGGCTGGTCGCGGGCGACTACCGCGACCCCGAGACGTTCGCCACGCTCCGCGAGGAGGCGGCGGGTAAGGGCTTCCTCGTCCACTACCTCGCGGTGCCGCCGTCGCTGTTCGCCACGGTCGCCGAGGGCCTGGCCGGGGCCGGGCTCAACCACGACGCCAGGCTCGTCGTGGAGAAGCCGTTCGGCCACGACCTCGCCTCGGCCCGCGAGCTCAACGAGGAGCTGCTCAAGCACTTCGACGAGGACCACGTGCGGCGGGTCGACCACTTCCTGGCCAAGGAGCCGGTCGAGGACCTCATGGTGTTCCGGTTCGCCAACACGCTGCTGGAGCCCATCTGGAACCGCAGCCACATCCGCAGCGTCCAGATCACCATGGCCGAGGACTTCGACGTGTGCGACCGCGGCGCCTTCTACGACGCCAACGGCACGATCCGCGACGTGGTGCAGAATCACCTGCTGCAGCTGCTGGCCATCCTCGCCATGGACCCGCCGCCGTCCACCGACGCCCGCGCCCAGCTCGACGAGAAGTGGCGGGTGCTGCGCGCCGTGCAGGCCATCGACCCCGCCGACGTCGTACGCGGCCAATACTCCGGCTACCTCGACACCCACGGCGTCCGGCCCGAATCCACCACCGAGACGTTCGTCGCCCTGCGTGCCTACATCGACAACTGGCGCTGGGCCGGCGTGCCGTGGTGCATCCGCTCCGGCAAGGGGCTGCCGACCACCGACCTGGAGATCGTCGCCGAGCTGCGCAAGCCGCCGGTGACGATGTTCCACGGCGGCGACGCGCCCCCCGGCCCCAATCTCATCAGGTTCCGGCTGCAGCCGGACGCGGGGGTCACCTTCGACCTGCTGGCCAAGGAGCCGGGCAAGCAGCACACCAGGCCGGTGCCGGTCAGCGTCGACTTCACCAAGGTGCTCGGGCCGATGGAGGCCGCCTACGAGCGCGTGCTGGCCGACGCCGTCAGCGGCGACCCGCGGCGGTTCGCCAGGTTCGACCTGGTGGAGGAGTCGTGGCGGATCGTCCGGCGGGTGCTCGACCTGCCGGACCGGCCGCTGCCGTACGAGCGGGGCTCCTGGGGGCCGGAGGCGGCCGCGAAGATCGCGCCGGGCGGCTGGCACGAGATCTCGACGACGTTCGACTGACGCGGGAGCACGCCGGTGGCGAGAGGGGCGAGCTGTGGTTGACGATGGTGGGATGGACATCATGAAGGTGGTCGAGCAGGCGAAGGACGCCGCGACCGTCAAACGCGTCTTCGGTGAGCCCGTCCAGCAGGGCGACGTCGTCGTCATCCCGGTCGCCCGGGTCGTCCAAGGGGGCGGCGGCGGGGACGGCCGGGGCAAGGGGGAGAGCGGCGAGGGCGGGGGCAGCGGCGGCGGCTTCGGCTTCAGCGCCACGCCCGCGGGCGTCTACGTGCTGAAGGACGGCGAGGTCAGCTGGCGGCCCGCCGTCGACGTCAACCGCATCGTGCTCGGCGGCCAGATCGTGCTGATCGTGGCGGCGCTGACCGTCCGCTCCATTCTCAAGAAGCGGCGGCGCGGGCGCTGACGTGCTGATCGACCTGCTCGACGCTGAGCTGCCCGCCCGGGACTTCCTGGTCCCGGGCTCCAACCTGCCGGTGCGCCAGGCCCGGCTGGACGGCATGTCCTCGCTCGTCCGCTTCCCGCCCGGCTGGGCCCGGTCCCAGCGCGGCCACTACCTGGCGGGGGAGGAGTTCGTGCTGCTGGAGGGCGAGCTGTCCGTCTCCGGCATCACGTACGCGGCCGGGCAGCACGGCTGGCTGCCCGCCGGGACGCTGCGCCACTCCGGCGCGGCCCCCGGCGGCGCGCTGGCGTTCACGGCCTTCGCCGGTGAGGACACCTGGGTGCCCAGCGACCTGGACGAGCCGGACGGCCCAAGCCTGCGCACGCCCCTGGAGAGCGTCGTCATCCCCGAGGGCGGCCTGCGGCTCACCCCGCACTCCGTCCTCCTGGACACGCCCGTCGCCCTCGGCGGCCCCGCCGAGATGATCACCGTGCCGACCTGGACGTGGGAGCGGTCGGCCCTGATCCCCGAGGGGCGGGTCCTCGTAAGGTGGGCGCCATGACCTCTGCGACGTCCGGCGGTGCTTGGCGTCCGGCGGTCAGGCGGTGCTCGGTGTCCGGTGGTCCGGGAGGGCCGGTCCGGTGGCGTCCGGCGGTCAGGCGGCGCTCGGCGTCCGGCGGTTCGGGAGGGCCGAGCCGGCGGCCAGGACGGCGAGGCCGGCGAGGGTGATCGCGGCACCGACCCAGAGCGGTGAGACGAACCCGAAGCCGGACCCCAGGGCCAGCCCGCTCAGCCAGGCGCCCAGCGCGTTGCCGACGTTGAAGGCCGCGATGTTGGCGCCGGAGGCCATCGTGGGCGCGTCCTGGGCGTACCGCATGATCCGCAGTTGCAGCCCGGGCGCGGTGGCCAGGCCGACCGCGCCCATCAGCAGCAGCGAGACGATCGTCATGACCTTGCTCTGCGCGGTCAGCGCGAACATCGCGAGCACCGCGGTGAGCAGCGCCAGGATCGCGGCCAGCGACGTGTTCAGCGCCCGGTCGGCGAACTTGCCGCCGAGGAAGTTGCCCGCGAACGTGCCGGCCCCGAACAGCACCAGCAGCCAGGGCACCGTGGCGCCGGCGAACCCGCTGACCTCGGTGAGCGTGAACGCGATGTAGGTGAACGCGCCGAACATGCCGCCGAAGGCGAGCACGGTGACCGCGGCGGAGACCCAGACCTGCGGCCGGCGGAACGCGCCCAGCTCGGCGCGCAGGCTCGTCCCGGCCGGCGCCGGCGTCGGCGGCACCAGCAGCCGGATCCCGGCCAGCGCGACCACGCCGATGACCGTGATCGCCCAGAACGTCGAGCGCCAGCCGAGCTGCTGGCCGAGCAGCGTACCCAGCGGGACCCCGAGCACGTTGGCCGCGGTCAGCCCGCCGAACATCAGCGCGATGGCGCCCGCCCGCCGGTTAGGCGCGACCATGTCGGCGGCGACCACCGAGCCGACGCCGAAGAACGCGCCGTGGCACAGCGCCGCCACGACCCGGCCCGCCATCAGCACCGGGTAGACCGGCGCGATCGCGGAGATCAGGTTGCCCGCGACGAACAGCACCATCAGCGCCAGCAGCACCTTTTTGCGGTCGAACCGGGCGATGGCCGCGGTGAGCGCGATGGCGCCGACCGCCACGCTCAGCGCGTAACCCGAGACCAGATATCCGGCGACCGGCTCGCTGACGCCGAAGTCCGCCGCGACCTCGGGCAGCAGACCGATGATCCCGAACTCGGTGAGCCCGATGCCGAAGCCCCCGAGTGCCAGGGCGAGAAGCCCGACAGGCATGTCAAATCCTCCATTGCAGTGCGTCCGCCTTTATGCGGCGTCTGCAATTATTGCCAGCGCTGCCTGACTCTCACCAGTGGCCGGTGAGCCACTATGCGAAAGAATCAGGCCACCCTCAGGACTTCGTCGCGCCGGCCGTGAGGCCGGTGATGAGGTGGCGCTGGACGAGGAGGAAGACGGCGCCGGCCGGGATGGCGATGAGCACGGCCGAGGCGGTCATCAGCCCCCAGTCGGACCAGTGCTGGCCGACGAACTGCTGCAACCCGACCCCCAGGGTGCGCTTGTCCTCCTGGGACATGAACACGGTGGCGTAGCCGACCTCGCCCCAGGCGGTCATGAAGCAGTAGAACGCGGTCACCGCGATCCCCGGCCGCGCCAGCGGCAGCACCACCCGCCAGAACGTGCCGAACGGGGTCAGCCCGTCCACCATCGCCGCCTGGTCGATCTCCACCGGCACGGTGTCGAAGTAGCTCTTCATCATCCAGGCGCAGAACGGCACGGAGATCGTCATGTACGCGATCACCAGCCCGGGGATCTGGTTGAGCAGCCCGAGCCCGGCCATCAGGTTGTAGAGCGGCACGATGAGGATGGCGACCGGGAACATCTGGGTGATCAGCAGCAGCCACATGACCGAGCGGTGCCCGGGGAAGCGGAACCGGCTGACGGCGTACCCCGTGGTCGCCGCCAGGAACACCCCGGCCAGCATGGTCAGACCGGCGGTGAGCACGCTGTTGAGCAGCCACCGCGGGAACTCGGTCGCGGTCAGCACGCGGACGTAGTTGTCGAGCGAGGAGTGGTCGAAGAGCCGCAGCTCCGCCGACAGCCAGCTGTCGCGCGGCTTGAGCGAGGTCAGCACCAGCCACACGACCGGGAACAGCGAGACGGCCACGGCGAGCAGCAGGCCCGCGTGCAGGCCGATCGAGGCCAGCGGGCCGCGCTCGCCGCGCCCTCGACCGCGCCCTCGACCGTGCCCTCGACCGTGCCCGCGCGTCGTCGTGCTCACCAGGGATCTCCTTGACTACGCAACGTGCGGCGGTAGCCGACCGCCAGCACCACCAGCATGAGGAGGATGATCACGCCCCAGGCGGCCGAGCCCGCGTAGTCGCGCACGCCGGTGAAGGCCTCGCGGAAGGCGTAGGTGACCAGGATCTCGGTCTCGCTGCCCGGGCCGCCCCGCGTCACCAGGAAGATGATCGGGAACATGTTGAACGTCCAGATCGTGCCGAGCAGGATCACCGTGGACGACACCTGGCGCAGCCCCGGGAGCGTGATCGCCCGGAACCGCTGCCATGCGTTCGCCCCGTCCACCTCGGCCGCCTCGTACAGCTCGGCCGGGATCGACTGCAGGCCGCCGAGCATGGCGACCATCATGAACGGCACCCCGATCCACACGTTCACCGCGATCACCGCGATCTTGGCCGTGGTCGGGTCGTCCAGCCAGCCCACCGCGGGCAGTCCGGCCGCCTTCAGCATGCCGTTGATCACGCCGTAGTCGCTGTTGTACAGGTAGCGCCAGACGAAGGCGGCCACGAAGGCGGGGACCGCCCAGGGCAGGATCAGCAGCACGCGGTAGACGGAGCGGAAGCGCAGCCGGCGGTTGAGCATCACGGCCAGGCCGAGGCCGATGCCGTAGTGCAGGCCCACGCAGACCACCGTCCACACGACGGTCCAGGCGAGCTTGTCCCAGAACAGGCCGGAGGTCAGGATCCGCAGGTAGTTGTCCAGGCCGACGAACTCATAGGTGGCCGGGATGACGTTCACCCCGATGGTCCGGCCGATGTTCGCCTCGGTGGCGTCCGTCAGCGACAGGTACACCCCGCGCGCCAGCGGCCAGCCGATCAGCACCGCCATCACGACCACCACCGGCGCGATCATCGCCCACGCGTACCAGTGGGCCGACAGCGCGCGCCGTAACCGCCCTGGCCTGTCGTGGCGGCCGCGAGCCCCCTCGCCCGCGGCCGCCACCCGTCCGGTCGAGACCGCCACCGGTCAGCTCCAGTCCTTCATGATCCCGCGGTACTGCTCGTCGACCTTCTTGAGCAGGTCCGCGGGCGCGGACTTGCCGCCGACGAGCGCCTGGTAGCCCTCCAGCAGCGGCTGGAACAGCTGCCCGCCCTCGGGGATCCAGGGCCGCGGCACGGCGGTGTCCATGATCGGCTTGAAGACCACGACGTCGGAGTTGCCCTGCACGTCGGGGTTGGCATAGGCGGAGGTACGGGTCGGCAGCAGGCTGATCTCCTTGGCGATCTTCGCCTGGGCCTCCACCGTGGTCATGAAGCGGACGAACTCGTAGGCGGCCGGGATGTTCTTCGAGCCCGCGTAGATCGCCAGGTTCCACCCGCCCGTCGGCGCCCCGGCCTTGACCGAGCCGGCCGGGACCGGCGCGATGCCCAGGTTCGTCTTGTCCTTGAACTCCTTGCCCTGGTAGATCTCCGACAACGACCACGGCCCGTTGTAGATCATCGCCGCCTTGCCCTCCTTGAGGGCGGTCATCGCGTTGGCGTAGCTCTCCGTGGTGGCGGGTTTGGGCGCGGCGCCCGAGCTGATCAGGTCGGCCACGGTCTGGATCGCCCGCACGTTCGCCGGCGAGTTCACCACGATCTTCTTGTTGGCCACGTCGAGGAGGTCGCCGCCCTCGCCGTAGATGAACGGCAGCAGGAAGTAGGAGTCGACGTTGAGCGCCAGCCCCTCGGCGCCGGTCTTGGCCTTGACGTCGAGCGCGGTCTGCTTCAGCTCGGCGATCGTCTTCGGCGCCTCCTCGTGCCCCGCCTCCTTCAGCAGCCGCTTGTTGTAGAGCAGCGCGAGGGTGTCGGTGACCTGCGGCACGGCGTAGGTCTTGCCGTTGTACTTGGTGCTGCTCAGCGGCCCCGGCAGGAAGTCGGCCTCGTTGTCGACCGCCCGCGTGCCGTCCAGCGGCTGCAGGTAGCCCAGCGACGCGAACTGCGAGGTCCAGGCCACCTCCGAGCGGATCACGTCCGGCGCCCCCGCCCCCGCCTGCGCGGCGGTCTGGAACTGCCCCTGGGCCTGGTCGGAGGGCACGTTCACGTACTTGACCTTGACCTGCGGGTATTTCGCCTCGAATGCCTTGATCAACGCCTGGAACGTCGGCCCCTCGCTGTCCGGCCGCGTCGTGTCCCACCACGTGATCTCGCCGCTGACCTTCGACGGATCGGAGACGGTCGCGGTCGGGGGTGCCGGGGTCCCACCGCCGCAGGCGGAGACCGCCAAGGCGAGTGCCGCAACGACCGCTGCGGCGGGTAAGAGTCGTCGCATGTCCTTCTCCTCATCTTTCCGAGGGGGAACACGCCGGACGTTACGCCGAGGTGACGCTCCTTGAAAGATGGGTACGTAAGGTTTTGCAAGTTGTTACCTTGATCCACGGATCTGGCGGATCGGCCGCCGGACCGCGTGTTCCCCGACGTTTTCGCAGGTGATCTCCTATGGTGGAGCCCTGCCCGCCGCGCGTCCGCCGGCCCTCCGGTCAGGGAGCGGTCCCAGCGGTTTCAGAAATTTCCAGAAAGGGTTGCAAAGCGTCGTGATCCGCGAGGGCGAGGCGAGGGCCCACTGGATCGACCGCGACACGGTGGCGTGGCAGGTCGACCCGTCGTTCCAGCACAGCCTGGCGTGCGGCGCCGAGCGGGTCATCCGGCTGTCGCCCGGGACGCTGAGCGACGATCAGCGGAGCACGTGGCCGCACCTGGCGTCGTACACCGCGCTGAAGGTGGACCCGCGCGACGCCGGCCTCGTCCGCGAGGCGCTGCGCGAGCGGGTCCTGGCCGTGGCGCGGGACGGCTCGGGCGAGCTCGCGGCGGCGACGGGCGTGCAGCTCCCCGGCGTGCTCGACGACCTCTACGCCGGGGCCGCCACCGCGCCGCTCGGCCCCAGGGGACGGGTGACCCCGAGGCTGTCGCTGTGGGCGCCGACCGCCCGCAAGGTCGAGCTGGCCCTGTACGGCCCCACCCACGGGCGCGGCCGGAGCGTGCACCCGATGCGGCGCGACGACGAGACCGGCGTCTGGTCGATCCGCGGGCTGCCGGCCTGGTGGGGCCGCGAGTACACGTTCCTGGTCACGCACCACTCGGGCACGAACGAGGTCACGGACCCGTACGGCCTGGCCGTGACCCCGGACGGCGGGCGCAGCAGGCTCGTCGACCTCGACGGCCCCGCGCTCAAGCCGCCCGGCTGGGACCGGCTCGCCAAGCCCCCGGCCGTCCCCCAGCACCGGGCGACGATCTACGAGCTGCACGTGCGCGACTTCTCGGCCTCCGACGCCACCGTCCCGGCCGGGCTGCGCGGCACGTACGCGGCCTTCGGCCTCGACTCCGCCGGGATGCGGGAGCTGCGGGCGCTGGCGGAGGACGGGCTGACGCACGTGCACCTGCTGCCGGTGTTCGACTTCGCCACGGTGCCCGAGCGCAGGGCCGACAGGACCGAGCCCGACTGTGACTTCGCCGCGTTGCCGCCCGACTCGCGGCGGCAGCAGGAGTGCGTGGCGCGCACGGCCGCGACCGACTCCTTCAACTGGGGGTACGACCCGCTGCACTACACCGTGCCCGAGGGCTCGTACGCGACGGATCCCGACGAGCGGATCAAGGAGTTCCGCGCCATGGTCGCCGCGCTCAACGGGGCCGGGCTGCGCGTGGTGATGGACGTGGTCTACAACCACACCCACTCCACCGGCGTGCTCGACCCGATCGTGCCCGGCTACTACCACCGCCTGCTGGCGGACGGCGCGGTCGCCGACTCCACGTGCTGCCCCAACACCGCGCCCGAGCACACGATGATGGGCCGGCTGGTGGTCGACTCGGTCGTCACCTGGGCCCGCCAGTACAAGATCGACGGCTTCCGCTTCGACCTCATGGGCCACCACCCGAAGGCCAACCTCCTCGCCGTGCGCCGCGCCCTCGACGAGCTGACCGTGGACGGGGACGGTGTGGACGGCAGGTCGATCATCCTTTACGGCGAGGGCTGGAACTTCGGCGAGGTGGCCGACGGGGCCAGGTTCGAGCAGGCCACGCAGGCCAACCTGGCCGGGACCGGCATCGGCACGTTCACCGACCGGCTGCGTGACGCGGTGCGCGGCGGCACCCCGTTCGAGGCCGACCCGCGCGTGCAGGGGTTCGGCTCGGGCCTGGCGGGCGCGCCGAACGGCGCCCCGGTCAACGGCACGGCCGAGCAGCAGCGGGCCCGGCTGGCCGGCTACACCGACCTGATCAAGCTCGGGCTGGCCGGGAACCTGCGCGACTACGTACTGCCCTCCGGGAAGAAGGGCTCGGAGATCGACTACAACGGCGCACCCGCCGGGTACGCGGCCGAGCCGGGCGAGACGGTGTCGTACGTGGACGCGCACGACAACGAGACGCTGTTCGACGCGCTGGTGTACAAGCTGCCGCAGCCGACGCCGATGGCCGACCGGGTGCGCATGCAGGTGCTGTCGCTGGCCACCGTGCTGCTGGCGCAGGGGGCGGCGTTCGTGCACGCGGGCAGCGAGCGGTTGCGCTCGAAGTCCCTCGACCGCAACTCCTTCGACTCCGGCGACTGGTTCAACCGGCTGCTGTGGGACTGCTCGCTGGGCAACGGGTTCGGGGGCGGGCTGCCGCCCAGGGCCGACAACGAGCCCAGATGGCCCTACGCCGGGCCGCTGCTGGCGGACCCGGCCCTGCTCCCCGGATGTGCGGCGATCGGCGAGTGCCGGGCCCGGTTCGGGGAGCTGCTGCGGATCCGGGCCTCGTCGCCGGCGTTCGCGCTGGGATCCGAGGTGTGCGAGCGGCTGACGTTCGCCGACGCGGTGGACGGCGTGATCGCGATGCACGTGGACACGTCCGGGCTGGACCCGCGCTGGTCGTCGGTCACCGTGGTCTTCAACGCCACCCCGGCCACGCAGGCCCAGCCGATGGAGCAATTGGCGGGGCGGTCCAAGGGATCAGTGACGCTGCACCCCGTGCAGGCCGCCTCCGGGGATCCCGTCGTCCGGGAGTCCACCTTCGACCCGGACATCGGCACGCTCACGGTCCCGGCCCGCACGGTGGCGGTGTTTGTCGCCAAAACCCACCCGGGATAGCCAAAACCCACCCGGGATAGAGGTGGGACGGCTCGGGTAGGGGGAACATTCAGGACGAAGAACATACATCACTGGCGTTGGCGATCGCGACAGCGCAAACTGGATGGACGGCGATCGCGTGGAGCAGTGGAGCACCCGTGGACAATCACCTTGATCACATGCCGGTCCTGTCCCGCGGCAGACATCGCAATCCGAAACGCGGTGCCTGCTTCATGGAACTGGCCTCCTACCTGGCCGGAGAGCGGTGGAGCGACCACCCGGCCTGCACCCACCCGTTGCTGGCCGCACTCGCCCGCCTGGTCAACGACAACACCAGCGACGAAAGCCGCGCCCAGCTCGTCCACCTCGTCCCGACCATCATCGGCCTGACCAGTGACGACCTGAGGCTGGACGCCCGCATCGCGCTGCGCTGCGCCACGACGGCCCTGCCGGTGGCGGCGGCCGAGCGCCAGCTCGCGCTGGCGGTGTCGGTGCTGGCGGCCGAGGAGATGCTCGCCAGGCTCGAAGGAGCCCCGTCGGGTCAGCTCAGCGAGCGGAGCCGCCGGGCGATGGAGGAGGTGCCGCACGCGGCCGAGCAGGCCAGGCGCTTCAGCCGCGCGGCCCGGATCACGGAGAAGGGCTTCCGCCGGTACGCGGCGCCGAACGCGGTGCAGCTGTCGGTGGTGGGCATCGTCCAGGCCTGCATCGCCGACCCGGACGCGCTGCTGCGCCGCCTGCTGGAAGAGGCGATCGACGACTGCGTGACCCTCATCCGCACCCCGGAGCGCACCACGCCGGCCCCGGCCCACGCCTGACGGTTCACGGCGGCGCCCGGGTGCCGGGCGCCGCCCGCGATCGGGCTTCTTCGCAGCTCAGGGAAGCCTCTCCTTCGTTGCGGATCTTGGTGACTTGTGCCTACATTTCCAGATGAAATATTGGGAATGGAGGCACTTTCGTGACTATTGAGCTGACTCATCCTTATTCGCCGGAGAAGCACCACAGCCACCGTGACGTCACCGGTGGGTGGTTGCGGCCCGCCGTCTTCGGGGCGATGGACGGGCTGGTGTCCAACCTCGCGCTGATCGCCGGAGTCGTGGGCGCGGCCGGCGCCGGGCGCGGCGCGGTGGTGGCCGGGGTCGCGGGGCTGATCGCCGGTGCCTGCTCCATGGCGGCCGGCGAGTACACCTCGGTGAAGTCCCAGACCGAGCTGATGCGGGCGGAGATCGCCGTCGAGCGGCGGGAGCTGGCCCGCAATCCCGAGGGCGAACAGGCGGAGCTGGCGGCGATGTACCGGGCGAAGGGGCTCGACGCGGACCTCGCGCGGAGGGTGGCCGAGGGGCTGTCGGCCGATCCCGAGCAGGCCCTGCGGGTGCACGTCCGGGAGGAGCTGGGCGTGGACGTCGACGACCTGCCCTCGCCGTACGTGGCCGCCGCGTCGTCGTTCGGAGCGTTCGCGGCCGGGGCGCTGGTGCCGCTGGTGCCGTTCCTGTTCGGGGCGTCCGGGCTGGTGGTCGCCACGATCGTGAGCGTGCTGGCGCTGTTCGGGTTCGGGGCGGCGGTGGCGCGCATGACCGCGCGCCCGTGGTGGCTGGGCGGGCTGCGCCAGCTCGCGCTGGGCGCGGGGGCCGCCGCCGTGACGTTCGGGCTCGGACATCTTCTGGGCGTCACCGTCTCGTGAGCCCCACCGGGAACGTGTGACATTCTCGTGACTGTACGTGACGGCCCCCTGGGCGGATCATGTCGGCATGGACGGATTCCTCGACGAGACCCGCTCGGGAGTGACCGAGCTGCGCGTCCACGGCGTCTCCGGCACACCCCCCGAGGGCATGCTGAACCATCCCCACCCCTGGATCGTCGCGGGCGACGGCACCACCGGTTTCTACCGGCGCTGGTGGACCGACGGGCCGCCGGACGGCGAGCACGCGGACGTGCCGGACTCCCGCCATCGCGAGGCGTACGCGTGGGGCGGCCTCACCTCCGGCGGTAAGACGATCGCCCTGTGGCTGCTCCTGCTGCCGTTCGCGCTGGCGAACCTGTCGTACTTCATGCTCCCCAGACCCGCGCGCGGCACGGGCCTGCGGCACGTGACCGAGGCGGCGCAGCGGCTGTTCGCCCTGCTGCTGACCGGCACCCTCGTCGGGGCCGTCACGCGGGCCGGCGTGGACCTCGTCGGCTGGCAGTGCACCGCGGCCGGGCGGGCCTGCACCTACGACACCGCGCCCGTGTGGGTGCACTGGCTCGGCGCGCTGTGGGGCAACGAGCCGTCCCGGCGGCTGGCGGTCACCGCGCTCGTCCCGCTGCTGGTCGTGGCGCTGCTGTGGTGGATCGCCCGGCGCACCTGGCAGCGGGACGAGCGCACGGCCGTGCCGCCCGACGGCGCCGGCGGCACCGAGCTGCCGCTGGCCCGGCCGCGCCTGTGGCACGGCGACGAGCCGGTGTGGCGGCTGCGGGTCGTGCACGTCTGCTTCGCGATCGCCTCGATCGGGGTCGCCGTGGCCGCGCCGTTCGCGGGCACCCCGCTGGGGCTGGCCCTGACCGTCGCGAACGCGGCCGTGGAACTGGCCGCCGTGGTGCTGGTCGTGCTGCCGGGGATCGCCCGGCGGCTGGACCCCGGCTCTGACGAGCGGATCCCCGGCTGGCTCACGTTCGCGTGCCGGGCGCTGCGCGTGCTCGCGCCGCTGGTGTGCCTGGCCACCCTCGGGGCGGCGCTGGCCGGGATGGCGCCGGGCGCGCCCGGACGGCAGCTGCCCGGCGTGGGGGTGGGGACGTTCCAGTTCGCGCTCACGGTCGGGATCGGGGCGTTCATCCTGGTCGCCACCTGCGTGCTGGCCTGGATGGACCGCGCTTCCGGCGAGCCCCGGGCGATGGGCGGGATCGCCGCGTGGTTCGTGCTGATGGTGGCCGCGGGCAGCGCGAACGTGCTGGGGCTCGGCCTGCTGTTCTGGACCGCCACGTTCTTCGGCGTCCCGGGCACCTCCGCCTCCCCGGAGCCGGTCGGCAAGAAGCTCTTCCTCGACGACCCGGTGTGGTGGACGGCCGCGCTGGTGCCGCTGCTGGCCGTCGGTTTCGCCGGCCTGGCCGTCACCCTGTACGCGATCCGCGGGTCCGACGCCGGCCGGCTGACCCCCGAGCTGACACCCCTCTACGGCGAGCGCGACGGCGGCGCGGTGGCCGAGAAGTGGGCGCTCGCCGCCCTGACCGACCGCGCCGGGCTCGTGCTGGCCGTGCTGACCGGCATCGGCGTCGCCGGGTTCGCCGCGGTGACCGTGATCTACCAGTTCCACCTGTTCACCCCGGACGGCGGGATCGTGGGGCTGCTCGCCACCCTCGGCAGCTGGGCCATGGCGGCGGTCATCGTGGGCCTGGTCTTCCTCGGCCGCCGCACGTACAGCGACTCCGGGCTGCGCCGGACGATCGGGATCCTCTGGGACATCTCCACCTTCTGGCCCCGCGCCATCCACCCGCTGGCCCCGCCGTGCTACACCGAACGCGTCATCCCCGAGCTGATCGACCGCGTGGGCCGGCTGGCCAAGCAGGAGCGGGACGAGGTGGTCCTGTCCGGGCACAGCCAGGGGAGCGTCATCACCGCCGCCCTGGTGCTGCAGCTCGGCCCCGAGGCGCGGGCCCGGGTCAGGATGCTCACGCACGGCTCGCCGCTGCGCCGCCTGTACGCCGCCTTCTTCCCCGCCTACTTCGGCACCGCCGGGCTGTCGGCCGTACGCGACGCCGTCCCCTGGTACAACCTCTACCGGCTGAGCGACCCCATCGGCGGGCCCGTCTTCGGCCGCGTCGACCCCCTGGCCCCCGGCGCCCCGAACGGCGTGGACGTCTTCTGCTGGGACCCGCACCGGCCCGCCCCCGGCGAGCCCCTGCCGGAGGCCCGCTGGCACTCGGACTACTGGCTCGACCCGGAGTACGACGAGGCGCTGAGCCGATTGATCGTCGCGAAGCCCTTCGCCTGAGCCCCCGGCCCGGTAGGGTTTCGGGCGTTTCCAACAAGAGCGGGGGTCGGTCGGTGAGGTGGGTGCTGTTGCTCCTGGTGTCGTCCGCCCTGTGGTGGGCCGCCCCGCCCGCCCAGGCGGCGTCGTCCCAGGCGGCGCAGGAGGACGCCGGAGGGCGGGTGGCGTTCATCGGGGTGCCGGGGCTGATGTGGGACGATCTCGACCCGGCGGACACGCCCCGCCTGTGGCGGCTGGCCGGGCAGAGCGGGATCGGGTCCCTGTCGGTCAAGGCCGTGGGCACCGTGACCTGCGCGTACGACGGATGGCTGACCGTGGCGTCGGGCGTGCGGTCGGCGGTCGGGCGCCGGTGCGGGATGTCGCCCGAGCCGGTCGTTCAAGGGTCCGGGGCCGTGGTCTCCGAGGTCCCCGGGTTGCTGCAGCTGCGCGACGGGACCTTCGCGGGCACGCTCGGGACCGCGGTGCACGCCGCCGGGCAGTGCACGGCCGCCGTCGGGCCCGGTGCGGCGCTGGCCCTCGCCGACCGGACGGGCAAGGTCGACCTGTACGCCGCCGAGCCCGCCGGGCTGGCCGACTGGTCGCGCTGCCGGATGCTGGCCGTGGACGTCGACGTGCTGGTGAAGCCGTACATCGTGGACGGCAAGCTGCCGCTGGAGCCCGAGCTGCTCGCGCCGGAGCGGCGGCGCGCCCTGGTCCGCGAGGCCGACGCCAAGGTCGGCGCGGCGCTCGACAAGCTGCCCCCGGACACCGAGATCGTGCTGGCCGGGATCGGCGACCACGGCTCGGTGCCGCACCTGCGCGTGGCGATGTGGAAGCGCGCGGGCATGGTGGCCGCGCCGGGCGGTGAGGTCGCCGGGCCGTCGGTGGGGGCCAACTCCACCCGGCGCGCGGACATCGTCGTGCTGCCCGACATCACGCCCACGCTCCTCACCGCGGCGGGCATCGCCCCGCCCTCCACCGTGATCGGGCTGCCGTGGCAGCTCGGCGAGCGCACCACGATCGACGACCTGCGCAGGGCCGACCTCAAGGGCACCGCCGTACGCGGCACGACCGGCGTCTTCTTCACCGCCTTCGCCATCGTCCAGGTCGCCTTCTACGCCCTCGCCTACTTCCTGCTGTCCAGGCGCAGGCGGCTGGGCGCGGTCGGCGTGGCCGCCATCGTGCTGGCCGCCATCCCCGTCTCCACGTACGCGGTCAACCTGGTGCCGTGGGAGCGCAGCCCGTACCCCGTGCCGACGCTGATCGGCGGGGTGCTGGCGAGCACGGCGATCATCGCGGCCGTCGCGCTGGGCGGTCCGTGGCGGCGCCACCCGCTGGGCCCGCCCGCGGCCGTGGCGGCCACCACCGCCGCCGTGCTCGTGGGCGACCTGCTGACCGGGACGACGCTGCAGTTCAACAGCCTGATGGGCTACACCGCCGTGGTCGGCGGCCGTTACTACGGGCTGGCGAACATCCCGTTCGCGCTGCTGGCCACGGCCGTGCTGATGGTCACCGCCGTGGCCGCCGAGCACTTCGTCCGCGTCGGCCGCAAGCGGCTGGCCGTGGCCGGGGTGACGGGGCTCGGCGTGGTGGCGATGCTGCTGGCCGGCTGGCCCGGCGTGGGCAGCGACTTCGGCGGCGTGATCGCGTTCGTGCCGGGCATCGCGGTGACCGCGCTGCTCGTCGCGGGCAAGCGGGTGTCGGTGCTGAAGCTGGCCGCGTTCTGCGCGCTGGGCGGGGTGGCGGTGTCGATCATCGCGGTGCTCGACCACCTGCGCCCGCCCGCCTCGCAGACCCACCTGGGGCGGTTCGTGGGGCAGGTGATCGACGGAACGTTCCTGCCCATGATCGGGCGCAAGCTGGGCGCCATGCTGAACACCATGCTCTCCCCGAACCTCATGCCGATCGTGCTGGCCGGCCTGGCGTTCCTGATCTTCGCGGTGCTGCGGCCCGGGCAGATCAGCGCCGGCATCGTGCCGAAGGCGTTCGCGCGGGCGCCGATGCTGCGGGCCGGGCTCGTCGGGGCGCTGGTCAGCGGCGTGGTCGGCATGCTGGTCAACGACTCGGGCACGGCCGTGCTGTCCATGGCGGTCGCGCTGGCCGTGCCGCTGGTGCTGCACGCGGGCGTGCGCTCGGCGGAGGAGCCGGACTCACCAGCCGAGGTGGAGCTCCTCGGGGGCCCGGTGGATGAACGTGGCCGCCATGACGACGTCCTCGCCGGCGAGACGTAGACCGGGCAGCTCGCGTACGAGCAGCTCGAGGGTGACCTTGAGCTGCTCGCGGGCCAGCAGCGCGCCCGGGCAGCCGTGCACGCCGTGCCCGAACGACAGGTGCCGCACCGGCTCCCGCGCGATGTCGAACTCGTCCGGCCGCTCGAACACCGCCTCGTCCCGCCCGGCCGAGCCGAACGACACGAACACCGTGTCGCCCTCGCCGAGCGCGGTCCCCGCGAGCTCCAGCGGCCTGGTGACGGTGCGGCGGAAGCCCTGCACGGGCGCCTCGTACCGGGCCGCCTCCTCGATCGCCGCGCCCGCCAGCTCCGGCCGCTCGCACAGCAGCTCCCACTGGCCGCGCTCGCGCAGCAGGCGGTGCACGACGGTGCCGAGCAGGGCGGTCGTGGTCAGGTGGCCGGCCAGCATGACGTTCTGGGTGTTGGCCACGATCTCGTCGTGCTGCTCGGGCGTCGGCTCGCCGGGGCCCGGGGCCAGGCCGCGCGACAGCTCGCCGGTCAGGCTCTCGGCGGTCCTCGACCTGGTCGCGTGCGCCGCGAAGAGGTGCCGCAGCGCGGCCACCTCGCGGGCCGCGGCGACCTGGTCGTCCTCCGACATCGGGGTGAACAGCAGGTCCTCGGCCCGGTTGCCGGCCCGGATCGCGGCGGGCACGTCGGCCGGGTCGAGGCCGAGCAGGTGGCCGATCACGGCGGCCGGGAGCGGCCTGGCGTACCCGGACATCCACTCCACGTGCCCCGCCTTGGCGAACGACGCGACCAAGTCGCCCGCCGTCGCCCGGACGAACGGCAGCGCCGCCGCCACCTTGGCCGGGGACAGGCCGCGGGTGAGCGGCCGGCGGTAGCGCGCGTGCGCCTCGCCGTCCGTGCTCAGCACCACCGGGGCGCCGCCGGGCGCGCCCGCCAGCTCCGCGAACGCCCGCGGGCCCGGGATCACGTCGGGCCGCAGCGCGCCCTTGGAGGAGAAGTCGTCCGGGCGCCCCAGCACCTCGCGCACGTCGGCGTGCCGGGCCACCAGCCAGGCGTCCAGCTCCTCGACGAAGGTCAGCCCCGGCGCGGCGCGAGCCCGGGCGTAGACGGGATACGGGTCGCGGTAGAGCGCCTCTCGATCCACGCGTACCATCCTGCAAGCCTTGAGGGAGGGCCGACAAGATCTGAAATTTTCTTTTAGTTCACTCTTAAGTCTTGAAAGTTATATCCACGAGCGATTGAGTTCGGTCGTGCAGTCCCTCAGAATCCTCACAGCGTCGGTGCTGGCGTTAGGCCCCCTCGCCCTGGCCACGGCCCCGGCGCAGGCCGATCCCGCGCCCCCCGTAGAGGACGCGCTCAAGGCGTCGTCCTACCCGCCGCCGTCCACGCTGCTCGCCCAGGATGCCGGGCAGCGGCTGGAGACGGCCAAGAGGACCCGGCCGGTGGCGCCGGGCATCTCGCTCACCTCGTTCGACACCTACGACGCGCTCGGCTGGCTGCGCGCGGACGCGGTCACCGCCGACCTCGGCGGCGCGAAGGCCGACTACCTGTACTCCGGCGAGGTGTCCAAGACCGAGCCGCTGTCCGGGCCCGCCAAGCGCGCGCACGCCGTCGCGGCCGTCAACGGCGACTTCTTCGACATCAACAACTCCGGCGCCGCCCAGGGCATCGGCGTGCAGGACGGCTCGCTGGTGCAGTCGCCCGTCACGGGCCACGAGAACGCGGTCGCGATCACCGGTGACGGCCTCGGCCGCGTGCTCAAGATGTACTTCGAGGGCACCGCCACCCCGGCCGGCGGCTCGCCCATCGCGCTCACCCAGTTCAACCAGATCGTGAAGAGCGGCGGCGTCGGGCTGTTCACGCCGCTGTGGGGCTCGTTCAACCGGGCCCGCGCCATCGAGGGCGCCACGTCCGTCGCCGAGGTCGTCCTGGTGGACGGGGTGGTCTCCGAGGTACGCACGTCCGCCGGCACCGGCCCCATCCCCGCCGGGACCACGATCCTGCTGGGCCGCGACGCCGGGGCCACCGCCCTGTCCGCGCTGAAGGCCGGCGACCGCGTGGACGTCAAGTACCAGCCGAAGTCGTCGGACGGCAGCCAGGTCAAGGCGGCCGTGGGCGGCAACTGGGTGCTGGTCAAGGACGGGGTCGTGCAGAACTCCACCGACCCCGCCGCGCACCCCCGCACCGCCGTCGGGTTCTCGGCCGACGGCAGGAAGATGTACCTGCTGACCGTGGACGGCCGCCAGGTCGACAGCCGCGGCGTCACGCTCAACGAGCTCGCCGCCATGATGGTCGACCTCGGCGCCGCCAACGCCCTCAACCTCGACGGCGGCGGCTCCTCCACCATGCTCGCCCGCGAGCCCGGCGCCGCCGACGTCCAGGTGGAGAACAGCCCCTCCGACGGCGGCGAGCGCCACGTGCCCAACGGCCTCGCGCTCTACGCGCCCGAGGGCAGCGGCAAGCTCAAGGGCTTCTGGCTGGAGACCGCGAGCGACCCCGCCAAGGCGCCCGGCGTCGGCCCGGTCGCGGGTGGCCGCCCCGACCGCGTCTTCCCCGGCCTCACCCGGTGGCTGACCGCCGCCGGATACGACGAGACGTACGGCCCGGCCGCCGGCACGCCGTCGTGGCGGGCCAACCCGGCCCTGCACGGCGTCGTCCGCGACGGGAAGTTCCACGCGCTGGTGCCCGGCCAGACCACCGTCACTGCCTCCCGCGGCGGAGCCAAGGGCACCATCGACCTGACCGTCCTGCAGCCGCTCCAGCGGCTCGGCGCCACCGCCGACCGGCTCGGTCTCGCGGGGGCGGACGGAGTGGCCACGTTCGGCGTGGTCGGCTACGACCGCAACGGCAACTCCGCGCCCGTCGAGCCCTCCGACCTCACGCTCGACTACGACAAGAGCCTGTTCGAGGTCACCGCGGCCGAGCACGGCTACTTCACCGTCAAGGCCAAGAAGGCCGTCGGGTCCGGCCTGATCACCGCCAAGGTCGGCAAGATCGGCACGGCGGTGCCGGTGACCGTCGGGTTCGAGGAGAAGCCGGTCGCCGACTTCGAGGACGCGGCGAAGTGGACGTTCGCCGCCGCCCGCGCCACCGGCTCGCTGTCGGCCGCGCCCGGTCAGAGCGGGGGAGGGCTCAAGCTCTCGTACGACTTCACCACCTCGACCGCGACCCGGGCCGCGTACGCCAGCCCGCCGCAGCAGATCGTGGTGGACGGCCAGCCGCAGGCGTTCGGACTCTGGATCAACTCCACCGGCAAGGGCGAGTGGCCGAGCCTGGAGTTGTACGACGCGCTCGGCCAGTCGCAGATCCTGCGCGGGCCGTACATGACGTGGACCGGATGGAAGTACGTCGAGTTCGCCGTGCCTCCGGGCGTGAACTACCCACTCAAGCTGCGGCGCTTCTACGTGGCCGAGACCAAGGCGGACGCGAAGTACACCAACGAGATCCTCATCGACGGCCTGGTGGCCAAGGTGCCGCCGTCGATCTCCGCGCCCGCCGCGCCGAAGGTCGCCGATCCGGTGGTCAAGGCCGACGTGGGCCGGATGCCGTGGCGGTTCGCCGTCATGTCGGACGCGCAGTTCGTGGCCCGGGACCCGGACAGCGACATCGTCAAGAACGCGCGCCGCACGCTGCGGGAGATCAAGGCGGCCAAGCCGGACTTCCTGCTGATCAACGGTGACCTGGTGGACGAGGCGTCGCCCGAGGACTTCGCGCTGGCGAAGAAGATCCTCGACGAGGAGCTCGGCGGAACCCTGGAATATCACTACATTCCCGGCAACCACGAGGTCATGGGCGGCAAGATCGACAACTTCAAGGCCGTCTTCGGCGACACGTACAGCACCTTCGATCACAAGGGCACGCGCTTCGTCACCCTGGACACCTCGCGCCTGAACCTGCGCGGCGGCGGCTACGACCAGGTGGCCATGCTCCGGTCCGAGCTGGACAAGGCCGCCGGCGACGCGTCGGTGGGCTCGGTCGCGGTGCTGTTCCACGTGCCGCCGCACGACCCGACGCCCGGCAAGGGCAGCCAGCTCGGCGACCGCAAGGAGGCGGCGCTGGTGGAGGGCTGGCTGGCGGACTTCCAGCGCACCACCGGCAAGGGGGCCGCGTACATCGGGGCGCACGTGGGGACGTTCCACGCCTCGCACGTGGACGCGGTGCCGTACTTCATCAACGGCAACTCCGGCAAGAACCCGGCCACCGCGGCCGACGACGGCGGGTTCACCGGGTGGTCGCTGTGGGGTGTCGACCCGGTGTCGCCGGCCGAGGCCGAGCACGTGCGGCGGAACTGGTTCGCCGACGCGCCCGACTGGATCGGCACGCAGGTCCGGCCGCACCTGGACGACCTCGTGATCACCGCCCCCGCGACCGTCGCGATCGGCGCGCCCGGCGCGGTGACGGCGGCGGTCAAGCAGGGGAGCCGTACGGTCCCCGCGGCCTACCCGGTCTCGGCGGCGTGGTCCGGCTCGCCCAACCTGTACGTCGGCGGCCGTGACGGCGTCAAGCCGTGGCACGTGGCCTACTTCGACCCCTCGACGGGGACGCTGACGGCGCTGCGGCGGGGGCAGGTGACGGTCGCCGTCACGGTGAGCGGCGTCACCCGCCAGGCCACCGTGGCGCTGGCCGCCAAGGCCGCCGCCTGACCTCTCTCCGGGTGGGCCGCCGCGGCGGCCCACCCGGGCTCCTGAACAGCCCGGTCGTACCATGAAGGGAATGCATTCATAACAGCGAGTCGCCGTCTCCTCCCGGGCGATCGCGTCGCAAGGCGCTCAGAGGAGACGGGAGACGCTGATGGCGCTCTTTGACACCGATGTGATGATCGTCGGAGCCGGCCCGACGGGCCTGCTGCTCGCGGGCGACCTCGCCGCGAGAGGCGTCGCGTGCATGATCGTGGATCGGGAGCTTCGAGGGTCGAAGCTGTCGCGGGCGTTCGTCGTGCACGCCAGGACGCTGGAACAGCTCGACGCCCGGGGCGTGGCCGACGAGCTGATCGAGACGGGCGCGATCTTCGGGACGATGTCGATGTTCGGCAACCTGGAGATCGACCTGTCCCGGTTGCGGTCGCGGTTCCCGTTCCTGCTGTGCACCCCGCAGTACAACACCGAACACGTGCTGGAGAACCGTGCCTCCAGGCTCGGCCTGGAGGTCATGCGCGGGGTCGAGGTCGTCGGTCTCCGCCAGGACGCCGACGGCGTGGACGTGAGCATGCGCATCGACGGCACCATCCACAGCCGGCGCGCGAAGTTCGTGGTGGGCGCCGACGGCGTGCGCAGCGTCGTACGGGACGCGCTCGGCGTTCCGTTCCTCGGGCGTTCCGCGGTGGACTCGGTGATGCTGGCCGACGTGCGCCTCAGCCGGCCCCCGACGCGGGAACTGGGCCTCAACACCGGCGCCGAGGGCTTCTGCTTCGTCGCCCCCTTCGGGGACGGGCGCTTCCGGATCATCGCCTGGGACCGGCGGCGGCAGCTTCCCAGCAGCGCGCCGGTCACGCTCCAGGAGGTGAGTGACATCACCCGCAGCGTCATGGGCGGCGACCTCGGCCTGCACGACGTGCGCTGGCTGACGCGGTTCCACAGCGACGAGCGGCAGGTTCCCAGCTACCGCGTGGGCCGGGTGTTCCTGGCGGGCGACGCCGCGCACGTGCATTCCCCCGCGGGCGGGCAGGGGATGAACACCGGCATGCAGGACGCGGCCAACCTCGGCTGGAAGCTCGCCGCGGCGGTCCAGGGCTGGGCGCCGGAGGGCCTGCTCGACACCTACCACGCCGAACGGCATCCGGTGGGCGGCATGATCGTACGGCTCAGCGGCCGCCTGCTCACCACGGCCCTGGCCCGTACGCGGCGTGACAGGGTCCTGCGGGCGACGCTCCCGATCATCATGAACCGGTTCCCGCCGGCCGCCCGCCGGCTGCGGGAGGCCATCTCCGGCCTCGCGATCTCCTACTCCGCGCCCCGGGGAGCGCACCCGCTGGTCGGGCGGCGGGTCCCCGACGTCCTCCTGACCGGCGACGCGAGCCGGCTGTACGAGGCGCTGCGCGACGGGCGCTTCGTGCTCCTGGCCCCCGCCGACGAGCCCGCCGTGCTTCCGCCGGCGCGGGTCAGGCACGCCACGCCGAGAAGCACTCGCCTGCCCTCCATGCTGGTCCGTCCGGACGGTTACATCGCCTGGGCGAGCACCGCCGCGGATCCCGCCACCCGTGTCCTCGGCCTGCGTTCCGCCCTGGCGGAATGGTGCGGCTTGCCGCCGGAGTCGGCCGTGACCGGTCGGGTCGGGACGAGGCTGCCCGGTTGATGGCCTGACCTGCGCGTATGCGGGTAACAGGCCCATGGAGGTGTGGTGACCATGTCGAACAAGGACTCGGCGGCGGAGCCCGGATTCAAGATGCTGGCGGACATCAAGCCGCCCTTCATCCCCGAGGGTGCTTCGGGGATGACCATCCTCGTCGAGTGGTCTCCCGGCCACCCCGGCCTTGCTCCGCACCGCCACGCGGGGCCGGCCTTCGGCTACGTGATCGAGGGCGCGATACGGTTCGAGCTCGAAGGTGAGCCGGAGCGGGTGGTCGAGGCCGGTGAGACGTTCTGGGAGCCGGGCGGCGACGTGATCCACTACCAGGACGGCAACGCCTTGCCGGACGCTCCGACCAAGTTCGTCGTGTTCATGCTGTGCGCGCCCGGTCAGCCGATGCTGACGTACGTCGACGAGGCGGAGCTGGCGCAGCGGGCCCACCTGCGTGCCCCGCGCCCCACCGCCGGGCAGAGCCCGCAAGGCTCTTGAAAGCGTACGTCGGTCCGCGGCAAGTCAGCTGAAATCGGCGTATCGCACATTGTCGTCATCTCGCCACGAAAGGACGGCCCCTGATGACGATCCCCCGCACCCTCGCCGGTCTGGCCATCGCCGCCACCGCCACCATCGCCGCTGTCACGACCATCGCCCCCGCCGCACAGGCCGCGACCGCGGCGGACTCGGCCGCGTGGGGCCCGTACTACGCGCCGGGGCGCGCCGCCCACGCCGTGGGCACGCTGACGGCCACGGGGGAGGACCACGCCGACCTGCCGACGGCCGACGTCGTCCGGGTCTCGGGCAAGGTGTACGACCACACGCGGCCCGCCGCCACCTGCGGCTGGGCGGTCTTCCGCATCACGTACCGCTCCGGGAGCAACCTGCCGTTCCGGCAGCACGCGGTGCGCGACTGCTCGTACCGCACCCCGAAGCGGTTCTCGTTCTCCTACCGGGACGTCTACCAGGTCGAGCTCAAGGTCTGCTCGGAGTCCAAGTCCGCCAAGCCGTCCCTCGTCTGCCAGTACGCGGGCACCTGGAAGACCCTCTACCTGTCGAAGTAGGCGCCCTCAGATCTCGGAGATGATCTGCCGGCGTTTGGCGGCGTACTCGTCGTCCGTGATCGCCCCCGTCGTGCGGAGCGCCTCCAGCTCCTCCAGGCGCTGGGCGGCGGACCGCTCGGACGGCGAGGCTGCACCCGCCGCCGGTCGGGCGGCGGCCCGGCGCACCACGGACTGGATCTGCTGACGCAGCTCCGGCTTGGAGCGCACGTCCATCATGCCGTTCAGCGGGATGCCGTTGGCCTTGAGGAGTTGCAGGATCTCCATGAGCGGTCCGGCCTGGCCGCTCAGGTCGTAGGTCCTGTTCTCCTCGGCCGCGTCACACTGGCCAGCACGCGGTCCTGGGTGTCGAACGCGAACCCCGGGCCCTCGATGCGCAGGCCGAGCCTGATCAGCGGCTGGTCGTTGATCCTGGTGCCGGTCTCCGACATGCCGGTGATCTGCGCGAGCGTCAGCACCCCGCTCCGCTCCAGGGCGGCGCTCCTGGCGGCCGCCTTCGCGCCGCTGCGAGCCAGGGCCACCGCGACCACCACGTCGGACACCGTGACCACCAGGCCGACGTAGAACATCCATCGAGGCTTGAATGCTGCCCTGGACGGGAAATATGCGGATTGTTAGCCTTTCAGGAGGTTCTCCTGGTGCTCGAGAGACTCAATGGACAAACTCTCTGACGACGACCTGGCGCTGTTACTGCTGATCCGATTCTTCGAGCTGAAGCTGCTCTCGCTCTTCGAGCGCGGCGAGCTCAACGGCACCACCCACACCTGCCTCGGCCAGGAGTACGTCCCCGTCTCCCTGCGGACGCTCCTGCGCGAGAGCGACTGGATCTTCAGCAACCACCGGGGCCATGGCCACTATCTGGCCAGGTTCGAGGACCCGGAGGGGCTGCTGGCCGAGATCATGGGCCGGAAGGGGGCGATCTGCGACGGCGTCGGCGGCAGCCAGCACCTCAAGCGCGGCCGCTACCTGTCCACCGGCGTGCAGGGCCAGAGCCTGCCCGTGGCGGCCGGGGTCGCGTTGCGGCTGAAGCGGCACGAGCCGGGCGCGCTGGCGTGCGTCTACATCGGCGACGGCACCTGGGGCGAGGGAGCCGTGTACGAGGCGCTCAACCTGGCCCAGCTCTGGCGGCTCCCGCTCCTGGTCGTGGTCGAGCACAACGGCATCGCCCAGTCCACGCCGACGGGGCTGCAGATGGCGGGCACGGTGGAGGGGCGGGCGCGGGCGTTCGGCGTGGCGCACAAGCGGGTGGATATCGCGGAAATTCACGAAATCCGCACCCAGCTGGCGCCGCTCGTCGACCGGGTACGGACGGAGTCACTCCCGCTGGTCGTGGAGTTCGCCACCCATCGCCTCGGCCCCCACAGCAAGGGCGACGACACCCGGCCGCCGGACTTCCCCCGCTTCGACTGGTACGCCGCCTACCAGGCCGCGCACCCCGTACAGTCCGCCGGGATCGAGGCGGAGGCCCGTACCCGGATCGACCGGATCGCGGCCGAGGTCGCCGCCCGGCCGCCATCCGTCTGGACGCCGGCGTGACGGTCGGCGGGGTGCCCGCGGGCAGGGTGCGGGTCGGTGAGAACCTCAACCGCGCGCTGCACGGGCTCCTCGAGGACGACCCCTCCGTGTACGTCCTGGGCGAGGACCTCCTCGACCCCTACGGCGGCGCCTTCAAGATCACCAAGGGCCTGTCCGCCCGCTTCCCCGGCCGCGTGCTCACCACCCCGCTCAGCGAGGGCGCCATCGTCGGCGCGGCCTCGGGGCTGGCGCTGGCGGGCGGCAAGGCGGTCGTGGAGATCATGTTCGCCGACTTCGTGGCACTCGCCTTTGACCAGATCCTCAACTTCGCCGGCAAATCCGTCACCATGTACGGGACCCGCGTACCCCTCCCGCTGGTGATCCGGTGCCCGTCCGGCGGCCACCGCGGCTACGGCCCCACCCACAGCCAGAGCCCGCAGAAGCACTTCATCGGGATCCCCGGGCTGTCGCTGTTCGAGATGTCGCCCTTCCACGACAACCGGGCCGTGCTCGACCGCATGCTGGCGCTGGGCGAGCCGTGCCTGCTGTTCGAGGACAAGGTGCTGTACACGCGGCGGATGTACGAGGTGGACGAGCTGTTCACGTGGGAGCTGGTGGGCGACGTGGCGGTGGTCCGCCTCGACACCGGGGGACCCGGCGGCCTCGACATCCCCTCCGGCGATCTCGACTACGTGCTGATCACCCCCGGCGGGGTCGCCCACCGCGCGCTGGCCGCCATGCGAACCCTGCTGCTCGACCACGACCTGACCGGCGTCCTGATGGTCCCCTCGCGCCTGTACCCCTTCGACCCGTCGGAGCTGCTGCCGCTGCTCGGGCGGGCGCCGCTGGTGTGCGTGGCCGAGGACGGCAGCGCGGGCGGCACCTGGGGCGACCACGTGGCCGCCGACCTGCACACCCGCCTCTGGGGCCGCCTGCGGCGCCCGGTCCGGCTGGTCAGCTCGGCGGACAGCGTGATCCCCACGGCCGCCCACCTGGAGCGCGAGGTGCTCGTCCAGGACTCCACGATCCGCCGTGCCGTGCTGGAAGGGCTGGAGGGGCTGGATGGCTGAGATCCGGGTGCCGAAGCTGAACACCAACGACTCGGCGTACGTGCTGCTGGAATGGCTGGTGGCGGATGGCGCGCCGGTGCGGGGGGATGACGTGGTGGCGTCGGTGGAGACGTCCAAGACGGTGGAGGAGCTGGTCAGCGGGCACGACGGGATCCTGGTCCAGCTGATCCCGGCGGGCGCCGACTGCACCCCGGGCCAGCCCATCGCCCACATCACCCCCCACCCCGCACCACCCCCCACCCCACCTCCACCCACCCCCGCCCCGCTTTCGCCCACGCCCACGCCCGCGTGCGCCCCGCCTTCGTTCGCGCTTCCCTCGGCCGTGCCCTCGCCCGCCTCGGGCGCGCTTGCGGCGGTCTCCGGTGACGGCCTGCCCGCCAAAGCGCCGCTGATCACGGCGCCCGCGCAGGCGCTCATCGACGAGCTGGGCATCGACCCCGCCCGGGTGCGCGACCTGCCCGTGAAGGTGGTGCGGCGCGCCGACGTCGAGCGCCTGGCCGCAGCGGGCTCACCTCCGCCCCGCCCGCCGGCGTCGCCTACCGTCGAAGGACCCTCGCCGTCCGCGGAGGCCTCCGTCGCGGAGACGCCCCCACCGCCCGTGCCCGCTGCCTCGCCCACCGCGGTGCCGCCCGCCTCCGTCGCGGCGGTCGGGGGGAGTGTGCGGGGGTTGAGCGGGAACCAGCAGGCCGTCGGAAGGACGGTGAGCCTTTCGCATCGGACGATCCCCGCCGCCTACACCGCCATCAAAGTGGACGTGGGCAAGGCCACCACAACCGCCCGCGACCTCACCAAGCGCCTGCGCAAGCTCGTCGGCCTGCCCGACCTCCTCATCGCCGCCGTCGCCCGCCTGCACCAGGACTTCCCGCTGTGCTTCGCCACCCTCATGGACGAGGGCACGGCCGCCGTCCCCGACGCCCCCAACGTGGGCGTCACGATCGATCTCGGCACCGGCCTGTACGTGCCGGTCATCCGGGACGCCCACGGCAAGGGGATCGAGGAGATCGCCGGGGAACTGGCCGGGTTCCGGCGGCTGGCCCAGCGCGGCGGGTTCAGGCAGGAGCACTTCGACGGCGGCAACATCGTCGTCACCCTGCACCACGACCGCGACATCGTCATGGCCATCCCCATCGTCTTCCCGGGCCAGGCGTGCGCCCTCGCGCTCACCTCGCCGCAGCGGGAAGGCGAGCGCACGGTGGCGGTGATCGGGCTGGCCTACGACCATCGGCTGGTCAACGGCAGGGACGCCGTCCTGTTCCTCCAGGCGCTCAAGGAAGCGCTAGAGGCGGCGTCGTTCGAGGGACTGTAGGCCGACCAGGTCGTCGGGGGCGGCGTCGGCGGCGTCGTCCACCAGGGACGGCAGCCGGGACCGGAGCGCCACGACCGCCAGCACCGCCATCGCGACCGCGAACAGGACGTACATCAATCCCACACCCCGCCCCGCCCCCGTCCCGATCAGCGCGCCGACGGTCGAGGCGAGCGGCCCGTCCGGGGCGAGCAGCGGGTCGAACACCGCCGCCCCGTACGGCGCCACGAGCCCGAACCCCAGCGGCAGCGTCGACCAGGCGATCAGCGTGTTCAGCGCGAACACCCGCCCGTGGAAGCGCTGCGGCACCTTCACCTGCACGATCGTGGCGTAGACCCCGTTGAGCAGCGTCACCCACAACGACATCCCGAACGCCCCGACCCCGATCGTCACCAGATCCGCCCGCAACCCCGTGACCAGGCAGAACGCGGCCAGCGCGAGCGTGCACCAGAGCACCGCCCGCATCCGCCCGTGACCGGGCCCGCCCCACACCGTCATGGCCAGGCCGCCGAGCAGCACCCCGAGCCCCGACAGGAACGAGATCCGCCCCACGTCCTGCAGCCCCGCGAACGACAGCACCAGCGGCGAGATCATCAGGAAGAGCGGCGACAGGAACACGTTCAGGACCGCGAAGAACAGCAGCATCCGCCGGAACCCGAGCTGCCCCCACGAATACCGGAACCCGGCCACCAGCTCCGTCATGACCGGCTCCTTGCGTCGCCAGGCCATCGTCCGAGGGAAGCGCACCAGCAGCGTCACGGCGATCGCGAACACGTAGCTGATCACGTCCAGGACCAGGATGCCCCCGAGCCCGACGACCGCCATCAGCCCGGCGGCCGCCAGCGGCACGATGAGCTGCGTCATCCCCCCTGCCATCTGCACGATGCCGTTCGCGTGGCCGAGGTGCCGCTTGGGCACGAGCTGCGGCACCGCCGAGCTGTAGGCGAGGCGCTGGAACGTGAGCGCCACCGACAGCAGCGCGAGCAGCGGGTAGATGTGCCAGGTCTGCAGGTTGCCCGTCCACAGCAGCACGCCGAGCAGGAGCTGCGTCCCGAAGGCGGCGAAGTCGCCGCCGAGCATCACGGTACGGCGGTCGCTGCGGTCCACGATGGCGCCCGCCAGCGGGGCCACCACCATGCCCGGCACCAGGCCGAGGACGGCGAGCAGGGCGAACTGGGCCAGGGAGCCGGTGGTGAGGTAGATCCAGAGGGGAATGGCGAACTCGGTCAGCGCCGAGCCCATGATCGACACCAGCTGGCCCCCGGCCACGACCAGGAACCGCCGCATGCTGGGTTGCGGCCCCGCGAGCGGCCCTGCGGGCGGGATCCGAGCCGGGGTCGGGCCGGTGGCGGGGACCGGCCGAGCGAATGGGGCCGGAGCCGGGGGAGTGGCGGGGACGGGGCGTGCGGATGGGGTTGCCGCCGGAGCTGCCGTTGGCGGAGCGGATGGGACTGTGGCCGGGGGCGATGAGGTGAGGTGGGAGGTGTCGTGCAGGCGCCAGTTCGGGCCCGAGAGCGGCTCGCCCGTGTCCAGGGCGAGGTGGGTGCGGGTGACGATCTCGGCCAGCTCCTGCGCCCGATATTTCAGGAAAAAGTGTCCGGCCTCATCCAACTCCACCACGGCGGCCGTCGGACTCAGGAAGTGCCACTCGCGATACCGCTCCTCGAAATACTCGGTGGCCGGATCCCGCTCGCCCGCCACACTGATCACCGGCGCCCGCAACGGCTCCACCGCGCTCTCGAACAGCCCGGTGAAATACTCCTCCGCCGCCTCGGTGTCCTCGCGCATGTTCCTGATGATGTGCCGCGCCTGCCCCGGATCGAGCTCGCTCATGTCGAGCCCCATCGAGGTCAGCCAGTTGGCGTAGCTGCGGTCGCTGCGCAGGTACTCCCGCCGCGCCAGCCGGGACAGCGCCGCCAGCACCCGGTTCCCCGGCCGGGCGAACGGGAAGATCGCCCCGATGTAGACCGCTTCGAGCCGCCGCCCGGCCGCCTCCAGCCGCCGCGCGATCGCGACCGTCAGCGCCGACCCGACCCCGCAGTGCCCGTACAGCGCGAGCGGCCCCCGTACCTTCTCCAGGATCTCCCGCACGCACCGGTCGGCCACCTCCTCCAGGGGCAGCCGGTCCTCGTCCAGCCCCACGTCATGCCCGGGGATCGCGACCGCCCACAGCGCGTGCGTGGCGGGCAGCGCGTCGGCCAGCGGCTGGTAGGCCACCGCGGCGCCCCCGCCGTACGGGACGCACACGTACGTGAGCTCGGCATGGACGCGGCGCGGCGTCAGCTCGTGCAGCAGCCCGCGCGGCCCGGCGGCGCCGCCGTCGGCGAACGCCGCCAGCTCGCGCACCGTCGGATGCTTGAACAGGTCCACCACCGCGACCGGCGACGGGAGCCGCCTGCGCAGGCGCGCCACGACCTTGATGGCCAGCAGCGAGTGCCCGCCGACGTCGAAGAAGTCGTCGTCGATGCCGAAGTCCGCCCCGTCGAGCACCTCCGCCCAGACGGCGCTCACCAGGCGCTCGGTGTCCGTCTCCGGCGCGGTGCGCGTTCCGGCCGGAGCGGCCGAGGGAGCGGGCAGGCGGCGGCGGTCCACCTTGCCGTTGGCCGTGAGGGGGAGGCTCGGGAGGGCGACGAAACGGGCGGGGATCATGTACGCGGGCAGCGTCTCGGCGAGGTGGGCGCGCAGGCGCACCGGGTCCGGGTGCGGCGTGACCACGTACGCGACGAGCTGCGCCCCCGTGCCCCGCCCGTCGGTCGTGACCACGCACTCGGTCACGTCGGGGTGGCGGGCGAGATGGGTCTCGATCTCGCCGAGTTCGATCCGGTAGCCGCGGATCTTGACCTGCGCGTCGGCCCGGCCGAGGAACTCGATGACACCGTCGGCGGCGTACCGGCCGAGGTCGCCCGTGCGGTAGAGGCGCTCGCCGGTGCGGGGGTGGGTGCGGAAGGAGGCGGCCGTCCGCTCGGGGTCGCGCCAGTAGCCGGTGGCCACGCCCGCGCCGCCGATGTACAGGTCGCCGGGCACGCCGACGGGGGTGTCCCGCAGCCCGGGGCCGAGGATGTGGAACGTCTGGTTGGCCAGGGGACGGCCGTACGGGATGGAGGTCCAGGACGGGTCCACCCGGCCGATCGGGTACGAGATGGACCAGATCGACCCCTCGGTGGCGCCGCCCAGGCTGATGACCTCGGCGTCCGGGGCGAGGGCGCGGATGCGGTCGGGGAGCGTCAGCGGGATCCAGTCGCCCGACAGCAGGACCAGGCGCAGGGAGCCGAGGTCGGTGCCCTCGTGCTCGGCGTGGTCCACCAGGAGCTCCATGAGGGCGGGCACGGAGTTCCAGACGGTGACGCGTTCCCGCTCCACGAGGCGGGCCCAGGCGGCGGGGTCCTTGTCGGCGGCCGGGTCGCCCATGACGAGGGTCGCGCCGACGGCCGCCGCGCCGTAGACGTCGTACACGGACAGGTCGAAGCTCAGGGCCGAGAGCGCGAGGAAGCGGTCGGCGGGGCCGACGCGGAAGCGCTGGTTGAGGTCGCGGACGGTGTTCAGGGCGGCCCGGTGCTCGATCATCACCCCCTTGGGGGCGCCGGTGGAGCCGGAGGTGAAGATCACGTACGCGAGGTCGGCGGGGGAGGCCGGGCAGTCGAAGGGCGGGGCGTCCGCGTCCGGGAGCACCGCGAGCCGGGTCACGCCGTCCGGCCAGGACAGGTCCAGCCAGGGCTGGGTGACGGCGATCGCGCATCCGCCGCGCTCGATCAGCTCGAAGCGCCGCCGGTCGGGCAGGTCGGCGTCGATCGGCAGGTACGCCGCCCCGGCCGCGTTGATCGCCAGCACCGCGACGACCTGCTCCCAGCCCCGCTCCATCACGACGGCCACCAACTGTCCCGGCCCGGCCCCGGCGGTCCTGAGCTCGGCGGCCAGCGCCCGCACCCGGCGGCGCAGCTCCCCGTACGTGATCTCGCCCCCGGGATGCCGCACCGCCACGGCCCCGCTCTCCGCACCGGTCATGACCGGCTCGTGCAGCAGTCCCGGCGGGCCGAGGTCGACGGCGGTGTCGTTCCAGCGCCGCCGCTCGTCCAGCTCCTGCGGCGTCAGCAGCTCCAGCTCCGACACCGGCGCCGCCGGATCGGCCGCCATCCCTTCCAGCAGCGTGGCCAGATGCCCGGCCATGCGCTCGATCCGCTCGGCGGAGAACAGCGCGGTGTTGTAGACGAACAGGAACGCCCCGCCGCCCCCGGTGTAGAGCTCCAGGTCGAACCGGGTCGCCCACACCCCCGGCTCGAACCCCTCCAGCGTCAGCGGCCCCGGCTCCGGCTCGCCGCCGTAGTTCTGCATGGCGAGGATGACCTGGAACACCGGAGACCTGGACGGCTCCCGCGCCACGTTCAGCTCCGACACCAGCCGCTCGAACGGCACCTCCTGGTGCGAGTACGCGTCCGTGGCCAGCTCGCGCACCCGTCCCAGCAGTTCCCCGAACGACGGGTCCCCGGACAGGTCCACCCGCATCGCCAGCATGTTGACGAAGCACCCGACCAGGTTGTCCAGCTCGGGCAGCGACCGCCCGGCCACCGGCGAGCCGATCGCCACGTCGTCCTGCCCCGCGTACCGCCCGAGCAGCACCGCGAAGGCCGCCAGCAGCACCATGTACGGCGTCGCGCCATGCTCCCTGCCCAGCCGGTCCAGCCGCTCGGCCAGCTCGGGGGCGATCGCGAAGTGGTGCGCCGCCCCGGCGTAGGTCAGCTCGGGCGGCCGCGGCGCGTCGGCCGGCAGCTCCAGCGGTTCCAGCCCGGCCAGCCGGTCGCGCCAGTAGCCGACGTCGCCGTCCGCGCGTTCGCGCTGCCAGGCGGCGAAGTCCCCGTACGTGACGGGCAGTTCGGGCGCGGTCCCGCCGGTGCAGAACGCCAGGATCTCGCGCAGCAGGAGGTTCGCCGACCAGCCGTCGGCCGCGATGTGGTGCACGGCCAGCGCCAGCACGTGGTCGTCGGGCGCCAGCCGTACCAGCAGCGCTCTCATGACCGGGCCCGCCACCAGGTCGAACGGCTCCGCCAGGAACGGCCCCACCAGCTCCCTGGCCGCCTGCGCCGACCCGGCCTCGGCGACGGTCAGCGGGACCTCGGTCTCGTCCGACACCAGCACGTCTGGCTGCCCGTCCGCGCCGGCGGGGAAGCGGGTGCGCAGCGGCTGGTGGCGTTCGCAGACCCTGCGCAGCGCCGCCGCCAGGACGTCGGGCTGGAGAGGCCCGCGTACCCGTCGCACCAGCGGGATCGTGTAGGCGGCGTTCCCGGGGGCGTACTGCTCCATGAACCACAGCCGCTCCTGCGCGTACGACAGGGGCGGGGGCCGGTCGGCGGGCAGCGCGGGGATGGCCGGCCGCGATCCGCCGCGCCTGCGGAGCCGCTGGGTGAGCAGCGCCCGCTGGGCCTGCGTCAACTCGGTCATGGGCCTTCCTCCGTCAGTCTCATGACCTGCTCGTCGGACAGCCCCGCCACCTCGGCCACCAGCGCCTCCTCGACGGCCTGCGCCAGCGCCGCCACGGTACGGCGGTCGAACAGCGTGCGGATCGGCAGATCCACCCCCGCCAGGGCGCGCAACCGGGCGGCCACCCGGATGGCGAGCAGCGAGTGGCCGCCGAGAGCGAAGAAGTCGTCGAACGCGCCGATCTTGTCCGCGCCCAGCACCTCCGCCCAGACGTCGGCCACCAACTCCTCGGCGTCCGTCCTGGGCGGCGTGTCGTCGCTCCCGACCGGGGCGTCCGGCTCGGGGAGCGCGGCCCGGTCGAGCTTGCCGTTGCGAGTGAGGGGCAGCGCGTCGAGCAGCACCCAGTGCGCGGGCACGAGGTACGGCGGCAGCGCCCGCGCGACATGCTCGGCCAGGCCCCCGGCGCTGGTCTCCCCACGCGATACCACGTACGCCACCAGGTCGCCCTCTCGCGCGAGCACGGCCGCCTGCCGGACGTCGGGATGGGCGAGCAGGCAGTGCTCGACCTCGCCCGGCTCGACGCGGAACCCGCGCACCTTGACCTGGGCGTCCAGGCGCCCGAGGAACTCCAACCGGCCGTCGCGCCGCAGCCGCACCCGGTCGCCCGTCCGGAAGTAGCGGCCCTCCGGCAGGGTCACGAACGGCGTGTCGGGAGCGTTGAGGTAGCCGCGGGCCACGCCGGGGCCGCCGACGTACAGCTCACCGGGCGCGCCCGGCGGGGTGGGCGCCCCGTGGCGGTCGAGGACCTGGACGGGAGTCGCCTCCACGGGGCGGCCGATCGGCGGGTGCGGGTCCCCGCCCTCCAGTTCCGCGTACGTGGCGATGATCGTCGCCTCCGTGGGGCCGTACGTGTTGACCAGCCGCACCCGGTCGCCGAAGCGTTCGCGCCAGCGGGCCACGGCCTGCGCGCGCACCTGCTCGCCGCCGAGGATCACCAGGCGGAGCCCGTCCGGCCAGGGGATCTCGTCGATCAGGTCCACCAGGTGGTGGAAGTAGGCGGTGGGCAGGTCGAGCACGGTGACGTCGGGCCGCCGGGCGAGCAGGTCGGGCAGGGTGGCGCCGCCTCCGGGCAGCAGCTCGACCGTGGCGCCCGCGGCCAGCGCCGGGAAGATCTCCTCGGCGTGGGTGTCGAAGCTCAGCGAGGCGAGCTGGACGACGCGGTCGCCGGGACGCAGCCCGTACGCGGAGCGCATCCACCGGACCCGCTCGGCCAGCCCGGCGTGCTCGACGGCGACACCCTTGGGGGTGCCGGTGGAGCCCGAGGTGTAGATCACGTACGCCAGGCCCGGCCGGCGTTCCGCGGAGCCCGGCCCCGGCTCGATCCCCGCCGTGACGACGAGGGACGTCCCCGCGGCCATGGTGCGCAGGCGCTCCGGCGGGTACTCGGGGTCCAGGGGCACGTAGGCGGCGCCCACCTGCCAGATCGCCAGCATGGCCACCACCGCCTCGACCGAGCGGCCCGTCCGGAGCCCGATCAGGTCCCCTTCGCCCGCGCCCCGCCCGGCCAGCTCACCGGCCAGCCGCGCCACCCGCCGCTCCAGCTCGGCGTACGTCACGGCCTCGGCGCCGCAGCTCACGGCCACCTCGCCGGGGTGCGCCGACCCCGACTCGGCGATGAGCCCTCCGACGGTCCCCACCACGCCCGCCGGAGGGCGGTCCAGCGACGCGAGCAGGGCCTCGTCGGACGGCGTCAGCACGGGCAGGCGCGACAGGGGCACCCGCCGGTTGCCCGGGTCGGCCACCCCCCGCAGTACCACCGCGAACCGCTCCGCCAGCTCCGCCACCGTCTCCGCGTCGAACAACCCCGCGTCGTACCCGAACGCCACCCGCAGCCGCCCGGGCGACCGCCACGCCTCCACGGTCAGGTCGAACTTGGCCTGCCGGTACCCGTCGTCGAAGTACGACATCCGCACCGGGCCGAGGCGGTCGCGTTCGCCGTCGGCGGTCTGGCTGTTCAGGGTGAACAGGGTCTGGAACATCGGCTTCCTGGCGAGGTCCCGTTCCACGTCCAGCTCGGCCAGCAGCTGCTCGAACGGCACGTCGTGATGGGCCATCGCGTCCAGGACGGTCCTGCGCGTCCTGGCCAGCAGCTCCTCCAGCGCCGGGTCGCCCGACAGGTCGCCGCGCAGGACGAGCGTGGTGCTGAGGTAGCCGATGAGGGGCTCCAGCTCCACCCGGTCCCGGCCCGCCGTCGGCGACCCGACCAGCACGTCGTCCTGCCCCGTGTGCCGCGACAGCAGGATCTGGTACGCCGCCAGCAGCACCATGAAGAGCGTCACCCGATGCCGGCGAGCCGTCGACTCCAGCTGGGTGAGCAGCTCGCCCGGCACCTCCAGCAGGTGGAAGTCGCCGCGCGTCGCCCCGGGGCGGTGCGGCCGGTCGGTGCGCAGGTCCAGGGTGGGCGGGTCGGCAAGCTGCGCGCGCCAGTAGTCGAGGGCCGCGCCGCGGTCCTGCTCCCGCCGCCACCCGGCGACGTCCCCGTGCTGCACGGCCAGCGGCGCGAGCTCGGCGGTGGCGTACAGGGCGGCCAGGTCGTCCAGGAAGACGGTGATCGACCAGCCGTCGGCCACGATGTGGTGCAGGACGACGCAGAGCACATGGTCGTCCGGGCTGATCCGGACGAGCGTGACGCGCAGCGGCGGTGCGGCGCCCAGGTCGAGCGGGGTGTTCGTGCGGGCGGCGACGAGCGCGCGGGCCTCGGCCTCGTCGCGGGCTTCCAGCCGCTCGATCCTGGCGGGTGCGGGCCGCTCGACCACGGCCACCGGCCGCCCGTCCACCTCGGGGAAGCGGGTCCGCAACGACTCGTGCCTGGCGATCAGGCCGGTCAGGGCCCGCTCCAGCGCCGCCTCGTCGAGCGGGCCCCGGAGCCTGCGCACGATGTACATGTTGTACGAGGCGTCGGAGGGATCCAGGCGGTGCAGGAACCACAGGCGTTCCTGGGCGGGGGAGAGCGGCGGCAGCGTGCCGGCCGGGCGCGGCACGAGGGGGCTGCCCGGCTCGCCCGCGAGCTCGTCCAGCGTCGCGGCGAACCCGGCGACCGTGGGATGCGTGAACAGCTCCCGCAGCGGCGCCGCCGTCCCCGCCGCCGCCAGCCGGGCGATGACCCGGGTGGCCAGCAGCGAGTGGCCGCCGAGCGCGAAGAAGTCGTCGTCCGCGCCGAGGTCGCCGGTGCCCAGCACCTCGGCGAAGATCCGCGCCACCTGCCGCTCCCTGGCGGTGACCGGCGCGCCGCCCCGGCCCGCCGCCGGCCGCGCGGGCTCGGGCAGCGCCAGCCGGTCCACCTTCCCGTTGGGGGTCAGCGGCAGGGCCTCCAGGGGCACGACGACCGAGGGCAGCATGTACGGGGGCAGCCACTCGGCCGCCCGCTCCAGCAGGTCGTCCGGGACGGCGGGCACCACGTAGGCGACCAGGTCGCCGCCCCGCACCACCACGGCGGCCCGGCGCACCCCCGGGTGCCGCTCCAGGGTTGCCTCGATCTCGCCCGGCTCGACCCGGTGCCCCCGCAGCTTGACCTGGCCGTCCCCGCGCCCCAGGAACTCCAGCGTGCCGTCGGCCAGCCACCGCACCCGGTCGCCCGTCCGGTACCACCCGTCCGGGAACGCCTCCGGCGGCTCGCCCGGCGAGCGCAGGTAGCCGAGGGCCACCCCGGCGCCACCGATGACCAGCTCCCCGGGGACGCCGATGGGCGCGGGCGAGCCGGAGCGGTCGAGCACCCGTACCGTGGTGTTCGCCAGCGGCCGCCCGATGCTCACGCGGTCGGGGGAGGGCGGCACCTCCCAGGCGGTGGACCAGATCGTGGTCTCGGTCGGCCCGTACATGTTGAGCAGCCGCCCCACCCGCCTGCGCAGCCGCCTGGCCAGCGCGAGCGGCAGCGCCTCGCCCCCGGCCAGCGCCACCAGCCCCGACGGGTCCAGCCCGGCGGACAGCAGCATGCTCCACCCCGACGGCGTGGCCTGCACGTGGGTGACCCCTGACGCGCCGATCAGCCGGGCCAGCGCCACCCCGTCGCGCACGGCGTCGTCGCCGGCCAGCACCAGCCGCCCGCCCGTCACCAGCGGCAGGTACAGCTCCAGCCCGGCGATGTCGAACGACAGCGCCGTGCTGCCCAGCCACACGTCCTCCGGGCGGGAGCCGAGCAGCCGCTCGATCCCGGCCAGCAGGTTGACCAGCGCGGAGTGCGGCACCGCCACCCCCTTGGGCGTGCCGGTGGAGCCCGAGGTGTGCAGCACGTACGCGGGGGCACCGGCCGCCGCCTGTGATGTGGCGAAGGACGCCTCCGGCGCGGGCTCGATCCGTTCGACGTGCTCGGGCAGGGGTGCCGACGGGCCGGCCAGCGCGACCCGCACGCCCGCCTGGGCGAGCATGGCCGCGACGCGCCCGGCGGGCAGCGCCGGGTCCACCGGCAGGTACGCGGCCCCCGCCATCATGACGCCCAGCAGCGTCCCCGGCAGCTCGGCCGAGCGCGGCAGGCACACCGCCACCACGGACCCCGGCCCCGCCCCGCGCGCACGCAGCCCCGCCGCGACCAGCCGGGCCCGGGCGGCCACCTCGGCATAGGTGCGGGCCTCCCCGGAGCACTCCACCGCCACGACGTCCGGCCGCAGGTCCGCCTGCCGCAGGAACAGGTCCACGACCGTGCCGGACGGGACATCGGCCGCGGTGTCGTTCCAGGAGTCCAGCAGCCGGCGTTCCTCGGGCGGCAGCACCTCCAGCTCGGACACCCGCGCCCCGGGACCGCGGACGACCGAGCCCAGCAGCGCGAGGAACCGCGCCGCCAGCCGCTCCACCGTGCCCGGCGAGAACAGCTCGGCGCTGTAGACGAACGCGCCGCGCAGCCCGCCGCCGTCCGGCCACAGGTCCACGCGCAGGTCCACCATCGCGGGCGGCGTCCCGTGCGGGAACGGTTCGCTCGTCAGCCCGGCGAACGTGGCGGCCTCGCCGTACCCGACGGCCGCGTTGTGCAGCCCGAACATGGTCTGGAACAGCGGCGTGCGGCTGAGGTCGCGTTCGATGTCGAGCGCCGACAGCACCCGCTCGACGGGCGTCTCGCCGTGCGCCATCGCCTCCAGCACGGTCCGGCGGGTGCGCCGCAGCAGCTCCGTGAACGCCGGATCGCCCGACAGGTCGCCCCGCAGCACCAGCGTCGAGGCGAACAGCCCGACCATCGGCTCCAGCTCCGGCCGGCTCCGCCCGGCCGTGGGCGTGCCGACCACGATGTCGTCCTGCCCGGTGTGGCGGGCCAGCAGCGCCTGGTACGCGGCCAGCAGCACCATGAACAGCGTGCACCGCTCCGCCCGGGCCAGCCGCGCCAGCGCGGCCACCAGCCCGGGGTCGAGGTCGAACCAGGTCTCCCCGCCCGCGCTGCCCCGCCGGGCCGGGCGCGGCCGGTCCGCCGGCAGGTCCAGCGGCGCGGCCCCGTCGAGCCTGGCCGTCCAGTGGTCCACGTCCGCGTCGGCCTCGCGCTGCGCGTCGGCGTACTCGGCGTAGGTCGTCGCCAGCTCCGGCAGCCCGGCCGGCGTGCCGTCCAGGCGGGCCGCGTAGCACCTGGCCAGGTCGTCCATGAGCACGTTCAGCGACCAGCCGTCGCCGATGATGTGGTGCAGCACGACGCACAGAACGTGGTCGCCGGGGGAGAGCCGGACCAGCGTGACGCGCAGGGGCGGCGCGGAGCCCAGCTCGAAGGGGGTGTTCGCGCGCTCTTCGAGCAGCCGCGCGGCCTGCTCGGGCGTGTCGAGGTCGACGCGCTCGACCGGTACGGGGCCCGGCGGCTCCACGATCGCGACCGGCTGCCCGTCGTGGTCGGGGAAGCGGGTGCGCAGCGACTCGTGCCGCGCCACCACGTCGCCGAACGCGCCGGTCAGGGCGTCGGCGTCGAGCGGGCCGGAGATCCGCCGCACGACGGCCACCCGGTAGGCCGGGTCGGCCGGGTCGAGCCGGTGCAGGAACCAGAGCCGTTCCTGGCCGAGGGAGATCATGCGCGCAGCTCGCTGACCGCCGCCGCCACCCCGGCGACCGTCGGATCGTCGAGGAACACGTCGAACGGCACCTCGACGCCGAGCCGTTTCCTGATCCGGGCGCCGATCTGGGTGATGGTCAGCGAGTGGCCGCCGAGGTCGTACAGGTCCTCGTCGGGGGCGAGCTCCTCGATCCGCAGGACCTCCATCCAGATCTGGCGTACCTGCTCGACCAGCTCGCCGTCCACCGCCTCCGCCGCGGCGCCCGGTACGGGGGTCTCGACCGGCCCGGGAGCCGGCACCGGCGTGACGGCGGGCAGGGGCAGGTCGGCGAGCCGGAGGCCGGGGTCGGCGGCGAGCACGGCCCGCAGGTGCTCCCCGGCCCGCTCGACGTGCTCGCGCCCGATGACGTCGGGGCTGTGGTGCAGGGTGAGCCGGAGCCCGTCGTCGCCGTCCACGGCCTGCAGGTGCAGGACGTTCCTGACCATGTGATTGGACATCTTCCACTCGGCCATCACGCCCAGCCCCGGGAAGACCACGTCGGCCGCGCGCCGCCGGAAGCTGATCGACACCGGCGCCAGCGCGGGGCGCGGCCGGATGCCGCCCGCCGCCCTGGCCGCGGGGATGTCGCGGAAGCGGTTCAGCTCGCGCAGCCGTGCCCGCAGGTCGTGGGCCAGCTCCGCGAGGGTGGTGTCCGGCGTGGGCGCGGAGTAGAGGGGTAACTCGGTGGCGAACAGGCCGATGTGCTCCCTGGTCTCCGGCCGCCGGGTGGACATGGCGACCGCGACCGCCGGCTCGGCGTTGCCGTACCGGAAGAGCAGGGCGTGCACGGCCGCCAGGAACAGCTCGAACCGCGTGACCCCGACCCCCTCCCATCCCGACATCTCGCCCGTCAGGTCGAGCAGGACCGTCTCGCCGCGGCCGGTCGTCCGCGCGGTCCCGGCCATCCCGTCGATGACCACCGTCGGCCGGTCGCGCCAGTGCTCGTGCCAGTACGCCGTGGCCTCGGGCGGGATCGTGGCGGCGGCCCCGTACGGCATGGGCAGCGGCGGCAGGGGCCCGCCCGAGTACGCCGCCGCCAGGTCACGCACCAGCAGGTCCTTCGACATGCCGTCGAACACCAGGTGGTGCCCCACGAACAGCAGCAGATGCCGCGACGGCCCCACCTCCGCCAGCGTGAACCGCGCCAGCGGCCCCCGCCCCAGGTCGAACGGCCGCGCGATCTCCTCGCGCAGCAGGTCGTCCGCGTCCGCCGCCCCGGCGAACGCGACCGGCGGCCGGTCGGCGGCGGGCACCAGGTGCAGCTCCCCGTCGCGGTCCTCGAACGCGCACCCCAGCACCGGGTGGCGGGCGAGCACCGACTCGCACGCCTTCAGCATCGCCCCCCGGTCCAGCGGGCCGTCGAACCACAGGGCGAACGGCATGTGGTACGCCGTGCCGCCGCCGTGCATCATCTCGGTGATCCACATGCCGTGCTGGGCCTGCGATGCCAGGACCATCGTCACTCCTCTGCCATACGGCGCAGTTCCCGCTTGATGACCTTGCCCGCGGCGTTCCTGGGCAGGGCGTCCAGGATGAGCAGCACCGTGGGCAGCTCGTGCCCGGCCAGCCGGGTGCTCAGGAAGGCCCGCACGTCGCTGAGCGCCAGCGGTCCGGTGGCCACCACCGCGGCGGCCACCGCCGTGCCCATCACCGGGTGCGGCACCCCGAACACCGACGCGTCCGCCACCGCCGGGTGCTCGTGCAGCGCCGACTCGACCTGGATCGTCGAGACCTTGAACGCACCCGACTTGATCACGTCGCTCTCCCGGTCGACGAGGTACAGGTAGCCCTCGTCGTCGAGGCGGCCGAGGTCGCCCATGCGCACCCAGCCGTCCTGGAACGCGTCCTCCCGGCCGGCGCCGTTGCTCGTCCGGTCGTAGTAGGCGCGGGGATGGGCGGCGGCGCGCAGCCACACCTCGCCCGTCTCGCCGGGCGCCACGGGGGTGCCGTCCGCGTTCGCGATCCTGAGCTTGGAGCCGCCCGCCGCGCGGCCGAGCGAGCCGGGCCGGTCCGCGTCGTAGATCATGATGGTCTGCGCCGGGGCGGCCTCGGTGGAGGTGTAGTAGTTCGCGACGGTCGCGTTGGGGAACGCGGCGGTCAGGCCGGCGGCGATCGACGGGGGCAGCGCGGCGGCGGCCGAGCCGAGCAGCAGCACGCTGGACAGGTCGTGGCGGTCCTGCACGCGGGCGTTGAGGAGCTCGGCGGCCATCGCGGGGACGACGAAGACGGTGCCGGCCGCGTACTCCTCGATCAGGGCGGCGAAGCGGGCCGGGGTGAAGAGCGGGAGCGTCACCACCGCAGGGGCGGCGGTGAGGGCGTGGAGCAGCATCACCTGGCCGGCGTTCGTGCCGATGGGGAAGGCGTGCACCAGATGCCGGGAATGGGTGAACGGGCGGCGTTTGGGGTGGACGGGCGGGGAGGTCAGGTTCGCGTGGGTGGCGGCGACACCCTTGGGCCTGCCCGTCGTGCCGGAGGTGTAGAGGATCTGGGCGAGCGAGAGCGGATCCGGGGCCGCCGGCTCCTCGCGGACGGCCGGTCCTGACAAGAGCTCTTTGAAGGGGACGGCCTGCTTGGGTGGGAGCGCCGGGTCCCCGCCGCCGTGGACGACCGTCGTCGCCCCGCAGTCCTCGATCATGTACGCCAGCTCCGGCGGGGCGAGCCGGTCCGAGAGCGGCACCGCCACGCCGCCCGCCTTCAGCACGGCCATCCAGCTCACCGCGTAGTCCAGCCACTCGCGGGCGCCGAAGACCAGCGCGACCCGATCGCCCTTGAGCGGTCCTGGGAGCGCGCGGGCGGCGGCGGTGGAGCGCGCGTCCCACTCCGCCAGGGTCAGGCTGCCCTGGCCGGCGACGATCAGCGCGGTGTGGTCGGGATCGGTGGCGGCTCGGGACGTCAGGAGATCGGGCACTGGAAGGGCCGACGGAACCACCCCCAGAATTTTTTTCGTCGTGCCGCTTGACGCTAGAAAAAATGCACACATGCGTCAAGCCCTTACCTATAGGCGCTTGCCGACGTCTGGCACCGCGTGACACACTCGCCCCGGATTCCCCGACGAGGGAGGGTTCACCAGGTGCTGATGGATGGGGAGCTTCGCGAACGGCTCGCCGACATGATCGCCAAGGCCGCCGACGGGGCGGTCGATCCGGCCGAGGTGCTGTCCGGGCAGACCCGGCTGAGCGATCTCGGCGTCACTTCTCTGGCCTACTTACGACTGATCGACGCGGTGGAGGCCGAGTTCGGGGTGGAGCTCGACCCCACGGCCATCGACAGCCTGGACGCGCTGGTGGACTACGTCCGGCTCCATGGCTGACCCCGGTGAGGTGCCGGCCAGGGACGGGCCGCTGACCTGGGGGCAGCAGGACATCTGGCGGGCGGTCGTCGCCGCCGCGCCGCAGGAGCGCTACCTCAACATCGCCCGGGTCTTCGCCGCGCCCAAACGTCCGGTGAGCGTGGAGCGCGCCGCGCTGGCCCTCGAACGGCTGGTCGCCCGGCACGAGTCGCTCCGCACCCGCCTCACGGGGCCGCGCGACGCGCCGCTCCTGCGGGTCTGGCCGTCCGCGTGTCCCCCGTACGAGGTGGTCGAGACGGGGCCGACCGAGCCAGGGCCGACCGAGTCTGGGCCGGTCGGGTCGGGGCCGGTCGGGTCGGTTCGGGCCGAGGAAGTGAGCCCGGTTCCTGTCGAGGAAGTGAGCTCGGTTCTGGCCGAGCAGGTGGGCGAGCGGCTGGCGGCCGAGCCGTTCGCGTACTGGGAGGAGTGGCCGCTGCGGGTGGCGTTCGTGGTGGCCGGGGGATATGTCCGGCACATCGTCCTGGTCCTCTGCCATCTCGCCGCCGACGGCCACGCGGCCGAAATCGTGGTCAAGGACTTCCGCCTGCTCCTGCTCCGGGACTCCCTGCCGCCCCTGCGCAGCGCCACGCCTGGGGAGCTCGCCGCCTGGCAGCACTCGCCCGAGGGGCAGCGGGTGTCGGGGGAGGCGATCGGGTTCTGGCTGGAGGAGTACGCCCGGATGGACCCCGTGCCGCCGTCCTCGCACGTACCGGGGGAGCCGCGTTTCGTGGAGGCCACGATGCGCTCGCCCGCGCTGGCCGCCGCCGCGCAGGAGGTCGCCGCCCGCAACCGGGTCAGCTCCTCGACGGTGCTGCTCGCGGGGGCGATGCGGGTGGCCGGAGGGCTGACCGGGCAGCGGTTCTGCGGGATGCGGGTGATCGTGAACAACCGCTTCGCGGCCGGGCGGCGCGACGTGGTGTCCACGGTCTCGCAGGAGGCGCTGGTGGTGCTGGACCTGCGTACGGAGTCCTTCGACGCGCTGGTGCGCCAGGCGTGGGGGGCGGCGCTGCGGGCGTACCGGCAGGCGCAGTACGACCCGTACGCGATGGAGGAGGCGGTCAGCCGGGTGGGGCCGGGGATCCGGTCGTTCGGCTGCTTCAACGACCAGCGGCTCGTCCAGGAGGACGGCCAGGTGGCCGCCCTGGAGGGCAAGACCGAGGTGGTCAGGACGGACGCGATGGACCGCAACATCTGCGACTTCCGCCTGCACGTCGGCGGCGAGCCGGGCCACATGGAGGTCTCCTGCTACGCCGACACCGCCCTGCTGCCCCCGCCGGGCATCGAACAGTACCTGTTGGACCTGGAAGGCCTGATCGTGGAGGCGGCCCGTACATGAGCCTGTACGCGGAGGCGACGTCGTGCGCGCAGGGAGAGGAGCTCCGCTTCCGGCTCCTCGACGCGGGCGGTGGCCCGATCGTGGTGGAGGACGTGCCGTCGGGCCGGGTCGTCATGGAGGACCTCTCCTCCGGCGGCCCTTCCTGGACCCTGAAGGTAGGCGACGACTGGCCCAGCTCCCTCTACCGAGCCATTTACCGCGACACCAGCGCATATTTCGTCGTACGTAGCTCCGTGCCCGCTTCGCCCATCCTCGTGTCGATCCCGTTCCCCACCTGGGAGGCGTACAACCGGCCCGGCGTCCCCGGCGAGGGCCTCTACCAGTCGGAGCAGCCCGACCGCGCCGTCAAGGTCACCTTCGACCGGCCGGGCGCGGGGCCGCAGATCGAGGAGTGGGAGCTCGGCCTGCTCCGCTGGCTCGGCCCGGCGGGCTACACCGTCGACTACTGCTCGGGCCTGGACCTGCACGGCGGCCTCGACCTCCTCTCCCGCTACCGGCTCCTGGTCATCAACGGCCATGACGAGTACTGGTCGTGGGAGATGCGGGACGCGGCGGAGGCATTTGCCCGCCGTGGCGGAAATATCGCCATATTCTCCGGCAACACCTGCTGGTGGCAGGTCCGCTTCGAGGACGACCTCCGTACCATGGTCTGCTACCGCGACGCCACCGCCGACCCCATGGCCGCCACCGACCCCGGCAGGGTCACGGTCGAGTGGCCGAGCGACCCCGTCAACCGGCCCGAGAACACCCTCACCGGCCTCTCCTTCAGGAACGGCGCCGGCTGCTGGGTGGACTCGCGCGTCATGTCTCAGGAGTCCTACACCGCCAGATTCGCCGGCCACTGGGTCTTCGAGGGAACGGGGCTCGCGGATGGTGACACGTTCGGGAGAGGCGCGATCGGCTACGAGACGGACGCGGCCGACCTGGAATGGGTGGCCGGCGTCCCCCGGGCGACCGGTCGTGACGGCACGCCCCCGTCCTTCGTCGTCCTCGCCACGGCCGACCTGTCCCACTGGCGCCGCTACGGCAAGGGCGGGGCCGCCACGATGGGCCTCCACCGCCTCGGGTCGGGCACCGTCTTCAACGCCGGCACCATCAACTGGGGCAACACCCTCGACGACCCGACCCTGGCCACCATCACCCGCAACATCCTCAACCGCCTCTCCCACCCACCCACCACCCCCACCTGGGACCCCATCGGCCCCACCCCGCCGGTGGCCATCGCGGCCGCTTCGCCACCCTCGGCTCCTGCTCCACCTGCGGCCCTCGCCGACGCGCCGCCGGAGCGGGCGTCGGCCCTCGCGTCGCGGGCGGCCGGGGCCCTGTCGCCTCTCGCGGCGGTCAAAGCCGCGCCGCCGGCCTCCGACGTCGGCGCGTCGCCGTCCGATGAGGTCGCCCTGTCGGCGGCCGTCGAGCCGGGCGGTGCCGCAGCCGTGCCACCGTCCAGCGCGGCGGTCGAGCCGGGCAGTGCCGCAGTCGTACTGGCGCTCGTTTGCTGTGAGAACCGCCTCTACGCCGCGTGCCCGGACGGAACGCTCGCCGTTAGGGACGTATGCGGCCAGAACCTCCCGTGGCAGACGATCGACGCGACCGACGCGATCGCGCTCGCCGCACCCCGGGAGGCGCACGGCGGCCCGCCCGCCGGGCTGTACGGGGTCGCCCCCGACGGCACCATCCGTTACCGCGACCCCGTGCCGGCCCCGATGCCGTGGCGGGACGTCAGCCGGGCGCCAGAGGGCACCATCGCCCTGGCCGTCGTGGACGAAGGGCTGTTCGCCGTCACCTCCGGGGACGAGCTGTGGCACCTGCCCATCAGGCGGCTCGGCGTCCACGACTGGAGGAGCGTCGGCCCGGCCGCCGGCGCGGTGAGCCTGACCGCGATGAACGGCCGGCTGTTCGCCGTCTCGGCCGACCGGATCCTCGTGCGGACGGCCGAGCGGCATGAGGCCGGTTGGAGCGACCTGGGCCCCGCCGAAGGGCACACCATCCTGGCCGCCACCGCAGGACGGCTCATCGGCGCAGCACCCGACGGCGCCCTCCGCTGGCGGTCGCTGTCGTAGAGCAGGCGCCGACCACCGTCGCCAAGCCTGTCGACGAGCGGCCGCTCTGCGGAACGGGCACCCTGGTCACCAGGGTTCACTGCCGGCAACCGGTCGTGCCGGCCGACGTGGCCGCCACCCTCGACATCGTCTCCGGGCCGGCTGGAGCGAGGAGTAGTCCGCCAAGCTCAGTCGTACAGCCAGGAGGCCAGGAGACGGCTGAGTCTTGGCATGACGATCCAGGTCATGAGTGCGGTGAGGACGGGCAGGAGCAGCGCGAACCGCAGCGGTGGTGTGAGCGGGGACAGGAGCGGTTCGGCGATGGTGGTGATGGTGAGCAGCAGGATGTAGAGGGCCGTGAGGGTGATGAGCCAGGTCTTCCAGCGGGCGGGCGGGCGTACGACCTGGCCGTCGGTGGGTGCGAACCAGCCGTCGAGACCGGTCAGGTCGCGTTCGAGGGGCGGCGAGTCGACCAGGTCGGCCGACTCGGCGATCAGGGCGGCGCGGTCGGGTGAGGATCTCCAGGCGGCCAGTTGCTCGGCATCGGCGAAGCGGTAGACGATCGCGTACTCGCCGCCTCCCTCGGACGGGGGGATGACCGTCATGCCCTGGCTGCCGTGCGCGGCGGCCAAGGAGCGGACGCGTTCGAGGAAGGCCTCGAACTCCTGCTCTCTGCCCGCCCGCACCCGTCGGGTGACCAGGACGATCATGGCAGCAGGTCGGTGACCAGGGTGACGGCCTCGTGCAGCTCGCGCCGATCCTGGAGGCGGCTGAAGTGGACGCCATCGGGGGTGACCAGGGCCTTGGCGCCCAGGTGTTCGGCGAACAGCCGCACATGCTCGAGGGGGTCGGGCGTGAGCACCGGGTCGTCGATGGCGACCAGCACCCGGAACTGCCCGGCGGCGCGCCGGATGCGGTCCCAGTCGAAGCCATCCTGGAAGAACGGGGCGAGCTGGTCGTAGCCGACCTCGTGGGCCATGGAGGCGACCAGCACGACGCCGGCGTAGGGGCCCTCGCGGCCGACGTCGTGCTGCTGTAGCAGGCGGAGCAGGTTGACGCCGCCCAAGCTGTGCCCGACCAGGACGGTGTCGCGGGGGTCGTTCACCTCGGCGGTCACGGCCTTGAGCCAGGGTTCGGGCTGTGGCGCCTGAGGGTCGGGCATCTGCGGGACCCGCACGTCGTGGGGGCTCAGTTCGGCGGCCAGGTGGTCGTACCACGCCTGGTCGGGGGAGCTGGCGTATTCGTGCGAGATGACGACACGGCTCATGGGGTTCCAATCGAATCGCTACGTTTCGTTTCGATTGAAAAGTAGGCTACGGTGATCTGCATGTCAACCGAGCGCAGGGGCGGGCGCACCCGCAGCCCCGAGGCCCACCAGGCGGTACTGACCGCCGCCGCCGAACTGCTGGAGGAGCACGGCTACCAGACCCTGACCATCGAGAAGATCGCCGCGCGTTCCGGGGTCGCCAAAAGCACCATCTACCGGTGGTGGCGCTCCCGGCCCGAGCTGGTGATGGAGGCCTATACCCAGATCGTCGACCGGCGGATGCCCGAGCCCGACACCGGATCGGTGCAGAGCGATCTCACCGTTTTCGTCACCGAGCTCTATCGGGTGGTGAAGCATCCACTGCGCGTCCGCACGCTGCGCGGGCTGATGGCCGAAGCCCAACTCGACGAGGACTTCCGCGAACCGTTCCGCGCCTGGGTGAACAGCCGCCGCGCGATCGTGGCCCACCTCCTGGAACGCGGCATCGAACGCGGCGAACTCGACCCCGGCCTGGACATCGGCCACGCGACGGACCTGATCTTCGGACCGTTCTGGTACCGGCTGCTCGTGGAACACGAACCACTCGATCCCACCGACGCGGCGGCCCACGTGACCCGACTGATCAGGGGACTCGGACGAACACAAGGGTCAGAGGTTGAATGACGAGGTCAGCTTGCTCCAGCGCGGGTGCCGGGGACCAGCGGCCGGCCGCCTCGCTACGGCGCCGAGTTCGTCTTCGGTGATCGAGGGCGCCATGGTCCGCTTGGCGGTGGACCACTTGCCCGGCGGAGCGATCCCCGCCTAAGGGCGGTCGCTTTCGTAGGCCAGCCACTGCGCGAACGTGTGCAGCCCGTAGTCCGGCGTCACACCCTCTCGCCACCCCAGCTCGACCTCCGCCCGCTCGACGTTCACCAGCGGCCCGGGCGGCTCGTCGGACGTCTCGACGTCCATCGGTCGCACCGCCTTGGACACCGCCTCGGCCAGCTCACCCATGCGCAGCCGCTTCCGGCCGGCGATGTTGTACACGCGCCCCGCAACCCCCCGTTCCAGCGCGGACAGCACCGCCCCGGCGACGTCCTGTACGTGCACCAGCTGCACCGGACGTCCGGAGACAGGCGCGGGACGGTTGAGCGACGACCGTAGCACCAGGTCCGCCACCGGCCCGCCCTGCGGCATGCCGGGCCCGTACGGCTCGCCCAGCCGCAGCACCACCGCTCCCGGCGCGGCCGCCTCCACCTGCAGCAGGGCCCGCGACAACGGCGTGGCGGCGGGCGACGCGGGTGTCTCCTCGTCCACCCACTTCCGCTGCGGGTAGACGTGGACCGAGCTGAGCAGCACCCCGCTCCGCCCGCCCGCGAAGGCCGCCCGCGCGAGCCGCAGCTCCTCCTCCGGGTCGGCGTCGGGGGACCAACCGAGGGCGCACACGTGCACCACCGGTACACCGGAGTCCCCGGCGGCGAGACGGAGGCCCCGGTCGGCGAGCGCGTGCGCCAGGTGCTCCCGGACGAACGTCTCGGCACCGCTCACGGCCACCGTCGCAGACGGTCCCAGGGTCGCGATCAAGGGGACAGGGGACGGCGGGGTCACGACGCGCGGCGGGTGATCCGTCAGGGACGGCGAAGGTACGGCGCGCGGCGGGCGGTCCGCCGGGCCCGTTCCCAGGCTCGCCTCCGGGCCCTGCCGCGCCGCGTCGTGCAGGCCCGCCTCCAGGCCCGCCCGCGCCACCTCGTGCAGCTCCGCCGACAGCCGCCCCAGCTCCCGCCCCGAGAGCTCGTGGCACAACCCGCCCGGCCCCATCGTGGCCAGCGCCTCGTCCACGACCCGAGCGTCCCCCGGCCCTCGACCTTCGTCCACGATCCGAGCGTCTCCCAGCTCACGGCCCCGATGCACGACCCCCATCGTGTACGCCGTCAGCCACAGCGCCTCATGCGCCCCCGCGCCCGCCCGCGCCACCAGCGCGCCCGCGTCGATCCCCAGGCCGGCCAGATAGTCCTCGCACCGCAGGTCCCGCCACCGCCCCGACCCCGGCACCCGTACGGCGCACTGCGCGACGCCCCGCTTGAAGAACGGGATCACCGGCAGATCGTCCAGCACGGCGTCCTCGCCCAGCCCCGCCAGCGGGTCGTCGGTGAAGAAGCACGGCGAGCGGCGCACCCCCTGGAAGTCGTTGTCCACCAGGCTCGCCAGGTCCTCGTGCTCGGCCAGGCTGGGCACCGCCACGAACACCGGCACCCCGGCCTGCCGCAGGTACCGCCCCATGAGCACGTCGTCGGGCCACGTGTCGCCCCGGCCCGCGGCCCACTCCACGTACCCCTCGGCGACCTCCTTGGGCAGCAGCAGGGCGGCCACCGGAGTGTACTCGCCCGCCCCCGCCACCCACCGGGCCCCGGCCAGCGCCCCCTGGCGTACGGCGGCGCCGTTGCGCGAGTTCCAGAACGCGAACAGGGCGAGCGCGGCGTGCGGCATGGCGCGGGCGGCGCGCTCGGCCCGTTGGAAGAACGTGCTGGAGAGCACCATGTCGTCGTGCAGGAGGAAGTGGTGGGTGGAGTCGCCGGGGATGCTCGACCACGCCAGCAGCGAGGTGCGGAACGCCGAGGGCCGGCCGCCCGGATCGGGGTCGGTGACGACGTCGAGCACGCCCCCGGCCAGCCGCGCGGCCGCCTCCCTGCGCTGGGGATGCGCCATCACGGCCCCGCTCAGCCGCACGCCCCGGTTCACGTCCCCAGGCATGCGCCAACCGTGAGCTCGCCCGACTCGACGAGGTCCAGGGCGTCGCGCCGGTCGCCGCCCTCCCACCGCACGTCGCGTACCACCAGCAGCCCCGACCCGCAGGCCACCAGCACCCCGCCGACACCCGTCGACCACACGGGGGCGAGCACGGTCCCGGCCGGTTCCGTGCCGCTGAGCTCAATGAGGTCTGCCCCAATGAGATCTGCGCTGTGGACGTACAGCCGCCGCCCGGAGACGGACGTGAACGCCCCCGGATAGGGCGGGGCCAGCGCGCGTACCCAGTCGTAGAGGTCGGAGGCGGGCCGGGACCAGTCGATCAGCCCGTCCTCGGGCCGCCGCTTCTCCCACCACGACCCGCCGGGCCCCTGCGGGCGCGCCACCACGCGGCCCTCCAGCAGCAGCGGGATGTACGTCGCCAGCAGGTCCACGTTGATCTCGGTGACCTTGCGGTAGACGGCGCCGACGTCGTCGCGCCGGCTGACCGTGAACTCCCGCTGCGCGATCAGGTCCCCGGTGTCGGCCCCCTCGTCCAGGAAGAACAGGCTGACCGCGCTCGTCTCCAGCCGCTTGATGATCGTCCACGGCAGCGCGGCCCGCCCCCGCCCCTCGGGCAGCCGCGTGGGATGCAGCCCGATGGACCCCAGGGGGCACGCCGACAGCAGAGGCTCGCGCACCAGCTGCGACCATCCCGCGATCACGAACAGGTCCATGTCCTTGACCAGCTCGTACGCCTGCCCGTCGTTGATGTCGGCCGTCTCCAGCAGCGGGATGCCGTGCTTCTCGGACGCCTCCCGCAGCGGCGCGAACCCGGAGCGGTGCTGCAGCGCGGGCGGGTAGCCGATCAGCAGCGACGGCGGGGTGCCCTGCGCCACCAGCACGTCCACCGCCGGCGCGGCGAACTCCATCCCGGTGGCGAACGCGAACGTCTTCACAGGACCTCCCTCAGCACCCCGAACGCCTCAGCGCGGGTGACGCCGATCTCCGCTCCGCGTAACGTGGCCAGCGCCGTCACCGAATCCTCGCTCCTGATGTGCGGTGAGGGCCGGTGCTGGCTCTCGTACGCCCGCAATGCCTCAAGCTTCGCGCCCATATAGGCGGATATATCGCAGTAAGCCGTCGAGCGGGGCATCGGCTCGGACGCCCACTGGATCTTCGACATCTCGTACATGAAGACGTTCGGCACCAGCCACTTGCCGAACTGCTGCGCGATCGGCCGGGCGGCGGCGAACCCGGCGTCGAAGACCGCGCAGTGGTCCTGGTCGTAGTCGGCGAAGCTGGGCAGGAGCAGCAGGTCGGGCCGCCGCTCGTTCAGGGCGTGCTCGAACAGGTCCACCAGCTCCCGGCGCGGCAGCGTGTCGAGCCGCTCGGTCAGCCCGCGGTCCCCGTACGCGATCTCGAAGGTGAAGCCGAGCAGGCCCCGCACGGCCTCGATCTCGTCCAGCCGCTGCCGGTAGGTCGTGGCGCCGGCCAGCCCGTAGTGGCGCATGCCGTCCACCGCCAGGTACAGGACGTGCACCTCGGCACCGAGCTCGGCCTGCGCGGCCATCAGGCCGGCACAGCCCAGGACCTCGTCGTCGGCGTGGGGGGAGATCACCAGGACGCGGTCAAAGCGGCGCATTCACTGCCCTTCGGTCCTCGCGGGCGCGATAGTAGTCGGCGGTGGCCATGATGAGCTCGTCGAGGGTGACGCGGGGCCGCCAGCCCAGGTCGGTGGCCGTCCTGAGCGCCGGGATCTTGTGGAAGGACTCCGCCTCGGCGTAGTGCGGCCCGTGCACGGTCCGGCCGTCCACGCCGACGATGGGGGACGGGCTGCCGAGCAGGGCCTTGACGCGTTCGGCGAGCTCCATGACGGTGACGGCGTTGGCCGGGTTGCCGACGTTGATGATGACGTCGTCGCCGTCCAGCGCCGCGTCCATGAAGCCGATGAGGAACGCCGTCAGGTCACTGGCCGCGATGAACGCCCTGACCTGCTCCCCGCCCGCGAACACCGTGATCGGCCGCCCGGCCAGGGCCTGCTGCACGAACGTGGGCATCACGAACCCGCCCGCCCGCGACTGCCGCGCGCCCGCCACGTTGAAGGGCCGGATGACGATGCCGCGTAACCCGTGCCGCCGGCTGTTGCAGACCATGGCCTCGGCCAGCGTCTTGGCGATGGCGTACTCGATGCGCGTGTTGTACTGGGTCGGCACGACGATGTCGTCCTTCTCGTCGAGCACGCCGCTGCGCCCGTACACCTCGGCCGAGCTGAACATGCACAGCGGCACCCCGGCGGCGGCGCACGCCTCGATGACCGGCGCGGTGCTGCCGATGATGTCGTGCCCGAGCCGCCCCGACCGCGACAGGATGCTGGCCGGGCCCACGTAGGAGGCCGCGTGGATGACGCGGTCCACGCCCGCGAAGTCGCCGCCGGAGGCCAGGTGGTCCTCCACGCGCTGCCTGATGACCGTGCAGCGCGGGTCGGTGTCGTAGTCCTCGCCGTCCACGACCGCTCCGGCGTTCGAGTCGATGATCCGTACGCGGTGGCCCGCCGCGAGGTAGGCGTCCACCAGATGTGAGCCGATGAATCCGAGACCGCCGGTGATGACTACTTCGCCACCTGGTACTCGCACGGACCCGCCTTTCCCGCTCGAGGAAAACGGTCATACTGGGACCTAGGCGGGATTAAAACAGTTTTCGTCTGTCTTGTCACCCATGGCCACAACTTTTCACCGCGGCGCGTGAACCCCTCCTGACGCGGGTAGCTCCCTATCCTGACCGGGTAGGGAGACCTGGGGAGACACCGCCGATGTCCAGTGAGCTCGACCTCATGCCCGCCGGCTTCGTGCGTGCCATCGAGGAGATGGCGCTGGTGGACCACCACGTGCACGGCGTCACGTCCCACGACCTGTCGCGCCGGGCGTTCGAGGAGCTGATCACCGAGTCCGACCGGCCGGTGCCGTCGTGGATGACCCCGTTCGACTCCCAGGTCGGCCACGCCATCCTGCGGCACTGCGCGCCGGTGCTCGGCCTCGACCCGTTCTGCACGCCGGAGGAGTACCTGGCCAGGCGCGCCCGGCTCGGCGCCGACGAGACCAACCGGCTGCTGCTGGGCGCGAGCGGCATCGGGCACTTCCTGGTCGAGACCGGCTACCGGGGCGAGGAGCTGCTCGGGCCCTCCGGCATGGCGGAGGTCACCGGCGTGCCGGCCGACGAGGTGGTGCGGCTGGAGGCCGTGGCCGAGCAGGTGGCCGCCGGCGGGTGCGGGGCGGGCGCGTTCGCCGACCGGTTCGCCGAGGCGCTGTGGGAGCGCACGCGTACGGCGCGCGGGCTCAAGAGCATCGCCGCCTACCGCTGCGGGCTCGACTTCGACCCCGCGCCGCCCACGCGCGAGGAGGTCACGGAGGCCGCCGGGCGCTGGTTGTCCGCCGGGGGCGGGCGGCTGTCCGATCCCGTGCTGCTGCGTCACCTCATCTGGACGGGGCTGGAGCGGGGCCTGCCGCTGCAGTTCCACATCGGGTTCGGGGACCCGGACGTGGACCTGCGCCGGTCGGACCCGCTGCTGCTGCGCGGGCTCATCGAGCTGGCCGAGCCGACCGGGGTGCCGCTGCTGTTGCTGCACTGCTACCCGTACCAGCGGCACGCGGGGCTGCTGGCGCACGCGTACCCGAACGTGTTCTTCGACGTGGGGCTGGGCGTGAGCTACACCGGCGCGCGCAGCGTGGCGCTGGTGGCCGAGAGCCTGGAGGTTGCGCCGTTCGCGAAGCTGCTCTTCTCCTCCGACGGCTTCGGCCCGGCCGAGCTGCACTATCTCGGGGCGCTGCTGTGGCGGCGCGCGATGGCGCGGGTGGTCGGCGGGTTCGTGGCCGAGGGGGAGTGGTCGGTGGAGCAGGCGATGCGGGTGGCCTGGATGGTGGGCGCGGAGAACGCCCATCGCGTCTATGACCTCGGAGGGTGAAGGCGAACGATGTTCCGCCCATGTGTGGACAGAAAACTCATCGATGACGAAACCATCTCTAACCTCTAGGCTCGACCGCGATGGATCTCGAAACTTTCTCCCCCGGTTCGGGACTGCTCGAACCCCGGGCAGCTCTCCGCTCTGACGCGCCCGCCCTCGACCTCAACGGCACGTGGCGCTTCCGCCTCTCACCCACCGCGAACGTCCCTGACGACTTCGCCCAGCCGGCCTTCGACGACGCCGGCTGGGACGAGCTCCCGGTCCCGTCCCACTGGAACCTGCACGGGCACGGCGCCCCCGCGTACACCAACGTCGACTTCCCGATCCCCGTCGACCCGCCCCGGGTCCCGGACGAGAACCCGACGGGCGACTACCGCCGCGTGTTCGACCTGCCGGAGGGGTGGACGGGCGGCCGGCTGCGGTTCGAGGGCGCCGACTCCTTCGCCAGGGTCTGGCTCAACGGCCACGAGCTGGGCTTCTGGACCGGCAGCAGGCTGCCCGCCGAGTTCGACGCGGGGCCGTACCTGCGGCCGGGACGCAACGTGCTGGCCGTCCGCGTGCACCAGTGGTCGGCCGCCAGCTACCTCGAGGACCAGGACATGTGGTGGCTGCCGGGCATCTTCCGGGACGTCACCCTCACCCGCTCCACCGCCGACGTCTTCGTGCGCGCCTCCTACGCGGACGGGCGCGGCACGCTCGGCTTCGAGGGCTCGGGCACGCTGAGCGTCCCCGAGCTCGGCGTCGCCGACCTCGCGCCCGGGGCGGAGGTGACGCTGGAGGTGGAGCCGTGGACGGCCGAGACGCCCCGCCTGTACGACGCCGTCCTCACCCTCCCTGAGGAGACGGTACGGCTGCGCGTCGGCTTCCGCACGATCTCCATCGTGGACGGCGTGCTCCTGGCCAACGGCCGCCCGCTGCTGTTCAAGGGCGTGAACCGGCACGAGTTCCATCCGGAGAGCGGCCGTACGCTGACGTACGAGACGATGCGCGAGGACGTGCTGCTGATGAAGCGGCACAACGTCAACGCCGTCCGGACCAGCCACTACCCGCCCCACCCCGACTTCCTCGACCTGTGCGACGAACTGGGCCTGTGGGTCATCGACGAGTGCGACCTCGAGACCCACGGCTTCGGCATGATCGGCTGGCGCGGCAACCCCACCGACGACCCCCGCTACGCCGACGCGCTGCTCGACCGCATGCGCCGCATGGTCGAACGCGACAAGAACCACCCCAGCATCATCATGTGGTCGCTCGGCAACGAGGCGGGCGTCGGCAGGAACCTGGCCGTCATGTCCGACTGGACCCGCGAACGCGACCCGTCCCGCCCGATCCACTACGAGGGCGACCGGTCCTGCGCGCACACGGACGTCTACTCCCGCATGTACGCCTCGCACGCCGAGGTCGAGCTCATCGGGCGGCAGGAGGAGGCGCCGCTGGACGACCCCGAACTGGACGCGCGGCGCCGCGGCATGCCGTTCATGCAGTGCGAGTACGCCCACGCCATGGGCAACGGGCCCGGCGGGCTGGCCGAGTACCAGGAGCTGTTCGAGAAGTATCCGCGGCTGGCCGGCGGGTTCATCTGGGAGTGGATCGACCACGGGCTCGCGCATCCGGAGTACGAGTACGCGTACGGCGGCGACTACGGCGAGCCCGTGCACGACTCGAACTTCGTCATCGACGGTCTCGTCTTCCCCGACCGCACGCCGTCGCCCGGGCTGATCGACCTGAAGAAGGTGTTCGAGCCGGTCCGGTTCGAGTTCGGGGACGGCGTGGTGCACGTCGTCAACGGCCACGGCTTCGCGGACCTGTCGCACCTGGAGTTCCTGGCCACGGTGGAGGCGGACGGGGAGACCGTCGCCGAGCACCGGCTGACCGTGCCCGCCGAGGGCGGCGAGGTCAAGCTGCCCGCCGGCGCGGGCACCGGAGAGGTGTGGCTCACCGTGCGCGCGGTGCTGGCGTCCGACCAGCCGTGGGCCGGGGCGGGCCACGAGGTGGCCTGGGGCCAGGCGCTCCTGTCGCCGCTCATCGGCGAGGCCGTCGAGGGCGCGCCCGCGACGTGGAGCGCCGGGCTGGTCCGCGACGGCGGCGAGATCTCCGTGGGTTCCGCGGGGGACTCGGCCTTCGACCTGGAGACCGGGCGCCTGATCAGGCTGTTCGGCGTGGAGGTGGAGGGGCCGCGGCTCGGTCTGTGGCGGGCTCCGACCGACAACGACACCTACGGCGGGCTGGCCGGCAAGTGGCGCGGGCTCGGCCTGCACCGCCTCACCCACCGCGTGGACGAGGTCGAGATCGGTGACGCGCTGACCGTGCGCACGCGGGTGGCGCCGGCCGCGACCGACGCCGGCATGCGCGCCACCTACACCTGGACGGCCTCGGACGGCGGCCTGGAGCTGCGAGTGGACGTGGAGCCGGAGGGTGACTGGGCGGACCCCATCCCGCGCCTCGGGCTGGACATGACGCTGCCCGCAGGTGCGGTCGAGCACATCACCTGGTTCGGCAGAGGGCCAGGCGAAGCGTACCCGGACACCGGGATGGCCGCCAGGGTCGGCCGCTGGCGGGCAAGCCTCGACGAGTTCCAGACGCCGTACGTGTTCCCGCAGGAGAACGGCCACCGGGCGGACGTGCGCTGGGCCGACTTCGGCGCCTTCACGGTGCGCGGGTTCCCGGTGTTCGGGCTGACCGCGCGGTCGTGGAGCGCCTTCGACCTGGACCGGGCGCGGCACCGGCCGGACCTGGTGCCGGGAGAGCGCGTGCACCTCGGCCTCGACCTGGCCCAGCAGGGCATCGGCACCGCCACCTGCGGGCCCGGCGCCCTTCCCGTCTACGACCTCAGGGCCGGACGGGCGACGTTCAGGCTCCGCTTCGAGCCCAGCTGACCGACGGATCTGATCATGCGCGGCCCCTCCCTCGGGGCCGCGCAGCCTTCGTGCTGACCGTTCACTGACGTTCAACGGGAGGAATGTGATGGATGCCAAGGAGTACCTGGCCGGTGTGTTCGACCGCGCGTCCGGGACGTACGAGCAGGTGGGGGTGCCGTTCTTCGCGCCCGTGGCCGCCGAGCTGGTACGCCAGGCCGCGCCCGGGCCGGGCGACCGCGTCCTGGACGCCGGCTGCGGGACGGGCGCCTCGCTCGTGCCCGCGGCCCAGGCCGTCGGCCCCACGGGGCGGGTGGTCGGGCTGGACCTCGCGCCCGGCATGGTCGCCGCCGCCACGGCCGAGATCGAGCGGTACGGCCTGAGCCACGCGACCGTCCTGCTGGGCGACGCGGAGCGGGCCGAGGAGCTGTTGCCTGGCGAGCGGTTCGATGTCGTGCTGGCCGGGATGATGCTGTACTTCCTGCCCGACCCGCTGGCCGCCGTACGCTCCATGACCGGGCTGCTGCGGTCCGGGGGCCGGTTGTCGGCCAGCCTGCTGGTGCGGTCGAGCCCGGTCGAGGTCGAGCTGCTCGGCCTGGTCGGGCGGGCGCTGGAGCCGTACACGTCGGGGGCGGGCGGCGCACCGTTCAGCCACACGCTGGGCTCGGCCGAAGAGCTGACCGGGCTGTTCGAGGCGGGCGGGCTGGGCGGGGTGCGGCACGAGGACGTGGTGTTCGAGGTGGCCGTCGAGGCGGGGCAGGTGTGGGACTGGCTCTGGTCGGCCGCCCGCAGGGCCCCGCTGGAGGCGATCCCGGAGCATCTGCGCGAGGAGGCCCGGGCGGCCCTGGAGGCGGCGCTCCCCCAGGACCGCTTCGTGCTTCCCCGCACGGTCCGCTTCGCGACGGGTGTCCGCCCCTGACCGGACGCGCCCGGCCCTTCTCCTTCCGGGGCCGGGCGCTCTTTCTGGGGCCGGGCGTGGCGCGGCCGGTCAGGCGTCGGGCACGGTGAGGATGGTGCCCGCGCCGACCGTCAGCCCGCCCTCGCGGATGGCGAAGCCGAGACCGGGCTCCAGCGCGACCGCCTTGCCCAGCTCGACCGCCACGTCCACCGTGTCACCCGGCTGGGCGGCGACGGCGCCGCTGAGCGTCAGCTCCCCGGGCACGTCCGTCGTCCGCAGGTAGAACTGCGGCCGGTAGCCGGACGCGATCGGCTTGCGCCGCCCGCCCTCCTCCGCGGTCAGGAGGTACACGCGGGCGGTGAAGGACCGGCGGGCGCGCTGGCTGCCGGGCGCCGCCAGCACCATGCCGCGCCGTACCTGCTCGCGGCGGATCCCGCGCAGCAGCACGGCCGCGTTGTCACCGGCCTCGCCCCGCTCCATCGTCTTGCCGAACGTCTCCACGCCCGTGACGACGGCGCCGAACGCCTCACCGAACCCGACCGCCTCCACCGAGTCACCGACCCGGACGGTGCCGCGCTCGATGGCCCCGGTGACGACCGTGCCCCGGCCGGTGACCGTGAGCACGTTCTCGACCGGCATGAGGAACGGCGCGTCCACGTACCGCACCGGCACGGGGATGTGCTCGTCCACCGCCTGGAGCAGCGCCTCGATCGACGCGATCCAGACCGGGTCGCCCTCCAGCGCCCGCAGCCCGGACACCCGCACCATCGGGACGCCGTCGTAGCCGTGCTCGGCCAGCAGCTCCTGCAGCTCCAGCTCGACCAGGTCGGTCAGCTCCGGGTCCGCGCCGTCGGCCTTGTTGACGGCCACGACCAAGTGCTCGACGCCGACCCGCTTGGCGAGCAGCACGTGCTCCCTGGTCTGCGGCATGATCCCGTCGTGCGCGGACACGACGAGGATCGCGCCGTCCAGCTGCGCCGCCCCCGTGATCATGTTCTTCACGTAGTCGGCGTGCCCGGGCATGTCCACGTGCGCGTAGTGGCGGGTGGCGGTCTCGTACTCGACGTGCGAGATGTTGATCGTGATCCCGCGCCGCGCCTCCTCGGGCGTGCGGTCGATCCGCTCGAACGGCGTGTACGTGGCCTGCCCGCGCTGCGCCAGCACCTTCGTGATTGCGGCGGTCAGCGTGGTCTTGCCGTGGTCGACGTGCCCCATCGTGCCGATGTTGAGATGCGGCTTGTTCCGTACGTAGGCCTGCTTGGCCATGGTTCCTTCCTTGAGACCTGGTTTCCGTGTGACCCGTACTCGGGGCCGACAACCTCCCCCCGCCGGGTCACCTCAGGACTCACGGGAAGAGGTCAACGCTCCAGGCCGTCGCAGGCACGCTCAAGCACGCCCGGCACCGCGGGCGTCACAAGGAGAGCGTGCAGGAACATGAGGAACATAGTGCGATCCTCAGCACGCGACCGCAACCGAATATTCCCGGGTAGGTGGGCCGGTGCCACCCACCCGTTGCCCATCTGGATGGCCGGCCTGCTGGAGCCCGCTCCGGCTCAAAGGTCTTCGCCAAGGCGGCGCTTCGCGCCAAAGGGCTCAGGCGTCCTTACCCCCGCGCCTCCGGCGCCATCGCGGGCCCACCCGTTGACCGACGAGGCGGTGGGCCGACTGACACCCACCCCGGACCGGCATGCCTTTCGGGGCCCTCCGGAGGCCGAAACGGAACCCAGGACAGCCTGAATTCGCAGGTCATGGGTTTGTCAGACCGTCCATCGCGGGGCGTACTCCAGGTGGATGTCCTGCCCGCCGCCTGGATCCAGATTCGGCCAGTAGAACAGCCGGCAGACGTGATAGTTGCAGGCGCCCGAGATGTACAGCGAGGTCGCGGCGGCGGGCGGCCCTTCCTTCGCCACGGCGAAAAAGTGGCGGGCCGGCTGCCGAAACGCCGCGGTGCTGCCGGTCAGAAACAGCGTCTCGGCGTGCACGCGCTGGTGGAGTGCGTCCTTGTTCTCCTGGTAGTTCAGGGCCCGGTAGTCGATCTCCTCGTCGGCGGGCAGGTCGGTGTCCGGCACACTTGCCGTCCGGATCTCGCCCGGAAGGTTTCGGGCGGTGATCCGCTTTCGTACCTGCTTCCAGCGGGAGGGCGGGAACTGCAGCGAGTGGTGGACCAGCACGAGATCAAGCGGCCGGTCCGGGCACCTCTCCTCCATATCCCAGTCGGGGTTGATCCCAGGGGCGGCCGGAGTGGCGCGCATCGGCAAGTAGACCAGAGAGCGTGGCGATCGGGCCGCGAGCAGCCACAACGCGCCGATCCGTCGGCCATCCGTCCGGTCCACATACATGTGATACTGACTACCGGTGTCGTAGAGTGCCCCATTGCCCAAAGGTTTGGCCGGGCGGATCACCCGGAGCTCCGAGGCTCCCAGCCGCACTCGGTGAATGATGATCTTCACCTGCACGATCATCGGTTCCTTTCATCCTCAGGCTGCCTGTGCGATCCAGTGGTTCTGAAGGACGGCGATGGTCTTGCACAGGTGGCCGGGCTTGGAAGGGCTGCAGCGCGGAGCTTGACATGGGAGCGGTTGGGGCACGATCGAACAGCACCTGAAGCTCCTGGTTGTGACGGTGAGGATTGTGGTGATCAACCCGTTTACCAGGAGCTTCTTAGAGCCACCAGCCGAACGCCGCCATCGCGATCATGATGTGATCAGGGCACGCGTCGATCGCCCTCAGCAATCTACGGCGGCCAAGCACGCCGTGGCGAATCGTAAGGGCTGCATCTGTGAGTCGATGCGGCATACCGGAATATGACCAGGCGACCTCGCTTACAGAACCTCAGAGGCGAGGTTACGTCCCGTCGAGTGGTGTGGATTGGCCCTATCGCGGAGGCGACGCGGCTTGGTCTCATGTCATGGTGATGTGGAGAGGGCGCGTCAAGGGTTGGTGGCTGATCGTCGGTGCGGCGGTGGCGACGTCGGTGGCGGCGTTCGCCGAGTCGGAGCTTCCCGCCGGGGTGGGCGCGGTCTTGGTCGCTGTGATGGGGGCCGCAGCCGGCGTGGTGTCCGGGCGGGGCAACCGGTTGGTGGAGGCGCCGACGGCGCGCGAGCGCGGGCTGGTGGTGGCTCGGCGCGGCAGAGTTCCCCGCATCCGCGATATCGATGATCTGTCAGTCGTGCGCGTCCATAGTGCGGGCGGTGATGCGTTCCCCGCGTTCATCCCCAGGGACAGAAGCGGCGAGATCGAGTCGGCCCTGGCCTCACACCGTTTCGTCCTGCTGGTCGGGGACTCGACCGCGGGGAAGTCACGTGCGGCGTTCGAGGCGCTGCGTGAGAAATGCCCGCGTCACCGCCTGCTCATCCCGGATCCGGAGAGCGGGGAAAGCCTGGCGGCCGCCTTCGAGACGGCCGAGTCCGTGCGGCCGTCGGTGATCTGGCTGGACGATCTCGAACGCTACCTGACCTCGGGAAGGGCCCTCCCGAACCAGATCAGGAACGTGATCGTCGGGAAGCCGGGGGTGCTGGTGGTGGCCACGATCCGCACCCATGAGAGGGCCCGCTTCCGGGGGATCGAGGCGTCCCCCGTTCCGGAGGCGGCGGTGTTCGGCCTCGCCCATGAGATACGGCTCGACCGCCGGTGGAGCGCCGCAGAGCTGCGCCGGGCGTCCGAGCACACAGAGGACGAGCGCATCGCCCAAGCGATCGAGTCATCCAGCACGTACGGAATCGCCGAGTTCCTGGCAGCCGGACCGCGGCTCCTCGCGACCTGGAAGGACGCCCGTTCTCCCGAAGGGAACCACTCCCGAGGCGCGGCGCTGGTGGCCGCCGCTGCCGACGCCTTCTGCGCGGGCTGGACCACTCACCTCCCGGCTCCGGTCCTGCGTGACCTCCACGAACACCACCTGCTCGACCTCGGGGGCGCCCGCGCCCGCCCCGAGCCTTGGGAATCCGCTCTGGCCTGGGCAACGAAACCGATCTTCGCCACCAGCAGCCTCCTGGTCCCCAATCACGACGGCACCGGCTACCGGGTTTTCGACTACCTGCCCGAAGCGATCGACTCCGAACGCGGGACCAGCGGGATCGCCCAACCGGTCTGGGACACGCTCATCGTTCACGCCGACCCGGCGACCTGCGTCGACCTAGGCCGGGCCGCCCAGCAACGGACCCAATGGGACGCCGCGACATCCGCCTTCCGCAAGGCGGTCGACGGCGGTGCCCTCATGGGCGCGATCGGCCTGGCGGAGATGTCCGGTGACGCCAACCGGCATGCCGAGGCCGTCGACGTCCTCAGATCGGCGCTGCGGTCCGCGCCGCCTGACACCGCTCCGGACGACCTCTTCGAACTCACCCTTCAGCTGGCCTGGTGGACGGGGCAGTCCGGGGACCTCGACCGGGCGGTCTCCCTCTCCACCGAAGCATACGAGGGCTTCCTGGAGCTCCACGGAAGGATCCACCCGGCCACGATCCAAGCCAGACGGAACCTGATTCGCTGGACCGGCCACACCGGATCGGCCGCCGACGCCCTCGCGATGGCCAGGGAGCTCCTGGATACCGGACAGACCCTCTGGGGGCCGGAGCACCGTCAGGTGCTGGGTCTGCGATTCGAAGTGGCCTGCTGGGCGGAAGCCGACGGGCCGCAGGCCGCCGAGCGCGCCTGGCGCGAACTCAACGACGATGCCACCCGCCTACTCGGTGACCATCACGCCCTGACCAACGACGCCCGCTGGAACCTGGCCGACTGGGCGACTCGAAACGGTGACCGAGAGACCGGCCTTCGCCTGCAGAGAGAAGTCATCGAGGGCTGCGTGGTCCTCTACGGTGCCGACCACGCGCGCACCCTGACGCGCATCATCCAGCTCGCCGCCATGCTGGGACACGCCGACCGTACTGAAGAGGCCCTGACCACGGCCACCGCCGCCCGCGACGACTGCGCTCGCGTCCTGGGACAGAACCACGAACTCACCCACTGCGCCGCCTACCAGCTCGCCCTGTGGACCGCTCTCTCCGGAGACACCGACACCGCACAGGTCGCCTTCACGAGCCTTCTCGCCGTGCTGCCGGACAGCCATCCACTCGCCCGACTATGCGCCCGCCAAACAGCCGAAGGCCCGGGCTCGACCACTGACTACTACCTGCCCCCTGACTGGTGACCGCCACGACGAGACACATCGACGTCGCCGGACGGCCACAGACGTGACTCCACGGACGAATCCCGGAATGCCCCTGAACGCCACGCACAGGGTGGTGCGGGTCGAGAGGCCAGATGGGCGCACAGCGAGGCAGCCCAGCAAGACGGCGAGGCTCAGCCGTTCCGCCGCCGTCCACGTGAGTCATGTCGTCCTGCCGCGTGTCGAATTTCGCCGATCAGCGTTTCCCGAGCCGGACGGACAAGGCGGCGAGCCAAGCGGAGATGAGTACGGCGCCGGCGGCGAAGCGCAGGCTGGCACTGTCCTCGCCCCACGGCGGCACCGTGAGGACGAACGTGGCCAGGCTGCTGACGACGCTGTAGGCCATCCAGCCACGGCTCGCGAAGCGCCGCGCGAAGACGAGCCCGGCCACGATCAGCGACAGGAACGCCGTCGCCCCGAAGACTGTGTGCAACATACTGCCGGTGCTGAGGCGCTCCGGCAGCCCGGCGGGGGCGCCGGCCGGCCAGCCCAGTGCGGGATCGGGCGCGAAGACCCCGCCGCCGACCATCGCCACGCCGTACGCGCCGATCAGGATCGGCCCGATGAGCGAAGCGGCCGCTCCCGTCACACCGGGGCGGGCGGCCCGCCGTACGCCGAGCGCGAAGGCGCACGCCAGCAGGCCCGTGAGCACGAAATTCGCGGTCTGCAGCCAGCCCAGGTCGCCGAGCGTGAGAGCGCTCAGCGCGTGCCGCCGCAGGTCGAATCCGGTCCGGGTGAACGCCTGCGTGAACGACACGACAGGGAACAGGACCCCGGCGACCGCGCCGCAGCCCAGCAGCAGCGCGGCCCCTCTCGCAGGAGAGGTCAGGGGCTCGGCAACGGTGCTCATCGTGGATCCTTTCGGTTGGTGGTCATCGCTTCGTCGCACGGCATGACCACGAACGGGATGCGGCCGGATGGACAGCCGCCCGCGAAATTCCTCAGGACTCCTCGACGGCGGCCAGGCGACGCCGCAGGTGGACGCGCTCCGGCTCGCTCCCGGCCGCTTCCAGGGCCGCGCGATAGGCCGCGGCGGCCTCGGGACGGCGGCCGAGCCGGTGCAGCAGGTCGGCGCGCGCCACCAGGTACGGGTGATAGCCGCGCAGCCGCGGCTCGCCGGCCAGCTCGTCCAGCAGCGCCAGGCCCGCCTCCGGGCCGTCGCGCATGGCCACGGCCGCCGCCCGGTTCAACGCGACCACCGGGGACGGGTCGAGCGCGAGCAGCACGTCGTACAGGGCCACGACCTGCGGCCAGTCGGTCGTGGCCAGGTCTGCCGCCTCGTCGTGGAGGGCGGCGATCGCGGCCTGCACGCCGTACACGCCGGGCGGGCCGCCGCTCAGCGCGGTCACGACCAGCGCCGAGCCCTCCTCGATCAGGTCCCGGTCCCACCGGCCGCGGTCCTGCTCGTCCAGCAGCACCGGCTCACCGTCGGGACCGGTACGGGCCTCGCGGCGCGCGTGGACCAGCAGCGTCAACGCCAGCAGCCCGGCGACCTCCCGCTCGGAGGGCAGCAGCCGGCGCAGGATGCGCGCCAGCCGGATCGCCTCCTCGGCCAGGTCCAGGCGCTGCAGGTCGGGGCCGGAGCTGGCGGCGTACCCCTCGGTGAAGATCGAGTAGATCACCTGCAGCACCCCGGGCAGCCGCTCCGGCAGCTCGTTCGCGCCGGGCACGCGGAACGGGATGCGGGCCTCGCGGATCTTCTTCTTCGCCCGGACGATCCGCTTGGCCATCGTCTGCACCGGCACCAGGTACGCCCGCGCCACCTCCGGCGTGGTCAGCCCCGCCAGGCAGCGCAACGTCAGCGCCCCGCGGTCCTCGGCGGGCAGCGCGGGGTGGGCGCAGGTGAAGAACAGCTGCAGCCGCTCGTCCGGCAGCTCGCCGCCGTCCGCGTCGGCCGGAGGGGCGTGCGCCGCCCGCTCCGCCTCCACCTGCAGGATGGCCAGCCGCGCGGCGAAGGCCTGGTCGCGCCTGAGCCGGTCGACCGCCTTGCGCCGCGCCGTCGTCATCAGCCACGCGCCCGGCTTGGGCGGCACACCCTCGACCGGCCAGTGCTTCAACGCCGCCTCGATGGCGTCCGAGGTCACCTCCTCGGCGAGGTCGAGGTCACCGAAGCGGCGCACGAGCGCGGCCAGCAGCCTGCCGCGCTCCTCCCGGAAGACCGCCTCGACCTCATTCATTGAAGTCGGCGACCGGGCGCACGACCACCGACCCGCCGCCACGCGCGCCCGGGCAGCGGGCGGCCCAGTCGAGCGCCACGTCGAGGTCCGGTACGTCGATCACATAGAACCCGCCCAGAACCTCTCGCGTCTCGGCATACGGCCCGTCGATCACGGTCCGCACCCCGTCCCTGTCCACGCGCACGGTCGTGGCGGTCACCAGATCGGCCAGCGACTCGCCGGACACCCAGATCCCCGCCTCCCGTACGGCCTTGTCGTAGGCCATCCAGTCCTCGAAGGTGCACTGCTCGTCCTGGTCGGTGGTGGCGGCGTTGATCAGCATCATGTACTTCACGGTGTCCCCTTCATGGGTGAGTTCGGCGTACGGCAGGCTCGCCGTACACCATCACCACGAACGGCCCTCCGCCAAATGGACAACTTCTCATAGAGAGGTTGCGGGCTCCAGAGAGCGGGTCAGCCGCACCCCTTCTTCGAGATACCCCAGAGCGGCGTAGAACCGCCGGGCGGTCGTGTTCGCCGCCCCCGTCTCCAGGGTCAGGTGACGCAGGCCCTGCTGCCGGGCCCAGTCCTCGGCGGCGGCCATCAACCGCCGGCCCACGCCCGTACGTACGGCTCGCGGATGGACGGCCAACTCGCCGACGTAGGCGTCCATCGCGCCGGTGAAGTGCCGCTGGCGCTGGACGGACACCACGCCGACGACCTGTGAGTCCCCACCGTACACGGCGACGAACACCGCTCCCCGCTGCGCCTCGGCCGCGGCGAGGGACCCGGCGAGCCACTCCCGCGCCGCCCGGGCGGCACCTTCGGGGTCACGCCACGCCGCCACACCCTCGGCGAGCCGGGGAGCCAGCGCCAGGACGCCTTCAAGATCGTCATCGCATGCGGGCCGAATCCGGACCTCGTTCATGAACGGCAGCATGCCAGGCGGAAGTCCTCCGAAAAAAGCCCTGATGGGCAGCCGGATCCGGCTATTCGCCTGCTGCCACCACCGCGTCGAGAAGCAGATTGAGCAGCACCGTCCGACGTTCGGTGTCGTCGGCGATCGCGAGGAACACGATGCTCCAGCCCAGGTCGGGCAGCCGGGCCTGCATGGCCCGCAGTCCCGGCCAGCCGCCCCCATGCCGGTAGACGCGGTGCCCGGCGTGCGAGCGGACGCCGATGCCCCAGGCGTAGTCGATCGGTGTCCCGTCATCGAGGCGGCCTGGGATGTGCATGAGGGCGGAGAGGCCGAGCTCATCGGCATTGAGCGCCTGGCTCCACCGCAGCAGGTCACCGGCGGTGGTCCACACGCCGCCGTCACCCAGTGACAGCGGCGCCGGGTGTTCAGGGGACAGCGGTGCCGCACCGGGAGGCGCGGGAGCGGGTCCGGCCCAGAAAAGCGTGTCGCTCATCGACAGCGGGGCGAAAAGCCGGTCCCGCGCGAAATCCGGAATCGGCTGACCGGCAGCTCGTGCCGCCGCAGCGGCGAGGCAGACATATCCCGCGTTCGAATAGGCATAATTGCCGCCCGGCCTGCCAGGGAGGGCGGGAGATCGGGTGAGGGCCTGGATGACGCCTTCGCTGGTCCGGTCGGCATCGCCGGCCAGAATGGCGTCGATGTCACGATCGTCGGGCAGAGCCGCAGTGTGATGGAGAAGCTGCCTGAGCCGGATGTCATCGGCCCATGAAGGCAGCTGGGGAAGCCAGCGCGATAAAGCGGACTCGAGGTCCAGCGCACCCTCCTGGACGAGCAACGCCACGCATGCGGCGGTGATTTGCTTGGAAAGGGAGGCGGCGTAGATCGGTGTGGTGCCGGTCAGCGTCTCGCGCCTGGCAGTCAGCCCCTGCGCGTGAAAAGCCGGCGCATTGTCGCGTCGCTGGAGCCCGACCACGATTGGTTCGTCATTCCGATATCCGGCTTCGGCGACCATGGCTTCTATTCGCTTCTCAGCGAGGTTTCTCACTGAAGATCACTTCCAGTGGCAGTCTCGGTGGTCACCCGTGCCCCTCGGAAGAGCACCGGGAGCCACAGGAGACATGCCAGCAAGGGGACCGCGGCGTAGGTGGCCATGCCCACACTGGAGCCCAGCCCGTCCATGAGCGCGCCGAGGACGAGATAGCCGATGCCGATGAGCGCCGACTCCACGAATGCGATCATCGACAGCAGGCTCGCTCGGTGGCGCGACGGCACGGACTCGTTGAACACGTTGTCCACGATCACGGCGGTGATCTCGGGAATCCCGACCAGGGCCAGGAACGCGGCGATGGTGACCCAGACAAGGCCGAGGCCGCTCAGGCCGAGTGCCGCGGCGAGCGTCAGGAGGGACACCGGGACTATGACCCGGTACCCGATGCGCCGGTCCGCGCGGTCCGACAGCAGCGGAGTGAGCCCGCCGGCGAAGAATCCCGCCGATATGACCACGCTGACCAATGCGGTGCCCGCTCCCTGATCGGAGAGGGTCTTCTGCGCAAAGATGATGTACGGCGTCAAAGTCGCATGCATCAATCCGGACACCACGACAAGCGTCACGAGCGCCGGCGTGGCGACCCGAAGCATCGCCCGCCATGCTGTGGCGTCGCCGTGCTCCTCGGCTCCGTCCTGCTCGTCCACCGCGTCCGCGCCGCGGATCTCGGGCACCCGTGACATCAGCACCACCACGGCTAAGGTGAGGCACGCCGCCGAACCGACATAGACGACTCCCCAGGAGATCTGCTGAAGTTGGCCGCCGAGGACGATGGCGGCTCCCGAGGTGACCGTCCCGAGCATGGTGAACCGGGACTTGATCTTGACGTAGCTGGCCGTTGCACCACGACGCACGAGCAGGTCGTACAGCAGGGCGGTGTCCGAGCCGGACACACATGCCATGCCCACGCCCTGCCCGATGAACAGCGCCAGGAACACCCAGTAGTCGGAGAACGTCCCCTGGCCGAGCAGACATCCGGCTATCAGCAGCTGGCCGATCACGATGCTGGCACGCCTGCCGATTCGGTCGGCGATGACCCCCGTCGGCAACTCCGCAAGTCCGCTGACCAGGTAGAGCAGTGTCTGCAATAAAGCCACTTGCTCGGCGGAGAAGCCTCGCTGCTGAAGGAAGAGGACGAATACGCCGCGCTGGAACAGCGTGTTGGCGAGCACGGCGTATACGTAGAACGGGCGCGTGACACTTCGTGCTGCATTGTCGGCTGCAGCCGACCCGCCAAGGGCCTCCGTGGTGCCGGTCATGCTGCGGGCTCCCTGGTGACTCCGATGATCATTAGTGTTGGGCCTCCGCCGCCGACCGGAACCTCCAGTCCATACTTCGCGCAGGATATCGGGCCGGCCATCCGGGAACCGTTGCCGGCGCCGCCGCACAGGAAGACCGGGTGGTCAAGGCCGCGTTCCGCGACTTCCCCGAGGTCGGTGAAGAGATGGCCGTCCATGTTCAGACCCGCGTCGATCCGCTGATCGTCCAGCATGGCCTCAGCGGCGGTGAAGCCGCCAAAGGAGTGGCCGAACATGCCGACCTTGTCGAGATTCCACCCGCGCCTTCCCAGCTCGTCGAGGACGAACCGGGCATCGCCGAGGCGCGCTTCGGCCGCCTTGCCCAGCTGGTCCATGGGGATCTCAACGGGATCGCGGCCCGGATCGGGAGGCTGGGCATGTGACGGGCCAGATGCCACCACGCCACGTCGCGCGGGTCCTCCTCGCTGTGCGCGAGCTGGCGGGACAGGTACGTGAGCCAGCGGCCGACCTGCTCCGGGGTCCAGGTGTGCTGCGGCCGGAAGGGCTGGGGCGGGTTGCCGGCGGGCACGCGCGTGCTCACCAGAGCGGGGATGAGCTGGTCGGCCTCGCACATCGACCGGTTCAGCTCGGTCAACATGTCGGCTCGGGCGGTGCCGGGCAGCTCGTCCAGCCCGTGGATGACGGGCAGCACCTCGCCGCGCGCCAGGAGCGTCTCAGGGACGTCCGGGCCGAGGCTCGCCGCGCACAGCGCGGGGTAGGCCGCCGCCAGGCTGTCGGCCAGCCAGTCCTGTGGCCGGGGATGTACGCGGTCGTCCCAGCGTGCGGCCGACACCAGCACCGGGACGGGCTCCTTCGGCTGCCGCGTGTTCAGCAGTTCGAACGCGAGCTGCACGGCCCGAGTGGTCTTCCCGGCGCCCGGGCCGCCCAGCGAGCGCAGGGCGGTCTCCTCGCGCCACTTCTCGGTCACCAGGCCGGTGAGGATGTCTTTCGCGGTGGCCACGTCGGCGGACGTGGGTGCGGACGCGACCGCGCCACGCTTACGGCGCGACAGGGACGGCACCCACCGCAGCAATCCGTCACTCAACGTAATCACGCTGGCGGCGGCCGTCAGGACCTGTGCGGTTCCGACGACTGCCCCGATGGTGCCGGGAAGTTGCGAGGCAAGGAACAGGAGCGCGATGGCCAAGCCCAAGAGGAAAATACCTACCGCCATCAACACCGCGGGTTTGTGTTTCTGTCGGTGGTGAGCGACCACGAAGCTGCCGCCATGAGGAGGGCGGTCAGACCGCCGCAGATCATCGCCGTCGAGACCGAGAAGGCGTCCACGACCTGACCGCCGGCCAGCGCCCCGAGCGCGAACGTCGCCTGGAAGGAGGAGGTGAAGACGACCGTGGCGGCCTCCGGCGTCCCCGGCGCGGCGTTCATGAACCAGGCCTGGGAGCAGACCGGGACCCCCCCGTAGGCCAGCCCCCACAAGACCACCAGCGCGACGGCCCCGGCGGTGGAGGTGCCGGCCACGGGCAGCAGCAGCGTGGCGAGGGCGATCAGGCCGCCGCAGGCCAGGAAGGCGGCTCGTGGGGCGGTCGCGACCGCCCTGCTCGCCAGGAAGTTCCCGGCCGTCCCGGCGATGCCGTACGCCAGGAGGGTGGCGCTGATGGCGGCCGGGTCCAGGTGGGTGACGTTCTGGAGGAAGGGGGTGACGTAGGTGTAGGTGCCGAAATGCGCCAGGACGATGAGGAACGTGGCCAGCAGGGCGATCCTGGTACCCCGTTCGCGCAGGAGGCCGAGCAGGACGCGGCCGCTGGTGACCTCGTGGGCGGGGAGCGGCGGCAGCAGCATCAGCAGGGCGATCAGTACGACGACCGACAGCGCGGCCAGGACGAGGAAGGCGGTTCGCCAGCCGGCGAGGTGGCCGATGAAGGTGCCGGCCGGCACGCCGAGCACCGAGCCCAGGGGGACGGCGGAGAAGATCAGCGCGGTGGCGGTGCCGACCGAGCGCGGCGGCACGAGGCGGGCGGACAGCCCGGCCCCGATCGACCAGAAGCCGCCGATGGTGAGGCCGACCAGCACCCTGGAGACCAGCATGATCCAGTACGAGGTCGCCACCGCCGCCAGGACGTCGGCGACCGCGAGCACCGCCATGAGCGCGCACAGCATCACCCGGCGGTCCAGGCGGGCGGTGGCCAGCGTGACGGCGGGCGCGGCGACGGCGGCGACGATGCCGGGCAGGGTCATGGTCAGTCCGGTGGTGCCATCGGAGATGCCGAAGTCGGCGCCGATGTCGGTCAGCAGGCCGATGGGCAGGATCTCGCTGGTGACGATGGCGAAGATGCCCAGCGTGAGCGAGGTGACCGCCAGCCAGCTGATGAGCGGTGGGCGTGGCCGGGCTTGGGTGATCGTGGACATGGTTCCGTTCGGGTTGGGACCGTGGGGTTGGGAACCAGCCAAGCAGCGATGGGGGAGCGGATACCGGCAGGTTTCAGACCACACCATGCCGTGACGGCATCAGCCCCAAATGCCGAAGGGCCCGCCCTCCACCGCATGTACACCCTTCGAGGAATGCGGCACCAGTCGGTGAGACACGAGGAAGCTGAGGTCACCTACCGTTGGAAGGCATCGATCAATGCCGCCTTGCGACGAAAGCATGCTCGTGGTCGGTGTCCTCGCCGACGGAGCCCACGGCCCACATGTTTGAGGTGCCGGGGATGGCCGCGATGGCGGCATGACCGCTGCCACCGGCGCTGATGCCTTCGCGCGTCCACGACGTGCCGTCGTAGTGGAGGAGGAGCGCGACACCTGGCTGACGGGGGTCGGTACCGCTCGCCCACAGGTTGTTCTTGCCGAAGGCCGTCAGGCCGTGCAGAGCACCCTTCACTGGTGGCAGTTCCACCCGCTGCCAGGCCGACCCGTTCCAGTGCATGACGAGCGGCGTGGGGAGGGATCCCGGGGTCTCCGCCCCCTCCTCGCCATCTGAGGTCGGGCGGCAGTTCGCTGGGGGATACATCTCCGGGTCGTAGCCCCCGATCGCGCCGACGGCCCAGACGTCTGTCGGCGTGATCGCCAGCACGCTCTCCAGACGACCTCCGAGGACCTCAGGAACGGACATGTCCTCGTTGTAGCTCCACCTTCCGTCCGGAGACATGTGGGCGACCGTCGGCCTGGTGCCCTGGCAATCCTCCCGAGCCCGCCGGCCGACCGCCCAGACATGGCCGTCCTTCAGCGCGACCGCCTCGAACACACCGTCCGTCCCCGACCGCATCCGCCGGAACCTCTTACCGTCCCATTGGATGGCGAAGGCTCCGTCAGGGCCCGAACCGACGATGACCGCACGCCCCTTCCCGGTGGCCACGTCGTACGGTCGGTAGCCATCGGCCACTCCAAAGGGGCGCGGTGTGGCCCAGACGCGACCGTCCCAATGGGAGACGCCCCCGCCTGAGGGCGAACTGCCCACGAGCCAGATGTCGTCCGGTCCTGCCACGTCGAACGCCCGCACGCGAAGTTCGCTGTCCTCAACCGGGATCCTGGTCCAGACCGAGCCGTTCCAGTGAACCAGGACAGGCACCCCATCCTCGTCCTCGGCACCCGCTTCGAAGCCGGCCGCCCAGGCGTCTTCCGGCCCTTTGGCGAGCACGTCGACCAGTGCCGATGCCGCCTTCAACCCGGCGCCCGGGATGCTCCTCCACCGCGTCGAGGGCGTGACCGTCTCGGTTGGTGTGGGGCCGGCCCCCGCGCTTGCCGTGGTGGTTCCGGGTGCGGACCTCACCGGCACGTCGGCGGGGGAAGGCACCCGCGGCCTTCCGGCCGAACATGCGGCCAGCAGGCCCAAGCAGGCCGTCACGGCGACGAGATCCCGTACGATCTTCATCGCACACATTATGCGGATCCCTGGACCTGCCAGTGTGATCTACAACCTCGGGGCGCGGAACAACCGCTGATGGCTGTCCTGCGTTCCCCGACCTCGGAGCTCAGCGGCCCCCCGGGTCCAGATTTCCGCCGACGAGCTGACCGACCTCGTCGGGACGGTCGTCGGCCCCAGCGCGGCGACGGGTTCGTGCCGCACCCGCCGGCATCGCGTCTGCGCCATTCGTCCACGGCAGGGGAACTGGATGCGCTGGACCTCCTGGTCTCCCGGAGGACGGCATCCGGCCGGCCGTCTTCGCCGGCGACGACAGACCGTCATTACCACCTAGCGGTAGGCGCACGTGTGTGAGAGGGCCGAGTGGGCCGGCGCGAACCGTTGCCGAGCGACTGATCCGACGAGCAGTGGGCGCCGATCGAGCCGGTGATCATGGTGTGGAAGGCCGCGCCTCGGCACCGGCTTCTACGACAGCCGTCTCAACCACCGATGTTCGGATCATCTCTCAGTCGGCCTGCTCCGTCCGCGCGCCGGCCCGCGCTACCGGGGGCCATGGACTGGCAGGGCCGAGAACTCCGGCTGCGGCAAGGTCGCCCCATGGATGCGTACCGACGTCCCCAGCGCCGGCCATCAGCCCGTTTTCGGCCTGTCCAAAAAAGTTGCGCCAGTGTGCACTTCGACACAGACCGGCGAGCCGCACTGTTGCAAGGGTGGATCTCGAAAGGCCAGACGCCCAAACGGCGGAACAACGGGCCGGGCGATACAGTCTGACAAGCAGGCCCGCCGTCGCTTTATGAGTCACGGCACCATGACATCGATCACCAAGACGATGGCCGTCTTCGGCACGAGCGCCGCGCTGGCCAGTGGTCTCCTGACCACCGGTCTGATGAACGGTGCGGCCCAAGCCGCCTCCCTCCCTGCCGCGAGGACCGCAGGGTCGGCGAGCGCTCACCCGTACGACGGAAAGGATCCGTACAGCAGCGGGTGCGCCCGCTCCAGGGTCAACACCGGGAAGAAGGCCTCGCTCAGGAACGAGGTCGGAGACCGCCTGGGCACGATCCGGCTGTTCTACTCCCGCCAGTGCGGCACCAACTGGGGCGAGGTGTCGGTCGCCGCGGGCGCTTCCGGCACCATCACGGTCTACACCGGCACCAAGAGCAGATCCTTCACCTACCGGCCCGGGAACGGCGGGCACCACTGGGGCAACATGATCTACGCCCCCAGCGGCATCTGCGCCAAGGCCACGGGCACGGTGACGGCCGGGGTGGGCCGCGCCAACAAGGGCAGCGGCACCACAGCCAAGGCCTGCGACTGAGCCACGTGGGCGCTCCGCGTGGCGCGCGGGTCCCGGCGAGGCCGATGGACCGGCTCTGCCCCACGCCGACGTGATCAGCGGAGGCAGGATCACCACGATCGGCGCTGTGTTCAACGACGCCCCCGTCAACCGCGTCGCCCGACGCGACGATGACGTGGGTTGTGCAGCTCCCCGCACGTGGTTGGGGCGCGCGGCTGCGCCTGCAGGTCGCCCATGAAGGGGTGAACGGCCTCCGCGCAACTGCCGGCTTTCGCACGCCGGCCCGGAAACCCCGTATCAGCCCTCAGACAGCAAGGAGGAAATCCATGCGCACGTTCCAGCTCATTGGCACTACCGTCGCTGCCGTTTTCGGAGCGACCATGCTGGCCGGTCCGGCGGCCCAGGCCGCTCCCGCGCCTGCCACCGCCGCGGCGCGGTCCGCCTTCGCCGCCACGGCCGACAGCACCGCGATGCGCCTGGCGGAGGCCAGCATCAGGTGCGGCAAGGGCCTGGGTGGCAAGAGGAAGGTGAACTTCAGCTGGGAGAAGGGCAACGCCACCACCAAGATCTACTTCAACAACCACTGCAAGAAGGGCAAGAAGATAACTGCGGCGGTGGTGAGCCGCAATTACCGCGTCGACCACTGGCAGTACTGGTGCAGACCGCTGGACACCAATGGCCGGACCAAGGGGAACAAGAAGTTCTCCAACAGCGGCTACACCGTCTGGAAGGTCCTTCGCGGCCACAAGAACAGGTACTGCAAGGTGCAGTAGTCCGGTCGCCCTCCTCGATGTGCCCCTTGCGCGGTCAGCCGCACCGCGCAAGGGGCGCGTCAGGTTCGAATACCGCGCCATGATCGCCAGGATCCGGGTGAGCGTCGACGCCACTCCTGTCTCGGAGTTCGGCGACGTCCATGCGACGACGCAGGAGTGGATCTTCCAGGCGGTCTTCCAGCTGCTGGGCGAGCAGCCGCTGGTCGCCGACGTGCGGGCCACGCTGTTCCGGGCGCTGTCCACGATCCAGGGGGGTCTCGGTCAAGCAGGACGCGATCGACGCGGCGGGGCGCAACGGGACCGCGTTCGTCTACACGGGAGCCCCGGGCATTACCGGGACCAGTGCCGGCGCCGCGTGGGTCGCTCGCACCCGCGCGACCGCCATCGATGTCCTCAGAGGGTGGCGTCAGCTCGGGCCGCCGCCGAAGCTGATCTCATTGCCGTCCGTGTCCCGGTAGGTCACCTTGGTCGCGCCACCGTCGTACCTCTCGCGCTTCGCGGGCTCGATGCCTCGCCGGGCGATCTCGGCGACCCGTCCGTCGAGGTCGTCGACGAACGACAGCACCAGCGCGTTCCCTGCCCGTTGTGGATCTTGCACGATGTAGACGTACCGGTGTTCGGCCACCTCCCACACCGCCTCGATGTCGTTCGGCAGGAACGACGGCGGCCCACCGAAGAACTGCTCGTACCACGGCAGCGCCGCGGCATAGTCGGTGACGGGTACGCCTGCGAACAGATCGAGCGTCATGTGGTCATCCCTACGTCGTCGATGGGTCGCCGGTACTGACTTCGGCAGCGCCGGAAACTCATCGTCGTCCGCCTCGCGATGATCTGAGTCAAAGCCGCCCGGTTCCCCGGCCGCGGTGCGAGGACAGGGACCCCCATTCCACGTCGATGGTGCCATGCCGGGCATCTCCCACGAAGAGGCGGACCGGGCCCTTAGCGGAGGAGCACGGGCAGCGTCGTGGGACCCTCGGTGATGAGTGACGAGGTGTACGGGATCTCGCCGGGCTCGACCGCCAACCGGAGATCGGGGAACCGGCCGAACAACGACGCCAGCGCGATACGTGCCTCGAGCCTGGCCAGCGGCGCCCCCAGGCAGAAGTGCGGACCACGGCCGAATCCGAGGTGCGCGTCCGGCTCCCGTACCGCGTCGAACCGCGGCGCCTCCCCGCCGAATCTGGCCCTGTCCGTCCCGGTGCTGGAGATGCCGACCATGATGGGCTGGCCCGCCCCGACTGTCACCCCGCCGAGCCGCACCTCCCGCAGCGGATACCGGAACATGACGCTGATCACCGAGTTCCTGCTGCGCAGCGCCTCCTCCACCACCTGCTCCCAGGCGTTCTTCGCACGCGCGAAGACCAACTGCTCCGGGTCCGAGCACAGCGCGACGACCGTGTTGGCCAGCAGGTGAACCGTGGTCTCGTGACCGGCGATGAGCACCAGCCACAGGATCCACATCATCTCGCTGTCGGACAGGCGGTCGCCGTCGTCCTCCTGCGCACGTATCAACCCCGTGGTGAGATCGTCGCCCGAGTCGTCACGCTTGCGCTCGATGAAGGCGGCCAGATACCCGAGCAACCCGGCGTTGGCGGCGAGCATCTCCTCCGGCGAGGTGGTGTGCTGCAGCAGAGTGTGGCTCCAGTCGCGGATCTGCTGCTGCTCGCCCTCCGGCACCCCGAACAGCTCGCAGATCACCATGACCGGCAGTGGCTCGGTGAACAAGCGCACGAGGTCCACCGCGCCGCTCTGGCCGGCCATCCGGTTCAGCAGTTCGTCGGTGATCCGCTGGATGCGCGGGGCCAGTCCCTGTACGCGGGCGGGGGTGAAGGCCCGGTTGATGAGTCCCCGCAGCCTCCGGTGGTCCGCGCCGTCCTGGGTCAGCAGGTGCTCTCCCTCGATGAGCTGGCGCAGCGGCCAGTCGGCCGGGATGGTGCCGTCGTTCAGCGCCGTGAAGTTCGCCGGGTTCTTGCTGAACAGCGTGTCGTCGTTCGTCAGGACCTCGTTGACCAGTTCGTACGAGGTCACGAGCCAGGCGGGCACCTGGCCCGGCAGTTCGACGCGTAAGATCGGCCCGCTCTGGTCGAGGTAACGGCGGAGGGTCGCGGACGTCCGCTCCGACGGCACGGGGATCTGGAGAGGAGTAGCCATGGATTTCCCCACTGTGGGATGAATGTCCCCCTCACTTTCCGCGTTGGGTTCGACCGGGCCAAGTCGTGAACGTTGTCACTGTGGAGCCCTCAACCTCTGCCGCTTCCGCCATTGCGGAACGTGAAGGTCTGCTCGGAAGGCCGTGGCGGAGCTCCGGTCGTCCGAGCGGATGAGGGTCTTCAGCTCGCTCATCCGGCCCCAGGTGTTTCCCGGGATCATCGGAGTGGAGGGCGGTGGGTCCGGAATGGGCGGCGGCCGTCATCCCGCTGGGCTGCCTGTCCGAAGCGGGGCCCCGGTGCCGTCGGCGAGCAGGGGCGCGCTGCCGTGGACCTCGTTGCCGCTGGTGGCGGTGGGCCTGGCAGCGTTCCTGGCCGACGGCGACGCCCTGCCGTGGGCGGTTATCTCGGGGAACGGGCCAGGTCGCTGGGCGGCATGCCGCGGACCCGTTTGAAGGCGTTGCTGAAGGCGAAGCCGTCGGCGTACCCGACCCTCCTGGCCACGGCGGCGACAGTCGCGCCGGGCGTGCGAAGGAGGTCGGCGGCGATGGTCATCCGCCACTCCGTGAGATAGAGCAGGGGTGGCTGCCCGACCAGCTCGGCGAAGCGCCGGGCGAACACCGCCCGCGACATCCCCACCTCCGCGCCCAGGCCCGCGACCGTCCACGGGTGGGCCGGGCGTTCGTGCATCAGGCGCAGCGCCCGCCCGATCCGCGGGTCGGCGAGGGCCCGGTAGCCGGGCGGGGCCTCGACGTCGGGCCGTGCGAACCACGACCGCAGGGCCCGTACCAGCAGCAGGTCCAGGAGCCGGTCGAGCACGACCTGCTGGCCCGGCTCCTCCCGGCCGATCTCGACCGCCAGCAGGTCCAGCAGCGGCGTGAACTCGGGCTCCGGCGGGATGGCGGCCACCTCGGGCAGGGCCTTGAGCAGGCGCTCGGACACGTCGCCACGCAGCGGATACTCGGCGGTGACGAACAGGTCGGAGCCCTCGGCGCTGAACCCGTACGTGCGCGGCCCCAGCACGAGGTTGGGCGCGGGGCCGTCGGCCGTCGTCCAGCACGTCTCCGCGTCGTCGACCACCACCTGGGGCTCCGTCCCCGGGCGGTCGGCCACGGTGAACGGCCGCAGGCCGCGGACCAGGACGACGCCGCGCTCCCCGACCCGGACGGGAGCCGCGCCGTCGCGCACGATCCAGGACTCGCCCCGCAGCATCGCGCCCAGCGCCAGCGGGGCGGGATCGTTGAACCGCACCGCCCACGGCGGCTCGGCGACCGACTGGCAGAAGATCGCGCCGTCCGCCCGTACACCCGCGAGATAGTCCTCCAAGAGGTCCATGATGAGACGATCTCACATGTGTGCGAGATAGATGGCCATGGAGTGTCTCGCTCGGCACTCGATGTACTGGCCTCATGTCCGATTCACCTGTTCTCGTACTTGGCGCCCGGGGTAAGACCGGCCGCCGCGTCGTCGCCCGGCTCGACCGCCTCGGCCATCCCTTCCGCGCGGCCTCCCGCTCCGGCGGCACCAGATTCGACTTCGCCGACCGTGACACCTGGGGGCCGGCCCTGGACGGCGCGGGGGCGGTCTACCTCGTCCCGATGAGCGAAGCCGTGCCGGCCGCCACCGTGGAAGAGTTCCTCGCGGCCGCGACCCGGGCCGGCGTCCGCCGGGTGGTGCTGCTGTCGGCACGCGGCGCGGGCGGCGCGGCGGACCCGTACCAGGAGCCGGTCGAGCTGGCCCTGCGCGCGACGGGCCTGGAGTGGACGATCCTGCGCGCGGCCTGGTTCGCGCAGAACTTCGGCGAGGACCTGTTCCTGGAGCCGATCCTGTCCGGGGAGCTGGCGCTGCCGGCCGGGGAGGGCCGGGAGGCGTTCGTCGATGCCGAGGACATCGCCGACGTCGCGACCGCCGCGCTCGTCCAGGACGGCCACGCGGGCGAGATCTACGAGCTGTCCGGCCCCGAACCGGTGTCGTTCCGCACCGCGGTCGAGATGATCTCCGAGGTCACCGGGCGGCCCGTCCGCTACACGGCGCTGGAGACCTCCCGGTTCACGGCCGCGCTGACGGCTCAGGGAGTGCCCCCGGAGGCGGCCGACCTGGCGGCCGAGCTCCTGGGCCGGATCCGCGACGGCGCCGGTGAGCACGTCGGCGACGGCGTACGGCGAGCGCTCGGCCGCGACCCGCGCTCCTTCGCCGACTACGTCAAGACGGCCGCCGCCGCGGGAACCTGGGGCAACTGAGCCGAGGCCCGGCGTGCCTCAGCAACACAAGACGAGACGTTTCGTCTCGTGATATGGTCGCTTCGAACCCCACCCATGAGGAGTGAGCCATGGCCCGACCGACCGACCCGAGGACCGGCGGACTTCGCCACGCTGAGGTCTTCGTCGAGGTCGCGGACGGTTACCGGCTCTGGGTGGAGACGACCGGCGATCCGGAGCGTCCCGCCCTGCTGCTGGTGATGGGAGCCAACGCGAGCGGGCTGACCTGGCCCGACGAGTTGGTCGAGCTGCTGTCCCGCGACCACTTCGTCGTCCGCTACGACCACCGTGACACCGGACGCTCCACCCATGCCTTCCACGAGCGTCCCTACCCGATCCGGGCGCTGGCCGACGACCCGATCGCGGTCCTCGACGCGCTGCGGATCGCACGTGCTCACGTGGTCGGGATGTCGATGGGCGGCACCCTGGTCCAGCTGCTCCTCCTCGACCATGCGGACCGGCTGATGAGCGCCACGATCTTCGGCTCCGCGCTGATCGGCGGAGCGGCCCCCGACCCCGGCATCTCCGACGACGACCTGCCCGGGCCCGACCCCCGGCTGCTCGCTCTGTGGGAGGAGCTCGGACAAGAGCGCGACCCGGAGGCGGAGCTGCGCTGGCGCGTCGAGCACTGGAGGGTCCTCAACGGCGGCGTCCTGCCCTTCGACGCCGAGGAGTTCGCCGAGCTCGAACGCCGGATCGCCGCCCACGGCGGCACCTGGCGTAACTCCGCCGCCCATGCCCTGGCCGACCAGTCGGGCATGGAGCGCGGGGCCGAGCTCGCGAACGTCTCGGTGCCCACCCTGGTGATCGACGCGCCGGAGGATCCCGTCGCCCCGCCGCCGCACGCCGCCCGGCTGGCGCGCGCCATCCCCGGCGCCACTCTCGTCACCGTGCCCGGTCTCGGCCACGCGCTGCCCCACGCGGTCGTGCCGTCCCTCGCGGCGACGATCACCACCCACACCGGTGGGCGGCCCTGACGTAAGAGAGCCGTTCACCGGCGTCGGCGGGTTCAGGTGGCGAAGTCGGCCAGAGCGGGCTCCAGCAGGTCGAACGCCTGGGTGGCTTCCGCGCCGATGGTGCGGGCGATCTCGTCGTTGGAGTGTCCGGCCAGGGTCAGGTCCTGGATGCGTTGGAACAGGATGCGGTGAACGGTGCCCAGGAGCCCGGCGGCGGTCCGGACGGTGATGTCGTCGGGAGTGGTGCCGGTGGCCTCGGCGAGGGCTTGGGTGAGGCGGTGTTCGCGCTGGTCGTGCAGGCCGCGCAGGCAGATGGTCAGGGTGGGGCTGTCGGCGATCATGCGGGCGAAGGCCGCGCCGGAGAAGCCGGCGACCGGGTCCTGGGCGGCGATGGCGTCCTGCAAGGCGCGGCGCAGCGCGGTAAGGGCGGATTGCCCGGGCTGCCGGGTGGCGACGGCCTGGGCCAGGGCGGCGGTGAACTCCTCCTGGTGGTCCAGGGCCAGGTCTTCCTTGCGGGCGAAGTAGTTGGTGACGGTCTTCTTGGCGACGCGGGCGGCGGCGGCGATCTCCGCGATGGTGGTCTGTTCGAAGCCTTGGGCGATGAACAGCCGGGTGGCGTGGTCGGAGATGAGCTGCCGGGTCTCCTGCTTCTTGGCCTCCCGCAGGCCGATGGGCGACTCGAGCTGTGTGGGGTCGCCGGCGGTCTGGGCCGGAGTCTGGGTAGCCATGGGAAAATATTACCCCCGTAGCATTTTTATGTTGACACCCCCGAGCCGCCTGGGCTAAATTTACGCCCGTCGTAAGTTTGCGACCATGGAACGCCGACCGGAACGAAGGAGAGTGCCCATGCGCCACCTCGACCCCGCCGCCGAGCAGGCCATCCCCGCGATCGACCGCACCGATGTGCTGACCGGGCAACTGGGCCACCACCGGCCGGAGCAGCCCATCAAGCGCGGCGACGACCTCCGCCACCTGCCCTCCGACCGTGCCGTCCGCGGGCGACGCGAGCCCCGTGTCGCCCGCAACATCCCCCGCCGCCGCGGCTACTGACCCGCGTCGGCACCTCACGCCTCCGTCCCGGCTCCGACCCGACAGGGAGACCTTCTTGCAGATCATCGCGTCCACCGTCTCGCTCACGATCGACGACATCGCCGCCTCCCAGGCGTTCTTCACCACTCACCTGGGCTACTCCGTTCAGGCCGCCGCCGACGGCTTCGTCTCCCTCACCCGTACCGATGCGGTGGACATCGTCCTGCTCGCCCGCGGCACCCAGGTCCTGCCGCCTGAGCAGCGTGATCAGCACGCGGCGGGCCTGATCCTGGCGTTCACGCTCGACACCGGCCTGCGGGACCAGGAGAAGCGGCTGCGTGACGCCGGAGTCGAGATCACGATGCCGCTGCGCGAAGAGCCCTGGGGCGAACGCCTGTTCCAGGTCACCGACCCCAACGGCGTGATCATCCAGTTCGTCGAGTGGGCCACGCCCGACAACGCCTGAGGACGCCGTCGCCAGGCGGCGCGCCTCCTGCTCGACCGGCCCGGGCCGCGTCGCGCGGGGCGGCTACGAGATCGCGCTGCACGGGCTCGACCGGAGCCGCCCAGGAGCCCGCGAGCGACCAGCCAGGCACCTAGGATGATCGTCGCCGGAAGTAGTGCACGGTCAGGATGGCGAGCAGCGGGCCCCAGGCGGCCAGCGGCGCGTACGTGACCCAGAAGGTGACCGCCTGCCAGCCGTGCACGATCAAACCCTCGGGGCTCCCGTTGATCATCCGGCCGAAGGCGAACATGACCAGCGCGTACGGGAAGACCAGCAGCACCGTCGCACCCAGGCCGGCGGGGACGACGGCCGCCAGGACCGGCACCCGGCGGCCGCCCAGCCCGGGGATCCAGCGCGGCCACACCTCACCCCACCGGGCGACCAGCCCGACCGTGAGGAACGCCGTCGCCTCGCTGACCACGCTGAGCGCGACGATGTACCACCACTCGCCGTCGATCAGCACCGGCCCGTGGCCGGGCGGGGGAGCCCCGCCGAACTCCAGCAGCGGCGCCCCGAAGATGAAGGCCGCGATCCGCCAGATGCCGGAGGGCAGCGGGGTCAAGGTGGTGGCGTAGGCGGCCCACACGGCCCAGCGGGGCACGCCCACCGCCGTCCGGCCGTGCAGCTTGGCCAGGACGGCCGGAAGCCGTCCGGTCCGTGGTGTTCCGCCGAGGGTGGTGGTCATGCGGGGCCTCCGGTCAGGCAGGTGGTGTTCGCGTGGCGCGTTCCGATGCTCGCCGCCGCAGCGTCCGTGAACATCCCCCACGTGGGGGACTCGTATTGACCACCTGCCAGGCCGTGCTGCCCAGGGTCAGAGCGTGATCCACTCCGTGCTCGTGGTCACCGCGTCGAGCACCTCCGGGATCGGGTCCACGCCCAGGCCCGGCCCCGCGGGCACCTCCAGATGGCCGTCGGACAGCTCGAACGGCTGGGTGATGTCGGTGGAGTAGTAGCGCCGCGAGCCCGAGGTGTCGCCGGGCAGCGTGAAGCCCGGCAGGGCGGCCAGGGCCACGTTCGCCGCCCGGCCGAGGCCGGTCTCCAGCATGCCGCCGCACCACACCGCGATGCCGTTCGCCCGGCACAGGTCGTGGATGCGCCGGGCCTCCAGGTAGCCGCCGATCCGGCCGGGCTTGATGTTGACGATCGAGCACGAGCCGAGCGCGATGGCGGCGGCCGCGTGCTCGGCCGACTCGATCGACTCGTCCAGGCAGATCGGCGTCTTGAGCTGCTTGGCCAGCCTGGCGTGCTGCACGAGGTCGTCGTTGGCCAGCGGCTGCTCGATCAGCAGCAGGTCGAACGCGTCGAGCCGGGCCAGGCGGCGGGCGTCGCTCAGCGAGTAGGCGGCGTTCGCGTCGACCTGGAGGAGCACGTCGTCGCCGAACCGCTCGCGCACGGCCCGGACCGGCTCCAGGTCCCAGCCGGGCTCGATCTTGAGCTTGATGCGGACGTACCCCTCGTCGAGGTAACCGCCCACGGCGTCGAGCAGCTGCGGGATCGAGTCCATGATGCCGACCGACACCCCGCACGGCACCCGCGTGCGGGAGGCGCCGAGGAAGCGGGCGAACGACTCGCCCGCCGTCCTGAGCTGCGCGTCCAGCACCGCCGTCTCCAGCGCGGCCTTCGCCATCCGGTGGCCCTTGATGGGCTCCAGCGCGCGGCCGACGTCGTGCACGTCCAGCGTCTTCGGCAGCGCGGGCAGCAGGAAGCGCCGGATCACCTCGGCCGCGCCGTCGGTGTACTCGGAGGAGTAGAGCGGCTCGTCCATGGCCACGCACTCGCCCCACCCCTCGGCGTCCGGCGTCACCACCCTGACCAGCAGGACGTCGCGGGCCGTCTCCGTGCCGAACGACGTGCGGAACGGCGCGACCAGCGGCATGGCGATCCGCCGCAGCTCAACTCCAGTGATCTTCACTTCTTCTCCACTACGTAGTAGGACTTCCCGGAGAACCCCGTGACCGCGCGGCCCTCGGCCATCAGGCCGCCCAGCACGTCGCGTACGGCGTGCCGCCACGCCTTGGCCGTTCCCGGGTCGGCGCCGCGCAATCCCGCGATGTCCGCGGGCACGGCCACCAGCACCGTGCCGGCGTCCCCCGGACCGGCCACCGGCCGCCCGCCCACGTCGGCGAGCGCCACCACGGCGTCCGGCGGCGGGCCGTCCGACGGTCGTGCCGAAGCATCCGGCCGCGCCACAGCCTCCACGCGCGGGTCGGACAACGTCCAGACGGCCAGGAGCCGGTCGGACTCGTCGCCCTGGTTGATCGCGTCGTCCATGACCCCGTAGAAGCAGGGCAGGTACTCGCGGGGCCGGGCGCCCAGCTTGGCCAGGTTGAAGTGGGCGTTGCGGCGCATGAGCGGATCGTACGTCCAGGTGATCCGCTCCAGCCCGCGCTCCAGGGCCCACCGGCGCTGGTGCAGCTTGAGCGCGAACCCGATGCCGCGCCCGGCCGCCGCCCCCGTGACATGGGAGTGCAGGGCGTTCCCGCTGGCCAGGAACCCGACCGAGCCGCCCACCAGGCGGCCGCCCTCGAAGGCGCCCGCCACGTAGCCGCCCGCGTGCGCCAGGGCCCGCATCAGCTCGATCGTGATGGGCGGGGCGCCGGTCCCGAAGTGCCAGATGTCGTCGAACAACGCATCCACCTGCTCGAACTCCGCCATCTCATGGAGCTCCCTGACCTCGACCAACCTGCCGCTCCTCGTCTCGGACGTTTCCCAGGCGACGGTATTCGATGGCGGGGCCGCCGCGATTCGTCCGGGTTCACCAAGCCGGGGCCGGGCTTTGGTGGAAGCGGCTAACAGGGTGTGATGAGGAGCCTGCTGGGGGCCTCCTGGCTGAGGCGTACCGACTCCAGGGGGACGGCCCCGGCCAGGCAGGCGCGTACGGTCTCCGCCCGCACGTCACCGGCGAGCGAGCTGCGGCCGTCGCGGCGGATCTCCACCGCGCACGGCCCCGGCTGCGCGGCCATGACGAGGCCCGCGGCGGTCGCCCCGGCCAGCGCGCCCGGATCGCTCCCGGTCCAGCCGTAGTGCCACATGCCCGCCGCCACGACGGGCGCCGCGGGGCAGCAGTCCGGCGCGGTGGCCACCACGTCGATCCCCTGGAGCAGGGCCTCGGCGATCTCCTCCGCGCACGTCGCCACGAGGGTGCCCACGCGCAGCCCGGGAAAGCCGGGCATCGGACCGCCTGCTCCGTAGATGAGCTTGATACCCGTTTCGAGGGGTCCGGGGCCGCCGTCGTGCCAGCCGCAGATCACCATGTCGAGCGACCCGGCAGATCTCCACGTGCCGATGCGCAGCATGATTCTGGACTACCCTTGACCGTGGATCATCACACACCGTCACGAGCTAGGGTGACGTGAGTGGAAGATGAGATCGCGCGGGTGCTCGGCGGCGCCGACGCCGTCGTCGAGCCGCTCACGCACAACCCGCTGAACGCGGTGACCGGCGGCATCTGGCGGGTGCGCAGGGGGTCGAGGTCGGCGGTGCTCAAGGTGCTGACCCGCCGCAAGGAAGGCGGCGCGGGGTGGGGGCACTCCGACGATCCGCGCCACTGGAACTACTGGCGCAGGGAGGCCGACGTCTACGCCGACGGCCTGCCGGGGCTGTGGGCGGGCTCGGGGGTGGCCGCGCCGAAGCTGCTGGAGCTGGTCGAACGCGACGACGGCGACCTCGCGCTGTGGACCGAGGACGTGGCCGGGCGGCCCGGCACCACCTGGGACCTCGGGCGTCACACGCTCTTCGGGCGCCAGCTCGGCCTGGCCCAGGGGGCGGCGGGCCGGGTGGAGCGGCCGTGGTCGAGCCGGTCGTTCCTGCGCGACTACCTGGGCTCGAAACCGGTCCCGTACGAGCTGCTGGAGGACGACGCGGCCTGGCGGCACCCCCTGGTCGCCGAGAACTTCCCGCCCGGGCTGCGCGGGGAGCTGGTGCGGCTGCACCGGGACCGGGAGGAGTTCCTGGCCGTCCTGGAGTCGCTGCCGAGGGCGCTGTGCCACCTCGACGTGTGGCCGAGCAACGTGATCGACCGCGACGGGGAGAGCGTGCTGGTGGACTGGGCGTTCGCGGGTGACGGCGCGCTGGGCGAGGACGTCGGCAACCACATCCCGGACAGCGTGTTCGACCTGTTCCTGCCGGCCGCTCTGCTGCCCGCGCTCGACGCGGCCGTCCACGGGGCGTACGTGCGGGGGCTGCGGGATTCCGGCTGGCGCGGTGACGAGCGGCTGGTGCGGCTGGCGGTGTGCGCGTCGGCGGTCAAGTACGACTTCCTGACCCCGCTGATGCTGGCCCGGGCGGGGGAGGCGCAGCTCGACTACGGCGGCGCCACGCCCGTGGACGCGGCCCGCCGGTTCAGGGAGCGGGGCGAGGCGCTGATGTTCCTGGCGGGATGGGCCGACGAGGCCCGCAGGCTGGCCGAGGCCGTCACGCTGCCTTAGCGGTCGAGGACGTGCAGGGTGTGCGGGTACGCGCCCAGCGGCACCGGCCCGTCGTCCGCGCACACCACCACGTCCGCGACCCGGGCCCCGAACAGTTCGGGCACGTAGATGGCGGGCTCCAGGCAGAACACCATCCCCGGCTCGAACACGGCGTCCTCGCCCGGCCACGGCCCCTCGTCATGCCCCAGCCCGACGCCCCGGCCCACGTGCGCCGCCGCGAAGCGCCCGTACCCGCTGCCGTCGATCACCTCGCCCACGGCCCTGGCCACCTCGTCCACCGGCACGCCGGGCCGCACGGCCGCGAGCCCGGCCCGGTGGGCGGCCAGCACCACCGAGTACATCGCCTCGAAGTCGTCCGGCGGCTCCGCCACGGCGAACACCCTGGACACCTCGGCGCAGTAGCCGCCCCACCGCCCGCACACCGCCACGGCCAGCGCGTCCCCGGGGTTGATCACGCGCTCCCCGGGCACGTGCGCGGGGAGGGCCGTGTGCTCCCCGGCCGCCACCCGCAGTGACAGCAGCTCCTCGCACCCCGACTCGGCCAGCAGCACCCGCAGCCGGTAGGCCATCGCCCGCTCGGTCGCCCCGAACCAGGCCAGCTCCAGCGCCTGCCCCAGCACCCCTTCCGCCGCCGCCACCGCGCGGCCGACGGCCTCGACCTCGTACGGCTCCTTGCGCAGCCGCAGCGGCCACAGCACCGAGGAGGCGGGCACGAGCTCGGCCTCGATCGCCAGCCCGAACAGCTCCCGCACCCGCATCTCCGGATCCACCCCGACCCGGCGCGCCCCCGCGGGCACCACCCCGGCCGGATCGCCGGTCTCGGCCACCACGTCCTGCGTGACCACCAGGTACGCGCCCTGACGGTCCCCAAGAAGGCTCCCGAGGAAGCGGGCGTCCGGCGAGGGCCGCAGCACGAGGGCCTCCACCCCGGCCTCGTCCATGGCCGCCCGCACCGCCGCCAGCCGCGCCGCGGCGGCCCGCGGCCCGGGGACGGGGGTCACTTCGGCTCGTGCAGCCAGCAGGCGACCGGCCCGAACTCCGGTTCCTTCACGCGGCACACGTCCATCACGGACGGGCACCGCGGGTTGAACCGGCACCCTCCCGGCGGGTTCGCCGGGTCCGGCACGTCACCGGCCAGCTCTGCGGGCAGCACCCCCATCCCGTCCGGTTTGGGGATGGCCTGGAGCAGCGCCTTCGTGTACGGGTGCTTCGGGTCCGCCCACACCTCGGCCGTGTCGCCCACCTCGACGATCTTGCCGAGGTACATGACGGCGATCCGGTCGGCGATCAGCCGCACCACGGACAGGTCGTGGCTGATGAACAGCAGCCCCGCGCCCGAGTCCACCGCCAGGTCCCGCATCAGCCTGGCCACCTGCGACTGCGCCGAGGCGTCCAGCGCCGAGATGGGCTCGTCGCCGATCAGCAGCCGGGGCCGGGCCGCGAGCGCCCTGGCGATGGCGATGCGCTGCCGCTGCCCGCCGGAGAACTCGTGCGGGTGCCGGCCGGCGAAGTCCCGCGGCAGGCCGACGCGTTCCAGCAGGTCGGCGGGGGAGGTGGCGGTGTCCTGCGAGGTGCGCAGCCCGTCGGCGATCTGGTCGCCGACCCGCCGCCGGGGGTTGAGGGAGGCGTACGGGTCCTGGAAGACCATCTGGATCCCGGTCAGCTTCCTGCGCCGCAGGCCGAGCGGCGTGACCGGCTGCCCGTCGAACGCGATCGAGCCCGCGGTGATCGGGTTCAGCCCGCAGACGGCACGGGCCAGCGTCGACTTGCCGCACCCGGACTCGCCGACCAGCCCGACGACCTCGCCGGGGTTGACCGCCAGGCTGGCCCCCGCCACGGCCCGCACGGCGGGACGCCCGGGGGAGCGGTGCTCGACGACCAGGTCGTCGATGGCCAACAGAGTCATTGCGCCTCCGCGTCGGGTAGGGACTCCAGCAGGGAACGCGTGTAGGCGTGCTCGGGCTCCCGCAGCACCCGCCCGCGCGGCCCCGACTCCACGACGAGGCCGTCCTTCATCACGCTCACCTCGTCCGCCACCGCGGACATCACCCCGAGGTCGTGGGTGACCAGCAGCACCGCCAGCCCCAGCTCGTCGCAGAGCCCGCGCAGCAGTCGCAGCACGCCGGCCTGCACGGTCACGTCGAGCGCGGTGGTCGGCTCGTCGGCGATCAGCACCTTGGGGGAGCAGGCCAGCGCGATGGCGATGGCGATGCGCTGGCGCATCCCGCCGGAGAACTGGTGCGGATAGCGCCCGTACGCCTCCTCGGCGCCCGGGATGCGTACCTTGCCCAGCAGCTCCACCGCCCGGGCCCGCGCCTCGCGCTTGTCCAGCCCCAGGTGGTGGCGCATGTGCTCGGTGAGCTGCTTGCCGATGGTCAGCATGGGATGCAGGCTGGTCGCCGGGTCCTGGAACACCATGGCGACCTCGCCGCCGCGCACCCGGTTCAGCTCCTTGGGCGGCAGGGTGAGCAGGTCGCGCTCGCCGAGCCGGATCGCGCCCGTCACGCGGGCGCCGTGCGGCAGCAGCCCGAGCACGGCCAGGCCCGTCATCGTCTTGCCCGAGCCGCTCTCCCCGGCCAGCCCGTGCACCCGGCCGGGCTCCAGCGCGAGATCGACGCCGCGCAGGATCTCCTTGCCGCCGATCGACATCTTCAGGTCGGTGATGTCCAGCGTCGTCACAGCGCACGCTCCTTGATCGCGCGGGCCGTACGGGGGTCGAGCGCGTCCCGCAGGGTGTCGCCGAGGAAGTTGAACGCTAGCACCACCGTCAGGATCGCCAGCCCCGGGAAGGTCGCCACCCACCAGCTGTCGAACACCTCCACGCCCGAGGCCACCATCGCCCCCCACTCGGGGGACGGCGGCTTGGCCCCGAGGCCCAGGAACGACAGCCCGGACAGCAGCAGCAGCGCGGTGCCGATGTCCAGCGTCGCGAGCACGAGGATGGGGCCGGTCACGTTCGGCAGCACGTCCACGCGCAGCGACCGCCACACCGAGAAGCCCAGCAGCCGCCCGCTCAGCACGAACTCCCGCTCGCGCACCCCCAGCACCAGCCCCCGGGTGACGCGGGCGTACGCGGGCCAGGCCACGACCAGCACGGCCAGCACCGCGTTCGTCAGGCTGGCGCCCAGCGCGGCGGCCACCACCATGGCCAGGATCACGGTCGGGAACGCGAACACCAGGTCCGCCAGCCGCATGATCGTCTCGTCCACCCACCGGCCGAAGTACCCGGCACAGGCGCCGAGCAGCCCGCCGATCAGCACCGACAGCACGACCAGCAGCAACGTCAGCGGGATCGACACCCGGGCCCCGTACATGACGCGGCTCAGGATGTCGCGGCCGAGCTGGTCGGTGCCGAACCAGTGCCCGGGCCCCGGCGGCGCGAGCCGCGGCAGGTCCTGGGCGAGGGGGTCGTGCGGCGCCAGCACGGGGGCGGCCAGCGCGATGACCAGCCAGGCCACCGCCAGCACGGCGCCGACCACGGCCAGCGGCTGCCGCCACGCCTCGGGCAGCCGGGCAAGCAGGCCCCTGCGGGCCAGAGGGTCCCGCCGTCTCATTGCAGCCTCACTCGGGGATCGATGACGCCGTACAGGACGTCCACGATCAGGTTGATGACCAGGTAGACGACGCCGACGACCAGGCCGACGCCCATGACGGCGGGCAGGTCGAGGGTGGTGGCGCTCTTGTACGCGTACTGCCCGACGCCGGGCCAGGCGAAGATCGCCTCGACCAGCACGGTGCCGGACAGCAGGCTGCCGAACGCCAGGCCCGCCACGGTGATGATGGGCACCAGGGCCGAACGCAGCACGTACCGGAAGAGGATCACCCGGCCGGGCAGGCCCTTGGCCCTGGCGGCGCGCACGTAGTCCTGCCCCAGCACCTCCAGCACCGCCGAGCGCGTGAAGCGGGTGAGCAGGCCGATCGTGTAGAGCGCCAGGACCAGCGCGGGCGTCACGAGGTGCCCGACCGCGGAGGAGAACACGTCCCACCGGCCCGCCACCAGCGCGTCCACGGTCTGCAGCCCGGTCACGGCCGGGACCGCGCCGTTGAGCGCCACGTCCACCCGGCCGCTGCCCGGGGTGAGCTGCAGCCGGTAGAAGAACACGTAGAACGCCACCAGCGCCAGCCAGAACGTCGGGACCGAGATGCCGATGAGGCTCAGCACGCGCAGCGCGTGGTCCGACAGCCGGTCCCGGCGCAGCGCGGCGATCACGCCGAACGCCACGCCCAGCACCAGCGACACCAGGATCGCCGCCCCGGCCAGCTCCAGCGTCGCCGGGACGAACTCGGCCAGGTCCTGGCTGACCGGCCGGTGACTCTGCTGGCTGGTGCCGAGGTCGCCGTGGACCAGGCCCTGGAGGTGGAGCGCGTACTGCTCCCAGAGGGGCTTGTCCAGGCCGTGCTCGGCCCGCCACTGGGCCACGATCGCCGGATCGCCCAGCGCCCGCTGGCCGAGGTTCGCGGCCACGGGATCGCCGGGCACCAGGTTCGTCAGGACGAACGTGACGAGCGTGATGCCCCAGGCCATCAGGACCGCGAGCAGGATGCGCCGGATCAGGAAGCGGACGAGCGGATGGACCCCTCTCGCCCGGCTCCGGCGGGGTTCGCCCGGGATGTCGGACACCTGCGAGGCTCCCTTACTTCACGCCGAGGTCGGCCACGTCCACCGTCCACACCGGGTGGTACTCGAGGCCGGTCACCGACGCCGCCGTCACGATGTTCTGGCTGGGCTGGATCAGCGGGACGAACGGGCCGGAGGCGTTCAGCTTGGTCTGCACGTCCACGTAGGCGGCCTTGCGGGCGTCGTCGCCGATCGCCGTGGCGGCCTTGTCACCGGCGGCCTCGATCTCCTTGGCCGCGCCCGCCTTCCAGCCGGCCCGCAGACCCACCGTCTTGCCCGGCAGGAACGCCAGATAGTCGCTCGGGTCGGGGTAGTCCGGGCCCCAGTACCACAGGCCCATCTCCTCCTTGCCGTTGCGGTAGTTGTCCAGGGCCGTGGTGACCGGCGCGGGCTGCAGGTCGACGGTGATGCCGACCTCCTTGAGGTTGGCCTGGATGCGCTCGGCCAGAGGCTGGAAGGACAGGCCGTTGACGGTCAGCTCGCTCGGGTACTCCAGCTTGACGGTCGGGTTCGACACGCCGCTGGCGGCCAGCGCCGCCTTGGCGCCCTCGACGTCCCGCTTGGCCGCCTGGTCGGCGGGCAGCGCGCCGAGCAGCTGCGACGGGATGACACCCGGCGCCTGCGCCGAGCCCTCGCCGGCCAGCTCCAGCAGCCCCGCGTAGTCGACGCCCTTGCGGACCGCCTCCACGAACTTGGGGTTCGTCGTCGTCTTGCTGATCGCGGAGTCCTGGTTGGCCAGCAGGAAGATGACGTTCGCCGAGGCGGTCTTCTTGACCTGCAGGGTCGCGGGCATGCCGGTGACCTGGTCGCCCGACAGGTTGAGGGCGATCTGGCTGTCGCCGCGCTGGACGTTCAGCTTCTGCGTGGCGGCCTCGACGTTGCGGATGACGACCTTGTCGTAGGCGGGCTTGGTGCCGTAGTACTTGGGGTTCGCCTTGAGCGTGACCTGGCTGCTCACGTTGAACGACTCGATCTGGTACGGGCCGGAGCCCGCCGAGGCCGAGTTCAGGTACTGCTCGGCCTTGTCCTGGGCGTCCGTGGTGGCGCCGTGCTCCTTGGCGACCTTGCTGTTGAGGATGCCGAGGGCCGGGTTCGGCAGGATGTACGGCAGCGCCGGGTTGGCCGCCTTCGACGTCAGCGTGATCGTCGAGTCGTCGGTCTTGGCGACCTCGACGCCGTCCAGCAGGAACGACGGCGTGCCCTTCATGTCCCGCACGCGCGTCAGCGAGAACACCACGTCGTCCGCAGTCAACGGCGATCCGTCCGCGAACGTGGCGCCCTTCTTGAGCTTGAGCGTCAGGATCTTGCCGTCCTTGCTCAGCTCGTACGACTCCGCGAGCGCGGGCACCGGCTTGGTCACGTCGGCGCCGTCGAACGTCAGCAGCGTCTCGTAGACGGCCTTGCCGACGATCAGGCCCGTCGGCTCGTACGTGCGGCCCGGGTCGGCCGTCTTGAGGTCGAAGGACGTGTCGATGACGAGGGTCTTGCCCCCACCGCCGGACGCGGCGGGAGTCTGGGAGCCGCCGCCGCTACCGCAGGCGGCCAGGGCGAGTGCACCGGCGAGCAGCACAGCCGCCGTCTGCGAGCGGGTCGCCATGATGGGTCCTCCAAGATTTGGACGTTCGGCAGGAAGATGTCGAGGATTGTGCGGCAGAACGTCCAGGCACTGTGCGGTCGGTGAGACGTATATAAAGGTCAGTGAGGTAATGATGAGTGAAATTTCCAGAAATGGTGTCGGCGGCGGCGGTCAGCCTGGACGGATCGGCATCGGTCTCGAGCTTGACGACATCCACATGAAGATCCTCGAGGTCCTGCGCGAGAACGGCAGGATCTCGGTGGCCGCGCTGGCCGAACGGGTGGGCATCTCCCGCGCGAACGCCTACACGCGCTTCGAGGCGCTGCGCGCCGACGGCGCGATCAAGCGTTTCACCGCCGAGATCGACCACGTGCGGGCCGGGCTCGGCATCACCGCCCTGATCTTCGTGACCGTACGCCAGCAGATGTGGAAGCAGTTCAGGGCCGAGCTGGCCCGGATGCCGGAGGTGGAGTACTGCGCGATCACCACCGGGCAGCACGACGCCATGATCCAGGTGCGCGTGTCCGACGTGGCCGCCGTGCACACCATGGTGACCGACCGGCTGGCCAACATCCCGGCGGTCAAGGCGACCGAGACCGTGTTCATCCTGGACGAGGTGCTGAAGCGGCCGTACGTGCTGCCCAGCGACCGCGACCGTGATCGCGACCGGGCCCGTCCGGCGCGGCGGCCCGTCCAGGAGGGGGCGCAGGGCGGCGTGCCGCTCGGCAAGATGCGCTTCGTCGGCGCCGCCGAGGGCCGCGCCGCCCTCCGCAAGGACGACTGAGTGATCAGCCGACCTCCCTGCACACGCTCACGTGCACCGTGTCGTCCCCGTCGAAGCTGAACTCCTCCACCAGGCGCAGCAGCCCGTCGTCCCCCTTCTCGATGCGGCTGCTGCTCTGGCCGCCCGCCTTCCCGCCGGCCTTCAGCGCGTGCGCGTACGAGATCGCCACCTGGGCGTCGTCACGCATGCCCACGAAACGCCCATGGGTCACGGTGTCGCCGGAGTAGCTGCCCCACACCACCCCGTCGGACTCCTGGTACAGGAACTCCGTCGGGCTGTCCGGGTCGACTGCGCTCGCGGTCGAGCTCACCATCACGAATTTGCGGCCGTTGAGATTCACGCCCGTCATGGTGGCCCACATTCCTGAAATATCAGCATCCGTCTGGACGGATCGTGAGGAGAGCGGTCAATGATCGACAATCCGTCCAGCCGGAATCGTCACCCTGGGGGCCCGTACGCGAACCCTTCCATGGAGGAGGCCCGCCACCGCGGACCATGCGGGACCTGCGCAGTCTCGCCAGAACGTCTACCAGCGCGTCACGGCCGCTCCGGACCGCTGGGCCTTCACCGTACACGACGGCCCCCTCCTCGTCCTCAAAGCCTGGCAAACCCGCTCTGACCAGGTTCGACGGCCGATGGACAGGAAAGGGGGCGCGGGAAGGGCCTCGCCGCGGGGCCGCTGCTTCCGTAAGAAGAGGAGACGGCATGTCTTCTTCTGCCACGCACCGTGCCGTACAGGTCGCCGAGCCCGGCGGGGACATGTCTCTGGTCCGGGTGGACACCCAGGAGCCGGGCCCGGGCCAGGTACGGGTCACCGTCGAGGCGTGCGGGGTGTGCCACTCCGACGCGCTGATCATCGCCGGACACATCCCGGGCACCACGTACCCCGTCACGCCGGGTCACGAGATCGCGGGACGCATCGACACGATCGGCGCCGACGTCGCCGGCTGGTCCGTCGGTGATCGCGTGGCGGTCGGCTGGTACGGCGGCAGCTGCGGCCACTGCGACGCCTGCAGGGAGGGCGACGGCATCCTCTGTCCCGAGCTTCAGGTGCCGGGTGTCGCGTACGCCGGAGGGTTCGCCGACTCCGTCGTGGTGCCGGCCGTCGCCCTGGCCGCGGTCCCGGACGAGCTCACGGCGGTGGAGGCGGCGCCCCTGGCCTGCGCCGGCGTGACCGTGTACAACGCGCTGCGGCGCAGCTCCGCGCGCTCCGGTGACACCGTGGCGATCCTCGGTCTGGGCGGCCTGGGGCACCTGGGCGTCCAGTTCGCCGCGAAGATGGGCTTCGACACCATCGCGATGGCCCGCGGCCCCGAGAAGGCGTCGCTGGCCCACAAGCTCGGCGCGGCCCACTACATCGACACCGCCGCCGAGAACATGGCCGACGCGCTGCAGGCCCAGGGGGGAGCCAAGGTCGTGCTGGCGACGGTGACCAACGCCGCTGCGATGTCCCAGACGATCGACGGGCTGGGCCGCCGCGGCGAGCTCATCATCGTCGGCGTCGACATGGAGCGGCTGGACATCACGCCCCTGCAACTCGTGGGCGCGGCCAAGCGGGTGCACGGGCACGCTTCCGGCATCGCGGTCGACACCCAGGACACCATGAGGTTCGCCGCCCGGAACGGCGTCCGGGCGTGGACCGAGGAGGTCCCGCTGGAGGAGGCCGGTGCGGCGTTCCAGAAGATGCTCTCCGGCCGGGCCCGCTTCCGCATGGTGTTGACCACGGGTAACTGATCACGGCGGCCGGGCTGGAGCGGCGGGCTCGCTTTGTCACAGGTGCCGGTGCTTTCTATGCTCGGCGTGTGCTGGGGAGAGACGACGAGAGCGAGCTGCTTGAGTCGTTGCTGCGGCACGCCGCCGAGGGACGCGGCGGCGGAGCGATCCTCCACGGCGAGCCGGGGATCGGGAAGACCGCGCTGCTGTCACACGCCACGGAGCGGGCCGAGGGGTTCCGGGTGCTCCGCGCGGTGGGCGTCGAGCCGGAGGCCGATCTCGCGTACGCGACGTTGCACCAGCTCCTGCTCCCCCTGCTCGGGCGGGCCCACGAGCTGCCGGACCCGCAGGCGCAGGCTCTGCGCGTCCTGTTCGGGCGCGCGCACGGCACGCCACCCGATCCGTTCCTGGTGGGTCTGTCGACCCTGTCGCTGCTGTCCCTGGCGGCCGGGGAGAAGCCGGTGTTGTGCGTCGTCGACGACGCGCACTGGGCCGATCGGCCGACGCTGAAGACCCTGGCGTTCGTCGCCCGGCGGCTGGACGACGAGCCCATCGCGGTGGCGCTGGCCGCGCGTGCCGACGAGGGCCACAGCACCGAGCTGCCCGACCTGCGCCGCATCCCGCTCGCGGGCCTCGAACCCGAAGCGGGCAGAGCGCTGCTCGCCGGGCGCGCGGGCGGGCGGCGCCTCAGCGAGGGTGAGCAGGACCGTCTGCTGGCGATCACCGGGGGAAATCCCCTGGCCCTGCTCGAGCTTGCCGGAAGGAGGATCCCGCCGGAGGGGACACCGGAGCCTCCGGCCATGACCGACCGGCTGCAGCGGTCGTTCCTGGCCAGGATCCGGGCGCGGCACGTCGAATCACTGCCGCTGCTCCAGCTGATCGCCGCCGACGGCTCGGGCAGCGTCGAGACCATCGAGAAGGCGGCCACCTCGATGGGGATCGCCGCCGACCTGCTGCACCGCGCCGAGCTCGACGAGCTGCTGACCTACGACGGGCCGCGGCTGGCGTTCCGGCATCCGCTGATCCGATCAGCGGTCTACCACAGCGCCACGGGCAACCGGCGCGTCGCGATCCACCGCGCCTTCGCCGCGGCCTTCGACACCCCGGCCGACCAGCACCGCCATGCCTGGCACCTCGGGCAGGCCGCCGTCGGGCACGACGAGCACGCCGCCGACCAGCTCGAGCGCTCGGCCGAACAGGCGGCCCTGCGCGGGGGCCCGGCCGCGGCCATGGCCTCGCTGTCGCGGGCGGCCGAGCTCACGGTCGACGGCCCGCGCAGGGGACGGCGGCTGTGGACCGCCGCGCACGCCGCCGCCCAGGGCGGGTTCACCGCCGCGGCTGCCGAGCTGCTCGATCAGGCCGAGCGCGAGCCCTCCCTGGAGGAGGCGGACCGGATCTCCGTGGCCGTCATGCGAGCCATCGTGGCCGAGTTCGCCGGCTCGCCCGATGACGCGATGGACCTGATCAAGCCCTGGATCCCACGCGTCCTGCGGATCGACCGGCGCCGCTTCGCCCCGACCGTCGCGATGTACGGCAACCTCGGTGTCCGCGCCAACCGGCCACAGGCCTGGGCCGACCTCGCCGGCTGGCTCGACGAGATCGGGCCGGCCCCGGACGACTCGGACGACCCGGAGGACGCGATGCTCCTGCTCCTTCGGAACGCCGGCCGGGCACGAACAGGCCGCGATCCAGGACCGGCCGTACGCGACCGCGCGATGATCGAATCGCTCACCGATCCGATCACGATGACCCTGGCCGGGTCGATCACCCGCGCGCTCGGCGACCATGAGCTGAGCGGGCGCCTGTTCCGCAACGCCGGGCAACTGGCACGCAACAGCGGCGCCCTCGGCGCGCTCGCGTGGAACCTCGAGTACCAGGCGGCCGATGAGATCTCGCGCGGCAGGCTGGGGCTCGCCGAGGCCCACGCCGAGGAGGGCTGCCAGTTCGCCGCCGAGGTCGGTCAGCCGAACACGGCATGCCGCAACCGAGGGCTGCTCGCGCTGTCCGCGGCCATCCGGGGCCGGGCTGACGCCGGTGAGCTGGCCTCCGGCGTGCTGGCCGAGGCGAGCGACCGCGACCTGGCCGACGCCATGTTCTACGCCAGGCGGGCGCTCGGGCTCATCGAGCTGGTCGCGGGCAGGCATCGCGAGGCCGTACGGCACTTCGGGGCGGTCGGTTCCTGGGACGCCGACGCGCCCCCGGATCTCGTCATGGCCATCGTCCCCGACCTCGTCGAGGCCCTGGTCCGCGCCGGCGAGCGAGATCGGGCCGCCGCGGCCACGGCCCGCTACGCGCGGTGGACCGAACGCATCGCCTCGCCGGACCTGGGCGCGCTCACGGCCCGCTGCCAGGCGCTGGTCCACACCGACGGCGGCGCCGAGGTCCACTACGCCGAGAGCCTGCGGCTGCATGCCAGGTCGGACGCTCCGCTGGAGCACGCCCGGACGGAACTGCTGTTCGGCGAGCAACTGCGGCGCGAGCGGCGACGTTCCGAGGCTCGGGAACACCTGCGCGCGGCGGCGGAGACCTTCCACCGCATCGGCGCCCTCACCTGGGCCGAGCGCGCGCTGGGCGAGCTGCGCGCCACCGGGGAGTCGGCCCGGACCCGCGCGCCCGAGGGGGACACGCTGAGCACGCTCACCCCACAGGAGCTGCGCATCACGCTGGCCGTCGGGGAGGGGCTGACCAACCGGGAGATCGCCGGGCAGCTGTTCCTCAGCCCGCGCACCGTGGACTACCACCTGCGCAAGGTCTTCCAGAAGGCCGGCATCACCTCGCGGGCCGAGCTCATGCGGCTGGTCCTCGCCGAGCGATCCGCCTGAGACCGGCGATTTCACTGATTCGGCGGCCGCCTGGGCCTTCCTAACGTTGGGGTGTCCATTCCCTTGCGGGTCATGACGATGTCGGCCGGTGCGGCACACGAGTGCCCGCGCCCGCAAGCCCGTCGTCGGCCCTGGAGCGGGCCGGACGGCTCGCTCCCAGAACATTCACCGAAGGAACACGTTCATGTCTTCCGCGGATATCGACGACGGCCGGCGTGCCGGTCTCAAGCAGTGGCTCGGGCTGGTGGTGCTGGTCCTGCCCGCCATGTTGCTGTTCATGATGCTCACCATCCTGTTCCTGGCCATTCCCCAGCTGGCCGCGGAGCTCCGGCCGACCAGCACCCAGTCTTTGTGGATCATCGACATATACGGGTTCCTGATGGCCGGGCTGCTGGTCACCATGGGCACGCTGGGCGACAGGATCGGTCATCGCCGATTGCTGATCGCAGGCGCGGTCGTCTTCGCCCTGGTCTCGCTGGCCGCCGCGAACACCTCCGACCCCGCTCTGCTGATCCTGTGGCGAGCCGTCCTGGGCGTCGCGGCCGCCACCCAGATGCCCGCCACCCTGGGCCTGATCTTCGCCACGTTCGCCGACGCGCGGCAGCGGGGAGTCGCCGTCGGCGTGTGGTCGGGCGGCATCTCGGTGGGCACCGGCCTCGGACCCGTGCTCGGCGGGGCGCTGCTGGAGACGTACTCCTGGCGTGCGGCGTTCCTGGTGGCCGTGCCGGTCATGGTGGTGGTGGCGATCGGCGCCCTCCTGCTGCTGCCCGACAACCGCAACCCGGCGGCGGGCCGGCCCGATCTGTTCAGCGTGGCGCTGTCGCTGGCGACTCTGCTGCCCGTCGTCTACGGCGTCAAGGAGCTGGGCAAGGCCGGCACTCTCGCGACGGCGCTGGTGAGCATCGTGGTCGGGCTGGCGTTCGGAGGGTGGTTCGTGCTGCGCCAGCTGCGGCTGCCGGAGCCGCTGCTGGATGTGCGGCTGTTCGCCCACCGCGCGGTCAGCGGTGCGCTGGGCGTCTTCCTGCTGGCCGCGATCGCGCTCGGCGGCGTGTACCTGCTGGTCACGCAGTACCTGCAGCTGGTGGAGGGGCTCTCCCCGCTACAGGCGGGGCTGTGGGTGCTGCCGGGGGCGGCCCTGCTGGTGCTGGTCTCGACGGTCTCCCCGATCCTGGTACGGCGGGTCCGCCCGGGGTATCTCATCGCGGCCGGACTGGTCGTACAAGTGATCGGCTACCTGATGCTCACCCAGGTCGGCGCCGTCGGCGGACTGCCGCTGCTGGTCGCGGGCTTCATGGTGCTCTATCCGGCGGTCGCGCCGTCCATGGCGCTGACCACCAACCTCGTCGTGGGCTCTGTGCCGCCGCAGAAGGCGGGCGCGGCCTCCGGGCTCGCGACAACCTGCAGCGACCTGGGCATCTCGCTCGGCATCGCCGTCATCGGCAGCATCGGCGCCGCCGTCTACCGTAGCCGGATCAGTGGCGAACTGCCCGGCGGCCTGCCGCCGGAAGCCGTCGCGGCCGGCAGCGACAGCCTCGACGGCGCGGTCTCGGCGGCACGGGGGTTGCCGGGCGAGCTCGCCGCGCAGGTCCTCGCCCCCGCTCGTGAGGCCTTCGCGGGCGGGCTCAACGTGGCGGCCGTCGTCGCGGCGGTCATCGCGGGCGGCGCGGCGATCCTCGCGCTCCTCCGGCTGCGCCACATCCCGCCCACCGGCTGAGAAGGGAATTGACCATGGTGTCGATCCGTCGCGCGACGGATCGACAGCCTCGGACGGCAAGGTGATCCGCTGGGAGGTCGCCGAGACCGACGTGGCGGCACAGCGGTTCTACCAGCGCATCGGGGCCGGCCTGGTCTCCAGGTCCCGCGCCGCCGGGGAGCCATGACGGGTCCGCGGGCCAAGCAGACGCTTGGCCGATGAGGCGGGGGAGTGGGGCGGTGGCCGGACCCCGGAGTCGTTCGGGTCGCGCGCTGTGCGGCTCAGTGGGGGACCACTCCGTTCGCGAGGACCTGGCGGTAGGCGGTCACGCGGTCCTCGGCACTGTCCAGGCAGCAGCTGGAGCATTTCACCGCTTCGTCGGAGGTGTAGTAGAGGCAGCACGTGTTGCGTAGGTAGAACAGCCCTTCGCGATCGCCCTCTCGCAGCCTGATCACTTCGCCGAGCTTTTCCAGGCCGCCGGTGGAGGCGGCGAGGAACTCCTCGTAGGCTCGGTGCAGCCGATCGACGTCGCCGCCGAGCCGGCTTGCGATGCAGAATGCCGCCGCGCACCCGTGCGCCACTCCGCCATGGAGCTGGCGTAGGCCCGCCCGGGTGCGCGTGTGCATGGCGTGCGCGAGCGGGAGGAGATGCTCGTCGAGCACCCAGGAGACAAGCGTGTCGACAGGCGCCTCCACGGCGTTCGGCTCGCGTAGCGCGACCGCCTCGAACCCGTGGTGCTCGGAGAGCCGGATGGCGACGTTGCGCGGTCGCATGTCCACGACCACCCGGTCGAGCGCCCATGCCAGCAGCGCGGACGCGGTCACGGTGCCCGCGTACACGGCCATGACGGTCAGTGCGGTGGCGTGATCCGACTTCTGGCCGCTGGCCACCCGCTCGGCTTCGAGCACACGGGAGAGTTCGTCCGATGAGGAGTCGAGCAGCCGGTCGCATGCGATCCAGCCGTCGTGCGGCGTCAGGCCACGTTCAAGCCGGAAGCGGTCCCCGAACGACTCCAGTCGCGAAAATACATCCATCACTGCACAACCGCACTACGTATCGCCATAGTAGAGGATGATACCCCTAACGGGTATATGGTTTCCAGGGCCGGACGACCACTCCTGGGGCACGAGCCGGTCGTAACCGACGACCTCACCGTCCACTTCCCGGGGCCGGCGACCGGAAGGGCTACGGCTCGCCGACATTTACCCGGTGCGGTCCGGGAGAGGGTGCGGCTGTCGTTCGTCAACCGGCCCGGACAACTCATGTGGCAGCCTGGAGGAGCTGGGTCGTATAGGCGTGGGACGGGGATCGGGCCAGGTCGTCGGCCGGGCCGTGCTCGACGACCCGGCCTGCCTGGAGGACCAGGATGCGGTCGCACGACTGGACGGCCTCGCCCAGGTCGTGGGTGACGAGCAGGACGGCGAGGCCGCGTTCGACGGCCAGGGATCGCAGCGTGGTGGCGATCCCCGCGCGGGTGGAGACGTCCAGCATGGAAGTGGCCTCGTCCGCGATGAGCAGCGCGGGGCTGCCGGCGAGAGCTCGGGCGATGGACACCCGCTGGCGCTGGCCGCCGGACAGCTGGCCGGGGAAGCGGGCGAGGAACTCGGAATCGTCCGGCAGCCCGGCGGCGGTCAGCGATTCCCGGACGCGGCCGAGCCGCTCGCCCCGGGGCACTCCGGCCACCGCCATCGGCTCGGCCACCAGTGCCGCCACCCGCATGCCAGGATGGAGCGAATCGTAGGGGTCCTGGTGGACGAAGCCGATCCGTCGTCGCAGGCGGCGCAGTGCACGGCCGGCCGTCAGCTCCCGGCCTTCGAGCGTCACGCGACCGGCGGTCGGTTTGATGAGACCGAGCAGAATCCGGGCGAGCGTGCTCTTGCCCGATCCGCTCTCGCCCACGAGGCCGACGATCTCGCCCGCGCTGATCTCGAGGTCGACGTCGCGCAGCGCGTCCACGACACGTGAGCGGGCCCGGTAGGTGTGCCGGATGCCTGACGCGCTGACCACGGTGCTCCCCGACGGGCTGTCGACGCGGGGCACGTTCGGGTAGGAGGGGTGGTCCGGCTCGTCGTGACGGTGGCAGGCGACCTGCGCCTCTCCGCGTGCGACCAAGAGCGGCGTCTCCTCGCGGCAACGGTCGACGGCGAGCGGGCAGCGGGCCGCGAACGCGCAGCCGGCCGCGATGTGCCCCAGGGCGGGCGCGGATCCGGGGATGCTGCCCCAGGCGATCTCGCGGTCGGCGACGGGGGTCGCGCCGAGCAGTCCCGCCGTGTAGGGGTGGGCGGAGGCCGGGGACAGCGCGCGAGCCGGGCGGACTTCGGCGAGGCGGCCCGCGTACATGATGGCGACGCGGTCGGCGTACGGCAGCAGCCCGGCCAGGTCGTGCGAGACGATCAGCATGCTGGTGCGGAGCCCGGCCAGGAGGGCGAGGACCTGCCGCTGGGTGACGGCGTCCAGCCCGGTGGTGGGTTCGTCCGCGACCAGCAGGTCCGGCTCGCCGGCCAGGGCGAGCGCGATGGCCACCCGCTGGCGTTGCCCGCCGGACAGCTCGTGCGGATATGACCTGAGCATCGTCCCCTGGAGCCCGACGCGGTCGAGCAGGTCGGCGGGCTGGGCCGTGCCGCCGTGCAGGGTGAGCATCTCGGCGAGCTGGGCGCCGATGCGATGCACGGGGCTGAGTCCGGTCATCGCGCCCTGCGGCACGGTGGCGACGCGGGTGCCACGCACACCTGTCCAGTCGGTCCGTCCGACCAGTTCGTGTTCGCCCAGCAACGCGGACCCGCCGGCCTGTGACGTGGAGGGGAGCAGGCCGAGCAGGGTGCGGGCCAGCGAGGTCTTGCCGCAGCCGCTCTCGCCGACCAGCGCCAGGATCTCGCCGTCGGCGATGTCGAGGTTGACGTGCGAGACCGCGGCCAGGCCGCCGTACCGGACGGTCAGGTCACGTACTTTCAAGGTCATCGAGCAGCCTCCCGCAGGGCAGGGTTGAGCCGTTCCTCCACCGCGACGCCGATCAGGGCGAGGGAGAGCACTGTGAGCGTGATGGCGGCGCCGGGCGGCAGCGCCCACCACAGCCAGGCGTCGGACAGGAAGACGCCGTTGGTCTGCACCCAGTAGAGCGTGGTGCCCCAGCTCGGCGAGGTCGGGTCGCCGAGGCCGAGGAAGGACAGGGTGGCGTCGTAGATGATGGCGACCTTCGCGGTGCGGACGAAGACCGGGATGAGCAGCGGCCCGATGAGGTACGTGCCGTGCCGGGCCAGCAACCACCAGGCCGGTGCGCCCATGGCCCGCGACACCTCCAGATGGCCGCGGGACCAGGCGGTGAGCACCCCGGCTCGGAGCACGCGGGCGGGGACCGGCCACAGGATGAGCGCCAGGATCGCCGCCCGTATGCCGAAGGACTGACCGAGGAACGCGGCCGCCAGGATGTAGAGGATCAGCTCGGGCAGGATCAGCAGGACGTCCGCGCCGCGCATCAGCGAGACCGACAACCAGCGCGGGCCGATCCCGGCGGCGCCGCCGATGATCGCGGCCAGCAGCGTGGTGCAGACGGCGACGATGAACGCCAGGCCCAGGGACGTGCCGGCGCCCACGATGAGCTGGTCGAGCAGGTCCCGGCCGAGATCGTCGGAACCCAGCGGCAAGCCTGCCCGCGGCGGTGCGTACGGCTCGGCCACGCGCTCGCGCCCCGCACCGTCGGGCAGGACGGCTCCGTACGCCGCGATGGCGACGATCGCGACGAGGACGCCGACGCCGATCACTCCTTGCGCGCCGAGCAGGTTCCGGCGCGGCGCCTTGAGGAACATCATCTCCGGTCTCCGGTTCTGGCACGGGGATCCAGCAGCGGGTACGTCGCGTCGGCCAGCGCGTTCATGAGCACCACCATGACGGTGAGCACCAGGAACGCCCCCTGCATGAGCGGGTAGTCGCGGGCGGTGATCGCGTCGAAGGTGAGCCGCCCGAGCCCGGGATAGGCGAAGACGGTCTCGACCACGATGGCCCCGGCGGCCAGGAAGCCGATCTCCAGCATGAGGATCGTGTGCACGGGCAGCAGCGCCGGGCGCAGGGCGTGCCTGCGCACGAGCCTGCCGTACGGCACTCCGCGGGCGTGGGCGTGCTGCACCGGCTCGCTGGTCAGGACGGTGAGCAGGGACGAGCGGGTGTAGAGGAACAGATATCCCATGCCGGTGACGGTCAGCGTCGTCACCGGAAGGACCAGGTGCTGCAGAACCCCGCCGACCGTCACCCCTTCCGGCCCGGACACGCCGTAGGTGGGCAGCAGCTGGAGCTTCACCCCGAACAGGACGATCAGCAGCATGCCCAGCCAGAACTGCGGGACCGAATCGGCGACCACGGCCGCGCCGAGCAGCCCGGAGCCCTTGCCCCGGCGGCGACGCAGGGCGCCCGCGACGCCCAGCGTCACCCCCAGGACGGCGGTCACCGCAGTGCTGGTGCCCACCAGGAGCAGCGTCCACGGCAGCGCGTCCGCCAGCGCCTGGGTGACGGGCCGGCCGTCCGACAGCGAGGTGCCGAGGTCCAGGGTGAACACGCCGGTCAGGTAGTCGAGGAACTGCTGGGGGAGCGGCCGGCCGAAGCCGTACTGCGTGGCGATCTGCGCGCGCTCGTCGGCGGTCAGCCTGGCCAGCGCCTCCGGGCTGCCGAACAGCTTGAGCGGGCCACCCGGGAGCGCCCGGGGGAGCGCGAAGTTGAGCGTGAGCGCGACCAGCAGCACCGAGAGGTATTCGGCCAGCCTGCCGGCGATGTAGCGGGGGTAGCCGCGGCGGACGGCCTGGACGGCCGTCATCCGAGCCGGTAGTCGACGAGGGAGAACTTGTTCAGCGCGCCGGAGCCGTTCTGCCAGGTCCAGTTGCTGTAGACGTCCTTACGGAAGGCGTAGGCGCCGTTGCGGTAGTACAGAGTGAGGAACGGCAGCTGCTCCGCTATCTGGGCCTGGAGCTTCTTGGCGGCCTCCGTTCTGGCCTCCATGGTGGGCGCGGCGGTCATGGTGGCGATCGTCTCGTCGACGGCCGGGCTCTTGAAGCCGACGACATTGAGGCTGCCGTCGTCCGGGTCGGAGGCCAGAAGCTGGGCGATGGTGCCGCTGCTGAGCATGACGGGAGCGGACCAGCCCCACATGGACATGTCGTAGTTGCGGCCCTTCCGGACGTCGTAGTCGGGCCAGACCTTGGCGTCGAGGGAGTCGGAGTCGAGCGAGGTGACCTTCACCGCGACGCCCGCGTTCTTGAGCATGTCGCGGATCAGCTCGGCGCTGCGCAGCCGGTCCGTGGAGGCGCTCTGCACCAGCAGCTCGTACGACATGGGCTTGCCGTCCAGCACCCGGATCCCGTCCGGTCCCGGCTTGGCGCCGAGAGCGTCGAGCTCCCGCTTGGCGGCCTCGGCGTCGAAGATCGGCGGGAGCCGGTCTCCCTTGATGGGCGACTCCGCGTGGATGAAGCCGGGGTTGCCCGGGGTGCCCTGGCCGAGCAGCGCCGTCTTGACCAGATCCCCCGTGTCGATGGCCTTGGCCAGAGCCCGGCGTACCTCGGGGCGGTCGAACGGCGGTCTGGTCGTGTTGAACGCCAGCAGCGTGGAGGCGAACTCGGTGCCCTTGACCACGCCGATGCCCGGCTGCCTTTCCAACGTCGCGAGCTGCTGCGGGGGCACGATGCGCGTGGACATGTGCACCTCTCCGGTGCGCAGGGCGGCGAACTGGGTGGACTCCTCCGGGATCACGGCCACCTTGATCGAATCCACTTTGGGCTTGCCCAGGGCATAGGCGGGGTTGGCGGTGAGGGTGTAGCCGCGGGCGTTGTCGTACTGCGTCAGCTTGTACGGCCCGCTGCCGACGGCTTTGTCCACCCCTGCCGTGCTCACCTTCTGCACCGACTCCCACAGGTGCTTGGGAAGGATCGCCATGTCGGCCAGGATCCGGCGCGGAAACTCGGGGTCGGGCGCCTTGAGCGTCATGGTCACGACGTCGCCGCTGGCGCTGACCTTCGCGATCGGGCGGACGTCGACCGACGAGTCACCCTCCATGTTCTTGCGGTAGAAGTCGACGCTGAACACCACGTCGTCGGAGGTGAGCGGCTTGCCGTCATGCCAGGTGACGCCTGGCCGGAGCGGCAGGGTGAACGTCTTGTTGTCGGAGGTCTTGATCTCTTTTGCCAGGAGCGGCGCGACGCCGTCGCCCCGCACGATCACCAGCGTGTCGAAGAGCAGCTTCACCAGGTTGTTGCCCGGGTAGCCGGTCTGGTTGGTGAACGGCGTGAGCGTGCCCTCGTCAGAGGAGATGGCGATGGTGATGCTCTTGGCCTGCTGGGTGCCGGGGGCGCTGGGTGTCGTGCCGGTGCTGGATCCGCATGCCGTGAGGAGCGCGAGGGAGAGCAGCGCAGCCGTGGTTCGGTGGTACAACAAAACCTCCGGGGGGTATATGAGGTGCAAGGTGACCCCATCGGGGAGGGCGTGCGTTTCACGTGACTCTATAGGTCCGCTACGTAGATGCAAGAGTCCATTGTGTAAACACCGTAATTCGCATTGAGCTGCGATGACGTGTCCGCCTGGGCTTCTTCGGTCGGAGCTCGTGCATGGGGTGGGTAGGAAACCTACTATGCCGACTAATAGTTGGGGCAGCGGTTGGCCCTGGTCGCCCGCCTGGGCTCAGGCTCGGCTTGGAATACGGTAGGGGGGTATGGTACGTTCAAGGAGCCGGAAGGGGGAGACATGGTCGGATACAGCGGCAGCAAGCAGGACCAGCTGCGGCGGCTGCGCCGGATCGAGGGTCAGGTGCGGGGGTTGCAGCGGATGGTCGAGGACGACAAGTACTGCATCGACGTGCTGACGCAGGTGTCGGCGGCCACCAGTGCTCTGCAGTCGGTCGCGATCTCCCTGCTGGAGGATCATCTGGCGCACTGTGTCGCCGAGGCCGCTGCCCAGGGCGGGCCGGAGGCTCAGGCGAAGGTCAAAGAGGCTTCCGACGCCATCGCGCGGCTCGTTCGTTCCTGACAGACATCACCGGAAAGGGTTGATCGATATGGCTACCGCTACCTACACCGTCACGGGTATGACCTGCGGGCACTGCGTGAGTTCGGTGAAGGAGGAGGTCGGTGAGGTGTCCGGGGTCACTTCGGTGGAGGTTGACCTGGCGAGCGGCCTGCTGACCGTGGAGAGTGACAGCCCCGTGGAGGCGGCGGACATCGTGGCCGCGGTCGAGGAAGCGGGCTACGAGGTGGCGAGCCGGTCATGAACGCGGCAACCAAGCTGGGTGCCTACGTCGTAGGGCTGGCCGTGGTTTTCGGCGGGGCTCTGGGTGTCGGGAACGCGGTGGGCGAGGTCGGCCCCGCCCCGGCGAAGCCGGAACACGGGGCGACCCATTCGACTCCCGCCGCTGAGAGTCATGGCGGTCATGCGGAGGCCACCGCAACAGCGAAGGGCGATACCCCTGGAGGGCTCCAAGTGTCCGAGAGCGGTTACACGCTGAACCCGTTGACCGCCGTCAAGCCCGGCGAGCCCACGGATTTCCGTTTCACCGTGACGGGTCCCGATGGCAGGCCGGTGACTGACTATCAGGTCGAGCATGACAAGAAGCTGCATTTCATCGTGGTGTCGCGGGATCTGGCCAGTTTCCAGCATGTGCACCCGGACATGGCCGCTGACGGTGTGTGGTCGGTGAAGTTGACGCTGGATGACCCGGGTGCCTATCGGGCTTTCGCCGACTTCGCCCCCACTGGCGGGAGCGGCTTGACGCTGGGTGCGGATCTGCTGGTGGCGGGTGACTACAAGCCGCAGCCCCTGGCCCCGGCGACTCGTACGGCTGAGGTGGACGGCTACACGGTCTCGTTGGCGGGTGATCTCGTGCCCGGCCAGGCGAGCAAGCTGACGCTGAGCGTGAGCAAGGACGGCAAGCCGGTGACGGACCTGCAGCCGTATCTGGGGGCGTACGGGCATCTGGTGGCGTTGCGGGCCGGTGATCTGGCCTACCTGCACGTGCATCCGGAGGAGAGTGTCAAGGCGGGGCCGGAGATCACCTTCTACGCCGAGGTGCCCAGCGGCGGCGACTACCGGTTGTTCCTGGATTTCCAGCATGACGGCAAGGTCCGTACCGCGGACTTCACCGCCCAGGCCGGTACCGGACAGCCCAAAACCACGGCTGAGCCGAGCGCGAGCCCTTCTCACGGCAACCAGCCGCATTGATCGCAGGACACGAGGAAAGGAGATGTGATGTCTTCCCTGACTGAAGGCAGGGCTGTCGAGCTGTCGATCGGTGGCATGACCTGCGCGTCCTGCGCGAACCGGATCGAGCGCAAGCTGAACAAGCTCGAGGGCGTGAGCGCGACGGTGAACTACGCGACGGAGAAGGCGAAGGTCACCTTCCCGGATGGCGTGGATCCGCAGCAGCTGATCGCCGAGGTGGAGAAGGCCGGCTATACCGCCGCGCTGCCCGCCCCGCCCGCCGAGTCCGGCGCCGGGGCCGAGCAGGAGCCTGCCGATGAGCTGCGGCCGTTGCGGCAGCGGTTGATCACCGCGGTGGTGCTGAGTGTGCCGGTGGTCGCGATGGCCATGGTGCCGGCGTTGCAGTTCACGAACTGGCAGTGGCTGTCGCTGGTGCTGGCGGCGCCGGTGGTGGTCTACGCGGGCTGGCCGTTCCACAAGGCGGCCTGGACGAACCTGCGGCACGGCGCGGCGACGATGGACACGCTGATCTCGGTCGGCACGCTGGCCGCTTTCGGCTGGTCGCTGTGGGCGCTGTTCTTCGGCAGCGCGGGCACGCCGGGCATGACGCATCCGTTCGCCTTCACGATCGAGCGCACCGACGGCTCCGGCAACATCTACCTCGAAACCGCGGCGGCGGTGACCGCGTTCATTCTGGCCGGCCGGTATTTCGAGTCCCGTTCCAAGCGGCGGGCGGGGGCGGCGTTGCGGGCGTTGCTGGAGTTGGGTGCCAAGGAGGTGGAGCTGGCCGACGGCCGCCGGATCCCCACCGACCAGCTCGAGGCCGGTGACACGTTCGTGGTGCGGCCCGGCGAGAAGATCGCCACCGATGGGGTGATCCTCGAAGGCAGCTCGGCGGTGGACGCCTCGATGCTGACCGGCGAGTCGGTGCCGGTGGAGGTGCGGCCGGGGGACACGGTCACCGGGGCGACGGTGAACGCGGGCGGCCGCCTGATCGTCCGGGCCACCCGGGTGGGCGCGGACACGCAGCTGGCGCAGATGGCCAAGCTGGTGGAGGAGGCACAGACCGGCAAGGCGGCGGTGCAGCGGCTGGCCGACCGCATCTCGGGGATCTTCGTGCCGATCGTGATCGCGCTGGCGGTCGGGACGCTGGGCTTCTGGCTGGGCACCGGGAACGGCGTGGCGGCGGCGTTCACCGCGGCGGTGGCGGTGCTGATCATCGCGTGCCCGTGCGCGCTGGGGCTGGCCACGCCGACCGCGTTGCTGGTGGGGACCGGGCGAGGGGCCCAGCTCGGGATCTTGATCAAGGGTCCGGAGGTGCTGGAGTCCACCCGCAAGGTCGACACGGTTGTGCTGGACAAGACCGGCACGGTCACCGAGGGCAAGATGACCCT
>NZ_JBFAOQ010000010.1:228483-396030 GCF_040675285.1 Nonomuraea sp. NPDC049625 | reverse complement strand
CTCCGACCCCAACGGCTTCCGTGATCACAGAGGGTGAAGTCCTACGGCACACCGGGGAGGAATACAGATCAATGGATCAATGAAGCCTGCCAGTGTCCCACCCCTTGCTGGGTGTTTCGTCATGCCTTCCGGGCACCAGGGATCGCCGAGACGTGACGAGCATCGGCCCGTTGCCCTTCCGCGCCCGCTCGACATCGAGATCGAAGCGATCGGCAGTCAGGACGCGTCGTCGGTGAAGTGTGACAGAACCATCTCGACCAACGCGGCGACGTCGGCATCCACCATCGGCTCGCCGGTCATGCCCATCCGGTGGAGCAGGGTTCCGACGACGACGTCGATGAAGAACAGGACCCGGTTTTCCGGCTCGCCGAGCGCCTCCTGGAGCGCGCGCCGGTAGGGGTCCTGCAACCGGGCGGACAGGATCTCGCGCAGGGCCGGGTCGCTGACGGCGTCGCTGAACACGCCGGCGAACGCGTCGCCGACCCCGGGTTCGCTGATCTTCCCCGCGATCCAGCGGATGGCCGAGGACATGAGCTCGGCTCGACCGGTGCCCTCCAGCGGCACCGGGCCGAACACGTCCAGGAGGCAGTCCACGATCAGCGCGCCCTTGGACGGCCAGCGCCGGTAGATCGTCGTCTTGGCGACCCCGGCCGCGGCGGCGATGCGGTCGACGGTGGCACGCGCGTACCCGAGCTCCTGGACCGTGCTCAGTGTCGCGGCGAAGACCACGTCGTTGAGGCCGGCGCGCGGGCGACCGGGTGGTCTGGCGGATGCGGTCGAGGTCATGCCCACACGATAAACCATTGCGCTACCAGCGGTATCGATACTTGCGGTGGCGCAATTGCTGGGCCGAGGAGGAGACATGGGTGAGGTCACTGTCACGGAGCGGCAGCCGGAGCCCGGACTGGTCGGCGGTGGATGCTGAGTGCAGAAATCAGCGGTAACGACCTGCGACTTCTTGCCTTGCCGACTGTGGTCGTGCAAGCGCTGCGGCGTGTGGTCAGGCGCCAGGGTGGGCGGCCTGCTCGGCGGGAGTGCTCAGCGGCAGGCGCAGGACGAAGCCGGCCCCGCCGATCGCGGCCTGCTCGACGTGCAGGGTGCCGTGGTGGGCGGTGGCGATGTCCCGGGCGATGGCCAGGCCCAGGCCGGTGCCTCCGCGGTCGCGGCTACGGGCGGCGTCGAGGCGGACGAACCGCTGGAAGATCCGTTCTCGGTCGGCCGGAGGCACGCCGTCGCCGTCGTCGCTCACCACCAGCTCGGCATGCGTTGCCGAGCTGCGAAGCCGTACCCGCACCTTGCTGGTGGCGTGCCGCTGCGCGTTGTCCAGCAGGTTGGTCAGCACCCTTGCGATCTGTCCTGGTACGGCGTCGACGACGACCCGTTCGGCGAGGTTCAGGACTGCCGGGTGGCGATCGGCACGCCGGCCGGTCTCGGTGCGGATCAGATCGGTCAGATCGACGCGCTGAGTGGCCTGGGGAGCGGTGGCGTCCAGGCGGGCAAGCAGGAGCAGGTCGGTCATGATGTCCTGAATCCGATCCAGGTCCTCCAGCGTGTGCCCGATCAGGTCGAGCAGGTCGGTGTCGCGGGGATGCATCTGTGCCTCCTCCAGGCGCACGCGCAGGCCGGCCAGCGGGGTGCGCAGCTCGTGGGAGGCGTCGGAGGCGAACTGGCGTTGCCGCTGCAGCGCCTGATGGGTCGAGGCTTTGGCCTGCTCCAGACGTCCGAGCGTGTGGTTGACGGTGCGCGCCAGTTGGGCGATCTCGCCGTGGCCGTGCGGTTGCGGGATGCGGATGCTCAGGTCGCTGACGTTGATCGCGGCCAGCTGTGCGCGTATGAGCTGGATCGGGCGCAACGTGCGGCTGGTGATCTTCCATGTCGCCGCGGTGGCCAGGAGGATCAGCAGCGCGATCTGGGCGATCCAGAGCAGTTGGAACGTCCGGGACGGCGCCACGGGCGAGACCATCCGGCCGGCGTAGACCACCGGGGAGGTGGGGGCGGGTGAGAGGCGGACGGCGGCCAGACGCAGGCACCGTCTGCCGCTGTTCTTGTCGCACACCTCGACGTCGGCCTGAGGGTGGTCCGGGGAAGGTCGTACCTGGCTCAGCGGGTCCCGGCCGCGTGCCGCGGGAGAAGCGGCGATGACGCGGTGATCGGCTCCCACCACCTGGATCAGGTCGATGCCGGGTGTTTGCGTCTCGATCGTGCCGGTCAGATTCCGGCGCCCGGCCGCGGCGGCGGTGATCCCGGCTTGCTCGCGGGCGCCCGACCAGCCGGGGTCGGCTGAGGCCTGCCCGGCGGCTGACGCTCCGACCATGCCCATCGGGACCAGTACGGCGATCGCCGTGGCCAGGGCCAGGACGGTGAGTCGGGCCGGGGTCGAGCGCAGGCGCGGCCGCCGCGGCGATGAGCCCGGACTCATGACGTCATCTCGCCGCTTCGCAGATCGCCCGGCGCGCCGCACGCGTGCGCGAACCTGCCAGGCGTTCGGCCGTTCAAGCTTCGCCGGCGGCGGTATTCCTCCTCGTCGATTTCATCGCGGATGAACAGGACGAGCAGCTGCCGTTCCTGCGGCGAGCAGTCCTGGCACGGGGCCGGTGTCCGCCTGTACAGCGACACCATGGCCAACGCCGCGGCGATGGCAGTGGTGAACAGGATCTGGCTGACGATCAAGGACATGATTCTCCTCCCGGCGGTGATGATGAAGGCTCGCTCTCAGGGCGGCCTACAGGTCCGGGATGTCGTGGTGGTGGCGCCGGATGTGCGCCGTGAAGGCCTGCATGTATCCGGTCAGAAACTCGGCGACGGACGGCACCTGGATGTCGCCTTCGTCGTTGATCAGGCCCTTGGCGAACTGGATGTAGGCCTCGGGCTGACCCAGCACCGGGGAGTTGGTGAAGGACAGGATGGTCTTGAGGTGCTGCTGTGCGACCGCGGTGGAGATCTGGCCGGGCGAGGCTCCGATGATCGCGGACGGCTTGCCGTTCAGCACGTTGGATCCGTAGGGCCGGGTCGCCCAGTCGATGGCGTTCTTCAGTGCGCCCGGAACGGACCGGTTGTACTCGGGGGTGACGAACAGCAGGGCGTCGGAGGCTTTGATCGCGTCCTTGAACTCCTGGGCCACGGCGGGGTAGTCCGGGTCGTAGTCGTAGCTGTACAGGGGCAGCTCGCCGATGGGGATCTCCGTGAGGCGGAGTTCCGGCGGCGCGAGACGGCTCAGAGCCAGAGCGAGAGTCCGGTTGATCGACTTCTGGGACAGACTCCCGACGATGTAACCAACGGTGTAGGTCATTGCGTTTCCTTTCAAGAAAAAGAGGCGGGACGGAGGCCGTGCCGACGAGGTCTTCGGGTTGCCGGCCGCGTCGCGCTCACAGCAGTGCCGGGGAATGTCTTGCGCACCTGTTCGGTGACGGAGATGCCGTGGCTGCCCAGTCCATGGGCGAGCCGACCGCGACGTAGGAGGCCCGGAGCCGGATTTGACGACACGTACTCATCAATCGAGGAGGGGGTACGTGCCGGTGAGGTTGATCTCGAGGACGCGCGGGGCTAACCCTCGACGAACGCGACCGTCTCGCCGAGGGGCGCCCGGCCCGTACGGACGTACTCCACGGTGACGTCCTCGAACCCGATCGACATGCCACAGAAGAGGATGAGGTCGTCCGGGGGTGACAGGATCTCCGCGACGGTCCTGCGATACACCGACCACGCCATCTGCGGGCAACTGTGCAGCCCTTCGGCGCGCAGCAGCAGCATGACGGTCTGCAGGTACATGCCGACGTCGGCCCATTGGGGCGGGCCCAGGTCGCGGTCGATGTAGCAGAACAGGGCGGCGGGCGCGCCGAAACACTGCCAGTTCTCGGCAGCGGCCCTCTGGCGCGCCTCCCAGTCCTCACGCACGATGCCGAGTGCGCTGTAGCGCTCCTGGCCGAAGGCGGATCGGCGCTCGTGGTACGGGGTCTTCAGCGTGGGCGGGTACATCTCGTACTCGCGATCGTCCCAGGGGTCGCCTGCGGCCAGGCGCTTACCGGCGCGCTTCTTCAGCTCGGCCAGCGGCTCGCCGGTCAGCACGTACGCGTGCCATGGCTGGAGGTTCGATCCGGACGGCGCCCAGGCCGCGGCGGACAGCACGCGCTCCAGCACCTCTCTCGGGACAGGCCGGTCGGTGAATCCGCGCACCGCCCGTCGGCTCGTGACTGCCTCATAGACGTCCAAGATCACCTACCTCCTCAATGCATTAATGTCACTACATCCGAGACTGTATCATCAGTGATTGTATCATTCAATACTATCTGGTGACCGTACGAGCCCCGTGCATCGCGGAGGGAATGAATTCAACGCTAGCCGACGAGGTGCGCAACGGTGCCGCCAGGGCAGGGGCCCCCGCCCGAAGCCGGCGCGGCGCCGGGCAACCGGCACACGGGCGCGCTTACGCCTCGCCGTCCGCTGGATAGGCGAACCGGGTCAGCAGATCCCTCAGGAGTTCGGCCTCGCCGGGCCCCAGCGCGGCAACCAGGCGCGCATCCGCCGGCTCCGCCGCCACATGGGCCGCATCGAAGAGCTCGACGCCTTGAGGCGTGATCTCCACTGCCCGAACCCGTCGATCCCCCGGAACGCTCTTGCGTACGGCCAGCCCCTTACGCTCCAGGTCGTCCACGACCCGCATGATCCCGGCCTTGTCCGACCCGGTCGCCGTCGCCAGGTCCCGCTGCACCGTGGGCCCGCGCTCGATCAGTACGATCAGCACGGCAAAATGCCGCAACTCTATGCCGAGCGGCCGAAGCGCCTCTGTCATCACCGTGGCCGCGCGCCAGTGCGCCTGGCGCAGCAGCAAGCCGAGAGCGAAAGGTGATGCATCCCCAGAGCGGTCGGTCGCTCTGGGGGGAATGTCGGCAGCCATCAACCCATGCTATCAGATATATTCTCATTCGATACGGTATCGCATGAAATTAATGCTCGGTCGGCGGGAGGTAAGAGGGGTTTCGGACTCGACGCGGGTGAGCTTTTCGGGGTTGCGGACGTAGTAGAGGCCGGTCACGCGGGCGTTCTCCAGCGGAAGGCCAGCACGCCGTCCAGGCGCAGGATGAGCCCGGGGTTGCCGTTGACCGTCGTGGGCTCACCGGTGAAGGCGCCGTCGGCCTTGGCGACACTGCCGGCCATGTAACCGAGCACCTTGTCGGCGCCGACGACCGGCCGCAGGGCCGCCGGCTTGAGGCCGCCGCCGTCGCTGACGAAGACGACGTCCGGGGCGAGTACGTTGAGCAGCCCCCGCAGGTCCCCGGTCGCGAGCGCGGTCCGGAACGAATTCAACGCTGCCCGGGCTTCTTCCGGGGAGACACCAGCCACGCATCCGGCGTAACGGCCTGCGGATGAGACATAGCGCACATCGGACGCAGCGGAAACGCCCCTGCGCGGCCGGCCTCCTGGCGGTCATGCTCCTATGGAGAAGATCGCGACAGGTAAGACGATGGAGGAAGACACAGTGAAGCGCATCGGCATCATCGGGGTGGGCGAGATCGGCCGAGCCATCGTGGCGGGCCTGTGTGAGGGAGCCGACCGGTCCCCCGAGGTGTTCCTCTCCCCCCGGGGAGCCGGCACGGTCGCGGCGCTGTCCGAGCGCTACGAGAGCGTGCGGGTGTGCGCCGGCAACCAGGAAGTGGTGGACGGCTCCGAGGTGGTGATCATCGCCGTACGCCGCCAGGACCGGCACGAAGCACTGGCCGGGCTGAGGGTGGACGGCGACAAGGTGGTGGTCAACGTGATGGCCGGGGTCGGCAACGACGACCTGCGCCGGACGCTCGCCACCGACGCCCCGCTGGTGCGGGCCATCCCCCTGCCCACCGTACGCGAACGCCGCTCCGTCACGGTGACGTACCCGTCGCACCCGGTGGTGAACTCCCTCTTCGAGCACCTGGGCGGGGTGCTCCCGGTCGCGGACGAGGCGGCCTTCAACGTCTTGTCCGCACTGACGGGAACGCTGACCACCCACTACTCGTATCTCGCCACGCTCACGTCGTGGACCGTCGGTCACGGCATCGACCCCGACGAGGCGGACCGCTACGTCCGCGGCCTCTTCCAGGGGGTCGGCCGTTCGCTGAGTGACGAGACCCGTTCGCTGCGCCGGCTCGCGGCCGACCACGAGACCCCGAACGGGAACAACGAACGCATCCGCACCACCTGGTTCACCCCGGCCAACGCCGAAGCCCTCAACAAGGCCCTCGACGACCTCCTCGCCGATCTCTGAAGCCCGGTGAGTTCACCGCTGTCCGCCGGTCGCCACCAGCTCCCCGGCGAAGTGGCACGCGGCCAGTTGCCCGCCCGGGGTCTCGGCGAGCTGCGGCTCCTGCTCGGCGCAGATCGTCCGCTCGGGATGGGCCAGCGGGCCGATCGGGCAGCGCGTACGGAACCGGCAGCCCGACGGCGGGCTCTTCGGGCTGGGCAGGTCGCCGGTGAGCACGATGCGCTCGCGGCCGCGCACCGTGGTGTCGGGCACCGGCGAGGACGACATGAGCGCGACCGTGTACGGATGCTGCGGAGCCGCGTAGACCGCCTCGACCGGGCCGGTTTCGACGATCTTGCCGAGATACATGACGGCGACCCGGTCGGACAGGTGCCGCACGACCGAGAGGTCGTGCGCGATGAACAGGTACCCGAGGCCGAGCTCGTCGCGCAGCGACTCCAGCAGGTTGATGATCTGCGCCTGGATCGACACGTCCAGTGCCGACACCGGCTCGTCGCAGATCAGCACCTGGGGTTGGACGGCCAGCGCGCGGGCGATGCCGATGCGCTGGCGCTGCCCGCCGGAGAAGGCGTGCGGGTAGCGGTCCAGGTGCGACTCGTTCAGGCCGACCCGCCGGATGAGCGCGTCCGCCTCCGCTGCACGTTCGGCGACCGGCACGCCACGCATGTCGAGCGCCTCGTCGAGCGACTGCCTGATCGTGCGGCGCGGGTTGAGCGACGCGTACGGGTCCTGGAACACGTACTGCACCGTGGAGCGCAACGCCCGCGCGCCGGCCGGGGAGAACGCGTCGACGCCCTCGGAACCGACGCGGACCGTGCCCGCGGCCGGCCGGTTGATCCCGACGACCGTCCTGGCCAGGGTCGACTTGCCGCACCCGGACTCGCCGACCAGGCCCAGTGTCTCCCCGCCGGCGACCGTCAGGCTCACCCCGTCCACGGCGTACACGGGCTGTGGGCGGCCGAGCAGGCTCCTGCGGCCGGAGGCGACGTCGACCCGGAGGTTCTCCACGCTCAGCAGCGGGGTTCGGGCCTGTTCGGCCCGCGCGGCCGGGTCGGCGGTGACGAGCGTGAGCGGCGGTATGGGCGTGCCCTGATGGGTCACCCAGCAGGCGGCGGCGTGCCCTGGCGTGGCCAGGGGCAGCAGCTCGGGAATGTCGGTGCGGCAGCGGTCCTCGGCCAGCCGGCAGCGCGGGTGGAAGGCGCACCCGGGCGGCAGCGCGGCGGGGTCCGGCGGGGCGCCGGGGATCGCCGGCAGCCGGTTGCCGCCCGCGGTGTCCATCCGCGGCATGGCCTTGAGCAGGTCGGCGGTGTACGGATGCTCCTGCCGCGCGAAGATCGTCTCGACCGGTCCCCGCTCCACGACCCGGCCGCCGTACATGACGACGACGTCGTCGCACATCTCGGCGACCACGCCCATGTCATGGGTGATCATGAGAACGGCGATGCCCAGCTCGTCGCGCAGCTGCTTGAGCAGGCGCAGGATCTGCGCCTGGATGGTGACGTCCAGGGCCGTGGTCGGCTCGTCGGCGATCAGCAGCGACGGCGAGCCCGCCAGTGCGATGGCGATCACGGCGCGCTGGCGCATGCCGCCGGAGAACTGGTGCGGGTAGTCGTCGATCTTGCGTTCGGCGTCCGGGATCCCGACCTGCCGGAGCAGTTCGAGGGCCCGTGCGCGGGCCGCACGCCTGCCCGTGCCGTGCACGGTGAGGGCTTCGACGATCTGCGCGCCCACCGTCAGGACCGGGTTGAGCGCGGACTGCGGGTCCTGGAACACCATCGCGATCTCGGCCCCGCGGATGCGGCGCATCTCCTCCTCGGACAGCGCGAGCAGGTCGCGGCCGCCGAAGCGGATCTCGCCGGCGGCGATCCGGCCCGGTTGGGGCACCATCCGCAGGATCGAGCGGGCGGTCACCGACTTGCCCGAGCCGGACTCGCCGACCACGCCGAGGATCTGGCCCGGTCGCAGGGTGAGATCGACGTCGTTGACGGCGTGGACGATCCCCGCGCCGGTCGCGAACTCGGTGCGCAGCCCGCGGACCTCGAGCAGGACGTCCGCGTCGGGACGCGCCGGGGCCGCCGGCGCGACGCCGTGGGGGTGGCGATGGGGGTGGCCATGGGAGTGGATGGTCATTTCCGCAGCACCGCCTTGTTGAGCGCGTTGGACAGCAGGGTGAACGCCAACGCGAGGAGCAGCAGCACCAGGCCGGGCCCGAGCACGTACGCGGGGTGCACCTCGATGTAGCGGGCGCCGACGTTGAGCATCGCGCCCAGCGACGGGACGGGCGGCTTGATGCCGAGACCCACGATGCTCAGGCCGGACACGATGAAGATCGCGACCACCATGTAGACGGCGGCGCCGACGACGATCGGGTCCATGATGTTCGGCAGCACGTGCCGCACCAGCACGGTGCGCTTGCGCACGCCGAGCACCTTGGCGGCCAGCACGTACTCGCGCTCCTGCTCGACCTGGAGCCCGGCCCGCGACAGCCGCCCGAACCCGGGCAGGCCGCTGATCAGCACGGCCACGAACAGCGAGAGCCAGCCCGTGCCGAGCACGAGGACGACGCTCATGCCGAGCACCAGCCCCGGGAAGCCGAGGATGATGTCGAGCGCGCGCTGCATCGCGGCGCCGAGCAGGCGCGAGACCACGCCGGTGAGCCCCATGAGCGTCCCGATGACGGCGCTCACCGGCACCGCGGCCAGGATCAGGCTCAGATCCGTACGAAGGCCGTAGATCGTACGGGCGAGGATGTCGCGGCCCAGCTCGTCGGTGCCCATCCAGTGCGCGGCCGAGGCGCCGGCCAGCGAGTCGCCGCTCTGGTCGTCGTACCCGCCGGGGAACAGCACCGGCGCCAGGAGGGCAACGGCGACGAGGGCCAGCAGCAGCCCGGCGCCGAACGCGCCGCGCGGGGTGCGCAGCGCGGTGAGGTACTGCCTCAGTGCCCCGGCGCCGGGGCGGCGCGGCACTGCCGGCGCGGGGGTTCCGGGTGCGGTGACGGTGGTGGTCATGGTTTCACGCTCCCAACCTGACGCGGGGGTCCAGGACCGCCATGGCGATCTCTGTGAGCAGCTGCACGACCACGGCGATCAGCACCGTGCCGACGATGATCACCTGTACGAGGTTGTAGTCCGCGCTGAGCACGCCCGAGACCCCGAGCTGCCCGATCCCGTTCCTCGCGAAGATCATCTCGATGACGACGGCGCCGGCCAGCATGTCGCCGAACCGCATGCCGATCGTGACGGCGGCGGGCCCGAGGCTGTTGCGGACGACGTGGCGCAGGGTGATCCACCTTCGTGGCACGCCCTTGGCCACGGCGAGGTCGACGTAGTCCTGCCGCCACGCGTTGTCCATCGAGGACTGGACGAGCATGGCGACGTGGCCGCCCATCGGCACCGCCATGGCCACCGCGGGCAGGATCAGGTACTGCAGGCCGATCACCGGGTCGTCCAGCACCGCGACCTCCCCGCTGATCGGCAGCAGGCGGAAGACCACCCCGAACAGGATGATCAGCAACAGGCCGAAGAGGAAGGGCGGCATCGCCAGGAGCACGGTGTTGCTCGCGTCCGCGGTGAACCGGGACAGCCGCGAACGCGCCGACCCGGCGAAGATCCCGAGCCCGAGCGAGACCGCGACCAGGAGGATCGTGGCCGCGACGGTCAGCTCGAACGTGCTCTCCACCCTGCTGCCGATCAGCTCGGCGACCGGGCGCTTGAACTGCAGCGACTGGCCCAGGTCGCCGGTGAGCAGCCCGCCCATCCAGTGGACGTACTGCTCGGCCAGGGGGCGGTCCAGCCCCATCTCGACGCGGATCGCCGCGACCTGCTCCGCGGTGGCCTCCGGCCCCGCCGCGATGGCGGCCGGATCACCGGGCGCCAGGCGGGGCAGGAGGAAGGCGATGGCGGTCGTCGCCGCCAGGACGAGCAGGACCGACGGCAGGCGCCGGATCAGGAAATGGATCATGCTCGGCCTCGTTCACCGGGTGAGGTAGGCGGCGCGCATGGAGCGGCCGTAGCGGCTGACCAGGATGTCCCTCGCGGCGTCCGCGCGCACGACCGTGGCCGGCACGATGGCGATGGTCTGGAGGAAGGCGGCGTCGAGCAGGTACTGCGAGAGGTCCTTCAGCCGCTGCGCCGTCTCGCTCTCGTCGGCGCTGTCGATCAGCGCCTGCGCCCGCTCGCGGTAACCGGCGTCGGCGTAGTTCGAGGTGTTCTTGGCCGGCCGCAGGTCCGGGTATCCGTACAGCGAGAGTGCCGGCGGCAGCTTGGCCACCGCGGTCCAGGTCAGGAACGCGGGCCCCAGCTTGCCGGCGATCCTGCGCGGCTCGAACTCCGCGGGGGGCAGTTCGAGCGCCGACGGCCGGAGGCCGACGTCCGTCAGGTTGCGGGACACGATCTCGATCACGTTGCGCGGCACCGGCAGCGCGTGGACGGCGATCTCGACGCGGGCCCCGGCCGCCCCGGCGTCCTCGATCATCTTCTTCGCGCGGTCCGGCTGGTAGGCGTAGGTGGCGGCGAGCTCCGCGGGGTAGCCGGTCGCGTCCTCGCTCCACGGCAGGCTGGTCGTCGTGCCCACCCCGCCGAAGACCTGCTGGTTGATGCGCCGGCGATCGATCGCGTAGCCGATGGCCCGGCGCACCTCGGGCTTGTCGAAGGGCGCCTTGGTGACGTCGAAGCCCAGCGCGTACACGAGCCCGTGGTTGAGGTCGAGGTGGAACTCCTTGTCGTCGACGACCGTCTTGGCGTCCTGGATGTTGAGCCCGTTCGCCAGGTGCGCGCGGCCTGAGCGCAGCGCCGCCAGCTGGGCGGTGGAGTCGCCGATGACCGTGAGCTCGATGCCGTCGAGGTAGGGCAGCCCCTGCTCCCAGTACGCGTCGTTGCGCGTCATCTTGATCTCCGTGCCGGCCTTGTAGCCGGACCAGAGGAACGGTCCCGTACCGATGACCTTCGACCCGTCCGCGAGCCCCTTGTAGCTCTCGCGGTCGATGATCGGTGTCGAGTCGAGGATGTCCAGCACCACTTCCTGGAGCGGCCGCGGCGAGGTGATCGTGACCTCGTGCTGGCCGGTCGCGCTCGCCTTCCAGCCCTTCATCGCGCCGCCGAGCGTGGCCAGGCCGTCGCCCGCCATCTCGCGTTCGAGGGTGAACACGACGTCTTCCGCGCCGAAGGCACGGCCGCCGTGGAACTTGACACCCTCGCGCAGCGACAGCACCAGCGTCCGGTTGTCGTCCCGCAGCTCCCACTTCGTCGCCAGCAGGGGCTGCGGCTTGTTGTCCTGGTCGACCATGACCAGGGTCTCCAGGACGTTGCGGTTCCAGAAGATGTTGCCGGGGCGGCCGGTGAAATAGGCCGCCGGGTCCGGCGGCGCGGCGACGGTGGCGACCAGGGTCCCGCCGCGGGTCGGGCCGCTCACCGCGCCGGCCGTCTTGCCCTCGTTCACCGCGGAACGGCATCCGGCCAGGCCGGCCGCACCGAGGACGGCCAGCCCGCTGAGGAGCGTCCGGCGCGACAGGGCCGAAGCGCCGGGGATGGAATCGACGTGGCGATTACTGGGGTACATCGCTGCACCACCTCACTTACTTTCTCTCGGGCCGGGGGGAAGACCCGGTTGATCACTCCTCGTGAACCTTGATCGACGTCGTGCCACGGATGTCCGCGCAGGAGAATCCGATGGAGACTTCGAACGTTCCAGGCTCGACCGCCCAGTCGTGCCGTGCCGCGTCCCAGTGCTGGAAGGCCTGGGGAGGCAGCGGGATCTCGGCGGTGAGCGTTTCGCCGGGTTCGCCGCGCACGACGGCGAACCCGGCCAGCCAGCGGGCGGGGCGGTCGACGCTCGAACCGGGCCGCGCCAGGTAGACCTGCAGCACCTGCTTGCCCGGCCGCGAACCGGTGTTGCGCACGGAGACCCGTACGGCCGCGTCCGGTCCGCTGTCGACGTTGACGAGCTCCCAGGACGTGTAGCCGACGCCGTGCCCGAACGGGTACGCGGGCTCGACCCCGGCACGCAGCCACGCGCGGTAGCCGACGTGGACCCCTTCGCCGTACTCCAGCCGGCCGTCCACGGGCGCCGTGTCCAGCACCGGAACGTCCTCGCCGCAGTCCGGCCACGTCATCGGCAACCTGCCGCCGGGCTCGGCGTGACCGAGGAGCACGTCCGCGAGCGCGGCGCCGGACTCCTGGCCGCCGAACCACGTCACGAGCACCGCCGCGACATCATGGCGCCACGGCAGCAGCACGGGGGCGCCCGCGTTGACCACGACGACGGTGTTCGGGTTCTCCGCGGCGACCGCACGCACCAGGTCGTCCTGCCCGTCGGGCAGCGACAGGTCCGCCCGGTCGAAGCCTTCGCTCTCCGTCTGCGAGCTGGTGCCGACCACGACGATCGCGACGTCCGCGGCCCTGGCCTGCTCGCGGGCGACGGCGAGCTCCTCGGCCGGGGACCGCCGCGGCGCCCGGGAGCGGATCGCGACGGCCGAGCCGGACTTCGGCATCCGCTGCCGCAGCAGCACCTCGACCGGCCTGCCCGCTTCGAGCGGCACGTCGAACGTGCGCACGGGCGGCGTGAGGATCTCCGCGCCCGGGCCGTCGTGCGTCGGCCGTACGTCGTCGTCCAGCAGGGTCCGGCCGTCGACGGCGAACACGATCCGGCCCGCCCCGCTGAGGCCGAGCTGCCACGTGCCCGAGACGTCCGGGACGATCCGGGTGGCCAGCTCGACGGTGGTGGCCCCCGCGGGCACGTCGGCGCCGAGCCGTACGAGAGCGGCGCTCCGGCGATCCTCGCGCGTCACCTCGGCGCCCGTGTCGTCGAGCCAGCGGATCAGCACGGGCGCGCCGAGCATCCCGGGCGGCACCGGGGCGGGGTCGCCTTCGAGGTAGCTGCCGGCGGTGTAGGTCACCTGGACGCCGGGCGGCAGGGCGGCTTCGAGCCCGTCCAGCGGGGACACGACGTGGGTGGGCCGCACTTCGGCGCTGCCGCCACCCTGGATGCGCGGGCTGCCGGCCAGCTCGCCGAACACGGCGACGCGGCGCAGGCGCTCCGGCGCGAGCGGCAGCAGGTCGTCGGAGTTGTGCAGCAGCACGGTCGCGTCCGCGCCGGCGGCGTGCAGCTCACCGCGTACGTCGACGGTGACCGGCGTGCGGGTCACCGGCACCGAGTCGAGGGCGCCGAGCCGGGCGGCGAGCCGCAGGAGGTTCTTCACCTTCGCGTCCACCGCGGCCTCGCTGACCAGGCCGTCGGTGACGGCCTGCACCAGCGCGGCGCCCCACGGTCCGCCGGGGCCCGGCATGGTGAGGTCGAGGCCCGCCGAGGCGGCGGGCGCCACCGAGCGGGCGGCGTGCCAGTCGGACATGACGAGCCCGTCGAAGCCCCAGTCCGTGCGCAGCGGGCTGTCGAGCAGCTCGTTCTCGGTCATCGCGGTCCCGTTGACGGCGTTGTACGACGCCATGACCAGCCACGGCCGTTCATCACGGACGATGTGCTCGAACGGGGCGAGATACACCTCGCGCAGCGTGCGCTCGTCGAGGCGGACGTCGACGGTGGCGCGTTCGGTCTCCGAGTCGTTGGCGACGTAGTGCTTCACGGTCGCCGCCACGCCGTGCCGCTGGAGCGTTCCGACCAGCGCGCCGGCGAGCCGGGCGGTCAGGACCGGATCCTCCGACCACCACTCGAAATGGCGGCCGGCGAGCGGGCTGCGCTGGAGGTTCGCCGTGGGGCCCAGCACCACGTCGACGTCCTTGCGGGTGGCCTCCGCGGCGAGCACGCGCCCGGTCGCGGCGGCGCGGTCGACGTCCCAGCTCGCCGCGATCGCGGTCGGGCACGGCAGGCACGCCGACGGGGAGCCGTTGTCCCATTCCGGGCCGCGCACTCCGGCGGGCCCGTCCGACACGTTGATCTCGCGCAGCCCGATGGCCGGCTCCGCGTACGTGCGCCAGTGGGACTCCCCCGTCAGCAGCCGCACCTTCCGCGGGAGGTCGAGCTTGCCGACCAGGGCGTCGAGGTGCTCCTCGAGTCCGTCGTTCACCGGTCCTCCTTGATGATGAGTCGCTCGAGGTAGGCGGCCATGCGTCCGGGGAGGTCCATGGTGGGGTCGAGCAACCACTGGATCTGGAGCCCGTCCATCACGGCGATCATCTCGCCGGCCAGGACGACCGCGTCGAGCGTGGCGGGGAGCCGGCCCAGCTCCTGGTCGCGGCGGATGCGCTCGGCCACGCGCTCACGAACGCGGGCGTAGCGGCGCAGGAAGAACTCGCGGGCGGGGTGGCCCGGCTCGATGCTCTCCGCGGACTCCACGGCGTACAGACGCATCGCCGTCGGATCCTCGACGTTGTGGCGGCACAGCGAGATCAGCGCGTCCGCGACGGACATCTCCTGGAACATCGCGTCCATGTGGTCGCGGCTGTCCTCGTCACGACGTTCGAGGGCCGCGAGCAGCAGCTCTTCCTTGTTCTTGAAGTGGTGGATCAGGCCGGGCTGGGAGATGCCGACCCGGGCCGCGATGTCGGCGAGCGAAACACCCCGGTAACCGCTGTCGCCGAACATCTCGGTGGCGACCCTGAGGATCTCCTCCCGCCGCACCCCTGGCGGCCTGCGGTTACGCACCGATGGTGCCACTCCTGACAAGAGATTCTCCTTGTGTTCTCGCGGTTTCGGCAGACCTTACCGAGTACTCGGTAAGGTACGCTACCCCCCAATTCAGTAACGGGAGAATGACCATGACGTATCGCCCGAATTTCCTGGTGGTGGTCGCGGACCAGCTGAGGGCCGACGCGGTGGGCGCCTTCGGAAACCCGTCCGCGCGCACTCCGAACCTCGACCGCCTCGCCGCGACAGGCACCGCCTTCACCAACGCCTATGCGCAGCATCCGGTGTGCTCGCCGAGCCGCGCGTCGTTCCTGTCCGGCTGGTATCCGCACACGGCGGGGCACCGCACGTTCGGTACGCCGCTGCGCGCCGACGAGCCGAACTTCCTGCGCACGCTCAAGGAGAACGGCTACCACGTGGCCTGGGCCGGGGATCGCGGCGACACGTTCGGCCCCGGCGCGACCGAGCTCAGCGTCCACGAGCACGGCTTCGGCACGCGGCCGACCAGCGGCCGATGGGCGGGTGGCGCCAGAGCGGCCATGGAGCTCCCGCGGATGGCGTCCGAGGTCGATCCCGACCTGTGGGACCGCCTCTACTACCACGGCCGCGTGGTCGACGACAGCGACATCGACTTCGACGAGGCCGCCGTGCGCACCGCCGAGGAGTGGCTCGCCGACCCGCCGGACGGGCCGTGGGTGCTGTTCGCGCCGCTGGTCGCGCCGCACTGCCCGTTCCGTGCCCCCGAACCGTGGTTCTCCCTGCACGATCGCGACTCCGTGGGCGACCCCGTGTCGGGCAGCGGCCCCGAACCCGCCTACCTGCAGGGGATCCGCGACTACTACGGCACGGACCGCGCGACGCCGGAGGTGTGGCGGGAGCTCCGGGCCACCTACCAGGGCATGGTCTCGCGGCTCGACTCACATGTCGGCCGCCTGCTCGACGGCGTGGATCGTACGGGTGCGGCCGAACGTACTGTGACGGTGTTCTTCTCCGACCACGGCGAGTACCTCGGCGACTTCGGCGTGGTCGAGAAGTGGCCGTCGGCGCTGCACAGCTGCATCACCCGCGACCCGGTGATCATCAGTGGCGGCGGGCTGCCGGCGCACGGCGCGGTCGACGCCATGGTGGAGCTGATCGACGTCTTCCCGACCGTGCTCGATCTCGCCGGGATCGAGCCTGGGCATCATCACTTCGGCCGCAGCCTGCTTCCGGTGCTGCGCGATCCCGCCGTGGGGCACCGCGAGTACGCGTTCAGCGAGGGCGGCTTCCTCGTCGAGGAGGAGCCGAAGTTCGAGCGCAGCGGCTTTCCGTACGACCGCAAGGCGGCGCTGCAGCACGAGCGGCCGATGACCGTGGGCAAGGCCGCCGCCGTCCGCGACGAACGCTGGACGTACGTGTGGCGCCTGTACGAGCCCGCCGAGCTCTACGACCGGTCGGCCGACCCGCACGAGGCGCACAACCTCGCCGGGTGCCCCGACCTGGCCGACGTCGAGGCCCGGCTCTCCGGCGTGCTGCTGCGCTGGCTGGTGGAGACCGCGGACACCTTGCCGGAGCAGGCGGACACCCGGATGCCCGACGTCGACCTCCCCACCCCGGGCGCCCGCTCGGCGAAGTGCCGGACCCCGGGCGGCACTTCGGGCGGCACTTCGGGCGGCATGGCATGAGCGGCCGGGGATTCGGGCCGGACAGCCTGCTCGCCGACGTCCTGGACCACGCCGCGGCCCGCGGCGTCATCCAGCGCACGCTACCCGGCGTCGTGAACTCTCCCCTACTCATACAGCTGCGCCGCCGCACCCTCGGCAAGATCACGGCCGCCGGTCCGTACGCCCGGCTCTCCCCCGCACAGCTCGACGACCTGTGGCGCGAGCTCGCCGCGCTCGACGCCGGCGACCCGGGCGTGCGCTCCGATCCGCCCGCGATCGCGCCGAACCCCCACTACGAGCCGCCCGGTACGCCGCGCGGCTCGGCCGGCGTGCTCTCCGCACCCGCCACGGGGGAAGTGTGGGCGACCTGGGAGCTCGCCCTCGCCGGACCGGACCGCGGCGACCCGTTCGTCGACGTCGACCTGCGCGCACGCGCGACCGCCCCCGACGGCTCGACGCGCCGGCTCGGCGGCTTCTACGACGGCGACGGGATCTGGCGCGTCCGGCTGCTGCCGGACCAGGCCGGACGCTGGGTCGTCACGACGGAGGCGACCACGCCCTCCCTCGACGGCGTCACCGTCGAGTTCACCGCGGTGGCCGGCGCCGGTCGAGGGCCTGTCCGGGTGGCGGACCGGTATCACTTCTCGTACGCGGACGGCACGCGTCACCTGCCGCTCGGCACGACCGCGTACGCCTGGACCCACCAGAGCGAAACGCTGCAGGAACAGACCCTGCGCACGCTCGCCGAGTCGCCGTTCACCAAGATCCGGATGGGGGTCTTTCCCAAGTCGTACCTGTTCAACGCCAACGAGCCGCCGCTCTACCCGTTCGAGCCGGACAGCGACGGCGGGTGGGACCACACCCGCTTCAACCCCGCCTACTTCCGCGCTTTCGAGCGCCGGATCGCGGGTCTCGCCGCGATCGGCGTCGAAGCCGATGTCATCCTGTTCCACGCCTACGACCGCTGGGGCTTCTCGGACATGGGCACCGCCGCGGACGACCGCTATGTCCGGTACGTGGTTCGGCGATTGTCGGCATTGCCGAACGTCTGGTGGTCGCTCGCGAACGAGTACGACCTGCTGTTCTCGAAGACCGTCGACGACTGGGAGCGGCTGGCCGCGATCGTCGTCGAAGAGGACCCGATCGGGCACCTGCTCTCGATCCACAACTGCTTCCGCTTCTACGACTACGGCCGGCCGTGGATCACTCACGCGAGCGCGCAGCGCATCGACGTGTACCGCACCGCCGAGAACACCGACCAGTGGCGTGAACAGTGGGACAAACCCGTCGTCATCGATGAATGCGCCTACGAAGGCGACATCGACCAGGGGTGGGGCAACATCACCGGTGAGGAGATGACCCGGCGGTTCTGGGAGGGCGCGGTACGCGGCGGCTATGTCGGGCACGGGGAGACCTACCTCAACGACCGCGAAGAGCTGTGGTGGTCGAAGGGCGGCGAGCTCGTCGGCTCGAGCCCGGATCGGATCGCCTTTCTCAGACGGATCATCGAGGAGTCGCCGACCGGGGTGCTCGACCCGCTGCCGAGCGATTGGGACACCCCTTGGGGTGGCGTGGCGTCGCGTTACCTGATCGCGTACTTCGGCTTCAACCGGCCGTCGTATCGCGATGTCACGATGGAGCCCGGCACGGTCTGGACGGTGGACGTGATCGACACGTGGAACATGACCGTCGAAACGCTGCCCGGCACGTACTCGGGCAGCTTCCGGGTCCCATTGCCGGCACGCCAGTACATGGCGATCCGATGCGTCGCCACCGACGCCGACCAGCCTGCGGAACCGCGCGATACTGCGCTGGAGATGAATGGCCGTGGCGGGATCGGAGAGGACGAGCATGCGCGGGTGCCGGCAGGCTGACGTACGCATTTCGGTGCTGGACACCTCACCGATCGTTCAGGGGTCCACACCGAGCCAGGCACTGCACAATACGGTGGATCTCGCGAAGCTGGCCGACGCGCTGGGCTTTCACCGCTAATGGGTCCCCGAGCATCACGGCATGCGCGGCGTCGCCAGCTCCGCCCCCGCCGTCCTCATCGGCCACCTCGCCGACGCCACGCGGCACCTGCGCGTCGGCGCGGGCGGGGTGCTGCTGCCCAACCACGCCCCGACCCCCGTGCTCACCACCACACTGCCGCCCGAGTGCTGGACGGCCAAGCACCGGGCCGAGTGGGTCGGTGATGAGGACCACCTTGCCCCGACCGCCTCCTCCCGGTCGAGCAGCACCTCCAGCTCGGAGAACAGCCGGGCGGGCGTGAAGAGCATGATCACGTTGCCAGCCCCAGCGGCAACACCAGGTGTCGCCGGGGCTGACGCGCCTTCAGACCGAGACCGGCCGGCCGGAGCGCCAGGTATTCGGCGGCGGTCCCCGAGTGGCCCACGCCGTAGGCGATGACGTCGCGGGCCGCCGCCAGGGTCTCTGCGGCCAGGATGAGCCCATCGGCGCGCTGCCCCGTGCGAGCCTGGCCAGGACGGACCCGCTCCGGCTTTGTTCATCTGCCGGTCGGGGCCGTCGGAGGGCGGCTACTGGAGGCGCAGCTTGTTGGCGTAGTCAGCGATCCGGGTGGCCAACTCTGTGACGTCGGCATCGTCGGTGCGGAACACGGTGGGGATGAGAGTACGTGCCCGGGCGGCGTCCGCCATCGCGTCCTCGACCTCGTCCGGCATGTCACCGCGTGCTCGCAGTCGCCGCAGTCGTTCGGTGTCGCTGCAGTCCAGGAGGGCGCAGTGGACGTCGCCGGTCCATCGCCCGCCCGGTGCGAGCTCGTCGGCGTCGGGGACGGGGCACAGCAGGAGGACGGGATGTCCGGCTCGCCGGACCATGGTGACGATGCGGGTCCACATGCGGTCGTAGACGGGCCAGACGGGTGCGGCGTCCATGGTCGCGATCGGTACGCCGATGAGCCTGCCGTCCTCGAGAAGCTCATCCATGTCCATGACGACCAGCCCGTCGGCGGCCTTCAGCAGGTGCGGCAGCAGCGTGCTCTTCCCCGACCCCGGAGCCCCGGCGAGCAGAACCAAGATCCCTTCATGCACCGGTTGATCATACGGGCCGTGCGTCGTTACTCACCGTCGACATGAAGTGACCGGTACGGCGCTCTGCGAACTCCTGGAGCATGCTGTCGGTCCGTCCCAGCCGCAATCCGAGGCTCCCCCTCCCCTGGCGGCGAGGCCTCGGTGCTGGGCCGCGCGGCCGTCGGCGTAGTGGGGACCGGAGCCGCCGGCGCGTCGGTCAACGGCATGACGCCCCGCTCCACCCGCCGGATGCAGGCGGGGCACGCGGTGGAACCCCCTCCGGTTGTGGCTGGACGCCCTGTACACCCGGCTCCGGTCGGCCGTCTCCGCAAGCGGTGTCCGTACCAGCAGAAAATCGATCACGGCCGCCGAACAGGACGGCCCCGCCATGGAGGCGCCGGTCTCGCCCCAGGTCCGTGCCGCCGCCTACCGGGCGCTCGCCTCCCGGCCGGGAGGCGTCGACCTCGGCGAGACCGGCGGCGGGCGACACTTGCGGGTCCCGGTGATGTTCGGCAAGGGCACCATGATCGTCGACCCGGATACCGGGCGGATCCGTGAAACCTCCGCATGGGCTCCCCTCGCAGGCGGAATGGCCCAAACCCAGGACGGCATGGTGACGATCGACGCCGAATGGACGGACCGGCTCCCGCCCAGCTGACGTGCGCTTCGCAGGGCCAGGACGCAGGCCCTGCGGCGCCGGCGGGCGTGGTGGAGATCCACACCGAACTGGCCGAACTCGACGCTACCGGTTACCGGCCCCTGCGCCTCCATGGTCTGAGCTGATGAGGCACCCTCTGTCCATCTCGCAGGGCATGATCAGGGCGTGCCGAACCAGCCGGAGAGTGCTTCGCGCAGGGCGGGCGCGGCGGTGCCGGTGGGTTCGTCGATGGTCGCGGCCCAGGCGATGTGGGCGTCCGGGCGGATCAGCAGGGCGTCGGCCGGCCGAAGGTCGGTCTTGGCGGTGTGGATGTCGACGCGATGCTGCCAGTCTTGGGCGGTTTCGCGCAGGTCCGGGCGGTCGGCGAGGTCGAGCAGGATCGGCCGGGCGGGGTGCAGGAGTTCGGCCACGCTGGTCTTGCCCTGGCCGGTGTGGAGGGTGAGGTCGGGGGCGAAGGTGCCGGCGAGGGGGTGGTGGTCGGAGCCGGGCATCGGGTAGCGGATGTCGGTGCCGGCGACCAGCGCTCCCATGCGGCGCAGCGGCTGCTCGTCGGTGAGGAGTTCCTGGAAGACCTCCCGCAGTGCTTCGGCGGCCGCGTCGTGCCCGCGCCGTAGTGCCACCTGGGCTCGGGTGTGCAGCATGGTACGGGCGCCGGCGAGGTGGCGTTCGCTGTGGTAGGTGTCCAGCAGGCCGGTCGGCGCCCAGCCGTGGAGGTTCGCGGCCAGTTTCCAGGCCAGGTTGACGGCATCCAGCATGCCGGCATTGAGCGCCACCCCGGTGGCGGGGAACAGGTGCGCCGCATCGCCGGCCAGCAGGATCCGCCCCTCACGGTAGCGCTCGGCCTGCCGGGCCTTGAAGGTGAAGCGCGACAGCCGGAGCGCCTCTCCCACGGGCAGTTCCACGCCGAGCACGCGACGGACGCTGTCCTGCAGTTCGGCGACCGTCATCGGGACGTCGTCGTCGTACTCGGTGCTCTCGTCCTCGATGGTGTAGAGCGAGACGGTCTGGGAGCCGGGCGAGGAGCCGACGCCGAACAGACCACGGTCGGTCCGGGTGAAACCCGCGTGGACAGCGCCGTAGCCGGGCACGTCGAGATCGCCGTTTCCGAGCACGGTCACCTTCTCAGGCAAGGTGACCTGGGCCAGCCGGTTGACCTCCGGATAGATGGTGCCGGGAAAGCCGATGCCGGCCCAGTCGCGGACCCGGCTGCGCGCGCCGTCACACCCGACCAGGTAGCGGGCGATCACCCGGTACGCCCCGTCCGGTCCGTGCACGTCCACGCTCACCGCGGCCTCGTCCTGGCTCACCCCGGCCACCTCGTGCCCGCGGCGGACGTCGACGCCGAGCTCGCCGGCGCGTTCGTCGAGTAGCCGCTCAAGCAGCTGTTGCGGGAGCGGCAGGGCGTGCAGCGGGGGATCTGCCAGCTGGGTGAAGTCCAGGTGCACACCGCCGAAGGGGAAGCGGGGAGCCGGAGCAGGGCCGGTGCAGGCCGCTTCGAACCGTTCCAGCAAGCCCCGGTAGCGCAGGAGCTCCAGGATCTGCCCGCCGAGACCACCTGCCTTCGGAGTGTCCCGGCGCTGCGGATGCCGCTCCAGCACCAGTGGTCGCACCCCGGCCAAGCGCAGCTCGGCGGCCAGCATCAGGCCGGTCGGACCGGCGCCCACAATGATCACATCGGTGTTCATCACCGGGTAGCTCCCTTACAGTCCGTCGTTGTCAGCAATACATGCATCTCGTTACTCCCTGTTTCTGCAGGTTCTGGCCTCGGCTGACGATCTCCTGGACGGTTCAGCTTTCGACGCCGTCGGCGACGGTGGAGGTCGGGGTGCTGAGGATGCCGTCGAACGCGTCGAGGACGGGGGTGTGCAAGTAGGCGCCTTGTATCCGGATGCGATCGGGACCCGGGGCAACGGCCTCTCGGCGTGCCCGGCGGAGGTCGGCGATGCTGAGCCCCAGGCCGGCATCCGCGAAGGCGGCTTCGACGCTTCCCGGCTCGGGCGCCTCCAACGCCGTGTTGTCGATGGCGAAACCGAAGCGCGCGTTCTCGTCGGGCCGCATGTCGGCTGTGTGTCCGGTGGTGCTCGTCAGGCCGAGGGCGAAGTACTCATCGCCGAGTGCGCGCTGCAGGTGCTGTCCCATCGGGAGCCCCGTGAGGTGACCGTTGAAGGAGATCGGCACCTTCTGGAGGTGGGCGTTGTGAGCCGCCAGCACGATGCGGGCCCCGGGTTCGAGGCGCTCCAGGTGCCAAAGGACCGACCCGGCCATGTAGACGTCGCGGGCCGAGGTGTCGGCGGTCAGCCCGTTTCCGGCGTACAGGCCGGCCATGGCACGGAAGCCGTAGTCGGCGTGGCAGGCGGCCTCGATGCGACGCAGGGCGATGTCATAGCTGTGCTGATCGCCACGGGAGACGTACAGCGCTTCGACGGCGCGGAACCGGATGAGCAGGCGCATCAGGACAGCGCTGAGAGCGTCCTGCTCGGCAGTGGCCAGGCGCGTCCAGGCCGGCGCGGCCGAGGCCGCGGAGGCACCGGCGAACGACTCGGCCATCCGCATCGCCGCCTGGACCGCCGGGAGGGTTTCGGGATCGATCTCGCGGAGGTAGTCGGCGACCGGGGCCAGCGCGGGAAGCAGGGATCCACCGGCCGCCGGGATGTCGATCCCGGCGAAACGCACCGGCACCCCGGCTGTGGCGTTGTGCCGGCGCATCCAGCGCAGCGGCTCATCGACTCCCACGGGGATCGCCTCGGCGAGATGGGCCGACAGATCATCATCCGTCCCCTCCCCCTGGGCCCAGGCGTCAAGGGGGAAGCCTTCGCTGAAGCCGTACTCGAAGGCCAGGACGGTGAAACCGCAGTGTTCGACCAGGAACCGCAGGATGCGCCGGCGCATGAGTGAGAACTCGTTGATGAAGTGGGAGTTCTCACCGATCGCGACGACGCGGGCGTCGCCGAGGATGTCGCGTACCGGCTTCAGATCGTCGAGCGGCGCCTCAGGGTCGAGGTGGGTGAGCGGGACGGCCTGGCGGCGAAGCCAGCCGGCGAACGGGTTGGGATGGGACGAAGCAGGCATGCCGATAGCTCGATTCCGAAGTGCTGGAACTGTGAAACGGAGGTCAGATGTCGCAACCGCGAGCCAGGATCCGGCTCGAGTGATCTCACAACGTGTGGACCAGCGTGAGCACCTGGAACTCGCGCTCCATCGCCCGACCGGCGATCCCGGCGAGCTCTCCCGTCCCGGAGTTCGGGACGATGCTCCCTTCGCTGCTCTGTTCGGCTCCATCGGCCAGCCCCCAGTGCTGGATGACCAAGGTGCCATGGCGGCCGTCGAGCGTGCCTTCGATGCGCTCCGAGGCGACGTAGCCACCGCCGGCGCCGCCTTGGGCCGTCAGCACCTCGGCGACACCCGTTCCTTCGATCACGCCCTGGTAGCGCTTCCGGATCGTGACCCGGGTCAGCTTGGGCCCCTCGGCGTGCTCGTCATACACCGTCTCGTCGAACTCAACGATCTCGAACTTCGCCTGCACGGTGTGCTCCACCTGCGGGTCACTCATGATGACTCGACTCCCAAGTGGCGGCCACCTTCTCCAGGTCGTCGATACTGCCGGACATGATCGTGCGGATGTGCTCGGTGATCTGCTGGAGCGGCCAGTCCCACCAGGCCACAGCGAGGAGGCGGTCGATGTCGGCGTCGCTGTAGCGGCGGCGGATGAGCCGGGCCGGGTTGCCGCCGACGATGCCGTAGTCGGGCACGTCATCGACGACGACGGAACCGGAGGCGATGATCGCTCCGTGGCCGATGCGGACGCCGGGCATCACCGTGGTCCGGTAGCCGAGCCAGACGTCGTGGCCGACCACGGTGTCACCCCGTCCGGGCAGACCGGTGATGAGGTCGAAGTGCTCGGCCCAGGAGCCGCCCATGATCGGGAAAGGGAACGTCGAGGGCCCGTCCATGCGGTGGTTGGCGCCGTTCATGATGAACCGCACGCCCTCCCCCAGCGCGCAGAACTTCCCGATGACCAGCTTGTCCGGCCCGTAGTGGTACAGCACGTTGCGGGTCTCGAAGGCGGTCGGATCGTCCGGGTCGTCGTAATAGGAGAACTCTCCGACCTCGATCAGCGGCGAGGTGACAAGAGGCCTCAGCAGCACCACCCGCGGCTGCTCGGGCATGGGATGCACCACGGTCGGGTCGGCAGGAATGGGCATCAAAAATCGTCTTCTTTCCGAAGAGGTGGGGGTGGAGTCCTTGGGACCTGGGAGCTCTTATCGGTACGGAACGCACCGTGCCGATAGGATGATGTCCAAGTGGGGCTTCCGATGTCAAGTACGGCACGTACCGTACCGATAAGGTGTCGGCATGACCGACACGCCCCATCGTCGCGGCGCCGACCGGACCGAGGCCATCATGCGGACCACACTGGAGCTCGGCCAGGAGATCGGCTACGCCAAACTGAGCATTGAAGCGGTCGCCGCCCGCGCGGGCGCGAGCAAGCAGACCATCTACCGCCGATGGTCGTCCAAGGGCGCCCTGCTGCTCGACTCGCTGTTGTCGCTGAACGAGCCCGGCCTGGACTATCCCGACACCGGCGACATCGTCGCCGACCTGCGCGCGCAGATCCGCGCGGCCGTCGACCTGCTGGCCACGCCACCCTTCGGCCCCTTGTACAAGGCCCTGATCAGCGAGGCCCAGCACAATCCCGAGATCGCTGCCGCGCTCAACGAGCGCTTCATCACCCCGCAGGCGGACAAGACCGTCGCCCGGCTGAAAGCGGCCCGCGACCAGGGCCAGCTGTCACCCGGCTTCGACCTCGACCTGGCGATGGCGATCCTGTCCGGCCCGCTGTACTTCCAGCTCCTGATCACTCAGGAACAACTGACCCATGAGTATGTCGACCGGATCCTCAACGCTCTCTTCGCCGGGATGGGGCCCTCGCCACGCTCGTCGGTTTCATAAGCGCCGGGGAGTCCGCTACGGGAGGTCGATGCCGGCCGAGCGCATCCTTGCCTCGAACAACTCGTCCAGCCGAGCCCAGGCCGGCTTCTGCTCTTGTCCGTGGTGGCTGAGCAGGCTGTACCGAATCGCGCCGTCGGCGCGGGCCCGGAGTCCGGCCGGGATCGGCATCAGCGAGGGGTGGGCGAGGAAGTGGTCGGCCATGGCTGTGGCGAGTTCGTCGATCCGGGGGTCCTCCGGCTCCCACTCGGCGGCACACCACAGGCGTTTGACCAAGGAGACGTACCGAGGGTCGTCGAGGGCGCGCTCGACCTTGGTGACACAGTCGTCGAAGCCTTCCGGCACCAGGGCCCTGATCAGCACCAGGCCCTCCCGGGCCATCGTCACGTCGTCCGGGGTGAAACCCAGCTCGGCGGCCACCCTGTCCAGCTTCGCGAGAACGCGGTCGGGCAGCAGGGCCCGGTCGCCGGTGGCGAGCCGGCGCAGCGTGTCGCGCCGCGCGATCGGATCGTCGATCCGGTCGGTGAGGCGCCGTTCGACGTCGACGAGCGCGGCGGCGAACCGGTCAGGGTCGGCGTCGAGTATGGCCCCGATCTCGGCGAGCGGCACGCCGGCGGCGGCCAGCGTCCGGATCTGGACCAGCCGCAGCAGGTCGGCCGATCCGTAGCGGCGGTAGCCGGAGCTTCGCGCACAAGTGCAGGGGACGGAGCATCGGAAACAGCCAGCCCCACCGGCGGTCCAGCCCCGCGGGTACGCGCCGTCCACGGACACCACTCCCAGGACGCGGCCCGGGTTCCGGCCGGCCCAGTGCAGCGCGACCGGCGCGCCGTAGGACCAGCCGACCAGCAGCGGCCGGTCGACGCCCCTCGCCTTGAGGACGGCGTCGACGTCACGGACGTGCGCCTCGAACGAAGCGGCCACCGCCGAACGTCTCGATCGGCCGCGGGGTCGGTCACCCGTTCAGCGTGCAAGCTGACCTAAGGTCAAGGTCAACCCTGGGGGCGAACGGCTTGCCTTCCCCCGCTAGGGACGGAGCACGATCTTGCCGTGAGTGTGCCGCTGTTCCAGCTCGCGGTACGCGTCCCGTACCTGCTCCAGTGGGTAGGTGCGGGCGATCGGCACTTCGAGCTCCCCACGCGCGGCGAGCCGGGCCAGCTCGCCGACCACGACCGCGCACGCCGCGGCGCCTTCTCCGTCGGTACGCGCACCGACCTTGGCCGCGGCCTGCCAGTCGCAGATCGTGTTGATCCGCTCGGGCCGCACGCCCAGCTCCACTGCCAGCTCCACGTAGCCGTCGCCGAACGTGTCGATGAACGCGTCGACCTTTCCGCCGCAGGCTTCCCGGATCCGCTCGGCCACACCCTCCCCGTACGCGATCGGAACGACACCGCGATCCTTCAACCAAGCGTGGTTCGGCTCGCTCGCCAGCCCGATCACCGTGGCGCCGCGCCGCCGCGCGAGCTGTACCGCAAGGGACCCGACGCCGCCCGCCGCGCCGGACACGACGACCGTGTCGCCCGGCCCGGGGTCGACCGCGAACACGGTGGCGTACGCCGTCGTGCCGGCCACGTACAACGACCCGGCCACCTCCCAGGACAGCCCCTTCGGACGCGGGGTCAGCTGCACATCGTCCACCACGACGAACTCCGCGTGGCTCGCCCTCTTGTGAGTGAAGCCGAGGACCTCGTCGCCCACCGCGACACCGCGCACCTCCGGACCGACCTCCACCACGAGTCCGGCCAGATCGCTGCCCTGCCCGGAGGGGAACGTCGCCGGCCAGCGCTCGTGCCGCGCACCCTGCCGGATCATCACCTCGCCGGGCTGGATCCCGGCCGCACGGACCTCGACCAGCACCTGCCCGGGGCCGGGCACCGGACGCTCCACTTCCTCCACCCGCAGGACATCGATCCCGCCGTACTCGTGGAACCGCACCGCCTTCATCGCCTGATCACCGCTCTTCCTCTTTCGGACAGGCCTTCACACTGCCATCGCCCTCGATGGCCCAGGAACGGAGCGGTCTTCCTAGGACCGACGCTCCGATGATGCGTTCGACCACCGATTCGGGGATGCATCGCGACGCCTCCCGCCGAAAGGGGCGCTGCGCATGCTGGGCGAGCGCCATGACCGCCATCCCCGCTGGGGGACGACGACCGTGACCGCGGCCCGTGGCTCACGAACTGCGCCCTGCGGTCGATCGCGTTCGGCTGGCACGGGCGCGTCGTTGCGCGGGTCGCCGCAGTTCATGAACCCTGCTCGGCTCCGGTCAGCATGGCGACCATGCTGTGGGGTGCGTCGTCGCCGAACATGATCGTGTAGATGTCGTCGTCTGCGGCTACGCCGGCGGCGCGAGTGAACATGGCTTGTTCGTACTCGGCGAGTGCGGCCTCGACGTCGTCGGGGCGGGCGGCGATGGCCTGGCCGAGTGCGGCGCCGTCCTGCATGGCCAGGTTGGCGCCTTCGCCGTTCGGGGGCATGAGGTGGGCCGCGTCGCCGAGCAGGGTCACACCCGGTGTTCGATTCCAGCGGTGTCCGGTCGGCAGGGTGAAGAGGCGGCGCAGGACCGGCGGGGTGTCGCTGTCGGTGATCAGGGCGGTGAGCTCGGGAGCCCAGCCGTCGAACTCCTCGACGACACGCGCGGTCACGGTTGCGGCATCGGTGAGGTCGATGCCGGCGAGCCAATCCTGTGGTTTCACCAGTTGCGCGTAGCTGTGCAGGGTTCCGCCGCTCTCCCGATGGGCCAGGATTCCCTTACCCGGCGTGAGCGCGAACAGCGATCCGGCGCCGACCGCCTCCGCGGCGGCGGGATGGCGGGTGTCACCGTCGAACAGGAACGTCTCGATGACCGAGACGCCGACGTACTCGGGGGTGGCGCCCGAGAGCAGCGGACGAACCCGCGACCACGCGCCGTCCGCGCCGACGAGCAGACTCGTGACGACGGTGGTGCCGTCAGCCAGGCCCACCTTGTAGCGGCCCTCGTCCAGGGTCTGCACGCCGGTCACCTTGCACCCCCACCGGACGATGCCGTTCGGAAGTGAATCGAGCAGCAGTTGCCGCAGCTCGCCGCGCTGCACCTCGGGACGCTCGCCCGTGCCGTCGTCGGGCCGGTCGAGCAGCACGGTCCCCTTCCGGTCGAGGACCCGGTAGGACTCGCGGCCCTCCAGGACGAGCTCGCGAAACCCCTCGGTCAGGCCGGCCGCCTCGAGCGCCGGTTGGCCGTTCCAGGGGTGGATGTCGAGCATCCCGCCCTGACGGCGCGCGGCCGGTGAGGGCTCCGCCTCGTAGACCGTGACGGGGATGCCGTGTACGTGCAGGACGCGGGCCAGCACCAGACCGCCGAGGCCGGCACCGATGATCGTGACCGGGGTCGTCATGGCGTTCCCTCCAGAGGGGTTTGGATCGACGATCCAATCAAGCTAGCACGACTTTGGATCGACGATCCAAACGTGCGATAATGCGACCATGGCGAACAAGGCTCAGCGGACCCCGCGGCGCACGGACGGGCTGTCCAAGGAGCTGATCGTCAAGGCCGCGACCGAGATCCTCGACACCGACGGCGAGACCGCGCTGACCTTCCGTGCGCTCACCACTCGCCTGAGCACCGGCTACGGGGCGATCTACCACCATGTCGCGAACAAGAGCGACCTGCTCGCGGCGGCCACCGGCGACGTCATGGCCGGCGTGATGTCCGGCGTGGTCATCGATACAGAGCCGCGGGAAGCTCTGCGTACTGTCGCATTGGGCCTGTTTGACGCGATCGACGCGCACCCCTGGGTCGGCGCTCAACTCTCCCGGGAGCCGTGGCGTCCCGCGCTGCTGGAGATCTACGAGTGCATCGGCAGGCTGCTCGATGCGCTCGGCGTTCCCGAGCATGCACTTTTCGACGCTGCGGGCGCGCTCGTGAACTACGTGCTCGGTGTCGCCGGGCAGAATGCCGCGAACGCCCGGGTCCTTGCCAGCAGTGAGGCGGACCGCTCGGCCCTCCTGTCCACCGTCGCCGCACAATGGTCGCAGCTGGACCCCGGCAAGTACCCGTTCGTGGTGAGAGCGGCGACGCAGTTGCGCGAGCACGACGACCGCGAACAGTTCCTGTCCGGCGTCGACATCTTCCTGGCCGGCATCGCGACCCTTCGCTAGAACCACCACCTGCCAGGGGCTGTTCCAGCTTGTCACCCACCGCGCCGCGACGCTCTACCGCCGCCTGGCGTGAGCCTCCGGGACGGGCGTGTTGATCAGCAGGGCCGCCAGCGCGGCGGCCAGGAGCAGGACCCCCGCCCCCCACGCCGTCGCGGTCGTGTACCCGTGGACCAGCGCCCGCGCCTGCGGTACGCCCGCGCGCAGAGAGGCGGCGGTGGCCGCGGTGGCGACCGTGTTGAGCAGCGCGGCGCCGAGCGAGCCGCCCACCTGCTGTGCGGTGTTGACCATGGCCGAGGCCACGCCGGCCTCCCGGCGGTCGACGCCTTGGGTCACGACGCTGAACCCAGGGGTGATGACACAGCCGATCCCCCCGCCCAGCAGCACCTCGGCCGGCACGATCATGGTGAGGTAGTCGCTCTCGGGAGTGAGCCCGGTGAGCAGCAGCAGGCCGGTGGCCGTGACGAGCAGCCCGGGCACGATGAGCAGCCGCGCGGGCACCCGCGGCAGCAACGGACTGGCGATGCCGAACGCGCTGGCCGCCACGGCCAGCGTCATGGGCAGAAAGGCCAGCCCCGCCTGGAACGGCGAGTAGCCCAATACCGCCTGAAAGTGGTACGTGAGCAGCAGCGACATGCCGAACAGCCCGACGATCGCCAGCCCCGAGGCCACGCAGGCGCCACCCCGGTTGCGCTCCCACAGCAGGCGCAGGGGCAGCAGCGGCTGAGCGGCCCGCGACTCCCACAGGACGAACGACGCCAGCAACAGCACGGCCGCCCCGAGCGGGACGATCACCTGAGCCGCTCCCCATCCGGCCGCCACCGCCTGCGTGCACGCGTACACCACGGCGACGAGCCCGCTCGTCACCAGCAGCACGCCGGGCACGTCGAAGCGCTGCCTGCCCTGGGACTCGCCATCGGCCAGCACCCACAGCCCGGCCAGGCCGGCCGCCAGCCCGATGATCATGTTCACGTACAGGCACCAGCGCCACGACGCGAACTCCGTCAGCAGACCGCCCGCCAGCAGACCGACCGCTCCTCCGCCGCTGGCGATCGCGCCGTAGACCGCGAACGCCCTGGCCCGCTCCTTCGGCTCGGTGAACGTCACGGCCAGCAGTGAAAGCGCGGTCGGGGTCAGGACCGCGGCGAAGGCGCCCTGCAACGCCCGGCCCGCGACCAGCATGGGAAAGTTCACCGCCGCACCCCCGATCGCCGAGGCGGCCATGAACCCGGCCAGCCCGGCCAGGAAGACCCGCTTGCGTCCGAGGTAGTCGGCGATCCGCCCGCCCAGCAGCAACAGGCCCGCGAAGGCCAGCGTGTACGCGGTCACCACCCACTGCCGGTCGGCGTCGGACGGATGCAGGGCCTGCTGCGCCGAGGGCAACGCGATATTCATGATCGTCGCGTCCAGGGCCACCATCAGCTGAGCCACGGAGACGACGGAGAGGGCGACCCACCGCCGGGATCCGGTCATCGCTACGCGTCGTCGGCCATCGGGCTGAACTGGATGCCCGCCAACCGCCACGAGCCCTCCTGCTTCACCCACACCTGGGACACCCGCACCCGCAGCGCCACCGGCCGGCCGTGCGAGGTCGCCTTGTTGCTCTGCACGTTGCGGACGATCGCGGCATCGCCATACATCCGGATGTCGATCCGGCTGGTGTCCAGGGCGTGGTACTCGAACTGGGCGTGCCGGCCGATCCACTGCTCCTTGTCGAGCACGTACCCCTTGGGACCGATCGACTGGAAGTCGTCGGCCAGCAACTCGCGCAAGCGGTCGGCGTCCGCGGCCAGCTCGGCCTCGTCGAACTGCCGCTGCAGGCTTAAGACCGCCTCTTTCTCCGTGTCCGTCATGAAGCCGAGCATAGGCGTGGCCGCGAAAATGGGAACCGGATAATTCCGGGTGCGAGAAAATGTCCGGTGAATGTCCGGTCCATGACCTGTCGCCCATTGATCGCCATCAGCCAGACTCTCTTTCAGCCGAAGCCGGCGAAAGAATGCGAGGCGAGCATCGCCACCCGGCATATCGCGGTCACGAACGCCTGGCTCATCCCCCACCGTCCCAACCGAAACCCGCGAAACAGGAGAGTGCGGATGCGGATCGGCAAACTCGTCCTCGCGGCCACCTCTGTGATCATCGGAGGAGCCGCGCTGTTCGCGACCCCGGCGACGGCCGGAGCCGCCGCTGCCCTGGCTCCCTGCCGCGTGGTCGCCGACACACACGGAGGGTCGTTACGGCTCTGGTACTGCGACGGCACCGGTGGAACAAGGAACGGCTATCACGGGCAGGCGGTGGGCGCCTTCGAAGGCGACCAGCTATTCCTCAGAAGCGCCGCCGGCACCAAGACCGCAGTGGTGAACATCCCCCGGAACGGCAATTACGACACCGCCACAGTCGGTCGCCAGGGAGGGCCATGGAAAGCCTGCTACGACCCTTGGCCAACGGCTCCGGGCGTAGGGGACGAATTCTGCACCGCGGCAGGCTGGTGATCCGAGGGTCCACGCTCCTGCACTCGCGTGCAGGAGCAATTCCGGCCCCGGTGCTGGGAGAACGGTGTAGCAGTCACATCCGACTCCCCGTGCCGCGCCGGATCCCGACCTGGCGCAACAAACCGGTAGCAGGCGCTTCGGTCATGAAGAGGACCCTCCCTGGCGGACATACTCATCCATGCATGGGCAGGCGTCTGGCGGCAGCGTCCCGTAGCGCAGGAAGAGACGATCGGCTTTGCTCAGGAACGGCTCGATCTGGCCCTGCATCGTGCCGTCCGCCCCTCGGGAGAACGACCAAATGCGGGTTCTTTCTCCGCCTCGATTCCTGAATCGCGGCCACCATGGGGAGACTTTTTTGTCCGGGTCGTCATTGACGCCGTAGTGGTAGCGAGCCATGGGAGCCGACGCGTGGACTCGGCTTTGTCGTCAAAATCCCATTCCTCTCCGGGCCTGTCGCCCGTTCGTACGCACGCCTGGGCCGTCCCTTGACATGCTCGTCCGCTCGTGTCGGTAATTATGCGACAGCTCGAGAATGCGATCGGGACGGTCGACGGCCTTTTCGAAGTCCTCTCGGCCCAGACTGATAGCCAGTCCGCGAAACACTCGAATCCGTCGGACGATGCGTAGCCGGTGGTGATGTGTCGATGCCATGGCCCATGATCATGGCATCCGGAGGGACTTCCCGCTTACCCGCCGCCTGCTGGCCGTCGGAGGCACCGCGCCGCCGATACGCTCTGGCGCAGAGCGCTGGTGGCGAGCAACGTGAGTGACGGACGAACGCAGTCGGCGATTTCTCACCGCGGGTAGCGGCGGACTTGGTCGCGTTCCCGAGATGACGATACGCGGCGATCTCGAGATGGCTCGCCGAGCACGGTCGCTCGGTGTTTCTCGGCACGGTGACGCCGGTGCGTGCCACGGCGGTCGAGGACGCCCGCGGGGCTTCTGAGACTCCCGGCCTCCCATCGAGAGCGGACCTGAGTTCAGGGCTGGTCTCGCGACCCGAGCGGGGGTCGTCGTGGCGCTGATCGTAGTTCCTCGGCCATGGCCGCTTGGATAGCACGCGCCGTTACGCCTTGCCCGCCGAAGCCGGGAGTGGCTCCCAGGTGGGACTGCCGGTCGGTGTCTGGTCCGCACCGGTCAGCCGGATCTCGTAGGCGATCTCCTCGCCGAACCTCCCTACGAGTTCCTGGCGGATGCGGGCAGTGCGGCGGTGATCCTCACGGCCGGGGCACGACTCCGTTGCTGAGGGCGTCGAACAGGCGCTCCAGGCGGGCGCGGTGGTCGTCTGCGACGGTGTCGGCCGGGTCGCCGGCGATCAGGCGCCGGGCGGTCTCCACCAGCACGACGGTGTAGCCGGCGATGAAGAAGGCGGCGAGCAAAGGGGCGTCGCCGTCGAAGAGCGGGTCGCGTTCGAGCTCGCCGGCGAGAGTCTGTTGGAGGTCGGAGGCGATCTCCCTGGCGCGGGCGACCAGCGTGGGCGAGGCCGCGACGGTCCGGAAGAAGGGGGCGGACCCCTCCTTGAGGCCGGACAGGGCGTGGCGCTCCTCGAGGAGGCGGAACGCCGTATCGCGCAGGGACTGGAGCACCCCGGCGTCCGGGGCGCGGTCGTGTACCGCTGAGCGCAGGAGCCCGACGGCGTCGACCTCGCGGTCCAGCAGGAGGTCCTCCTTGCGCGGGAAGTGCTTGAAGACCGTCACGGCCGAGACCCCGGCCTCCCGCGCGACCTCGGTGACCGCGACCGTGTCGAATCCGCGTTCGAGGAACAGCCGGGTCGCGACCTCCGAGATCTTCGCGCGCGTCTGCGGTCCGCCTCGCGCTCCGGTCCTGGGCATCCCGACCTCACTTTCTTGTGTCACTTAACTTAGTCGCATAATCTAGTGGCGTGTCCTTCGAACAGACCACTGTCATTGTCGCCGGAGCAACCCCCCACCGGGCCGCGCTCCACCGCGACCACGGCCCGCGCGAGCGGCCGGATCGCCCTGATCAGGGTCCCCGCCGGGATCACGACGTGAAGGGAGTCCTCCATGAATGAGATGGCTGCTCGTACTCCCCGGTCGCTGCGGGAGGCGTGGGTCGCGTTGGCGGGGCTGTCGGCGGTGTTCCTCTTCGAGATGCTGGACAACTCGATCCTGAACGTCGCGCTGCCCGTGATCGGACGCGAGCTGCACGCCTCGACGATCGCGTTGCAGTGGGTGACGGGCGCCTATGCGGTCGTGTTCGGCGGGTTGATGCTGGCGTTCGGCGCGATCGCCGATCGGTTCGGCCGGCGGCGGATCATGCTGATCGGGCTGGTCCTGCTCGGCGTGGCGAGCCTGGCGACCGCCGTGGTCACCACCGCCGAGCAGCTGATCGCCGTCCGGGCGACGATGGGGGTCGCCGCGGCGATGACGACCCCGGGATCGATGGCGCTGGCGTTCCGGCTGTTCGACGAGGACGGCCTGCGCGTGCGCGCAGTGACCCTCATCTCGACCGTCGGCCTGGTCGGGCTCGCGATCGGCCCGACGGCGGGCGGCCTGGTGCTGGCGATCGCGCCCTGGCAGGCCCTGCTGCTGGTGAACGTGCCGATCGCCGCGCTGGCGTTCCTCGGCGTGCGCGCCGGCATCGCCGCCGACGACCCGGCCGGCCTCCACCGCGACCCGCTCGACGTCCCCGGGATGCTGCTGGGCACGGCGACGATCGCGCTCGCACTCCTCGCGCCGACGCTGTTCGTGGACGAGGGCACCGGCTCACGGGCGCCCTGGGCGGCCACCGCCGCGGCCGCCGCGACGGCGATCTGCTTCGTCCTGCGCGAGCGCCTGGCCCGCCATCCGCTGCTCGACCTGAAGCTCCTCGCCCTTCCCCTGGTTTCCAGCGGGCTGGCGTACAAGGCCGCCACCGGGCTAGCGACCGCCGGACTCGGTTACCTGGTGACGCTGCAGTTGCAGCTCGACTGGGGCTGGACGCCCGCACAGGCAGCCATCGGGATGCTGCCGCAGGTCGTCGTCCTCATCGCGGGCAGCGCGTTCGTCAACCCGTTCGTGCAGCGCGTCGGCCTGGACCGGGCCGCCTGGATCAGCGCCGCGGCGGTCGTGTCCGGCCTCGCCGTCTACGGCCTGCTCGGCCGGGTCGGCTACCTGTGGGTCGCGATCGCGCTCGTCCTCGTGGCGGCCGGGATGCGCGTGGTCGGCGTCGTCGCCGGGCTCAACGTGGTCCGCGGCCTCCCGGACAACCGGACCACGATCGGCACCGCGCTCGTCGATACCGCCACCGAGGTCACCTCCGGCACCGGCATCGCCATCACCGGCACCATCCTCGCCGCCCTGTTCACCGGCGACATCGCCACCTCCCGCTGGAGCCCGCAGCAGACCGGCGAGTTCCACCAGGCCGTCACCATCGCGGGCCTCACCCTCACCACCGTCGCGGCGGCCCTCGTCGGCTGGGGAATCGCCCGCACCCGGTACGCCGCCGGCGGCCAAGCCGCCACTCCCCTCGACGACGCCGTCCCCCAGGACGCCTGACACCCTCTGCCGCAGCGCCCGCACCATCATCAAAGGAGCGCACATGACGATCACCCTCCGACCGGGGGCAAGCACCGTGGTGTTCACCGGCGATTCGATCATCGACTGCCAACGGCTGGAGAGCGAGGACGGCCTCGGGTTCGGCTACCCGCTGCGCATCGCGGGCGAATGGGGCCCCCGGCATCCGGACCGCCCCGTGACCTGGCTGAACACCGGGATCGGCGGCAACAAGGTGATGGGCCTCGAAGCCCGCCGGCAGGCGGACGTGCTCGACGCGCACCCGGATGTGGTGTCGTGACCCGGCCGTCGAGCCGCCCTCTTCATCGCCGGTTACGGCACCCTGATGGTGGAGAACGCGCGTCGCCTCATCGCGACAGGGGCTTCAGCTCGTCGGCGACCAGCTTGACCACCAGATCGTCCAGGGCCAGCACGGCGTACTCCGAGACGTGATGCTCGGTCTTGTCGCCCGGCGAGACGCCGTCGGCCCCGTACGTGAGGAAGGTGAAGCGCCCCATGGTGAGCTGGGCGAGCTGGCGGTAGATGTACTCGCCCTGGGCGTCGAGACCCGACGAGGCGATCGGCTCGATCTTGATGCCACGTTCGGCGGCCCGGCGGGCCTCGGTCAGGTAGTCCGGCCCGTCGTAGTCGAGGTGCGGCGGGGCGTCGGCGATGAGGAAGACCAGCCTGACGGCGTCCTCGCGCCAGGCCGGCTTGGCCAGCGCCTCGGCGAGCGCCGCGTTCAGGTCCTCGGGGGTGTCACCGCCGCCTTCGGCCCGCACCGCGGTGAGCTGCTCGCGGAACGTTCCCACGTCGGCGGTGAAGTCGGTGGTCCTGGTGACATATTCGTCGCCCTTGTCGCGATAAAGCGTCATGCCGAGCTCCAGTTCGGGCCCCGCCGTCAGCTTGGCGATGCGTGCGGCGACCGAGTCGACGCTGGCGGTCAGGCGGCCGATCTCGTCGCCCATCGAGCCGGTGGTGTCGATGAGGAACAGCACCTGCAGCTTGGCCCGGCCTTCCGGCCCGGTGACGGGCAGCTTGACCTTGGGCGCCTGGCCGGTGGCCGCGGCGGTGGCTCCGCCGTACGAGACGGAGATCCGGCCGTCACCGAAGATCAGCGCGCGTCCGTCGGCGTAGGTGCGCGCCTTCTGATCTCCAGCCTGTACGGTGGCGCCGGACAGCGGCCGGCCGCCCCTGTCCGTCACGGTCACGATCCGGCGCCCGCGGACATCGGCGTCGCGCACCTCCTGGTCGCCGTCGGCGAACTTCTTCCGGTAGTCGAGGTAGGCGGTGAAGGCGGCGTTGTCGTCGACGCTGCCCGCGCGTAACCCCGATTGCCCCTGGTCTCCGGACCTCGGTTCGGGGGCACCGGCGGCGGTCGTATCCGCTGCGCCGCAGGCGGTCAGGAGGATGGCGGACAACGGCAGGACGGCGAGACGTACACGGTGACGTGTCATGACCTTTCCGACGGAAGGATCGGCGCGGGCGTTCGAGCCCGGGCCACACGGTGACCGTGCCGTGCCCGACGTGTGACCTTCCGGCCGCTGTCATGGCCGCCGGGGGGTGTACGGCGCCCCCGTGGCGGGCCTCGTCCACGGCGCCGAGGTCAAGAGACCGCGATCGAGGCCGAACCCGTCCGCCAAGGCCTGTCCCTGCTTCTGCTGCCCTCGGCCCGCGCCCACTTCCGCAAGTGAGGCGTCCCGCGGATCACCGTGCCAGCCGCCCCAGCAGTACGGACGCCGCCGTGATGCCGATCGCCGTGGCCGCGAACAGCACCGCGAAGTCCAGCGGCAGGTGCGCGGGCACGCCGAGCAGCAGTCCGCGCAGCGCGTCGACCTGGTAGCTGAGCGGGTTGACCGCGCTGACGTACTGCAGCCAGTCCGGCATGGCCGTGGTCGGGTAGAGCGCGTTGGACGCGAAGAACAGCGGCATCGTGATCGCCTGCCCGATGCCCATCAGCCGGTCGCGAGTCAGGACGATTCCGGCGATCGTCACCGACAGACAGGAGAAGAACGCCGAGCCGAGCAGCACGGCCACGATCACGCCGGCCAGGCGCACGGGGTTCCAGGTCATGCTCACGCCCAGGAGCGCGGCGATGAGCATGACGACCACCGCCTGGATCATCGCCTTCACGCCGGCGGCGAACGCCTTGCCGGTGACCAGCGCGGCTCGCGGGGTCGGCGTGACCAGGAGCTTGGTCAGGACCCCCGAGTCGCGCTCCCAGATGATCTGGATGCCGTAGAAGATGGCGATGAACATCGTGGACTGGGCGATGATCCCGGGGGCCAGATAGTCGAGGTACGGGATGCCGTCGCTGGGGATCAGCTTGATGCGGGTGAACGTCTCACCGAAGATCAGCAGCCACAGGGCGGGCTGGATCGCGCGGGTGTACAGCTCGGTGCGATCGTGGCGCAGCTTCTGCAGCTCCACCACGCACATCGCGGCGACCCTGGCGGGCAGCACGCGCCACCCCGTACGGGCGCGCGGCGGAACGAGCAGCAGGTCGAGGCCGCCCGCGCCGGCGCTGTCAGCCGACACGGGAGGCGGTGTTGCGGGTACGGCGGACATCGCGGAACTCCCCTCCTCCTTCGTCGAGGCCGCTTCCGGCGACGTCGCGGAACACGTCCTCCAGCGTCGGCACCGCGCCGTCACCGCGCCGCTCGCGCAGGTCGGCGATGAGCCGTTCCGGGGTGCCGAGGGCCCGTACGCGTCCCTTGTGCATGAGCGCGACCCGGTCGCAGTACTGTTCGGCCTCGTCCATGTAGTGCGTGGTGACCAGGACGGTCATCCCGGTGGCGGCGCGCACCGCCATGATGTGCTCCCAGACGCTGGTGCGGGCGATGGGGTCGAGCCCGATCGTCGGCTCGTCCAGCATGAGCAGGCGGGGCGCGCTGACCAGGGCCTGGGCGAGTTCGAGGCGGCGTACCATGCCACCGGAGTAGGTGCCGGCCATCCGGTCGGCGGCGTCGGCGAGCCCGACCGCCTCCAGCGCCTGGCCGACACGGCCCGCGCGCTCGCGCCGGGGGACGTCGAAGACGCGGGCGAACAGGGAGACGTTCTCGCGGCCCGTGAGGCTCGCGTCCGCCGACAGCTGCTGGGGCACGTACCCGAGCAGGCGGCGCACCGCCATCTTCTCGGTGGCCGCGTCGTGCCCGAAAACCCGCACCATCCCGGACGGAACGGGCAGCAGCGTGGTCACGCACCGGATGGCGGTGGTCTTGCCCGCCCCGTTGGGGCCGAGCAGACCGAACACCTCTCCGGCGGCGACCGTCAGATCGACACCATCGACGGCCCTGGTCCGGCCGAACGAATAGCGCAGGCCGGTGCAGGTGACCGCGTCACCCGTGGTCGGCGTACCGTCCCTCATGCCGTCCCCACCTCCTCGTGCAGGCCCTCGGCGAGCCTGCGCAGCGCCGGGAGCGCGGCGGTCAGCGCGGCCCGGTCCTCCTCACTGAGCCGCTCCACCTGCTCGCGGACGAGCGCCGCGCGCCGCTCCTCCCAGGCGCGCAGCCGCGCCTCGGCCTCGGGGGTGGGCAGCAACCGGGCGGAACGGCGGTCGTCGGTGCCGGTCTCCCGGCGCAGCAACCCGGCGGTCGTGAGCTGATTGACCAGCGTGGACACCGAGTTTCCTGCCAGGTACAGCTCCTTGGCCGCCGCCGAGACGCCGATGCCGGGGTTGGTGGAGACCAGCCGCAGCAGCTCGACCTGGGCACCGCGCAACCGCGGCCCGGTCAGCCCTCGGCGCAGCTTGCGCCGGAGGAGCCGCTGGATACCGGTCAGGACGCCCGCGAGAGCGTCGGAGAGTTCCGTGCTGCCCATACTCAGAACATTAGCTCTGTTCACGAGCTAATGTGAAGTAGTCTTAAATGATCTCGAGGTTGGCCATCATGCCCATGTCCTCGTGTTCGGCGTTGTGGCAGTGGAAGAGGTAACGGCCGCGGTAGCCGTCGAACCGGGTGATGATCTCCACGGCTTCGCCGGGCCGTAGCGAGACGGTGTCCTTGAGCCCCGCGTCGTGGGCCAGCGGCGCCCTGCCGCTGCGCGAGAGCACGCGGAAGCCGACCAGGTGCAGGTGGACGGGATGGTGGACGTCGGCGACGAGCCGCCAGACCTCGACGTCGCCGAGCCGGGCCGTGACATCGGCGCGGGCGGGGTCGAACGGCAGGCCGCCGATGAGCCAGCCGTGGCCCGCGTGCATCTGCCCGGCACGGAAGGAGAAGTCGCGCACCCTGACGGCGTCCGAACGCCGCCAATCCGGCAGATCGGTGGACAGCCTGCCGGGGATGCGGCTGTCGTCGGTGGCTCCGCGGGCGACGCGGAAGGCCATCACGTCGCCGGTACGGCCTGCGCCGAGCCGGTTGATCACCCTGACGAGGCTGCCGGCCGGGACGCCGGAGAAGTCGACGACCACGTCGTAGCGTTCGGCGGGCGCGATCGGCAGCAGCCGGTGGGTGACCGGGACGGCGAGCAGCCCCTGGTCGGCCCCGATCTGGACGAGGTCGAGGCGGCGCCCGTCGTCGGTGACCGCTTCGAGTTCGTAGTGGCGGGCGTTGGAGGCGTTGAGGATGCGCAGCCGGTAGCGGGCCGCGTCGACCTCGTGCACGGGCCAGGGTGCGCCGTTGACCAGGATCACGTCGCCGAGGACGCCGGCGAGGTACGGCTCGCGGACGCCGGGCCGTACGCGCAGGGTGGGGTCGAGGGCGGGGTAGGCGAGGCTGCCGTCGGCGGCGAACGCCCGGTCGGCGATCATGAGGGGCAGCTCGCGCGGTCCGGCGGGCAGGCCGAGGGCCTCCTCGGCGTCGTCGCGGACGATGTGCAGCCCGGCCAGGCCCCGCCAGATCGCGGGGGCGGTGAAGTCCATCCGGTGGTCGTGGTACCACAGCAGCGTGGCCCGCTGGTCCAGCGGGAAGGTGTAGTCCCTGGTCAGCTCGGTCACCACGGCCCTCGGGTCGCGCATGCCGTGCTCCATGTGCATGGTGTGCTCCTGCCGGCCCTCGGGCAGGACGAGATCGGTCGGATACCCGTCGGAAGCCGCCGGGGTCCGCCCGCCGTGCAGGTGCACGACCGTCGGGACGGGCAGTTCGTTGCGGTGCGTCACGGTGACCGGCCGGCCGCGGCGCGACTCGATCGTCGGCCCCGGGAAGGTCCCGCCGTACGTCCACATCGGCGTGGTGACACCGGGCAGGATCTCCGCGCTCGCTTCACGCTGGGTGATCTCGTAACGGTCGGCGCCGCCGGAGGTGCTGACCGGCTTCAGTACGGCGGGGATCGGCAGCGGCACCTGGAAAGGCGGCGGCAGCGGTACGGCACTGCGCAACTCGGCGCCGGTGACCGACGGCCTGCGGGCCAGTGCGGCCGAGGCCGACAGCCCGGTGGCCGCCATCAGCCCGAGCGCCCCGCCGATGCCCAGAACCCGCCGCCGGGTCAGGCCCCGGGCGTCATCCTCACGCATCGCGAGCCTCCCGCCGCGGCAAGGGCCGGCTCCAGACGGCGATGAACAGCACGACGAGCGCGACGACGGTCATCACACCCAGCGGGATGTGCAACCACAGCGCGCCGTCCAACCCGGCGAAGTACTGCACCGTCTCGGCCGCCACCACCGCCGTCGTGGCCAGGAACGGCCACACCTGGCGCAGCCGGATCCACACGACGATCGCCACGATCACCTGCAGATAGCCGATGGAGGTGACCACGTCGGCGCCGATCGCGTGCCAGCGCAGGCTGTCGAAGTCGCCGGTCAGATACACCCCGGCGAACACCGGCTGGCCGACGATCGCCACCACATGCGCGCTGACGACGGCCCGCAGTGTCCGCGCGGCCATGGAAAGCATGCGACATCCCTCCTCACTTTGTTCTCGCTGTTCGCGAGCAGGCTCGACACTATGGCTCGCCAGTTATCTTGTCTAAGATCAGTATTGCTATGCTGTTATGACCGGGGAGTCATGATGGAGCTGAACACGCTCAGGCAGTTCCTGGTGGTGGCGCGGCTGGAGCACCTCAGCCGGGCGGCGACGAGCTGCGGGGCGGCCGGCTCCTCGAGCGGCTCTTCGCCGCCAGGGGCCTCACACAGAAGATCGTCTGTGAGGTCGACGAGCCCAGCTCCATCGCCGACCTGATCGGCGCGGGGCTCGGCATCGGCCTCGTCCCTTCGTTCGCCCGGCATACCTCCATCCGGGCTCCCCTCGTCGCGATCACCGTCGACAGCCCCGACTGCCGTCGCGCGCGCACGCCGTACTGGGGTGCCGACAGCCACCTGTCGACCGCCGCCCGCCTGATGCGCACCATGATCACCAACTGGAGCTGGACCACCGGCGATGCGCCGGCCTCACATTCCGAGGGGCTGTCCGGTCAGTAACTACAGAGACGCGGGTTTCACTATCTCGACCAGAAGAGGCGACATGTCAACAGCTCAGGAAGCACGCAACAAGGAGACGTACCACCGCTTCCACGAGGCCATCAACAGCGGCGATCTGGAGATCATCTCGAAGGCGATCGACGAGTTCATTCACCCGGACGGGCGGTTCCACACGGCGGAACTGGCTGGCGTGACCGCGGTGCAGGCGCAGAAGCGCATATGGGACGTCCTCCTGCGCGCGTTCCCCGACATTCACGTGAGCGTCGAGGACCTGCTCGCGGAGGGAGACAAGATCGTCGCTCGGCAGAGGGTCACCGGGACCAACTCCGGTGAATACCGGGGCATGCCCCCGACCGGCAGATCCGTCACGTACAACGAGATCTTCATCGCCCGCTTCGCCGACGGCCAGATCACCGACATTTGGGGGGTCGTGGACATCTATTCACAGCTGCAGCAGCTCGGCCTGATCAAGGCGTAGTACCTCGCGATCATCGTGCCCGGAGGCCCTCCCCCGGAGCCGACCGGCCCCGAGGCTGGGCCTCGGCACCGCAACGGCCGACGAAGCCGTCGCAGGGCATGGGGAATCGTGTGGGTCCCTCCCGGGGCCGGTACCGCGGCCCGGTTCTGTGGCTCCCGTACCTGAGCTTTCTTACTCGACCGGGCCCTGCCTCGGTGCCGCACGGACGTGCGCGCGTTCGCCTTGTTTCCCGATGAGGCTCAGGAACTCGACGGGTCCGGCGCTGGTGGCCCCGAACCAGTGCGGGGTACGCGTGTCGAACTCCGCCGCCTCCCCTGGCCTGAGGGTGAGGTCATGCTCCCCGAGCACGAGGCGGAGCGTTCCGTTGAGGACATAGGCCCAGTCGTAGCCCTCGTGGGTGCGCAGATCGGGTTCGGCGTCGTCGCTTCCGGTCGGGAGGACGAACTTGTAGGCCTGGATTCCTCCGGGCCTTCGGGTCAGCGGCAGGACGACCGAGCCGTCGCCGCACGGGATGGGACGCAGATTGACGCGGGGATCGCCGGTCGGCGGCGCGTCGACGAGCTCGTCGAGTGTGACCCCGTAGGCGCGAGCAAGCGGAAGCAACTGCTCGAGCGTGGGACGTCGCAGGCCCGCCTCGAGCCGGGACAACGTGCTGGTGGAGATGCCGGTCTCCGCCGCGAGGTCGGCGAGCGTGACGTCTCGATGCAGCCGAAGGCGTTTCAACCTCGGTCCCACAGCGTCAAGAGTGCGGTCTATGGTTTCGTCCACCCCGCCATTTTGCCATTCGGCAACAGCGTTTGCGAATCTGCCTGCTCTGTCAGCACCATGAACAACGCCACAGCAGAGAGATCATCGCGAACAAGGGAAAACGACCTATGACGTACGAATTCGACAAGGACTTCTGGGAGCGGCACTGGCAAGAGGGGCGAGCCGGGGGCTCCGGGTCCATGGGCGGCAACCCGCCGAACCCGTACCTCGCCCGTGAGACCAGCGGCCTGACACCGGGCACGGCACTGGACGCCGGGTGCGGCGGCGGCGCCGAGGCGATCTGGCTCGCCTCTCACGGCTGGCACGTCACCGCGGCCGACATCTCGTCCGAGGCCCTTGCTCGCGCGGCCGAGCGCGCGGCGACGAGCGGGGCCTCCGAGCGGTTGCAGTGGGTCGAGGCGGATCTGCGCCTCTGGAACCCGGGCGATCGGTTCGACCTGGTCATGACCCACTACGCCCACCCGGCGATGCCCCAGCTGGAGTTCTACGATCGCATCGCCGGGTGGGTGGCTCCCGGCGGCACTCTGCTCATTGTGGGGCACCTGCACACCCCGGAATCCACCGGCCACGGGCACCAGCATCCGGCCGAAGCGTCGGCCACCGCCGCGACCGTCACCGCGCGCCTGGACGGCACGGAGTGGGAGATCGTCACCGCCGAAGAGCCCCGCCGCACGCTCACCGGCCACGGGGGCCGAGCGGTCCCCCTGCACGACGTCGTCGTGCGCGCCACCCGCCGCCGGTGACCGCGCCGACTCCCCTGGCCTTCTGAAAGGAATCGCATGAGTACGAACCCGGGAGCACCCGGCCCGACCATCCACGACCCACGACAACGACGTACGATCCTGGCCGGGGTCTGCATCGCGCTCATGGCGGTCATCGCTTCGGTGTCCGGGCTGAACGTCGCCCAGTCGGAGCTCACCGTCGCGTTCGACGCCTCGCAGACCGAGGTCTTGTGGTTCATCAACATCTACACCCTCAGCCTGGCCGCGTTGCTCCTGCCACTCGGCGCGATGGGCGACCGGTGGGGCCGCAGGCCGGTGCTGCTCGCCGGCCTGGTCGTGTTCGGAGCAGCGAGTGCGGCGGCCGGCCTGGCCACGTCGTCCGGGATCATGCTCGCCGCGCGGTTCCTGAGCGGCGTGGGCGCAGCGATGATCATGCCGGCCACCCTCGCCGTCATCACCTCGACCTTTCCGGATGAGGAACGTTCCAAGGCGATCGGCGTGTGGACCGGCGTCGCCGGCGGTGGAGGCATCTTGGGGATGTACCTGTCGGCGGTCCTGGTCGACCTGGCGAGCTGGCGGTGGCTGTTCGTCCTGCCGGTCGTGCTCGTCGTCGTCGCCATCGTCATGGCGCTGCGATCCGTCCCGAACTCGCGCGAGGCGTCAGGGCACGGGTTCGACGCCATAGGCTCGGTGTCGTCCGCGGTCGCGGTGGTCGGGCTCGTCTTCTTCCTCCACGAGGGCCCCGAACGAGGCTGGACCGCGCCCGCGACACTGCTGGGCCTTGTCGTCGGCCTCGTCGCCGCTGTCGGATTCGTGGCATGGGAGCTGCGCCGGCAGGCACCGCTTCTCGACGTCCGCCTGTTCCGCGAACGTGGTCTCGCGAGCGGTTCCGTGTCTCTCTTGACGGTCTTCGGCGTGCAGGCGGGGATCTTCGTGGTCCTCTTCCCGTACTTCCAGGCGGTGCTCGGCTGGTCCGGCCTTCGCTCCACCCTGGCGCTCATGCCGATGGCGCTGCTGATGATGTTCGCCTCCGGCCTCGCCCCGCAGGTGGCGGCTCGGCGGAGTGCCGGACGCCGCCGCCGACACCGCCCGCGAGGGGGTCGCCAACGTCCTCGCGGGCGGTGTCGGGACGCAGGCGCTGATCCGGGCCGCCCAAGAGTCTTTTGTCGCCGGGTGGCAGCAGGCCATGTGGGCGGGCGCAGTGGTCATGGCGGCCCTGTTCGTGTACGTTCTCGCGCGAGGTCCGCGGCCACAAACCCGGGGTTCCGACAGCGACAGCCGTGAATCCAACGATGTAGCCGCCGACCTGCGCTGACTCACCCAGGCGACGACCGTCTCCTCTGAGCGCGAACGGCCCGCCGTCCTTGCCCGTCCCGGTCCGTCCGAAGGCCCACAGGTCGTCCGGGGCGACCGCCACCACTGACAGTGTGACGAAGACGCCGTGCTCGGCCAGGGACGGGCAAGTACTGCCCGCCGCTCTACGGCCGGCCCGACGCTGCTGTACGCGGGCACGGCCGACCCCTGGCACGAGCCGATGCGGACCTTCGCCGAGCGCTCAGGCGCGAGCTTCGTGTCCGTGTCCGACGCGAATCACCAGGGCTACTCGGACAAGACCATGTACTGGTCGTGGCGGCCGTAGAGGTCGGTCCACTCCTCTTCGCTGAGTTGCCGCCCGCTCGCCACGATCTCGGCCAGCTCCTGGAAGTAGGCCTCGCGAGGAGCGCCAGGGGCGAACAGCACCAGCATCGTGGCCGGCCCGTCCGAGTTGCGGAACGCGTGAATCCCGCCGGGAGGGACATGGAGGAAGTCACCTGGGGTGCCGTCGGCCCAGCTTTCCCCGTTGTACAGGCTGACCGTCCCGTTCAGGACGAAGAAGGACTCGGAGAAGGTCCGGTGAAAGTGAGGTCCTCCCCCGGACGGCTCGGCGCCCATCTCCCACCGGTAGAGCCCGTACTGGCCGCCGGTACTCGCGCCGGTGGCCAGGTAGTGCACCCTCGTACGCCCGCCGATCAACAGGTCCGGCGCGGTGTCCGCCGTGTGGAGCCTGCCGGTGACCTCTCCCTTGTCACCCAGGTAGCGAGCGTCCGGATATGACATCCCATTCCTCGTCGATGGAGGAACTCTATAGACGCCGGTTCCGGGCGCTTTGTGACACCCAGGCCTGGTGGCGCACGTCACATCGTCGAGTTGTCACAGGGACCGGGTGGCCGGCATCTCCATGCCGTCAGGACGCCGCGCGAACGATCCGCGCGGCGTGCAGCTCCACAAGTGAGGACGAAGTCATGGAACCCCGTATGAACCTGAACGCCAACGAGTTCGGCGCCAAGCTCGGCAAGCGGTTCTACAACGTCAGCCTGGCGATCGAGCAGTCGACGCTGCCCAAGCCCACCCAGGACCTGGTGATGCTGCGTGCCAGCCAGATCAACGGCTGCGGCTTCTGCGTCGACTACCACTCCAAGGATGCCGCGGCCGCCGGGGAGAGCGCGGTCCGGCTCAGCCTGGTCGCCGCCTGGCGCGAGTCCACCGTGTTCACCGAGGCCGAACGGGCCGCGCTGGCGCTCGCCGAGGAGGGCACCCGGCTCGCCGACGCCTACCAGGGGGTGTCCGACGAGACCTGGGCGCAGGTGCGCAAGCACTACGACGACGACCAGATCACCGCGCTGGTCTACCTGGTCGCCATGATCAACGCGGCCAACCGGCTCGGCGTGATCGTGCGCACCCAGGGAGGCTCCTACGAGCCCGGCATGTTCGCGAGCATGTCGAGCTGATCGACGGGCGAACCCCGGTCCAGGATCGTTCGATCCCGGGCCGGGGCCGCCCAGGTCCGGGTGCGGCGGCGGCCGGTTCGCGCCGCGGGCTAGGATCGCGCCCATGCCCTTGACTGTGGACGACGTCGACCGGTTCGAGGCGTCCAGGCCGCGCCTGGAGGCCATCGCCTACCGCCTCCTCGGCTCCGCCTCGGAGGCCGAGGACGCCGTGCAGGAGACGTTCCTGCGCTGGCAGGCCGCCGACGTCGACCGCATCGAGGTCCACGAGGCCTGGCTGACGAAGGTCCTCACCAACCTGTGCCTCAACCAGCTCACCTCCGCGCGGGCGCGCCGCGAGACCTACGTGGGCCGATGGCTCCCCGAGCCGCTGCTCGCCGGGGACCCGATGCTCGGCCCGGCCGACACCGCCGAGCAGCGCGACTCGGTCTCGTACGCGGTCCTCACCCTCATGGAGCGCCTCTCCCCCAACGAGCGGGCGGTGTACGTGCTGCGGGAGGCCTTCGACTACCCGCACCGGGAGATCGCCGAGATCCTCGACCTCACCGAGGCCGCCAGCCAGCAGATCTTCCACCGCGCCAAGAAGCACGTCGCGGACGGCAAGGCCCGTACCGAGATCGACGCGGCCGCCGCCCGGCGGATCGTCGAGGAGTTCCTGGCGGCCGCCACCAGCGGCCGGACCGAGCCGCTCGTACGCCTGCTCACCGCGGACGCCATCTCGGTCGGCGACGGCGGCGGGAAGATCCCGGCCCGCACCAAGGCGTTCGAGGGCGCCGTCGCGGTCGCGAAGTTCCTGCGGGGCCTGTTCAAACCCGCCGAGGCCAAGCGCACCATGGTCGGCGGCCCGCCCGAGATCTACGCCTGGATCGCCAACGGCGACCCCGCCGTGGTGGCCGTCGTGGACGGCCGGGTCGTGGCCATCATGTGCCTGGAGGTCACCGCCGAGGGCATCACCGCGTTCCGCAACCAGGTCAACCCCGACAAGCTCGAACGCGCGACCGCGCAATGGGCGGCCGCCGACCACGGGGAGCCCCTGTTCGATATGTGAGGTGCTTCACATCCCGTTCCTGTCAGGAAACGGCGGGCTGCCCGGTTCAAGAGGCAACCGCACCAGACAGGAGCAGGAAATGCAGCACCGCATCGTCGTCCTCGGAGCCGGATACACCGGAGCCGTCGCCGCCGGCCGCCTCGCCAAGCGGCTCCACCGCGAGGACGTCGCCATCACCCTCGTCAACGCCGAGCCCGACTTCGTCGAACGCGTCCGCATGCACCAGGTGGCGACCGGCCAGGACCTCAAGCCCCGGCCGTTCAGCGAGATGTTCGCGGGCACCGGCGTCGAAGTCCGGCTCGCGCAGGTCACCGGCGTCGACGTCGACCGCAAGACCGTCGCCGTCATCGACGCGAACGGCGCCGGACAGCTCCCCTACGACACCCTCGTCTACGCCCTCGGCAGCCGCTGGAACGCCCAAGGCGTCCCCGGGACCGCCGAGCACGCCCACGAGATCGCCAGCCGCCCCGGAGCGCTCCGGCTGCGCGAGCGCCTGGCCCGCCTCGACGCCGGGCAGAGCGTGGTCGTCGTCGGCGGCGGTCTCACCGGCGTGGAGGCCGCGACCGAGATCGCCGAGGCCCGCCCCGACCTCGACGTCGCCCTCGCCGCCCGGGACGGCCTCGGCGACTGGCTCTCCCCCAAGGGCCGCGAGCACCTGCGCAAGGTCTTCGGCAAGCTCGGGATCACCGCGTACGAGCACGCCGCCGTCACCGGCGTCGAAGCCGACCGCGTCACCACCGCCGACGGCACGGCCATCCCGGCCGCGGTCACCGTGTGGACCGCCGGCTTCGCAGTCCACCCGATCGCGAAGGCGACCGCCCTGGAGGTCACCGGCAGCGGCCAGATCGTGGTCGACGGGACCATGCGCTCGGTCTCGCACCCGGACGTGTACGCCATCGGCGACGCCGCCATGGTGATGGGCCCCGGCGACAAGCCGCTGCGCATGTCGTGCGCCTCGGGTACTCCGACCGCGTGGCAGGCCGCCGACGCGATCGCGGCGCGCCTGACCGGCGGGAAGCTCCCGAACGTGTCGATCCGCTACTTCAACCAGTGCATCTCGCTGGGCCGCAAGGAGGGCTTGATCCAGTACGTCACCGCCGACGACCGCGCCGTGCAGGCGGTCCTGACCGGCCGGCTCGCCGCCGTCTACAAGGAACTGATCTGCAAGAGCGCCGCCTGGGGCGTCGCCAACCCGACGCTCGGGCTGCCGACCCGGCGCCGCCGCGTCACCTGGGAGCGCGCCGCGGCGGGCTCGGCCGTCAAGGCGTCGGCATAGAGCGCGAGGGGACGCGGGCGCCCGCGCGGCCCCAGAGACGTCCTCGGCCCGGCTTGACCTTACCCTCGAGGGCAAGGTTTACCGTTCTTCGAGGTGAGAGGCATGCGGATCAGCGAGCTGGCCCGTCGGGCGGGCGTGACGACAAAAGCGGTGCGTTACTACGAATCGCTGGGACTCCTCACGCCCGAGCGGCTGGCCAACGGCTACCGGGACTACGACGAGCACGACGTACGACTCACGCGGGAGATCAGGGCGCTCGGCAGCCTCGGGATCCCCGTCGAGCGCACCCGGCCGTTCCTGGACTGCCTCACGGCCGGCCACCGGCACGCCGACGACTGCCCGGCCTCGCTGGCCGGGTACCGGGACGCGATCGCCGAGCTCACGCAGCGGATCGAGGGGCTCACCGCCCGCCGGGCGGTGCTGATCGGGCACCTGGAGGAGGCCGCCCACCGCAACAGCCGCGTCTCACCGGCCACCGAAGGAGAGGACCCGATGACCGACTACGCGAGCCTGCCCGCTGACCTGCCCGTTCCCGAGGACGACGGCGCGGCCGCCCATCTGCCGGGCATGAAGGTGCCGCACCTGGAATTCCAGGGCACCGGCGGCGGAACGATCCGCCTTGACGCGCTCGGCGCGGCCCGGACGGTGCTCTACATCTACCCGCTCACCGGCCGCCCGGGCACCGACCTGCCCGACGGCTGGGACTCGATCCCCGGAGCGCGTGGCTGCACCCCCGAGGCCTGCGGCTTCCGCGACCACCATCAGGACCTGCTCGCCGCCGGCGCGGCCGGCGTGTTCGGCCTGTCGAGCCAGGACACCGACTATCAGCGCGAGGTCGTCGAGCGGCTCCACCTGCCGTTCCAGATGCTCTCCGACCCTGCGCGGAGCCTGGCCCAGTCGCTCGGTCTGCCCACGTTCGAGGCCGGCGGGCGGACGCTGTACAAGCGGCTGACCCTGATCATCCGCGACGGCGTGATCGAGCACGTCTTCTACCCGATCTTCCCGCCGGACGAGCACGCCGGCCAGGTCCTGACCTGGCTGCGCGACAACCCTCTGGTCAGGCCGTTTCGGCGCTGAGGGTCTGTGCCACGGGCCGACGGGCCGCCCACCGTGCGGGTACGGCGGTGAGTGCCGCCGTTGCCAGGACGATCACGAGTGCGGCCGCCAGCATCCAGGAGACGGGCGGTGTGATCGTGTTCCCGACGCTGAAGAGCCCGAACAAGCCGATGCCCAGGGGAACGCCGGCGAGCGCGCCGAGCAGGGCGGGCAGGAGCTGGGCGGCGGACAGCCCCGCGGAGATCTGTCCCGGGGTGGCGCCGAGGGTGCGGGCGATGGCCATGTTCGCTCGGGCGTCCATCGCCGTGGTCCAGGTGAGCGTGATCGTGTTCACGACGGCGAGGGCGATCAGCAGGATGGCGACGGCGAGCATCAGCCGGCGGTCGTGCTCGCCCCGCAGGTTGGGCAGGGCGGAGGAGCCGTTGAGGCCGTAGCCCCTCTCCGATTGGACGTAGAGGGTCAGCAGGGCGACGATCGCGATCATTGTGGTGGCGGTGGAGCACGCCTGCAGCACGGCGCGGCCCGGCCGGCGCGCGGTCAGCCGCAGCCCGAGCAGCAGCGGCGTGGGCAGCAGCGCTGACAGCGCGGTGAGCCAGGGCCGGTGACGGGGCTGGTGCGCGGTGGCGGACAGCGCGGTGACGGTCGCCGTACGCATGGCCCGCAGGGTGGGACGTAGCGTGGACAGCACCGCCACCGCCACGGCCAGGACGGTCGCCGTGGCGACGGTGGCGCCGCCGGGCCCGACCGCTTCGCCGATCCGGCTGGCGGTGGGGCTGGCGATGGCGGGCACGGTCAGGCGGGCGATCACCAGCCCCAGCACGTCGCCGACCAGCGCCAGCACCAGGTACTCGGTGAACAGGACGGCGGCGATCAGGCCCGGGGTGGCGCCGACGGCCTTGAGCAGCCCGGCCCGGCGCGTCTGCTCGACGGCGCGTCCCGCCGCCAGGGCCGCCACTCCGGTGATGGCCAGGAAGCTGAGCAGCCAGCTGCCGACGACCAGGATCGGCTGGCTGTTCCTGAGGATGACCATGTCCTGTTGCGCGGTGAACTGCCAGGAGCGGAAGTTGACCCTGAGGGTGGGCACGCTGCGGGCGTCGATGAAGGCCTCGGTGGCGGCGGGGTCGCGCAGCTTGAGGTCCATGGCCGTGGTCACCGGGAGGTCTTGGGACGACGCCAGTGTCCGGGCGTCCGTCTGGGTCATCCAGGCCAGGCCGCTGTAGTCGCTGGGGCCGCCGCCCGGGCCGATCTGCGCCGCCCAGGGGTAGATGGAGGTGGCCGCGGTGACGGCGATCCCGACGACGGGGTACGACCGGCCGGCGATGGTGACGTGGTCGCCGACGCCGACGCCCAGCGCGGTGGCGAAGCCGCGTTCGAGGACCGTGCCGCCGGAGCGGACCCACTGACCCGAGGTCACCAGGGGCCGGTTGACCGCGCCGGGCTTCTCGCCGAAGCCCTGCACCACCACCGGGGACGACGTGGAATCACGCGTGGTGAGGTTGGCGTAGACGATGCGATAAGGGCCATGGTGGGCGACCACGTCGGGAGTGTCCGTCAGCGAGACCAGGGTCGGGGTCACCGCGGGGCCCGTCTCGCCGGAGAGCACCACCACGTCCGGCCCGGCGGTGGCCGCGCGGGTCTGCACGTACAGCGCGTCGCTCACGCCGCGCAGGGACAGGCCCAGTGCCATCGTGGCGGTGGCCACGGTCACCGCGAGCAGGAGCATCACGGCCTGGACCCGGTGCCGCCGCACGTCAGCCAGCACCAGACGCACGACGAGGACGATGGAGCCCATGCCGTTCAGCCCTCCAGCCCGATCAGGCCGCCGAGCCACCCGGTGCCGGTGCCGGCCAGCCGGGTGTCGTCGACGAACATCCCGTCGCGCATCGAGATCAGCCGGTCCGCGGTGGCCGCGACCCGCTCGTCGTGCGTGACGATCACGAGGGTCTGCCCCGCCGAACGCAGGTCCTCGAAGATCCTCAGCACGTCGAGTGTCGCCGCGGTGTCGAGGTTGCCGGTCGGCTCGTCGGCCAGGACCACCAGCGGGTCGTTGGCCAGCGCGCGGGCGATGGCGATCCGCTGGCGTTGCCCGCCCGACAGCTGCGACGGCAGATGCCGGGCACGGTCGGTGAGCCCGACCCGTTCCAGCAGCAGGCCCGTGCGCCGCCTGGCCTCGCGCCGCGAGCGCCCGGCCAGCAGTACGGGCAGCTCCACGTTCTCGGCCGCCGACAACTCCTCCACCAGATGGAAGGCCTGGAAGACGAACCCCACCGACCGGCGCCGCAGCCGCGCCAGAGCCCGCTCGCTCAGGGTGTCGATGCGCCGGCCGGCCAGCCACACCTCCCCGTCACTGGGCCGCTCCAGGCCACCGAGCAGGTGGAGCAGGGTGGACTTCCCGCAGCCGCTGGGGCCCATCACCGCCAGCATCTGCCCCTGGGGCACCTCCAGGTCGACGTCGTCGACCGCGCGGACCCGGCCCTGCCCCTGACCGTGGTGTTTCACCAGGCCGCGGACACCGACCACGGGACTCGACTCGCTCATGCGTTCTCAACCTTGTCGTCGATCCTGGACCAGGCTCGCTCGCAGGCCGCCAGCCAGCGCAGGTCCGCCTGCAGCCGCAGCATGATCCCTTCCAGCAGCAGGCCGGCGCCCGAGCCCGCCGGCTCGGCCAGCGCCGCGTGCTGCGTCTCGTTCAGGCGGCGCAGCAGCTCGCGGCGCTGCGCCCCGACCAGCTCGACCGGGTCGGCCAGTCGGGCCGCGGCGGCCGCGACGAGCTTGAGGTGAAACTCCGCCAGGTCCGGTTTCGGCCAGCCCACCTCGGCCAGCCACGCGGCCACCCGCTGCTGCCCGGCCGGCGTCAGCGCATAGACCTTGCGGTCCGGCCGCTCGGGAAGGCCGTCGGCCCGCTCGCAGACCACGAGCCCCGCTTTTTCCAGCCGGGCCAGCGTCACATAGATCTGACCGCGGTTCATCGACTCACCCAGCGGCCCGAGACTCTGCCGCAGCCGGGCGTGCAGGTGGTAGCCGTGCGACGCCTCCTTGGCGAGCATCGCAAGCACTGCGTCTTGCACGTCCCTCCCTCCTAAGGCTTCCTGAGCCGGAACCCGGTGGTGACGTCGTCCCCTTCGAGGGGATCGCCGTCCTCGAACGGGTCGTCGCCGACGTCGTCGTCGGTGGACGGCTCCTCGGTCGGCTTGGGCGTCGGCTTCTGCACCAGGTCGTGCTGCCGGCCGCCGAAGGTCGGCACCGGGAACTGCTCGACCGGCTTGCCGTCCATCGCGATCGTCATGAAGTCACGCCAGATCTTGGTAGGTGTCCCGGCGCCCTGGATGTTGCCCAGGGAGACCTCCTTGGGCAGGGGGTAGCCGTTGGCGTCCTTGATGACCTTCTTGGTCTTCGGGTCCGTCCGCGGGACCTCCTTGTACATCCCGACGGCCGCGGAGAGTTGCGGGGTGTATCCGACGAACCAGGCTTCCTTGTTCTCGTTGTTGGTGCCGGTCTTGCCGGCGATCGGACGCCCGCCGGGCAGCGAGGTGCCCCTGGCGGTGCCGTTCTTGACCACCTGCTGCATCGCGTAGGTCGCGTCCGCGGCGCTGTCCGGGCTGATGACCGTTTTGGGCACGCCGGCCTCCTCCATGACGGTCATCCCCTTGAACGTCTTGACCGAGACGACCACGTGCGCGTCGTGGTGGACACCGCCGTTGGCGAAGATGCCGTACCCGTCGGCCTGCTCGACCGGGGTGACCAGGCCGGCGCCGATGGACATGCCGAACGCGTGGTCCTTGACGGCCTGGTCCAGATTCTTCTTGTTGATCCCGGCGTCCCCGGCGATCCTCTCGACCTCTTTCAGGCCGACCTCCTGCGCCATCGTGGCGAACGCCGTGTTCACCGACTCGGCGGTGGCCCGGTCGATCTGCACGGCCGCGCCGAGGTTGTGCGAGTTGCCGATCGGCTTGGTGCCCGGCAGCGTGACCGGGCCGTTGCCGGACACGTAGCTCTTGAGGCTGTAGCCGTTCTCGAGCCAGGCGGCCAGCACGTACGGCTTGAACGCCGACGCGGCCTGCTTGTAGGCGTCGAAGGCGTTGTTGGTGAAGCTCTTCAGGTAGTCGCGGCCGCTGTAGAACGCGATCACCCGGCCGTTGCGCGGGTCCACGGCGGCCATGTTCGCGCGGATGTGCCTGTCGTGGACGGTGGCGAGGTTGCTCTCCACCGCCTTCTTCGCGGCCTGCATGAGCTTCCTGTCGAACGTCGTCGTGACCCGGAAACCGCCGCTGCGCAGGCTTTCCCTGGAGATCCCCCGCTGCTCCAGCTCACGCTGCGCGATGTCGACCATGTAGCCGTTGATGCCCTTGAGGGTCTCTTTCTTGTCCAGCTTGGCGAGCTTGGGGAACTTCGCCGTCTTGGGCAGCTGCCCGTACTTCGCCGGGTCGACGATCGCCATGCCGCCGATGACGTACGCGAACCGCTCCCGGGTCGGCGCCCAGTTCTTCTTGGCTTCCGTCTTGTCGAAGACGACCGGGTTCTGGATCCGGCCCGCCAGGTAGGCCGCCTCGGCGGCGGTCAGCTTGTCGACGTCCTTGTCGAAGAACGCCTGGGCGGCGGCCTGGATGCCGTCCGCACCGCGGCCGAAATAGATGGTGTTGAGGTAGTTGGCGAGGATCTCGTCCTTCGACATCTCCTTGCTGGCGCGGATCGAGACGAAGATCTCCTTGACCTTCCGCTGAATGGTCCGCTCCTGGCTGAGGCCGTCGTAGTAGGCCCGCGCCATCTCCTGCGTGATCGTCGAACCGCCCTGGACCTGCTGGCCGGTCAGGGTGCTCCACGCCGCCCGCGTGATGCCGGACACCGAGATGCCCGGGTCGGTGCGGAACGTGCGGTTCTCGGCGGCGATGAAGGCGTCCTGGACATGCCGCGGGATCTTGGTGATCGGGACGATCTCGCGCTTGGTGCCGAGCCGGGCGATCTCGGTCTTGCCGTCCCGGTAGTAGATGACGCTGCCCTGCTCGGTTGCCTTCTGCTGGGTCGCCAGAGGCAGCGGGGTGTTGGCGTACGCCACCATGATCATGCCGAAGAGACCCACCGCCAGCACCGTGCAGGCGAGGACCACGACCTTCCAGCTGGGGATGAACCGCTTCCAGCCGGTCCGGCGCGGCCGGTCGCCGTCCTCGTCCGGCCCTCCCCCGGGACCTTCGCCGCCCGGCCCGCCTCGTCCCTGGCCGCCGGCTCTCCGTAACGCGTCACCACCTGGCACCGTCGCCTGGGGGGTGGCGCGGCGCCGCCTCCTGCGCGGGCTTTCCCCGGCGCCGCTGCGGTCGGCCTCGCGCCGAGTATGTGAGCGGTACCCGTGCGACGGCTCCTCGGCCATTGCCAGCAATCTATCCCCCTAACGGTTAGCCAATAGATAGCGGTTACCCTAAGGGGTGTCAAAGCGCCGGGGGCGCGAGGTCGGACTCGTTCCAGATCCGCAGGACTCCGTCGCCCCCGGAGGTGACGAGCACGCACCGGCCGTCGACGATCGCCGGCTCCATCGTCGTGATGCCGTGCCCGTGCGCGTTGACGTGACCGACCTCGGTCCCGTCGGTGGCGTCCCACAGGCGCAGCGAGTCCTGGGTCGGGGTCACCACCAGCGGCCGCCCGTCCACCGTCATCACCGCCACTGTCTCCAGAGCCCCGCCCGAGGCAGAGACCGGTCCGTACAGCGGCTCGTCCGGTTCGGCGTCAAGGGCCCAGGCGTACAGTTCGCCCTTCTCGGTGACCGCGACGATCGCCGTGCGCTCTGCGAGAGCGCAGGCGGTCACGGCCCACACCCGCCCCTCGTACGGGTAGAAGGAGCCGAGCTCGGTGAGGCTCGCGGCGTCCCACACATGAGCTCCCGAACCGCCCGCCAGGATCAGGCGGCGGCTGCCGACCTGTGCCGTCCCAAGGCAGGACAACTGGCCCACTTCGTCAAGCAGGGTGTCCGTGCCGTCCGGCGACCAGAGCCGTACCTCCTCGGAATACTGCTGCGCGGTGACGAACCGGCCGTCGAGCGCGATGACGTCCGCGAGGTAGGCGCCGTTGAGCGGCGTCCGCCACAGGAGCTCACCGCTGCCGAGATCCCACAGAGCCGGCTCCTGCTCGTCCCCGCCGGCCGCCAGGAGGAGCCTGCCGTCAACGGAAAGCGCGGCGACCATGTCGATGACGTTCGCGGCATCGGGGAACTGCGCCACGATCGGATCCCCCGCGTGCGCGTACGGCAGGGAATGCCCCGACCATTCGCCGGTCGACGGAGACCACGTCCACACCCCGCCCCACCTGTCCGCGCAGACGATCAGGGAGCTTCCCTCGTGGCGCACAACGGAGAGGTCGCGGATCGGGGAATCGGTGGGGATCGTTTCGCTCATGATCATCCGCAGAGTGTAGCCATCCGCTGCGGGCCACCATCGGGTACACCGGAATACGACGGAAACACACCGCGGGCCTGACGACTGATCGGCAGCTGGACGCTCGACCTGACCCCGCCGGATCAGAACCCCACGACCCGGCCTGACCGCAGGAGGAGGAGCGCACGAAGAGCCCGGCGCCGCCCGAACTTCCTGTACTCCGTTCAAGCCGACTTGAGCCCAAGGCCTGCTTGGCAGGAATTGGTACACGCCGGTAACGTCCGATCCTGTGGGGCGATTGAGGACCAATTCCGGGCTGGCCGAAGACGTGCTCATCGAACTGGACCGCGACGCCGGGGTGCCACTGCACCGGCAGATCGAGGCGTCCATCCGCGCGAGCATCCGGGCCGGTCGGTTGCGAGCGGGTACGTCGCTGCCACCCACCCGCACTCTCGCGGCCGGGCTCGGGGTCTCCCGCGGGGTGGTCGTGGAGGCCTACCAGCAGCTCGTGGCCGAGGGCTACCTTGCCAGCCGATCGGGCGGTTACACCCAGGTCGCCGCGTCGATGCCGCCGGCCGCCGCCGACCCGGGCTCCGCGGCTTCGACGGCGGCTGCGACGGCGGAGCCGGCCGCCCGCACGGTCGGCTTCAGGGTCGGCTTCAGGGTGGACTTCGGGTACGGGCGCACCGACGTGTCGCAGTTCCCGCGGGCCGCCTGGCTGCGCTCGGTTCGTACCGTGCTCACCACCACACCCAACGACCGGTTCGCCTACCTCGACGGGCACGGCGTACCGGAACTGCGCCAGGCCCTGTGCGACTATCTCAACCGGGTACGCGGCACGCTGGCCGTCCCCGGCAACGTGGTCATCTGCAACGGCTACGGGCAGGGCATCTCGCTGCTGATCCAGGTGCTCGCACGGCGCGGCGCCAGGCGGATTGCCCTGGAGGACCCGTCGTCCGACGACGATGCCCGGGTGCTGGCCGGGGCCGCGGGACTGGACGTGGTCGGCATCCCGGTGGGTCCGGACGGCGTTCAGGTCGATGCCCTCGACCGGGCCGACGCCGACGCGCTGGTCCTCACGCCGTCGCACCAGTGGCCAACCGGCGGGGTGCTGTCGGCGGCGGCGAGGGCCGAGGTGATCCGCTGGGCGAGGCGCCGCGGCGCGATCGTGGTCGAGGACGACTACGACGCGGAGTACCGCTACGACCGGTCTCCGGTGGGCGCCATGCAGGGCCTGGCGCCCGATCACGTCGTCTACTGCGGCACGGCCAGCAAGACGCTCGCGCCGGGGTTGCGGCTCGGCTGGATGGTAGTGCCTCCCCAGCTGGTCAACGACGTCGCCGCGGCAAAGCTGCTCGCCGACCGCGGTTCGTCGGTCATCGACCAGCTGACGTTCGCCGACTTTCTCGGCCGCGGCGAGTTCGACCGTCACCTGCGCCGGATGCGTCCGGTCTACCGGCGCCGCCGCGACGCGCTGCTGGACGCGCTGCGCACCCATCTGCCGGATCTGCGACTGGCCGGGATCGCCGCCGGGCAGCACGTGGTCGCCTGGCTCCCGCCCGACCTCGACGAGGCGGCGGTGGTGGCGGCAGCCGCCCGGCACGGGCTCGGCATCCAGGGCGTCGGGCCGTTCCGGATCGCCGGCGCCGGGCCCGGTGGCCTGATCTTCGGCTACGCCATCCTCAGCGAGAGCGCCATCGCCGAGGGGGTCGCGCTGCTGGCGACGGCCATCCGGGAGGTACGGGGATCCTGACGCGGCCCGTCACAGTGCCGGACGGATGTTCTGGTTCAGGTGGAACACGTTCGCCGGGTCGTACGCGGTCTTCACCGCGGTCAGCCGGGCCAGCTTTGCGGCCGAGTATGCCCGCCGCACGCCGCGCTGCCCATCGGCCAGTTCGTCGGCCGTCAACGAGTTGACGTAGATCCCGCTGGCGTACGGCTCGAGCGAGGCGCCGGCGGCGCGGGCGGCACCCATCCTGGCGTCGTCCTCGACCGGGTCGGTCCAGCGGGAGCCGGCACCGAACTCGAACATCGTGCCGCGGTGGCTGAACGCCGCGTCCGCTTCCGGGACCTCGGCTATCGCGCCGCCGTGCGCCTGCAGGCCGACGCCCGGCAGGTCCAGGCTCGCGCTCAGGTCGGAGCCGCCGCGCAGCAAAAACGCCTCGATCGCCGCGGTGGGAAAGCTCCGCAGGTAGTGCCCCTTGGAATAGCGGCGGTATGCGTGGCCGCCGGTGGAGTCCTCGCGTCGCTGAAGTTCGAGGTACGACGGTGTGGTGACGCGGGAGGCAACGGGACGCCCGAGCGCCCGCATCGCGGGCAGCAGCCGGCGGCCCTCGGCCGGGTCGCCGATCCACACGAACCCCAGCGTGGCGATCGGACCAGAGGGAGCGCTGCTGACACCGGCGGTGAACGTCGCCTGCCGGGGCGCGACGGCGTTCAGGTCGCGCCAGCCCTCGATGACCGGGACGGCGTCCTCGGCGCGGAAGTCGAACTCGGCGACCAGCGTCCGCGTACCGGTGTGATGCAACTGGAACTCGAACTCGGTGACGATGCCGAAGTTGCCGCCACCGCCGCGCAGGCCCCAGAACAGGTCGGGGTTCTCGGTACGGCTCGCGGTCACCACGTCGCCCTCGGCGGTGACCATCGTGTAGGAGACGACGTTGTCGCAGGCCAGGCCGTACTGGCGGGCCAGCCAGCCCATGCCGCCGCCGAGCGTGAGCCCGCCGACGCCGGTGTGGGAGACGTTGCCGGCGGTGGTGGCCAGGCCGTACGCCTGGGACGCCCGGTCCAGCGCGCCGAGCAGCGCGCCGCCCTGCACCCGGGCCCGGCGACGGGCCGGGTCGACCCGCACGCCGCCCATGGGCGTCAGGTCGATCATGAGACCACCGTCAGGCACGGCGAAGCCGGCGGCGTTGTGGCCACCGCAGCGCACGCCGATCTCGAGGTCCAGTTCGCGGGCCATCCGCACGGCGGCGACCACGTCGGCGACGCCCGCCGCGCGGACGATCATGCGTGGGCGCCGGTCGATCATGGCGTTCCAGACGGTACGGGCGGTGTCGTAACCGGCGTCGCCAGGCGTGAGCACCTGGCCGTCGAAGCGAGCTGCTGTCGTCGTCATGCCACTCAGCCTGGCAGGAATCGGTACACTCGATAAGGTCCGATCCTGTAGCCCAATTGAGGACCAATTCAAGCTCACGCCGGCTCGGCAGATCAAGGCGCACCCCCGCACTGACGGGTCATCCCGACGGTGTATGAGATGAAGCGGCTGGGCCGTGACACCGCTCGTGGACGTCGCGCAGCGCTCCCGAGGGGTCGGTGGTGCACCCGACCATCAGGCGCTGCCGATGCGGAGTGCTTCCTTCAGGAACACGCGGTAGACGCTCGGCGTGCCCTCGGTGGTGATGACCTCGACGACGGAGCGGAGGTTGCGATCCTCGACGGCCTCGCGCACGAGCGCGTCGGCCAGGTCGCGGCGTGAGGTGAACCGGCCGACCATCTGCGGCGGGCCGACGGTGTAGCCGGTGACCGCGTCTCCGTCGAACAGGCCGGAGGGGCGGAGGACGGTCCAGTCGAGGTCGGTCCGGGCCACGAGCTCTTCCATGCGGGCGGCGTCCTCGTACAGGGGGCGGCCCATTCTGAGGAGCATGGGCACGATCACCTTGCGGTAGACGAGGGTCTCGCCGGGCGGGGGTTTCATCGGCACGCCGGTCGAGGTCACGCAGACCAGGCGCCGGACGCCGTGCGCGGCCATGGCCGCGACGATGTTCGCGGCGGACCGGGAGAACGGGGTGGGCACCTCGGAGCCGTAGGGGACGCCGAGCGTCGAGATCACCGCCTCGTGCCCGGCCACCACCCGGTCCACCGCCTCGGGGTCCAAGGCGTCCGCCTTCGCGACGTCCAGCGCGGGATCGCCGAGGGGGAACGCCTCCGGATGCCGGGTGACGGCGGTGACGGCGTGGCCCTCGGCCAGTGCCTGGGCGGTGGCGAGCCGCCCCGTCGGGCCGTTGGCCCCGAAGATCACGAGCTTCACGTGCTTCCCTCCCGTGGCTTGCGCCGCGACGTCGGCGTTTTACGCATCATATATTCATTATAAGGAGCGTAAAGACGCGCTCAGGCTCGGCCCGGGTCGCACATGCACGGGCCGAGCCTGACGACACCGGCTCAGGCCGGGGCGGGCAGCTGGATCGAGGCGAGTTTGGCCGGGTCGACGACGATGTGGATGCTGGTGATCCGGCCTTCGGCGACGGTGAAGGCGATGACGGAGAGAGGGGTTCCGTCGGAGCGCCAGGACATGTGGCCGGGGATGCCGTTGACCAGCACGGGTCGATGGCGGGCGGCCTCGCCGGAGAACATGCGGGCACCGGCGGCGACCTCGGTGGCGCCGAGGGTGACCACCACGCCGCCGGGGGTGTCGACGGTCAGCTTCACGTTCGGGTCGAGGACCCGCAGGAGCGCTTCGAAGTCGCCGCCGAGGGCGGCTGCGCGGAATGCGTGGACGACCTCTCGGTGCTCGCGGCCGGGGCCCGCCGGCCGGTCCGTGGCTTGGACCTTGCGGCGGGCGCGGCTGGCGAGCATCTTGGTGGCGTCGGCGGATTTGCCCAGGATCTGGCCGATTTCGTGGAACGGGACCGCGAACATGTCGTGCAGGACGAACGCCAGGCGCTCGCCCGGCGTGAGCGAGTCGAGCACGACGAGCAGGGCGAGGCCGACCGAATCGGCCAGCGCCGCCTGCTCGTCCGGCGCGGGGTCGTCGTGAGGCGTCACCACGAGGTCCGCATGCTCGTGCCCGTACGCGGTTTCGGGGTGGGCCTGGCGGGATCTCAGGAGGTCCAGGCTGATGCGGCCGACCACGGTGGTCAGCCAGCCCGCCAGGTTGCCGATGGTCGTCTCGTCCTGGCGGACGAGACGCATCCAGGCTTCCTGGACCACGTCCTCGGCGTCGGCGTGCGAGCCCAGCACGCGGTACGCGACGGCGCGCAGCCGATCGCGCTGGGCTTCGAACGCCTCGGTCACGAGGCCGGACGGGTGGGCGGTCACGGCTTTCGCTGCTGACGGAGCGAGACCCGGTTGCCGTCCGGGTCCACCGCCTCGATACGGACCCCGAACGGATAGTCCACGGGTTCGGACTCTTCGAAAGTGACGCCGCGCCGGCGCAGGATCTCGAAATCCTTCCGCAGATCATCGGATTCGAGGATCAGCGGACCGGGCGCGCCATCCTGGCCCACGTCGCCCGGCTGGCCCGCGGCCGCCGCATGCGACCACAGGAGGATCTGCACCGGGCTGTCGGGAACGCCGACGGTGAGGAAACGTCCGTCGGGCCCCCGGAAGTCGATCCGCTTTTCCAGGCCGAGTCCCTCGGTGTAGAACTCCAGCGCGCGGTCCTGATCGGTGACGTAGACCGTCACGTACATGATGTTGTTCAGCATCTTGTTCTCACTTCACTCGTTGGTGCGACGACCGTTCGTATTCGGTCGTCGCACTTATGACGAGTGCCGATGGGAGAAGGTAACAGGACCGCTCCGGGAGTCTCAATCGGCCGCGACTGCGCGTCGGACGCATTCGCGGAGCAGGGTGCGGCGCTGTTCGTGGACGTCGGAGGGTTCCTCGGCGGTCGCCGCATAGACGTTGCTGACCGGCGACCAGGCCATGGACATGGCGATGACCATGGCCATCACGTCGAACGGGTCTCCCTGGCGCACTCGCCCGGCGGCTTGGGCCTCGGCGATGGCACTCAGCTTGCGATCGTCGAGCCGGTCGTGCTCCTCCACGAGGTGGCCGGCCGGCCGGCGTTCCAGGCGCGCCCAGGTGGCCAACCGGATGAGGTCGGGACGGCGGAGGTACTCGTCGTAGAGGCGTACGGCCCAGTCTGCGAGGTCGGCGGCGTCGATCGGGACGACATTCACGATCCGCTCCAGCGAGGCGAAGAAGATCGCGTCGAAGAGCTTGTCCTTGTTGCCGAAATAGGCGTAGAGCTGGGCCTTGTTGGTGTTCGCAGCGGACACGATCCGCTCGATCCGCGCCCCGGCGATGCCGTACTGGGCGAACTCCCGGGTCGCCGCATCAAGAATGCGCTGGTAGGTCGCGGCTCCGCGCGAGGTCAGGGGCTGGTCCGCCATGCTGATGACCTTACCAAACAGAACAGTTGGTTTGCCGAGCGCGCGACACCGTGCCTACACTCCAATAAACCGAACAGTCTGTTTTAAGGAGAACCGCGGTGCGGACCACGACCGGATGGCAGGCGGACGGCGCGACGGCGAGTCTGCGGCGCACACCGTTGCGGCGTCGCGACCTGCGCCCCGACGACCTCGCGGTCCAGATCGACTACTGCGGCGTCTGCCACAGCGACCTGCATGCGCTCCGCGACCACGACGACGAAGCCGGGCAACCCTTGGTTCCGGGGCACGAGTTCACCGGCGTGGTGACCGAGACGGGGCCCGCGGTCACCCGCTTCTCCGCCGGCGACCGGGTCGCCGTCGGCAACATCATCGATTCCTGCGGCGAGTGCGCCATGTGCCGGGCCGGCCAGGAGAACTTCTGTCACGCCTTCCCGACCCTGACCTACGGCGGCAGCGACCGGCAGGACGGATCGACCACCCTGGGCGGGTACTCCCGCGAGTACGTCGTCCGGGACCGGTTCGTCTACCCGCTGCCCCCTGGCCTGGACCCGGCCGGCGCCGCCCCGCTGCTCTGCGCCGGCATCACCGTCTGGGAGCCCCTGCACACTCTGGGGGTGGGGCCCGGCAGCCGCGTCGCCGTGGCAGGCCTGGGCGGCCTGGGGCATCTCGCGGTCAAGATGGCCGTGGCCCTCGGCGCCACGACGTCGGTCATCAGCCGCTCCCCCGACAAGGCCGACGACGCGCGCCGGTTCGGCGCCCACGGGTTCATCGTGTCCACGGATCCGGAACAGATGGCCGAGGCCCGAGACACGTTCGACGTCGTCATCGACACCATCTCCACCCCGCACGACCTCGGCCCGTATCTGCGGCTGGTCGCCATGGACGGCACCCTCAGCCACCTTGGACATCTCGGATCGCTCACCGTGGAGGCCATGGACCTGCTCGTGGGGCGCAAGAAGCTCAGCTCCGCGGGCAGCGGCGGGCGGCCTGCGACCGCCGCCATGCTGGACTTCTGCGCTGACAGGGGCATCACCGCCGAGATCGAACTGCTCTCCTCTGCGCGGGTGAACGAGGTCCTCGACCGCCTCCGCCGCAACGACGTCCGCTACCGTTTCGTACTCGACATGTCCGACCTGGATTAAGAACAGCCGCGCGCTCATCGGCAAGGCCGCGCCCGCGATCTCCTCACCCACCCAGCCTCGGTTGATCCCGAGCGCGATGGTCCCCCTGGGGCTGGACCATGTGACTCTGCTGAGAGCCGTGACCACCCTGCTACGACGACACGGCGCGGCGAGACCTCACATTCCACGGCGCTGTCTCGTCGTAGTGGTGAGAGCGATTGCGACAAGGAAAGACGACATATCATGACCACCCGATCAGAGCCAGGAGACAACCGGCGCGATCCGAGCCTGAGCGCGATCATGAGCGAGCGGCGTCGGCTGATCAATCTCGCCTACCGGCTGCTCGGCTCGCTGGCCGACGCCGAGGACGTCGTGCAAGAGACCTACACCCGCTGGTACGCCATGACCCCGCGGCAGCAGGAGGCCATCGAGAGCCCCGGCGCCTGGCTGACCAAGGTCGCCGGCCGCATCTGCCTGGACCTGCTCGGCTCGGCCCGGGTCCGCCGCGAGAGCTACGTGGGCGAATGGGTTCCCGAGCCGCTGCCCGACCGTACGGAGTGGACCGGCGCGCGGCCGGGCGACCCCGCCGACCGGATCACCCTCGACGAGTCGGTCACCATGGCGTTCCTCGTGGTGCTCGAAGCGATGACCCCGGCCGAGCGCGTCGCGTTCGTCCTGCACGACGTCTTCCGCTACTCCTTCGCCGAAGTGGCCGAGGTCGTCGGCCGTACCCCGGCGGCCTGCCGCCAGCTCGCCTCCTCCGCGCGCCGCCGCATCCGCGAGTCACAGACGCCCGTGACGTCGGAGGCCCGGCAGGCCGACGTCGTCAGGGACTTCAAGCAGGCATGGGAGGCCAAGGACATCAGAGCCCTCGTCGACCTCCTCGACCCCGACGCCACGGCGATCGCCGACGGCGGCGGCCTGGTCACCGCCATGCTGGAGCCGGTCGAGGGCGCCGAACGGATCGCGCGCTACCTGGTCGAGGTCGCCGGCCTGGCACCCGACCTCGTGTTCCTGGAGCGTACGGTCAACGGTCAGCCCGGCCTGGCGGCCCAGCAGGACGGGGAGACCGTGGTGGTCATGGCGTTCGACGTCGCCGGCGAGCGGATCAAGCACCTGTGGGCCGTACGCAACCCCAACAAGCTCCGGCCCTGGACGGCCTGACGCGCGCGGCGATGAACCCGCACGCGAAGCGCTCGGCAAAGACGTCCGCCTGACATTTCGCACGGCTCCGTCGTCAAACTCCTGAGACGAACATTGCGAAAGGAAACTGACCATGGAATCCGTCAACCTCGCGATCATTTACTACAGTGCCACCGGCACCGTGCATGCCTTGGCGCGAGCCGCCGCCGAAGGCGCGGAAAAGGCCGGTGCCAATGTGCGACTGCGCAAGGTCGCCGAAACGGCTCCGCCGGAGGCGATCAGCGCCAATCCGGCCTGGGGCCGGCACATTCAGGACACCGCCGACGTCGTCCAGGCCGTCCTCGACGACCTGGAGTGGGCCGACGCGGTGCTGTTCGGTACCCCCACCCGCTTCGGCAACCCGGCCAGCCAGCTCAGGGCGTTCATCGACACCACCGGGCCCCTGTGGTTCCAGGGCTTGCTCGCCAACAAGGTGTACTCGGCTTTCACCGCCTCCAACACCGCCCATGGCGGGCAGGAATCCACCATCCTGGCGCTGGGGAACACGTTCTACCACTGGGGCGGCATCATCGTGCCTCCCGGCTACACCGACCCCATCCAGTTCCAGTCAGGCAACCCGTACGGCACCTCCCACGTGGCCGGCGACGGCGCACCCGGCGACGTGCCCTTGGACGCGGCCCGCTACCAGGCCCGCCGAATCGTCGACACCGCCGCCTCGCTCAAGGCCGGCCGCGCCGCCTGACACCACACATTCCTTGAACGGAGGATGCAATGACTACGAACGATGCCGAATTTCTGGCCTTCCTGGAAGGTCGAGTCGATGCCTGCCAGGCAAAGGACATTGACCGGCTCATGTCCCACTATTCTCCCGACATCATTTATTACGATGTCGTTCCCCCGCTCCAGTTCGCGGGGTCCGACGAAGTCCGCCGTAATTTCGTACGGTGGTTCGACGAATATGACGGCCCCATCGGACTGGAAACGCACGAACTCAACATCGCCACCAGCGGAGACGTCGCGTTCGCGCACATGCTCCACCTGGACACCGGAAACCTGAAGGACGGGTCTGATCGCGTGATGTGGGTACGATCGACGGTCTGCTGCCGCCGGGCCAGCGGCAAGTGGCTGATCACCCACGAACACATCTCCATGCCGTTCGACCCGGAGACCCTTCAACCCTGGGTCCCACCGGCGGTGTGAGCCGGCCGCTTGACGACAGCACCCTTGGCGCGCCCGCCCGGCCTTCGTGACGGCCGATCCCGCATCGTGTGATGAAACGATGACAACCCGGCTGAGCTCCGAATTCGTCTGATTGCCTGCTGGCCATGCGATCGACGAACCTCTCTCGCCGGTTCCACCACGGGTACACCGGCCTGATCCTGGCTGTCGCGACCGGGCTCACACTCGCGGGTTGCGGCGCGTCCGCGACCTCCCCCGGCGCGGCGACCCAGCAGACCGCCACCGGCGTCAAGGTGCTCTGGATGGGTGACTCCATCGCGGGCGCGCAGGCCCCGGCGCTGGAGGCGGCGTTGAAGGCCGCGGGCGTGGCGTTCAAGAACGCCACGTCCGACGGCGGCGGCAACGTCGTCGCCGGTGACCACGAGGTGACGGCCATGGCGGCCAGGGACACCTGGAAGACGCTGAAGGAGAACCTCGCCTCCTTCCGGCCGACGGTGATCGCCTACCAGATCACCACCTACGACTGGGGCACCGCCCGCCAACAGCTGTCGGCCTACCAGAAGCTCTCCCGAACGGCCGCGGACGCCGGTGCCGAGCTCGTACTGGTGTCCGCGCCGCCGTTCAAGATCGACGATTTCTACAAGCCCCACGAGAACGCGATCAAGACCGCGCCGGCGATGGCCGCCAAGGCCACGCACGTTCGCTACCTGGACGCCTCCGCGCTGTGGGGAAGCGACTACGCCGCCGCCAAGGCCCAGCGCGCCAAGGACGGCGTCCACTCCTGCCAGCAGGGCTCGGCGGCCTTCGCCACCTGGTTCGCCAAGCAGCTCGGCGAGTTGGCCGGCTTCACCCCGGCCGCCCCCGGCGTCTGGGCCACCGGGCCGTGGACCGGCGACGAGCGCTTCGCCAAACTCGGCTGCGGCTGATGGGACCGACGACGTCGGCCCCGCGTCGCGCGCATGTCGGCGCGCTCGACGGGCTGCGCGGGCTCGCTGTCGCCGCGGTCCTGCTGTTTCACGCCGGGCACCTGCGCGGCGGGTTCCTGGGCGTCGACCTGTTCTTCGTCCTGTCCGGCTTTCTGATCACCGGCCTGCTGCTGGAGGAGCTCGGCAGGAACGGCGGTCTCCGCCTGGCGGCCTTCTGGGAGCGCAGGGCCCGCCGTCTGCTGCCCGCGCTGACCTTCATGGTCACCTCAACCCTGCTGCTGGCCTGGGCGTTCGCCAGGCCGGACCTGCTGAGGTACGCCCTCCAGGACGCGCCGTGGGTGGCCGCCCAGAGCGTGAACTGGCACTACATCGGCGAGCGGATCGGCTACTGGAACGCCTCCGGCACCCGCCTGTTCGCCCACCTGTGGAGCATCGGCGTCGAATGGCAGTTCTACCTGGCCTGGCCTCTGATGCTGGCAGTGGCCGGGAGAGGGCCCGGCGGGCACCGGCGGGTGGCGCTCGTCGCGGTGGCCGGCGCGCTCGTCTCACTTCTGCTCATGATCAGGCTCGGGGCGGCCGTGGACACCACCCGCGCCTACGAGGGCACCGACACCCGGGCCTTCTCCCTGCTCCTCGGCGCGGCCGCCGCCACGGCGCCCATCCGGAACGCGGTGGCCGGCCTGTCACGTACCGCCGTGGACGTGCTCTGCGTCCTGCTGCTGTGCGGACTGTCGGCCTCATGGCTGTTGACCGGCGGGGAAAAGGCCCCCGGCCTGTTCCAGGGCGGGATGTTCGCACACTCCCTGGCCGGCGCTGCGCTGATCGCGCTCCTGGCCAACGCACCGGACGGCCTGGCGGGTCGGGTGATCGGCAGCACCGTGCCGCGCCGGCTGGGCGAGCTGTCCTACAGCCTGTACCTGTGGCACTGGCCGGTCTACCTGCTGCTGCCCCGGCCGGTGGCCGGGTTCGGCGGCTGGGGCTGGACGATCATCGCGGCCGGGCTGTCACTGCTGGCTGCGGTAGTCTCGAAGGCCACCGTCGAAGATCCGATACGGCTGCGCACCGGCTGGGCCACCGGGCGGCGCGGATGGGCGGCACTGGCCGCCGCGGCGGTCATGGCGGCGGCGCTGTGGGCGGCGATACCGCGGCCGCGGCCCGGCGCCGGGACGGTCGACGTGAGCAGGCTCAGCCAGCCATGACAGGACGGTTCGCGCCAGGAAACGGGGGAACGGACACATGCCGAGGGTCTTATGCCACGTGGCGGCCGGCCTGGTCGCCGCGGCGACGCTGGCGGGTTGTGGAATCAGCGACACCGATGTGCGCTCCGCCGGTGACTTGGTCCAAGGCGGCCTGACCGAAGACCTCGGTAGTTCACTGCGGGTGTACTTCGTCACGCCCCAGGGCACCTGGCCGGTCTCCCGGCCGGCATCGGCCGCCGCCCGGGTGCAACAGGCCATGGACGCGCTGCTCGACGGCCCCACGGCGGCCGAGCGGGCACGGGGGCTGATCACGCAACTGCCCTCGGCGCCACGTCCGGTCCGCGCCAGGACGGCCAAGGGCCGCGTACAGCTGCATCTGCCGTGGCTGGTGCGTGACCTGCGCCCGGCTGCGGTGAGCCAGCTGGTCTGTACGGCCGCTGAGGCCCCGGACGTCGGCGACGACCCGGTGATCGAGGTGTTCGAGCCCGGCATGCCGGGCCCGCCCTGGCCCGTCAGGTGCGACGAGAGCGGGTCGGCCGTCCCGGCCCACCAGGGAGCCTCCTCATGACCCGCGTCCTGGTGATAGAAGACGACCCGGCCGTACGCCGCGGCGTGAGCCTCGGCCTGCGCCACAGGGGCCACGAGACCCTGCTCGTCTCGACCGGCGAGGAAGGACTGGCCGAACTCATCGCGAGCGCGCCCGACATCGTCCTGCTCGACCTCATGCTGCCCGGCATGAGCGGCCTGGAGACCTGCCGCCGCATCCGCGCCTTCAGCCAGGTGCCCATCGTGATCCTGTCAGCCCGCGACGATGACGTGGACGTCGTCGTGGGCCTGGAAGCCGGCGCCGACGACTACGTGATCAAGCCGGCCAGCAGCGAGGTCATCGAGGCCCGCATGCGCGCGGTGCTGCGCCGTACCACCCAGCCCGCCTCCTCCGACCAGGCGCGCACCACCCACGGCGACCTGTTCGTCGACCGGGTCGCCCTGCGCGTGCTCAAGCACGGCGAGCAGCTCGCGCTGGCGCCGACGGAGCTGAAGCTGCTGCTGTTCCTGACGGCCGCGCCCGAGCAGACCTTCAGCCGCCAGCAACTCCTGGAACAGGTCTGGGAGCACAGCTTCCACGGCGACTACCGGCTGGTCGACGCGTGCGTGATGCGGCTGCGAGCCAAGATCGAGAACGACCCTCGCAACCCCCGCTACATCCAGACCGTGCGCGGCTTCGGTTACCGGTTCGGGCCGCTGTGATCCGCTTCGCCCGCGCCCGCGGCCTGAGAGCCCAGCTGGTCCTGGTGTTCCTCCTGGTCTCCACGATCAGCGCGCTGACCGCCGCCACGATCACCTACCGGCAGGGCCGCACCGCGATCGTCGAACGCGTCCAGGCCGACGTCCTGCAGGAACTACGCGCCAACCTCACCTCCCGGACGCCCGACCTGCCCGCCGACCCCGCCGAGGCGGATCTGCGCAAGCTGGCCCGGCAGCTGGACCTGGCGATGGGCACGCGGGGCCGGCACACCGCGCTGTCCTATCGTGGCGGCCCGCTCATCGCCGCCGGGAAGCAGGTGCCGCCGCTGCCCGCGCAGCTGCGCGACCAGGCGGCCTCGGCGCGCACCGCGCTGGCCCAGCGCTTCCACCACGCCCGGACGCCCTGGCTGGCCGTGGCCCTTCCCGTCACCGCCGCCGCACGCCCGCACGACTCCCCGCCGCTCGTCGTCTACGCCTCCCTCTCCCTGGCCTCCCAGCAGCAGGACGTGGACAGCCTGGCGGCCGCCGCCCGCGCCGGAGCCCTCCCCGTCGCTCTGGCCTCCATCGTCCCCGCGCTGCTGGCCGCGCGCAGACTGCTGCGACCGGTACGGCGGCTGCGCACGGCCGCGGAACAGATGGCGGGAGGCAGCCTGGACACCCGCGTGAGCGTCACCGGCGACGACGAACTCGCCGACCTCGGCCGCACCTTCAACACCATGGCGGCCACGCTCCAGGCCGACGCGGCCGCACTGCGCGACATGGAAGCGCGGGCGCGCCGGTTCGCCGCCGACGTCTCCCACGAGCTGCGTACGCCGCTGGCGGCCATGAGCGCTGTCACCGGAGTCCTCGACGCAGACGCCGCCTCCGGCCGCCTCGCGCCGCTCACCGCCGAGGCGCTGCAGCTGGTCTCCGACGAGACGCGCAAGCTCACCCGCCTCGTCGAGGACCTGATCGAGGTGTCCCGCTTCGACGCCGGCGCCGCCGTACTGAATCTCGACGAGGTCGACCTGGGCGAGCTCATCGCCAAGACGCTCGATCTGCGGCACTGGCACGATCGGGTCCGCACCGACATCCCCCCGGGCCTGCGCGTCCGCCTCGACCCGCGCCGGGTCGATGTCATCCTCGCCAACCTCGTCGGCAACGCGCTGCGGCACGGCGGCCCGGCGGTGTCGGTCCTCATCCAGGTCCAGTACGGTGCCGACCGGATCGTCGTCACCGTCTCCGACGACGGGCCCGGCATCCCCGCCGACCTTCTGCCCCACGTCTTCGACCGGTTCACCAAAGGCGACGCCGCCCGTACCCGTACCGAGGGCAGCGGTCTGGGCCTGGCCATCGCCGCCGAGAACGCGCGCCTGCACGGCGGCACCCTCACCGCTGCCAACGCCCCTCACGGCGGAGCCATCCTGGCCCTCGCCCTCCCTCGGACCTCACCCTGAATTCGTCCCATCCCCCGTGAGAGCCATCCCGAATGTCCCTTCCGGTGGGATGGCATGGCCCGCTCCGTTCCCTAGCCTCCCTTCTGCCGCAGGATCACTGCGGAAAGGAACATACCGGCACCGTGATCGCCCTGGTCGTGTCCGCCGTGCTGTTCGGCGCGACGCATCTGGTCAACGTCAACGCCACGCTGTGGGGGACGCTCTCGCTCGCCCTGACGGGAGGAACCATGACGGCCGCCGCCTACGTCGCGACCCGCTCGCTGTGGTTACCGATCAGCCTTCACTTCGCCACCGCCCGCGCCGGGCCGTGGCTCACGCCGGCTCGGATTCGTCCTCGAAGACGAAGTAGATGCTCAGGACGTACGGTTCTGCCTCACCGGTCGCGTAGTCCCACGAGACGTCCACCAGAAATACGTTGTGAGCCCCCACCCACTCCTGGGCCTTGCCGAACGCTTCCGCGGCGGTCCGTGCGGGGAACAGCAACCTGGCCATCGGATGGACTTGGGAGTCGGCATCGGAGTCGTCGAAGTCCGCCGGAACGTCGAGACGCAAATCGGGCTTCATGCCCCGCACTCTGCCACATTGATCGCAGCGCCCGCTGATGAACGGCCCCGAACCCCGGGCCGACGCCTGCAGCGCGAGCGATGATCGTGCTGTCCACAGTGCAAGATGTGATGCATGTTCGGATCGCCCCTGTCCGCCCGGCTTGAGCGTTGCAGCCGGATCCTCGTCGCCGGCGCAGGCGGAGGTTCCGACGTGTACGCCGGGTTACCCCTCGCCCTGACCCTCCGGGAGGCCGGCAAGGAGGTGCACCTGGCGAACCTGTCGTTCAGCCACCTCGACGCCCTCGATCTCGACGTCTGGCTGTTCGAGGACGTCGCGGAGATACGCCCGGACACCGAGGCCCGCGACTGGTACTTCCCCGAGGGCTGCCTGGCCCGCTGGCTGGCCATGCACGGCCAGCCGTCGACCGTGTACGCCTTCCCCAAGGTCGGCGTCCGCCCGCTGCAGGCCGCGTACGCCAAGCTCGCCGCGCACCTCGACCTGGACGCGGTCGTCCTGGTGGACGGCGGCACCGACATCCTCATGCGCGGCGACGAGGCCGGCCTCGGCACGCCGGCCGACGACATGACGAGCCTGGCCGCCGCCCACGCCCTCGACGTCCCCGAGAAGATCGTGGCCTGCCTGGGCTTCGGGGTGGACGCCTATCACGGCGTCAACCACGCACAGGTCCTGGAGAACCTGGCCGCCCTGGAGCGCGACGGCGCCTACCTGGGCGCGTTCTCCGTCTCCAGGTCCACGAAGGCGGGCGCGCTCTACCTCGACGCCGTCGCCCACGCCCAGGCCGAGTTGCCGGCGTACCCGAGCATCGTGAACGGCTCGATCGCGGCGGCCGTACGCGGCGAGTTCGGGGATGTGCGCTTCACCGACAGGACCAAGGGCAGCGAACTGTTCGTCAATCCACTGATGGCCATCTACTTCGCCGTGGACCTCGACGCGCTGGCCCGGCGCTCGCTCTACCTGGACCGGCTCCGGGACACCGTGCTCATGCGCCAGGTCCACTCCGTCATCGAGGCGTTCCGCGACGAGGTGACGCCCCGCCCGCCGAAGGCGTTCCCGCACTAGAAGCAGCCACCGTTCTCGTGTTTGTGTAATGGTGGCACGGCATGAGACCGTTGCGAGGTGGACACCCTGGAACTGCTGGCGCATCCGGTACGGCTGCGGATCGTGCACGCGATGCGCGGAGGGCGCGAACTCACCACCGCTCAACTGTGCGCCCGCATCCCCGACAGCTCGAAGGCCATGATCTACCGGCACGTCGACCTGCTCGCGGCCAACGGAATCCTGGAGGTGGCCGACGAGCGGCGCGTGCGCGGCGCGGTGGAACGCCGCTACCGGCTACGCCTTGACCGGGTCATCGTGGACGCCGACGCGGCGGCGGCGCTGTCGGCCGACGACCACCGGCGCGTGTTCGCCACGTCGATGGCCGTGCTGGTGGCCGAGTTCAACGCCTACCTCGATCGCGACAGCGCCGAGCCGGCCGCGGACCTGGTCGGCTACCGGCAGCACGCCGTCTGGCTCAACCGCGACGAACTGGAGAATATGATCATCGAGCTGCGGCGCGTGATCCTGCCCCTGCTGGCCAACGAGCCGACGCCGGATCGCGCGCAATACCTGCTCAGCCCGGTTTTCTTCCCGATCGAGCAGGCGTCCGCGGCCGAGACCGAGTGAGAGGATCCAGGACCTTGACCGAATACACGCTGCGCCCGATCGGGCGCGTCGAGTCGACGCTGACCGATCGGGCGGCGGCGCCCCGGCAGCCCGACGAGGGAGCGCCCGAGGCCTGGCTCGTCCTCGACGATCGGTACGCCCCCGCCCTGGACGGCCTGGCCCCGGGTGCCGACGTCCTGCTGCTCACCTGGCTCGACCGCGCCGACCGCGAGAGGCTCACCGTTCACCCGCGCGGCGAGACCACCCGGCCGCTCTCCGGCGTCTTCGCCACCCGCGCGCCCGACCGTCCCAACCCGATCGGCCTGCACGTCGTCCACATCCTCGCCATCGACGGCACGCGCGTCCACGTCCGCAACCTCGAAGCCCTCGACGCGACCCCGATCCTGGACGTCAAACCCCTCCTCACCCCCGACCGCTGACAGACCGAGCACTGACATGTCTAGAGCCAGCCGGCGTCGCGAGATATGCGGATGGCGTCGATGCGGTTGCGCCCGCCCACCTTGCTGATCGCGTTCGACAGGTAGTTGCGCACCGTGGCCTGCGAGAGCGAGAGCTGGGTGGCGATCTGGGCGACGCGGTTGCCGCTCGCCGCGGCGCGCAGCACCTCGGTCTCGCGGGCCGTCAGCGGGCTGCTGCCGGTCTCGAGAGCGGCGGCGACGAGCTCGGGGTCGATCACCCGCTCCCCCGCCGCGATGCGCCTGATCCCGTCCGTGAGGGTCTGCGCCGGGGCGTCCTTCACGATGAAGCCCTTGACGTGCACCTTCAGCGCGCGCAGCAGGTTGCCCGGCTGGCTGAGCCCCGTGAGCACGAGAGTGCGGCAGTCGGGAACCCGCGCGGACAGTTGCTCGGCCGCCGACAGCCCGTCCAGGCCCGGCATGTCGATGTCCAGCACCGCGACGTCGGGGCGTACCCGCAGCGCGGCGTCCAGCACCTCGTCCCCGCGCTCGATCTCGGCGACCACCTCCATGTCGTCCTCCAGCGACAGCAACGCGACCAGCGCGGACCTGATCATGTGCATGTCCTCGGCGATCAGCACGCGGATCACGCGACCTCCTCGGGAACCTCGACCGACAGCCGGAACCGGCCATCACGGACACCGGCCTCGGACGAGCCGGACACGGCTTCGGCCCGCTCGGCCACCCCGGCGAGCCCGGAGCCGCTCCCAAGGCCGGCGGCGCCGCGGACGCCGTCGTTGACGATCTCCAGCCGTATTCTCCCGTGCTGCCGGGAAAGCGTGATGGTGCAGGAGCCGGCCTCGCTGTGGCGCAGCAGGTTCGTGGTGCCCTCTCTGACGGCCCAGGCCAGGGCGCTCTGCGCGGACCCGGGCAGCGACCGCAGGTCGGCCATGTCGAGCCGGGTCTCCACGCCTGCGGCGCCGAGCAGGGCCGCGGCCCCGTCGATCTCCGTACGCAGCGACACGGCGTGCTGGTCCCGCGTGATCGCGCGTACGTCGTGCAGCGCGTCGCGGGCCACGCCGGTCAGGCTCTCGATCTCGGCGCGGGCGGCGACGGCGTCCCTGGTGAGCAGCCGCAGCGCCAGGTCGCCCTTGAGGGCGATCGCCGACAGGCTCTGGCCGAGCAGGTCGTGCAGGTCGCGCGAGACCCGGATCCGCTCCTCGCCGACGGCGGTCGCGGCCAGCTCGGTACGGGCGGCGTCCAGCTCGTTCAGCAGCCGGACCAGCCGGGCGCCACCGACCAGGGCCGCGGCGTACAGGCCGGTGACGACCACCGCATACAGGCCGAGGAGGAGAGCCTGCGGGATCGTGCTCTGGCTCTGCAGCATCGTCAGCACCTCCCTGGTGGCGTTGGCCGTCAACTGCAGCGTGGCGGCCACCGCCAGCACCCACCCCCCGCGCAGCAAGGTCATCATCGAGGCGAGCGCGAAGATCCCGAGGGCTTCCCAGTTGGAGCCGAGCCACCAGATCGGCAGGTCCGCGAGCAGCACCAGCGCCGCGAGGCTCCAGGGCCAGCCCGCGGGACGCTCGCCCCGGGCCGCCGCGAGGCTGTGCCGCAGCTGGATCGCGCCGGCCGCGGCGGCCCCCAGGATCGCGGCGACCGGGTTGCCGGGCGGGCCGTCCATGCCGAGGATCGTGTAGACCGGCACCTGCAGGGTCAGCGGCACGTGCAGGGCGATCAGCGGCCAGTGCGGGTGCCGCAGCACCCAGCGGGGCGGGATGGACGCGGTCATGCCGGTATCTCGATCGTCTCGGTGGCCTCGCCGGTGCGCAGCTCCAGCCGTAGGCGGCCGTCCGTGGAGGTCACCGTGATCGTGCAGGAGGGTACGGCGTCGGCGCGCAGCAGCCGGGTGACCGTCGCGCGCAGCGCGGCCCGGGACTGCGGGGCGATGGCGTCGGGGACGCCGCCGCGTGGAAGTTCGAGGCGGGTCTCGATGCCGGCCGCGGCCAGCAGGGTCGCGGCGGTCTCCAGCTCGGCGCGCAACGACGGCTGACGGTAGCCGCGTACGCGTTGCCTGGCGTCGGCGAGCGTACGTCTGGAGTCGTCGGCGAGCGCGGCCAGCTCGTCCGACAGATCCTCGGGCGCGGCTCCCCCGAGCCTGCGCCCGGCCTGTTCGCCGCGCGCCGCGATCGACTCCAGCGCGCGGCCGAGGCTCCGGCGCAGGTCGTCGTCGAGGCGGCGGCGTTCCTGTGCCACCGCCTGCTGGGCAAGCAGTTCCCTGGCCGTCCGCAGCCGCGTCAGCGCGGCGGGGAGCCAGACCAGCAGCAGCAGCGCCGCGCTCCCGCCCAGCACCGAGAACAGCAGCCACGGCGCCGTCGTCCACGGCAGCCCCAGCGCGTAGGCGATCGGCGCCGCCGCGGCCGCCACCGTCACGTACACGATGTACGACCACGGCGCCGGCAGCACCAGCAGCGCCGACACCACCAGGGCCGCGTACGACCGCGGCCACATGTTCCCGGCCAAGGGAGTGGCGCCGAGGATGACGGCGGCCATCACGGCGAACGTCCAGACGCCGGCCGGTGGCCGCCGCGCGTGCGCCGCGTACCAGACGTGGCGCAGGTGCAGCGGCAGGTACGTCACCACCGCCGCGAGGCTCCACAGCCCCGTGCGGGTGTCGTTGCCCATGTAGCCGAACGCCAGCATCACCTGCACCACCGGCAGCAGAGCACTGCAGGCGACCGCGCCGACCGGCGCCAGCCGGACGATGCGGTCGGATCGCCACAGCTCCGCCAATCCTCCCACCGCCCGTCCTCGCGTCCTGGCTGACCAGAGTAGAGGCCGCGGCCGGGTGCCGGATCCGGCGCGGGTGGGCGTCCTGGACGGGCCGGCATGGCGGCGACCTGGATCCGCTCCGATCGCGCGGCGGCGCAGGCGGGGGGCTAGAGCAACGGTGTCGTGACCGTTCAAGGGAGAGACGATGCGCACCACGAGCGTGAGGGGATCAGACTTCTCCGGCGTCGCTGACCCGGCCGAGGTTGTCCAGCTCGTTGCCGCGGCCGGCCGTCAGGCGCTGGGTCCACTCCTCGTCGTGCATCGCGTCCATGGTCATGACGACGTGGACGCCGTCGCCGGTGGACTGGATCTCGACCACGGTGAGGAAGTCGTACGGCTCCACCCCTGGGATGAAGTCGGCCAGCGAGGTGTAGGAGAGCCGCGTGGGCTCGTCCACCTCGACGAAGGTCTTGCGCGACTCGGTGCTCAGCGGCAGCCCGGCGCCCTCCATGAATGCGATCTGCTCGGGCGCGGTCGCGGTCATCGTGTAGATCAGCTCGCCGCCGGGCCGCAGGTCCAGTTTCCCGACGTTGACCGTGAAGCCGTCGGGCGACCACCAGGACTCGATGCCGGCACTGGTGGTCCACAGGCGCCACACGTGCTCGGGCGTGGTCGCGTAGGTGCGCTCGATCCGGACGGTCTTGGCCACGGGTGGGACGGTCATGATTGCTCCCTTTGAGGTGCGGTTACGCGAACGATCCTCCTCGTGAGGGCCCGTGGCAGACAGATGTAAATGTCACGAGACAGGTGATGAGTTCCGGGCCGGCCGGGCGGTGCGCCCGCCCGGCTCCGACCACTCGTGGCCGCCGAACCCGCGGATCCTGGGCAGCCCGCCGGCGGCGGCCTGCGGACGGCACCCGGGACGCTCGATCATTCTCGCTTACGGCCTGCTCCCTTATTCACTGCGGGCCGCCGTCCGGCGGGTCGGCCGCGCTGAGGCGCAGGATCGGGTCGAGCAGGCCCGGGAAGCGGTCGCTCAGATCGTCGGCGCGCGGCCGGATCCGCCGGTGCCGGCCGTCGACGGTCATGGTGATCAGCCCGGCCTCGCGCAGGATCCGCCAGTGGTTGGACAGCGTAGACAGCGGCACGTCCAGGCCGTCGGCGAGAGCGGAGCAGGTCGACTCGGGGTTGTCCCAGGCCCGCCGTACCAGCTCCAGGCGCACCGGATCGCCGAGCGCGTGGAGGACTGGCGCGAGCGTCAACGACTCGCGCGCCGGCTGGGGTAGCGGTCGCATGCCCTCCACAATACAACGCTTCGACACTTCGGAATTATCGAACTATGGTGTGCCAGAGCATCCGCCCCATGAGAGGGAGCAGCTTTGACCGCACACGGAAGCACGAACCGGACAGCGTTACTCGCAGTGGCCTGCCTGGGCCAGTTCATGGTGCTGCTCGACAGCACGATCGTCGGCGCGGCGCTGCCCGACATGCAGCAGCGGCTGCACACCCAGCTGACCGGCCTGCAATGGATCGTCGACGCCTACGTGCTGCTGGTCGCCATGCTGTTGCTGTCCGGCGGCGTCTTCGCCGACCGCTTCGGTCGCAAGCGGGTGTTCCTGGCCGGCGTCGTGGTGTTCACCGTCGCGTCCGTGGTGTGCTCCGTCGTACCCTCGCTCGGCTGGCTGATCGCCGGTCGGGTGGTGCAGGGCATCGGGGCCGCGGCGCTGAGCCCCGCCTCGCTGGCCCTGCTCGCCGCCGCGTATCCCGTTCCGCAGGAACGGGTCAAGGCGATCGGGCTGTGGGCCGGATTCAGCGGGATCGGCCTGGCCGCCGGACCGTTGGCCGGCGGCATCCTGGTGGACGCCTTCGGCTGGCCCGCCATCTTCCTCGTCAACGTGCCCATCGGCGCGATCCTGCTGCTGGTCGGTATGCGCGTCCTGAGCGAGTCCCGCAATCCGAACGCGCCGGCGATCGACCTCCCGGGGACGGTCCTGTCCGTGCTGGGCGTGGGAGCGCTGACCTTCGGGCTGATCGAGGGCGGCTCCCGTGGCTGGACCTCGCCGGTGATCCTGGGCACCTTCGCCGCCGCGGTGGCGATCCTCGCCGTCTTCGTCGTCGTCGAAGGACGTGGTGCGACGCCGATGCTGCCGCTGCGGCTGTTCCGGCAGCGGCTGTTCACGGTGTCCAACACGGCGATGGTCGTGGTGGGTTTCGCGCTCATGGGTTCGTCCTTCTTCTTCTCCCAGTTCTTCGTGTACGTTCAGGGCAGTTCGGTTCTACTGGCCGGCCTGCAGACCCTGCCCGCCTCGCTCGCCATGGTGATCGTCAGCCCGTTCGCGGGCCGGTTCGCGGCCAGGTACGGCTTCCGGATCGTGGTCACCATCGGCCTGGCGCTGGCCGGGCTGGGGCTGCTGGCGCTGGGCTTCGTGCACGCGGACACCGGCTACGGGAACGTGTGGTGGCGGCTGGCCATCGTCGGCATCGGGTTCGCCCTGACCATGTCCCCGCTGACCGGCGCCGCCATCCAGGCGGTCAGCCCGCAGGAGGGAGGCCTCGCGTCGGGCATCAGCAGCACCACCCGGCAGATCGGCGCGGTGCTCGGCGTGGCGGTGCTCGGAGCCGTCGTCCGCACCCGGGAGGCCGGCGGCGCGTCCTTCGAGGCCGGCCTCGACAGCGCCTTCGTCGCGGCCGGCGTCGTCACCCTGGCCGGCGCCGCGTTCACCGGCCTGTGGCTGGTGAGGTCCAGGCCCGCGGAGGTCTCCACGCCGCAGGCACCCACCGTCACGACACCGTCCTGATGAGCCGTCAACCGGCCCCGCTCGGGGGAGCTAACCTGCGAGGACTCTGTCCCAGTCGACTGTCTTGGCCCACTCGGCGTAGTTGTGCCATCGCACGGCGGGGTACCGTACGCCACCACCTCGTGACCGCGCTGCAGAGGCAGGTCGGCGACGGCGCCGGTCAAGCACGGACGAGGTTCTCGAAGTAGGCGGCGCTCTCCGCGTCCTCCGGGTAGTACGACTCGATCGCGACCTCGTCCAGCGTGATGTCCATCGGGGTGCCGAACGTCGTGGTGGTCGAGAACAGCCGCAGTTCCCGCCCGCCGAAGTTGAAGATCATCGGGATCACGACCTCGGACTCGACGGGGTGGCCCGCGTCCTCGGAGCCGGGCGCCAGCAGCTCCTCGTAGAGCGCGGTGAGCTCGGGGTCGGGGGCGGTGGCGAGCTGACGCGCGATCCGGGTACGGAGCACCACGCGCATCTCGGCCAGATTGACGATCCGAGGGGCGAGCCCGCGCGGGTCCAGTCCCAGGCGCAGCATGTTGATCGGCGGCCGCAGCAGATCGGGGGCGACGTCCGCGAGGAACGGGCCGAGAGCGCGGTTGGTCATCACGATGTTCCACCGGCGGTCGATGACCAGCGCCGGGTACGGCTCGTGTGCGCGGAGCACCCTCTCGACCGCGCCCCAGGCCGCCGACAGCGCGTCCCCGCCGAGCGGCCGCTCGGCGTAGCGGGGTGCGAAGCCGGCGGCCAGCAGCAGCCGGTTGCGCTCACGCAACGGCACCTCGAGCTGATCCGCGAGCCGGAGGATCATGTCGGCGCTCGGGTTGGACTTGCCGGTCTCCACCAGGCTGACGTGACGAGCCGAGACGTCGGCGGCGATCGCGAGATCGAGCTGGCTGATTCGCCGCCGATGCCGCCACTGCCGCAACAGCTCCCCGACCGTGTACATGCCCGTCGATGCTACTCCTCGTGGCGCCGGGCGCCATGAAATGCGAGTTCATCGACAACCGTGGGCAACGGTCGAAACACTGCCGCCATGACTACGCAGAACCTGACCACAGACAACAAGAGCATCGTCCAGCGGGCGCTGGCGGCACTGGTCGCGACGGGCGACGTCGATGCGCTCGCGCCGTTGCTGAGCGAGGACTTCGTCCATCACCGGCCGGGTCCGACCTCGTCGACCAAGGCGGAATGGCTCGCCGCCGTGCGCGCCGCGCTCGGCCCGCTCGCCGGCATGCAGGTCGAGATCCATCACGTGCTGGCCGAGGGTGATCACGTCGTGATGTACTCGCGACGCCGGCTCCCCGGTGCCGGGCCGGAGATCGCGGTCGTCGACATCTGGCGGTTGGACGACGGGCTGATCGCCGAGGCGTGGGAGATCATCGAGCCGGTGGCCCAGGTGGCCGCCAATCTGGTGTGGTGGGAGTCCGCCTGAGCGATCAGCGGCGGCGTAGCGACGGGTCGAGCAGGGAAGGCGGAGTGTCGTACTTCTCCTCCGGGGCCAGGTCGACGCCGGGCGCGACGATCGTGTCGATGGCGTCGAGCACGTCGGCGGAGAGCACCGTGTCGGCGGCGGCGAGGTGCGAGCGCAGGTGGCCCAGCGTGCGGGGGCCGATGATCGCGCTGGTCACGGCCGGGTGCGCGGTCACGAAACCGAGCGCGAGCTGGATCATCGTCAGCCCGGCCGCGTCGGCGACCTTCGCCAGTCGCTCGACCGCGTCGAGCCTGGTGCGGTTGGACGGGATGGAGGTGTCGAAGCGCCGCGGCATGAACGCCGAGCGGTTGGTGGCGATCTCCCGGCCCTGCCGGATCGCGCCCGACAGCCAGCCCGAGGCCAGCGGGCTCCACACCAGCACGCCGAGCCCGTACTGCTCGGTCACGGGCAGGACGTGGCTCTCGATACCGCGCTGCAGGATCGAGTAGCTGGGCTGCTCGGTGACGTAACGGCTCAGGTGGTGTTCGCGGGCGGCCCATTGGGCCTGGACGACGCGGTGGGCGGGGAAGGTCGAGGAGCCGAAGTAGCGGATCTTCCCCGCGCGCTGCAGGTCGGTCAGGGCCGACAGCGTCTCCTCGTCGCTGGTCGTCGGGTCCCACCGGTGGATCTGGTAGAGATCGACGTGGTCGACGCCGAGGCGGCGCAGGCTGTTGTCCAGCTCGGTGACCAGCCAGCGGCGCGAGCCGCCCTGATGGTTGCGCTCCTCGCCCATCGGCAGGCTCGCCTTCGTGGCCAGCACGATGTCGTCGCGGCGGCCGGCGATGGCCTTGCCGACCATCTCTTCCGACTCGCCGTCGCTGTACATGTCGGCGGTGTCGATGAGGTTGATCCCGGCTTCGAGGGCGGCGTCGACGATGGCGGTGGCGTCGTCCTGGGTGGTGCGTCCGATCCTGCCGAAGTTCATCGCGCCGAGCACGAGGGAGCTGACCTGCACACCGGTACGGCCCAAGGTGCGGTACTGCATGACTGCGTTTCCTCCTGGATTAAACGGAACCGTGTTCCGATAAAGATAGGGAATGTGGTTCCGTTTTGGCAACTTGCCCGTGCTGTGCATGCGGAACTGGTTTCCGGAAAGTGCGGTGTTGACCTTCCCCTAGGGTGAAGCCGCAGCATCGTCGGTACCGGCCACGGTGGCCGGGACGAGGAGGAATGGTGCGGCTGCTGACGATCGGGGCGTTCGCTCGGGCCGCGCGGTTGTCGCCGAAGGCCCTGCGGCTCTACGACCAGCTCGGGTTGCTGCGACCGGCCGCGGTGGACGGCGAGTCCGGATACCGGTTCTACGATCCGGGACAGCTGGAGCGGGCCCGGTTGATCGCCTGGCTGCGGCGGCTGGGCATGCCGCTGGCACGCATCCGGCGGGTGTGCGACCTGCCGGCGGGCGCGGCGGCCGAGGAGATCGCCGGCTACTGGCAGCAGGTGCTGGCCGAGACCGCCGCCCGTGGAGAGCTGGCCACGTTCCTCGTCGACTATCTGTCGGGGAGGGGAAGCACCGTGGAAGAGACGGCGACGATGCTGGGGATCCGTTACGCGGCCCGGTCGGAGTCGGGCCTGGTGCGTACGAGCAACCAGGACACCGCCTACGCCGGCCCCCGGTTGCTGGCGGTGGCCGACGGGGCCGGCGGCTCGGGCGGGGACCTGGCGAGCGCGGCGGCCGTCGACGCGCTCAAGCCGCTGGAGACGCTGGCCGTACCGGCCGAGGACCTGCTCGGCGCGCTCGCCGAGGCGGTCGGAGAAGCCGAGCGGGCCATCGGGGAGATCGCCGCCTCGACGCCGTCGGGTGAGGCGGTGACCACGTTGACCGCGCTGCTGTGGTCGGGGTCGCGGCTGGCGCTGGTGCACATCGGTGACACCCGGGCGTACCTGGTGCGGGACGGCGAGCTGTTCCAGATCACCCATGACCACACCTATGTGCAGGGGCTGGTCGACGAGGGCCGGTTGACCGTGGAGGAGGCGGCCTCGCATCCGCAGCGCGCGCTGCTCGCACGAGCGCTGACCGGTACGGGCGGGGCCCGGCCGGAACTGTCGCTGCACGCCGCCGCGGCCGGCGACCGGTACCTGCTGTGCTCCGACGGGCTGTCCACCGTCGTCCCGGCCGGAGCGCTGCGCGCGGCGCTGACCGGGCCCGGCGCCCCCCAGCAGGTGCTCGACGAGTTGGTGGCGCTGGCGTACGCCGCCGGCGCCCCCGACAACATCGCCTGCGTCGTGGCCGACGTGGTGAGCCTGGACGCCGATGAGGCCGGACGGTGATCACCTCAACGGCCCGGTCACTCGGCGCCTACACCGTCGACCGCCGCCCGCTGGCCATCGCGGCCTACCGGCGCTTGTGGGTGTCATCGGCGGTTTGCGCCGTCGGTGGTTCGTTCAGCGTGGTCGCCGTGCCGGCGCAGCTGTTCACGGTGACCGGCTCCTCGGCGGCCGTGGGCGTGGCGGGGGCGGTGTCGTTCGTCGCGCTGGTGGTGGCGGCGTTAGGGGCGGGCGCGCTCGCCGATGTCATGGACCGGCGAAAGGTGCTGCTGGCCGCCCACTGCGGCCTGGCGCTCACGTACGTGGCCTTGTGGACGCAGGCCGTGCTGGGCGGACGTTTCGTCCCCGTCCTGATGGTGCTGGTCGCCTGCCAGGGACTGTCCTTCGCCGCGATCATGACCACGATGGGCGCCGTGGTGCCCCGCCTGGTCCCGGTCGAGCTCCTGCCGGCGGCCAACAGCCTCAGCTCCCTGACCCGCTACGCCGGGTCGATCCTCGGGCCGGTACTGGCCGGCGCCTTGATACCGGTGGTCGGGCTCGGTGCGCTGTACCTGTTCGACGCCGTCGCGCTGCTGGCCGTCGTGTGGGCGGTCGTCAAGCTCCCGCCGCTGCCGCCCCGACCCCACCCGGCCACGCAGCGCCGGTCGGCGGCCGGGTTCCGGTATCTGGCGGCCAGCCGGCTGCTGGTGGCGGTGCTCCTGGTGGACCTCGCTGCGATGGTCTTCGGCATGCCGACGGCCCTGTTCCCGGAGCTCGCCCAGCAGACCTACGGCGGGCCCGCGGGAGGCGGCCTGGAGCTGGGGCTGCTGTACGCCGCCTATCCGGCCGGGGTGGTCACGGCCGGGCTGATGTCGGGCACGTTCACCCGGGCCCGACGCCACGCCGCGCTCATGGCGGCGGCCGCCGCGGCGTGGGGCATCACCGTGGCGCTCCTCGGGCTGGCCGCCCAGCTGTGGCTCGCCCTGGTGGCGCTCGTCCTCGGCGGTGCGGTCAACTTCGTGCTGAGCACCTTCCGCAACGCCATCACGCAGGCGCACACCCACGACTCCATGCGCGGCCGGATCCAGGGCTCGCTCACCGTCGTCCTCTTCGGCGGCCCGCACCTCGCGAACCTGCTGCACGGGGCCGCCACCTCGATCCTCGATCACCGGCTGGTGATCTGCGTCGGCGGGCTGCTCACCACGGTGACCGTGGCCGTGGTCGCATGGGCACTGCCGGAGCTGCGCAACTACACCGCCGACCCCTGAGAGGCGACCGAGACGACGTGGCGGACGGACGACGGGTCGTCGATGAGGTCGAGCATGCAGTGGGCCACGTCGGCGCGGGTGGTGCTGAGCCCTCCTCTGATGTTGAGGTCCCGTGCGGTCCGGTAGTGGCCGGGCCGCTCGGTGTCGAGCAGCCGGGAGGGTCGCACGATGGTCCAGTCCAGGTCGGAGGCGCGCAGCAGCTCCTCGGCCCGGGCCAGGTCGGTGTAGGAGTGTCGGAACAGGCGTTGCACGATGAGCGGCTTGAGTACGTACCGGGTGAAAACGCCGTCGCCCGCGTCGGCGACCAGGCCGCTGGCGCTGACCAGCAGCATGCGGCGGGCCTGCGCCTGGGTCATGGCCTGGATGATCGAGGTGGTGCTGGCGCTGTGGACGGTGGTGGGGCCGCGATCGCGCGTGCCCATCGCGGACAGCACGGCCCCGCAGCCCTTGACCGCCGGGACTATGGCGTCGGGGTTCATCACGTCGGCCTCGACGACGTCCAGCCGCCCGCGCAGTTCGGCGGGCAGCCGGGACGCGTCGCGTACGACGGCGGTGACCTCGTGGCCGAGACCGAGGGCCTGGCGCAGGAGCTGCAGGCCGATGCCGCCGGTCGCGCCGAAGACCGCGAGTCTCATCAGTGTCGCCCCTCTCGGTAGGTGAGTATTCACTCACCCTACCTCGCGGGGACGGATCAGGCGAAGACCGTGCCCGCCTCCGTGAACAGGGCATTCAGCGCCCGCATGCCGCGCCACGCCTTCGTCAGGCCGAACTGGGCGGAGAAGCGCACCACGGCACGCGCCTCCTCCGGCGTGGCGCCCGCCTTCAGGGCCCGCGTCACGTGGACGCGGAAGCTCTCCTCCAGCGTCTGGAAGAGCACGTCGACGGTCATGGTCGCGAACGCGCGCTCGCGAACGGTCAACCGCCGCATCCCCGCGCGCATGCGCGACTGCAGGTCCATGTAGTCGGCGAAGGCGGGGTCGAGATTGCGTACGGCCTGCCGGGTCGGCGCGGGGATCGGGCTGGTCAGCCCGTCGGCGTCGATCGGGTGCCCGTCGCCCGTGGGGCCGGGCAGGCCCTGCTCGCGTTCGATGTCGACCAGGCGGGCCAGCGCCGACAGGGCCGCCGGGTAGCCGCTGTCGTAGGCGATGAAGCGCAGGAGTTCGCGCAGGTCGTCGGCGGACAGCCCGTTCTCGTACGCCATCGCCACGTGCGCCTCGAAGGGCAGCCCGAGGGTCTGTTGGCAGACGTCGCCGACCAGGGACAGCAGGATTTTCTCCCGCATGGACAGCTCGGTGATCTCCTCCCAGATCATGCGGTCGGTGGCCTCGCTCATCTCCGCGAACACCGGGTCGAGCGTCTTGGCGTGGACTTTCATCGATGCTCCTCGATAACTGTACGGCTGTAGCGCTACGACTGTAGTGCAACGCCCGTCTCGTTACAATGGCTCCCATGAACGTGACCAACCCCCGCTCCCGGGGCCGCAACCCCCGAGGCCAGGGCGAGCGGCTGCGCGAGGACATCGTCACGGCCGCCCTACGGCTGCTCGACGAGCTCGCCGACGACCAGGCCCTGTCGATGCGCGCGGTCGCGCGGGAGGTCGGCATCGCCGCCACCTCCGTCTACATCCACTTCGCCGACCGCGACGCCCTCGTCCTGGCCGCTCTGGAGCAGTGCCACCGCGACCTCGTACGCGCCCTCGACCAGGCCGAGACCGCCGCAGACCCGGTGGCGCGCCTACGCGCCCGGCTGCTCTACCTGGGCGACTGGGTACGCCGGCACCCGGGCCTGTACAAGGTCCTCCACGAGAGCACGCTCAACCAGCGGGCCAGCATGGAGTTCAAGCAGGAGCTGGGCGAGCGCACCACGGCCGCGGTGCGGCGCTGCATGGACGCCGGGCTCGCCGCCCCCGGCGACGCCGCGGAGGTCTCGCTCGACCTCCGGGCGGCGGTGCACGGGGCCGTGTCGATGCGGGTCAACCAGCCCGACCTGCCCTGGCCGCCGCTGGAGGCGCAGATCGACCGGTTCCTGATCAAGCTGGCCGGGATCTCTCTGGGTTAGACGCTTTGATCTCCCGGGCCGCCGGGTGATAAAAGGTTGATTGGTGCGATTCCAAGGTGCGGCGGTGACAGCCCGCCGGTTCTGCCGGTTCCGGCGGGACGACTCGGTGCGACTCCGGGCCACGCGGTGACACCCCGCCACCTCTCGGGCCTGTCCGGCCCCTGGTTCCCGCTGTCGAGAGGTGGTGTCGCATGTTCACCGGAAATATCCAGGAAATCGGCACGGTGGTGGCCGTCGACGAGGCGCGCATCGCGGTCAGTGCCCCCGGGGCCGCCGCCGGCGCGCCGGGTTCGATCTGCCTGAACGGCGTGGGCCTGACCGTCCTCAGGACCGCGCACGAGACGCAACCGCTGGAGGCCGGGCTGTCGGCGGAGACCCGGCGCAGATCGACCCTCGACCAGATCAGGCCGGGCACGCGGGTCAACGTGGAGACCCCGTTGACGCTGGGCGACCCGCTCGCCGGTCACCTGGTCCAGGGCAACGTGGACGCCGTGGGCAAGATCGTGCGGATCGATGACGAGGGGGTCGCACGGCGCTTGTGGATCAAACCGCCCGAGCGCTTCCTCTCGCTGGTCGTCGCGAAGGGGCAGATCGCGGTCGACGGCGTCAGCCTGACCGTCGCCGAGGTGGCCCGCGACCGGTTCTCGGTGGCGCTGATCCCGCTGACGCTGCGGGCCACCACGCTGTCGGAGCTGTCCGTCGGCGATCGGGTGAACCTGGAGCCCGACCTGGTCGTCCGCCTGGCCCGCCGCCGCCTGCCCGACCTGGCGAAGTCGGTGACCGAGGTGGTCGCGGCACTTCCCTGGGCCGGACGGCTCTCGGGCGCGCGCGGCGTGCAGCAGGCGCTCACGCAGCTCGCCGCCGGAGGAGCCGTGGTGATCTGGGACCCTGAGCGGGAGAGCGAAGGCGACGTGGTGTTCGCGGGGGCCCGGTTGCGCCCGGAGGCGTTCACGTTCCTGCTCACCCAGGTGTGCGGCCATCCGACCGTGCCCTGCGCGCCCGAAATCCTCGACCGGCTGGAGATCGGCCCCGTCCCCGGCCCCGGCGACCGGCACGGCACCCGCCCGCACATCCCCGTGGACTTGACCTCCGGGACCGGCACCGGGGTCTCGGCCGCCGAACGCGCCGCGACCGTGCGCCGCCTGGCCCATCCGGACGCCAGGCCGGCCGACTTCCTGCGGCCGGGACACGTCTTCCCGCTCGCCGCCCGCCCCGGAGGGCTGGCCGAACGCGCCGGACACACCGAGGCCACCGTGGCCATGTGCGTGGCGGCCGGGCTGCCGCCCGTCGGGGTGTGCTGCGAGGTCATGAACCCCGACGGCACCATGGCCGGCGCCGCCGACCTGGAGATCGCCGCCCTGCGCTGGGGCCTGCCCCTGCTGGACGTGGCCGACCTCGGGAAGCACCTGTGACCGCCAATCCGTACGAGTCGATCGGGCTCGGCTACTCCCACCACCGCCGCCCCGACCCCCGGATCGCTGCCCTCATCGACCAGGCCCTGGGGCCCGCCCGGACGGTGGTCAACGTGGGCGCCGGGACCGGCTCCTACGAACCGCGCGGCCGGCAGGTCACCGCCGTGGAGCCGTCCACGGTGATGATCGAGCAGCGTCCTCCCGGCTCCGCGACGGTCGTCCAGGGCTATGCCGAGTCCCTGCCCTTCCCCGACCGGTCGTTCGACGCCGCGATGGCAATCCTCACCGTCCACCACTGGACCGACGCGGCCGTGGGCCTCGCCGAGCTGCGCCGGGTGTCCGCCCGGCAGGTCGTCCTCACCTGGGATCCCGCCGTCACGGTACGATTCTGGCTGGTCGCGGAGTACCTCCCGGAGATCGCCGAAGCCGACGCCCGGCTTGCCGCCCTCGCGGTGGTCGAGACCCACCTCCGGCGTGACGGAACGCCGGTGACCGTCGTCCCGGTCCCGGTGCCGGCCGACTGCACCGACGGGTTCCTGGGCGCGTACTGGCGACGCCCGCACTGCTACCTCGACCCGCAGGTCCGCGCCGCCATCTCCGCGCTGGCGACCCTCGACCAGGAGCGGGTCGAGCGCGCGATGCGGCGCCTCGCCGCCGACCTCGCGACCGGGCGCTGGCACGAACGCCACCGGGCTCTCCTCGACGCCGACAAGCTCGACCTCGGCTACCGCCTGGTGACAACGTCCAGCACGGCCACCGCCTGATGATGGTCGGCGATCAGGCAGGTACGCAGAGGGCCGTCCCAAGCGGTCGAGACGCCGGCTCGCGGGTCCGAATCCCAGGAGGCCCCGGTCAGGTCCGCTTGCGGCACGCCACCGCTGCCTTGATCGCCGCCGAAGTCCGGAGAATGTCCGGTCACTGACCTGGTCAGGCGCGCTTCCGCAAGCCACAATCAGTGCGGTGTTTCGCCCCTGATCATCGACACCGACCGGCGGCCGGCATTGAGTGACCTGGCCCCCGAACTTCGGCAAGATCACAAAGCACTTGGAGGTGCAGCAATGGACACACCCGCGTATGTGAAGGCCGTTGTCGAGCAGACGGGCACCTTTGCCGATTGGGTGCACGGCAGGGATGCGGCGGCCCCGGTGCCGACATGTCCGAAGTGGACGCTGGCCGATCTTGTCGACCATGTCGGCGGGACACAGCGTATGGTCACCATGCTCGTGGGTGAGCAGATGACCGAGCCGAGCAGGGCGTTCGCCGGCTACGTTCCGGGTCCGGCCGATTCGGGCCAGTGGCGCGCCTGGCTGAACGACGGCGCGGCCGAGGCGAGACAGGCGTTCGCATCGGTCGCCGATGACAGGCCGGTGTGGGATCCGTCGGGTGGCGCCGCAGGCGTGCCGTTCTGGTCACGTCGGTTGTTCGCCGAGGCTTGCGTGCATCGCGCGGACGCGGCTGCGGCACTCGGCATGCCGTTCGAGTTGGCTCCGGAGCTTGCCGTTGCGGCCATCGAGGACTGGCTGGACACGATGGCGTCCCGCGGCTATTGGGAGAACAGGGCGGGCTTCGCCGATGCGATGCGCGGGGGCGGTCAGACTCTGCACTTCCACGCAACCGACGCGCCTGGGGAGTGGGTGGCACGCCGGGAACCGGACATGGTCGTGCTGGAGCGCACGCACACCAAGGCGGACGTCGTGGTACGCGGCCCAGCCGTCGAGCTCCTGCTCGTGATCAGCAGGCGTCGCCCACTGGATGCGGCTCCCACGCTGGAATTGCAGGGGGATCGGGCGCTGCTCGACCACTGGATCGAACACATGGACTGGGTCACCGACGGCTGACCCACGGTGGTGGGGCCTGCTCCTCGAAGTCACGGCAAATGTCCACTGAAGTGATCTGTCGAGCGCAAGCCCCGTGGAAGGCGGAGGGTGGCGACGGCGCCGCCGCCGGGGGCGTTGGCCAGGGTCAGGTCGGCGCCGATGACCTGGGCCTGGCCCAGCGCGATCGTCAGCCCGAGGCCGTGGCCGCGGCCGCGTTCGGCGGCACCCGTGCGGAAGCGCGTCGGGCCGTCGGCGAGGAGCTCAGGAGGGAAGCCCGGCCCCCGGTCGCGGACCTCGATCACGTGGTCCCGGACCGTGATCTCCACCGGGGGCGCACCGTGGCGGTGGGCGTTGAGGACGAGGTTGGCGAGGATCCGGTCCAGGCGGCGCGGGTCGGTCTCGGCCACCGGATGACCCGAGGCCGTCACGCAGGTCTCGACCCCCACCCGGGCCGCGGACTCCTCCGCCACCTCGGCCAGCGGCACCCGTACGCGCTCGGCGACCTCGGCGCCCGTGTCCAGCCTGGAGACCTCCAGCAGGTCCTCCACCAGCGAGCGCAGCACCCGGACCCGGTCGCGTACCAGATCGGTGGCCTCGCTCTCCTCCAGCAGCTCGACCGCGGCGACCAGGCCCATCAGCGGGGTCCGCAGGTCGTGGGCGACATCGGCGGTGAAGCGCTGCTCGGCCAGCAGCCGGTGCTGCAGGCTCGCCGCCATGGAGTCCACGGCGGTGGAGATGTCAGAGATCTCGTCGCGCCCGCCCCACCGGGAGAGGCCCCGGCGGTCCGCGGCGACGCGGGCGTCCAGGTCGCCGTCCGCGATCCTGCGGGCGGTGGCGGCGACCCGGCGCAGGCGCCGGTTGGCCAGCTCGGCAATGCCCATCGAGACCGGCAGCACCACGGCGAGCGCGGTCAGCGCGGCCCGGACCATGGCTCGGTCGAGGGCACTCAGCCCGCGCATGTCCGAGGTCATGTCGACCTTCGGGGCGGCCACGAGCCCATCGCCCACCGGCTGTGCCGCCCACATCCACCGCTGTTCGGCCCGCAGGTCGTCGTACCAGGTGGCGGGCGACTCGACGGCCAGCCGCGCGCGCAGGGTCGGGGGCAGCTCGTCCACACTCATGATCGACTCGGTGTACGGGACCGGTCCCTCCTCGGGAGGAGCGTCCCTGCGGTGCTTGTCGGCGACCTCCGCGGCCGACACCAGCGCCCGCTCCTCGCCCAGCCGCATCGTGCGCTCGAGCGTCGTGCGGTGGACCAGGATCCCGACCACGGTCACGATCGCGCAGCAGGCCAGCGTGATCAGTGCCGCCAGCTTCCAGCGCAGCGAGCCCAGCATCACGACCTGCGCAGCTTGTAGCCGAACCCGCGCACCGTCTCGATCCGGTCCGTGCCGATCTTCCTGCGCAGCCGCTGCACGCAGAGGTCGACCACGCGGCTGTCGCCGTCCCAGCCGTAGTCCCACACGTTACGCAGCAGCGTGGCGCGCTCCAGCACGATCCCCGGATTGGCGGCGAACTCCAGCAGCAGGCGCAGCTCGGTCGGCGCCAGTTCGACCAGCCGCCCGCCGAGCCGTACCTCCAGCGCCGCCGGGTCCACCGTCAGCTCCCCGAACGTCAGCACGCCCGACGAAGGGGCAGGAGCAGTGGTACGGCGCAGCAGCGACCTGATCCGGGCCACCAGCACCGGGATGTCGACCGGCTTGACCACATAGTCGTCGGCACCGGCCTCCAGGCCCGACACCACGTCCAGCGAGTCGCCGCGCGCCGACATCATCAGGATCGGCACCTGGCTGGACTCCCTGACCCTGCGGCACAGGCCGATGCCGTCCAGGCCGGGCAGCATCACATCCAGCAGCAGGAGGTCGTGGCTGCCCGCCCGGGCCGCCTCCAGGCCGCTCAGCCCGTCGGCGACGGTGGTCATCCGGTAGCCGTAGCGTTCCAGGGCCAGGCCGAGGGACTCACGGATCACCGCGTCATCTTCGACGAGCAGCAGAGATGTCATGAAAGGGCACCATATCTAGCGAAGTGCGTTGACCGGTTCCATGCGAGCGGCGCGCAGGGCCGGGTAGAGGCCCGCGAGCAGCCCGACGACGGCACCGGCGGCAGGCGCCATGAGGGCCAGCCGTACGTCCATGACCGGCGTCCACTGCTTGACGGCGCAGACCGCGACGATCACGACGATCCCTCCGGAAGCGCCGATGACGCCGCCGGTCAGGCCGGTGAGGGTGGACTCCAGCAGGAACTGCGCGGCGATGTGGCGGCGGGCGGCGCCGAGGGCGCGGCGCAGGCCGATCTCGGCGACGCGCTCCATCACGGTCACCAGCGTGACGTTGGCGATGCCGACCGCGCCGACCACCAGGGAGACCAGCCCGAGGATCAGGAAGAGGGCGTCGACGTCGCCTTCCACCGCATCGCGGGCCCTGGTGGGGCTGGGCGGCGAGCCGACCTGGAGGAGGGCCTCGTTGCCGGGGCTGAGCGCGGCCGGGGCCTGCCTGGCGATCAGTTCCGCGGCGCCGAGGCCGGTGTTGATCAGGACCCGGGTCACGGTGCTCAGGCCGTAGCGCCTGCCGACGGACGGTGGCAACATGACCGCGCTCGCGAGGCTCTTCTCGCGTCGCAGGTCGCCGAGGACGCCGATGACGGTGTACGCCTGCGTGCCGATGAAGACGGCCGGAGCCCGGCTCAGCCGGGTGATGCCCAGCAACTCGGCCGCGTGCAGGCCCAGCACGACGACCTTGTCCCCGCGGGCGATGTGCCCGGCGTCGAAGTAGCGGCCCTCGATCATCCTGCCTTTGACCGCGGCGGGCAGGTCAGGGCTGCTGGAGACCACGGTCAGGGTCTGGTCGGTGACCCGGGTGGGGTCCACGATGTCGTTGGAACGGACGCTGAGGTTGGCGCTCTGCTTCGACTCGGCGAGGGCGGCGGCGGAGACCACCCCGCGCAGCCGGGTCACCCGGCCGATGTCGGCCCAGTCGACCAGGGGGAACGGGTTCTCCGGGACCTCGACCGTGACGGAGGTGGCGGTGAGCTCGTCGAAGCGGCCGACGATCTGGTTGCCCGCCGTCGCGGCGACGCCCAGGGTGACCACGAGCGTGGTGATGCCCAGCACCGTGCCCAGCGTGGTCAGCGCCGAGCGCACCGGGCGGGCCAGCAGCCCGGCCACGGCCTCGTTCAGCAGATCGCGAGGGTGCACCTCTACTCCTCCGTGAGGACGCCGTCGGTGATGCGCACCCGGCGCGCGGCCCGGTCGCTCACGTCGGTCTCGTGAGTGATGACCACGATGGTCATCCCCTGGGCGCGCAGTTCGTCGAACAGGTCGAGCACGGCGTCGGTGTTCCTGCTGTCGAGGTTGCCGGTGGGTTCGTCGCACAGCAGCAGCGACGGTTCGCCCATGAGGGCGCGGGCGATGGCGGCGCGCTGCCGCTCACCGCCGGACAGCCTGCCGGGCAGGAAGTCCACCCGGTGCGACAGCCGTACCCGCTCCAGGGCCCGCAGCGCGCGTTTCCGCCGCCCCGCGCGCGGTGCCGCGCCGTAGACCTCGGCCAGCATGACGTTCTCCAGCACGCTGCGGTGCGGCAACAGGTGGAAGGACTGGAAGACGAAGCCGATCCGGCTGCCGCGGATGGTGGTCCGAGCACCATCCTTCAAGGTGGTGGTCTCGATGCCGTCGAGCCGGTAGCTGCCGCTGGTCGGCCGGTCGAGCAGGCCGAGCGTGTTGAGCAGCGTGGACTTCCCGGACCCCGAGGGGCCAACTATGGCGACATAATCCGATTTTTCAACTCTTAGGGTGACGGCGGAGAGCGCTCTGACGGGAGGGTCGGCGGGGAACTCCTTGGTCAGGCCGTCGAGCAGGATGACCGGCTCAGGCACTGTTGATCACCACCAGGTCGCCCGGCTTGAGCTCGCCGGTCACCTCCACGGCCCCGTCGGCGGACAGGCCGGTGCGTACCTCGACCTCCTTGGTCCGGTCGGGCGCGATCTCCACCTGCACCCGGGCCCGGCCGTCCGCGGCGGTGACGACCGCCGCGGCGGGGACCACGAGCACCTCCCGGTCGGTGGCGCCGATGGTCACGCGAACCGTGACGGGCGCGCCGGCGAGCTTCTTGAGGCCCTTCATCGACGTGGGAGTGATCGTCACCGGCACGGCGCCCTTCGCGTCGCGTCCGCCGAGGGAGGTCACCGTGCCGGGGACGGTCTTGCCGGCCTCGGTCTCGATGCTCGCGTTCAGGCCGGGTTTCACCCGCTCGGCCTCGGCCACGTCCACCGAGCCCGAGACCACGAACGAGGCGCTGGTCACCGTGGCGACCGACTTGTCCACCGGCTCGCCCGCCTTGACGGCCGGCTTGTGCAGGCGGGCGGGCAGCCTGGGCAGGAAGACGACCTCTCCCGGCGGGACGGTGACGCCGTAGGTGCGGGAGAACTCGGCCAGCAGCGCCCGTGCCGCGGCCAGGTCACGCCGGGCGTTGGCCACCTTCAGCTTGACGGGCGAGAGCTGCCTGGCCTGCCGGAGCGCCTGCTCGGCGGTGGCGACCGCCTCGCGCGCCAGCCGGACGTTCTTCCCCAGCTCGGTCAGCCGCGCGGCCCGCGTGATCCCGGCCTCCTTCAGTACGCGCTCCAGCGCCGACCTGGCGGCGGCCAGATCCGCTCGGGCGTTGGCGACCCGGAGTTCGAGCAGGCGGGTGTCGGCGGGCGGCCCGGCCGTGGCACTCACCGTGGGGCTGGGCCCGAGGCTGGGCGCGGCGGTGGGCGTCGCGGTGGCCTGGGCGAGCTCCTGCTGGGCCGCCAGCAGCTTCTCCTCGGCCGCCCGTACGGCGCTCTCGGCGGCCTCGACCTTGGCCTCGTCCTCGGTGGTGCGGTCCTGCGCCCGCGCGCTCCCGAGCGCCTGTTCGGCCTCCTTGAGATCCTGCCGGGCGCCGGCGAGCTTGAGTTTCAGCGGGAGCACATCCTTGCCCTGGTCAAGAGCCATGCGCTCGGTCGCGAGCACTTCCTGGGCGGTCCGTACGGCCCGGCGCAGGTCGTCGCGCTTCTGCCGGAGCTCCAAGGTGGGCTGCTGCGCCTCATAGCCCTTCTTGGCGTAGAAGCGCGACACCGCGGCGACGGTCGCCCGGTCGAACACGCCGGTCGCGGGCGCGCGGTGACCGAGCCTGCGCAGCGCCTTCTGCAACTGCTCGACATCGGCCCCCTTGGCGCCGGAGACGATGCTGCGGTGCATCGGCACCGTGCCGGAGAAGACGAACACCGGACGCCCGTTCACCTCCATCATCACCGCGCCCTCCGCCAGGGTGCCCCGCCGGGGAGCGCGGGTCGCGCGCTGAGTGGTCTCGCTGCCGCCCACCACCCCGGCCAGCGACACCGGATAAGGCGAGCCGTACTCGAGCGCGCCGCTGACGACGACGGTGGCGACCAGCTTGCGCCGCTCGACCGCGACGGTGACCAGCGACGGTCTGGGCGGCTTGCGCGCCGCCGCCTCGTCGGCCGGGGAGCGCAGCAGGGCGGCCACTCCCCAGCCGGTCCCCGCGACCGCCAGGACCACGGCCAGCACGAGCAGCAGCTTTCCGCGAGGGGTGCGCATCACCGCTCTTGGAACCCGTACTTCACCCTGGCCTCGTTGGTGAGCCGCTTCTGCAGGGGGATGAAGGCGGCGTAGAAGTCCTTGCCGCATTCCAGGTCGACCAGCGCCGACCTGATCTCCCTGGCGAGGTACGGCCTGGCGGCCTCCGCCGTGACGGTGCCCGCCTTGCCGAGCCGGTCGGCCTGCTCGCTCCAGAGCACCACGCCGCGGCCGCTCAGCGCGACCGGCTTCTCGGAGGTCACCCGCTCTCCCTTGGACTTCAGGCACTCGGCGAACGGCGCGGCGAGCTCCAGCAGCTTGGGGTCGCCGTCGAGAGTCTTGTCGATGTTCTCGATCTCCGTGGCCATCTGGTCCTGGTAGTCGGCGACCGAGGTGGCTTTGAGGCCGTTCACCTGCCGGAGGGCGGTGACCCGGCACTCGTTCAGGGTCTTGAGGTAGGCGTCCCGCCTGGCGCCGGAGAGGCCGTCGATCGTCGCCTGGTTGGGGTCCGGGGCCTGTGTCTCCGGCGGCTTCGGATAGACGACGGCGGAGAAGACGCCGAAGCCGTTCTTGCCGCGCTCGGCCTTCATCGCCGCGTAGTCAGCGGGGTTCGCCGCGGACTTCCTGGGCGGGCTGACCGAGGGGGTGTAGGCGAAACCCTTCTGCTTCATGCAGGTGGCGATGACGGTCTCGCGCTCGCGGGCCTTGTCCATCGTGGCACCGCCACCGCCGTCGGCCGCGGGGGCCGGGTCTCCCCCGCAGCCGGTCAGCACCGCCAGACCGAGCAGACCGCACATCAGCACACGCATCGGGGACTCCTTCCCGGTGACTCACGCCGCCCTTCGCGACGCCGTGGCCACTTTGGAGCCCTCTCCCGGCCGATCTGTATTGACCGGGTATCCGCGCGTGCTCAGCCGTGTATCCGCCGCGTATCAACGCTCCGGTTCGGGGGCGTAGAAGGCGGTGGTGGCGGCGACGGCCGCGGCGACCTCGTCCGGCTCGCCGCCCGCGGCCAGGTGGGCCTCGCCCCAGGCCCGGCTGCTCTCGGTGATGTAGCGCCGCCCCTCGCCGGTCTCGTGGAACGTTGCCTCGTCGACCCCTGTGTCGCCACCGGTCGACAGGTGCAGGGCCAGGCCCAGCAGCGACAGGTCCCAGCCCACGCCGGTCGCGCCCGGCCCGAACCGCCCCCAGAACTCCGGCGGCACCTCGGCGCTGTGGCGCAGCTCGAACAGGGTGCCGCCGTCCTGCGCGGACAGGTGCACCTCGACCTCGGAGAAGCCGGGGTTCGCGCCGAACAGCCAGCTGACCTTCAGCAGGCTGGGCGGCTCGCAGCGCAGGATCTCCCCGCCCGCGTTGCCCTGGAGCTGGTACGTCCCCCCGACCCGGAGGTCCCCGCTCACCGGCAGGAACCAGCGGGACAGGCGCTCGGCGTCGGTGCAGGCGTCCCAGACGTCCTCGACCTCGGCGTCGTAGTGCCGTCGCAGCACCACGCTCTTGACGTCGCCGTCCTTCACCTCGCGCTGCGCCTTGAGCAGCTCGTCCACGATATCCATCAGGTGTCCTTTTCGTTCATGCGGCGCTCGCGCTTGCCGCGGGCCAGCTCCGTCGCCAGCGCGTCCAGTCGTTGGGTCCAGAAGCCCCGAAATCGCTCCAGCCAGAGATCGACCTCCTGCAGCGGCCCCGGCTCGACGGCGTAGAGCCGCCGGGTGCCCTGGGCTCGTACGCTGGCGAAGCCGTTGTCGCGCAGCACCCGCAGGTGCTGGGAGACGGCCGGTTGGGAGATGCCGAACTCGCGCTGGATGACGCCGGTGAGCTCTCCGGAGCTCTGCTCACCGGCGGCCAGCAGCTCCAGGATCCGCCGCCGGACCGGATCGCCGAGGACGTCGAATGCGTGCACGACCTGATTGTTCAGGATGGGCTTATATAAGTCAAACCTGGGGTAAGCCTGCGCTCAGTCGTCCAGGCCGCGGGCGCTCAGGGCCTCACCGAGGGCGTCGGCGTGCCGGAGGGAGCCGACCACCAGCGGCACGGCGAAGGCCCGGAAGCTGCGTTCGACGCCCCTGGCCCGCTGGGCCTCCCGGACGCGGGTGGCCAGCGCGGCCACGACGGGCACGCTGCGTACCGTCAGCGACAGCAGCAACGACAGCCGGAACGGGTCCAGACCCACGAACCTGGCCGGCGACAGGCAGCGCTCCAGCGCCGACATCATGGCCGAGGTGCGGGTGGTGAGCGTGACCAGCCCGGCCAGCGCGACCGCGAGGACCACGCGCAGCGTCGTGGACACCGCCCCCGGCAGGTCCACGAGCACCCACTGCATCCCGAACAGCCCCACCGCGAACCACCGCACCGGCCTGACCTGCGCCCACGCCGCCGCCACGCCGACCCCGGACAGCGCATAGAGGCCGGCCGCCACGACCGCCGCGCCTGCCAGCGCGAGCGGCGAGCTCAGCAGCACCAGCCCCGTGCACGCCAGCGCCAGCCCCGCCAGCTTGGCGCCGGCCGGGAGCCGGTGCAGCGGCGAGGAGCCGGGGACGTAGGCGCCGGTGAGGCCGTTCACGACATGATCTTCCGGTAGTGGGTGATGGCCTCGTCGGGGGTGCCGTCGGCGACGACGCGGCCCTGGTCGAGCACCAGGACGCGGTCGAAGTCGGCCAGCAGCGGCAGGTCGTGGCTGACCACCAGCACCTGTTGCGGCAGCTCGCGCAGCAGGTCGGCGACCTGGCGGGAGTGGCGCAGGTCCAGCAGTGTGGTCGGCTCGTCCATGACGAGGATGTCCGGTTCGAGCACCATGACGGAGCACAGGGCGAGCAGCTGCTTCTGGCCTCCCGACAGGTGGTGGGCGGGGTGGTCGGCGTGCCCGGCCAGGCCGTACCGGTTGAGCACGTCGTGCACGCGCCGCTCGACCTCCTCGCGCGCCAGGCCCTTGCGGCGCAGGGAGAAGGCCACGTCCTCGGCCACGGTGGGCATCACGATCTGCGCGTCCGGGTCGGTGAACAGGAATCCGACGCCCCGCCTGATCTTGGCGGCGTGGCGGCGGGTGTCGAGGCCGAGCACGGTGACGCTGCCCGAGGTGGGCAGGGCCAGGCCGTTGATCAGGCGGGCGAAGGTGCTCTTGCCCGAGCCGTTGGCGCCGACCACGCCGATCCGCCGCTCGGGCAGGGCGGCGGTGACGCCGTTGAGGACGTCGCGGGCGCCGAGGCGTACGCGCACGTCGGCGAACTCGATCACGCCCGCGCTCCGTCCCGGCCGGTGCCGACCACCTCGAACAGGGCGGCCACGCCGAGCCCGCCGCCCACCGCGGCCGTCGCCAGGCCCAGCGTCCCCGGCGGGGCTCCCCCGCGCACGAGGCGGCCGAACAGCCGGGTCACCACGACCGCGCCGGTGGCGCCCCAGGGATGCCCCAGGGCCAGCGCACCGCCGTCGGCGCACACCCGATCGTCGTCCAGGGCGTCGATCCCGAGCGCGTCGGTGACGGCCAGCACCTGCGCCGCGAACGCCTCCACGATCTCCACCGCCGCGACCTGTTCCAACTCCACCCCCGCACGCGCCAGCACCCGCCGCACCGCCGGCACCGGACCCCACCCGGGCAGCTCGGGATCGCACCCGACGACGGACCCGGCCACCAGCCGCATCCCCGGCAGGCCCGCGCGCAGCCGCTCGGGCACGATGGCCACGGCCGCGGCGCCGTCGCTGACCGGGGAGGAATTACCGGCCGTCACTGTACCGTCCGCCACGAAGGCCGCGGGCAACCGGGCCAGCGACGCCGCCCGCAGCGGCCGGGGCCGCTGGTCGTCGCGGCGCCCGCCGATCGGGACGATCTCCTCCTTGAACCGGCCCGCCTCGCGGGCGGCCAGCGCCCTGGCGTGGCTGCGGCAGGCGTAGGCGTCCTGGCGCGCCCGGCTGACGCCGCGCGCCGCCGCCAGCGCCTCGGCGGCCGGCCCCATGTCGGGGTCGGGGTGACCGTGCGGGGCGAAGGGCGCCCTGGGGTACGGCTCCATGGCACCCCGATGGGTACGCAGCGGCGCGGTCGAGGCGCTCTCCACCCCTCCCGCGATCACCAGGTCCATCTCCCCCGCCCGGACGGCCTGACCGGCCACCAGGATCGCGGCCAGCCCGCTGCCGCACTGCCGGTCCACCGTCAAGCCGGGCACCTCGTGCCCCAGGCCCGCCGCCAGGGCCGACACCCTGGCCACGTTCCCGCCGGGCCCCATGCAGTTGCCCAGCACCACGTCGTCCACCCGCCGCCCGGCCAGCTCGCGCGCCACGGCGGCGATCACGGGCGCGGCCAGCCGATCGACCGTCACGCCCTTGAACGCGTGCCCGGCCGTCCCGATGGGGGTGCGCCGGGCCGCCACGACGACGGGCTCGTCCCCGAGGGTCCGGGTCGCGGCTTCGTGGCGCGGATCGGAGTCGCGCATGTCAGATCAGCCGCCGGATGTCGGGGTCGCCGCCCGCCAGCCGGGCCGCGACCAGGGCTCGGGCGGGCTTGCCGGTCTGGGTGCGGGGCAGGCTCGGCACCGCGTACCAGCGGCGTGGCCGTTGCGCCTCGTCCAGGCCGCCCCTGGCCGTCGCCTCCAGCAGCGCGCGCGGCGGCGGCGTGGCGCACTCGGCCTCGATGACCGCCGTGACCACCGCACCCAGCGACGGGTGCGGCGAGCCGATCACGACGATGTCCCCCACACCGGGCACCTTCCTGAGCACCTCCTCGACGTCCTCGGGCACGACGGTGGCGCCCCCGGTCTGGATCGCGCCGTCACCCCGGCCGCGTACCCGCAGCACCTCTCCTACCCGGTACGGCTCCGCCACGTCTCCCACGCTCGCCCAACCGTCAGCGTCCCGGCGCAACGGGCCCGCGGCATCGCCCAGATATCCGTCGGCCAGCCACGGCGAACGCGCCCACACCTCGCCGAGCCCGCCGTCGGGCCTGACCTCGATCTCCACGCCCGGAAAAGGGCGCAGCCCGCCCCCGTCGGCGTCCACCGCCACGAACGACAGCTCCGTCGCCCCGTAATAGGACACGACCCGGACCCCCGCCCGGGCGGCCGCCGCCCGGGTGCCGGGGTCGAGGGCCGCGCCGCCGACGACGGCCACGCGCAGCGCCCCCGGGTGCTCCAGCACGTCGGGCAGCCGGTGCGGCACCAGGTGCACGACCGTGGCCCTGGCCAGCAGGCCGGGCAGCGTGCGGGAGGGCCGGCGGCCGGGAAGGAGGGCCGTCGCCCCGGTGGCCAGGGTGTGGACGGCGGCGAAGGCGTACAGGCTGGAGACGAGGGGGCCTGGGATCAGCACGACGTCGTCCGGGCCGATCCCGGCCAGCTCGCCGAGGTGCGGGAACGACTCCGTCCACGACGCGCGGGTGCGCACGATCGCGCGCGGCCGGCCGGTGCTGCCCGAGCTGAAGCACGCCCACGCCCGGTCCCCGGGCTCCGGGTCGTGCCGCACCGCCGGACCCGCCACCCCGGGCAGCGGCGCGTCCACGAGGAAACCGGGCCCGGCCGCGGCGGCGACGCTCGACCACCGCTCCCGGTCCCAGGCGGGGTCGCCCACCAGCGGCGTCGCGCCCGCCAGGTCGGCCGCGAGCACGGCGGTGAGCAGCTCGACCGGGTCCGCCAGGCCGATCGAGACCAGCGCGCCCGGGCCGATCCCGCGGCCGAGCAGGTGGCGGGCGGCGCCGTGGATCCGTTCGGCGAGCTGGGCATAGGTGAGCTCGCCCTGGGTGCCGCACACCGCCGGGCGCGAAGGGCGTTCGGCGGCGTGCCGCATCACGTGTTGTGCAACGGGCATCGAGCGGTCAACGCCCCCCGCCGGAGCGCAGCCGTTCGCGGTGCACGGCCGGGACCGCGTCCGGGTAGGCCCGCTGCGTGCCCCTGGCCACGCCGGACGCGAGCACCACCTTGATCAGGTCGCCGGGCAGGAAGACGAGGCTGGACACCGCCGTCGCGCCCAGGGACACCCCGGTGACCAGCGACTGGACGGGGATGCCGAACAGGTAGACCACCCCGATCCCGCCCACCAGGCACGCCACCATCAGCGGGAAGATCCCCGGGTTGCGGCCCGCGCGCTCGACGAGCCAGCCGGTCACCGCCGCGCCCGGGATCCAGCCGATCAGGTATCCGGCCGACGGCATGGCGAACACGCCGAGCCCGCCCCGCCCGCCCGCCAGCAGCGGCAGGCCGACGGCGACCAGCACGAGCAGCACCACCACGGCCAGCGCGGCCCGCCACGTGCCGAGGATCGCCCCCGCCAGCATCACGCCGAGGGTCTGGAGCGTGATCGGGACCGCATTGCCGAACAGGTTGAACGAGCCGGGCACGCCCAGCACCGCGATCAGCGCCGCGAACACGGCCACCCGCGCCAGGTCGCCCGTGGGGAACCCGCGCCGCTTCGATGCATCCATCATGGGGACGATCCCACACCAGAACCGCACCGTTCAGGCATGGAGAGATCCCACAACTTTCCGGGTGTTCCTCTGCTAACGATCGATACCTTCTCCACAACTGCGGTCAGGCCGCCAGGCGGAGGGCCCGGGCCACGTCGGAGGCGGACGAGGAGGTCTCCGTCGAGGAGTAGCCGCCGCGCAGGGAGGCGTCCAGGTCCTTCAGGCCGTTGCCGCTGAGCGTGATCACGATCCGCAGGCCCGGCTCCAGCAGGCCTCGCTCGTGCCGGTCGAGCAGGCCCGCGACGCCGGCCGCCGAGGCGGGCTCGGCGAAGACGCCGTCGCGGCGGGCCAGCAGCCGGTACGCGGCGAAGATCTGCTCGTCGGTCACCGCCTCGATCAGCCCGCCGGACTCGTCGCGGGCGGCCACGGCGCCGTCCCAGGTGGCCGGGTTGCCCACGCTGATCGCGCTGGCCGCCGTCTGCGGAGCCGCCACGGGAGCGCCGTGGACGAGCGGGGCCGCTCCGGCCGCCTGGAAGCCCCACATGCGCGGCAGCCGCCCGGCCAGGCCGGCGCCGTGGTAGTTGCGGTAACCGCCCCAGGTGGCGGTGATGTTGCCGCCGTTGCCGACCGGCAGGCAGTGCACGTCGGGCGCCTCGCCGAGGGCGTCCACGATCTCGTAGGCGACCGTGCGCTGCCCGGCCAGGCGCAGCTCGTTGCCGACCGAGTTGACCAGCGCGATCGGGTGCTGGGCGGCCAGCTCGCGGGCCACGCGCAGGCAGTCGTCGAAGTTGCCGTCGATCTCGACGATCTCGGCGCCGTAGCGTACGGCCTGGCTCAGCTTGCCGAGCGCGATCCGTCCCTTGGGGACCAGCACGGCGGCCGTCACCCCGGCGCGGGCGGCGTAGGCGGCGGCCGAGGCGCTGGTGTTGCCGGTGGAGGCGCAGATGACGGCCTGGGCCCCGGCCTCGGCGGCCTTGCTGATCGCCACCGTCATCCCGCGGTCCTTGAACGAGCCCGTCGGGTTGGCGCCCTCGACCTTCAGCCAGACCTCGCAGCCGGTGAGCTCCGACAGGTGCGCGGAGCGCAGGAGCGGGGTGTTGCCCTCGTTGAGCGAGATGGAGGGGGTGTCGGCGGTGACCGGCAGCCAGCGCCGGTAGTCGCTGTCGATCAGGCCATGCCAGGTTCTCATGCCCCGCACCGTAACATTCGTTTCGCGAACCTGGGTAGCCGGTATTGATGTAACATTTGTCATTGTGGAGAACGATCCGGTGGCCGACCGCCTCAGCGCCGTCTATCCCGAGCTGCCGCCCGGGGAGCGGGCGATCGTGCGGGTGCTGCTCGACGACTATCCGTTCGCGGCGCTGGGCTCGCTGCGGGCGCTGGCCGAGCGCGCCGGGGTGAGCCCGCCGACGGCGTCGCGGCTGTTCGACCGGCTGGGGTACGGCGGGTTCGCCGACTTCCAGGCCGCGGTGCGCGACGGGGCGCGGGGCCGGTCGCGGCTGCTGGAGTTCGTCTCGCGCGCACCCGACTCCCCCGCCGCCAGCCCCGAGCTGCGGCAGGCCGCCGAGGACCTGCGCGCGGGGCTGGACGGCACGCTCGCCGCCGCCACGGATCCCCTGCTCGACGCGTCCGCGGCCCTGCTCGCCGAGGCCAGGACGGTGTGGGCGCTGGGCGGGCCGCTGAGCGAGCTGGCCGCCGAATACCTGATCCGCCAGCTGGCCAGCCTGCGGCCCGGCGCGCACCGGGTGCCCGACTCCGTGCCGGCCCGGGCGCGTACCGTGCTGGATCTGAAGGGGTCCGACGTCGTGGTGGCGTACGACTTCCGGCGCTACTCCTCCGGCACCGCCCGCTTCGTCAAAGCCGCGCGCGCCCGGGGAGCGCGGCTGGTGCTCGTCACCGACGCATGGGAGTCGCCGCTGGCCGCCGAGGCGGAGGTGCTGATCAGGCTGCCGCGCGAGGCCGCCGGGCCGATCGCGCCGCTCGCCCACGAGATCGCCGTCACCGAGCTGCTGCTCGTCGCCACGGCCGCCCGCCTGGCCCCCACCGAGCGGCTGGCCGACCTCGACGCGCTCACCCGGACGCTGTGAGTTTCTTGTAGAAGAAGCTGCAGTCCTGGAGCGTGCCGTCCGGGGATCCGGCGTAGTCGGGGACGACGCCGTAGCGGGTCCAGCCGCCCGTGCGGTAGACGTGCTCGGCGGTGCTGCCGGTCTCGGTGTCCAGGAGCAGCAGGTCCGCCCCGGCGTCGAGGGCGGCCTGCTCGGCGGCGGCCAGCAGTGCGCGCGACAGGCCCCGGCCGCGGGCTTCGCGGTGGACCATCAGCTTGACGATCTCGGCGCGGTGGCGGGCGTTCGGCTTGGTCGCCAGGGCGAGGCTGACGGTGCCGGTGACGGGGCCGGTGACGGTGCCGGTGACGGGGCCGGTGACGGCGCTCCCGTCGCGGCACACCCACACCAGGAGGCTGCCGTCGGCCACCGCCGGAGCCTGGGACCGCCACCAGGCGGCGGCCTCCTCGTGGCCGAACGGCGCGAGAAAGCCCACGGACGCGCCGCCGTCCACGACGTCGACCAGCAGGCCGGCCAGCTCCTTGACGTCGGCGTCGAAGTCGTCGGCGGTCAGGCGCTCGATGGCGGGCATGGGACTCCTCCGGGGTCTTCCAGGGGACGAAGGGCTGTGGGTCATGGGAGGACGATCAGGAGGGCGTACCGGACCGGGTCGGGGCCTGGGCAACGGAAGCGGGACGGCCCCCACAGGCGGAAGCGCAGGCAGTCTCCCGCCTCCACGGTGTGCGTGTGACCGTTGGCGGTGATCTCCACGGCCCCCTCCAGCACCCAGATGTGCTGCTCGAGCCCGGGCACCGGCGACGCGTCGTACGAGATGTCCGCTCCCGGCCGCAGCCTGCCCTCCACGACCTCGCCCCGCATCCCGGGGTGGGGCGGCGACACCGAACGCCGGACGAACCCGGACTCCTCATCCCGGAACACCGCCTGCGCCCCCGCCCGTACGAGCTGCGGCGGTTCGGCCTCCACCTCGGCCAGCAGCCGCGACATCGTACGCCCGTAGACGGCGCACAGCCTGCCCAGCAGCGCGGCGGTCGGGCTGATCTCTCCCCGCTCCAGCCGCGACAGCGTCGAGCGGCTGATCCCCGAGTGGCTCGCCAGCTCCTCCAGCGACCAGCCGCGCTCGACGCGCAGCTCCGCGAGCCGCCCGGCGAGCCGGACCTCGACCTCCTCCATCTGTCTCATATAAGAGAACATATCCCATATGTGGGATCAGCGGCGACGCCGCACCTTGATGTCGCGCATGTCGGTCACCGCGAGCTGCAGGATCTCGTACGGATGCCCGTGCGCCTCCAGCGCCTCCATCGCCCCCAGCGCCGCCTCGTCCTCGCCGTCGTCGGGCCCGGCGGGCACCTGGCAGCGGAAGGTGAAGGCCGTGACGCCCGCGTCGTGGGTGAAGGTCCCGGCCTCGGTGTACGCTGCGCCGCTCGCGGCCAGCACGGCGGCCCGCCCGGCGTCGTCGAGCCCCTTGAACTTGCCCCTGATCGTCACCCTGAACACGGTCATCCCTTTCGTACGGCATAGGCCAGGACACGCTCGCCCAGCAGCCCTTCTGCGACATCCATCAGCTCCAGCACGGCGGTGGCGATGGCGTCGGGCGGCTCGCCCGCGACCGTCCGCCGGCCGATCTCGGCGTAGACCAGCGCGTGCAGGCACCCGATGTGCCAGGCCGCCACGCGCGGCAGCGGATCACCCTCGGCCGCCCCGGTCTCCTCGGCCAGCACGACGGCCAGCTCGTCGGTCATCCGGCGGCCGAGGTCGTCCAGCCGGGCGGCCAGCGTGGGCGCGGCCCGCATCATCTCCAGCACCCGCCCGAACCCCTCCGTCAGCCCCACCTGGCGCTCGCGCCCGCGCACCTCCGCACGCAGCCGCGCCAGCACCGCCCCGGCCGCCGACTGACCGGGCGGGCGCTCCCGCACGATGTCGGCCAGCCGGTGCGGCGAGGCCTCCTCCGGCGGCAGGACGAGGTCCTCCTTGGCCGGGAAGTAGTTGTAGACGGTGTTCACCGACACCTCGGCGGCCGCCGCGACCTCGGCGATCGTGACGTGCTCGAAGCCGCGCTCCACGAACAGGCCGATGGCCACGCCGATGATGCGCTGCCGGGTCTGCCGCTTCTTCCGCTCCCGAAGCCCCTCCACCATTCCTGGAGTCTACTCCAAATTTGGAGTCCATTGCAGTTTTCTGGGCCGGATGGACAGCGCCGAGCGCGACATGATCACATTGGGCTCGCTCACTCGCCTAAGTGTTCGGAGCGGACCCATGGTCAAGCGCAATATCCTCCGGTCTTTAGCCCTTGCGGCCCTCTTCCTGAGCGTGACCGCTCCGGGCGCCGCGGCCGACGACAAGCCCGCCGACCCGACATATCCGGGACCGGTCTACAAGACGGTCACCGATCGGAACGGCCTGCTCTCGCTCCAGACCTTCGGCCGTCCCGACGGCAAGGACATGGTCTTCCGGATCTCCGGCAGCGTGTACGCCAACATCGAGGGCAACAGCCTGGACCCGGCGATGCGGCACGGGCAGAAACTGTTCAACATCGAGGGCTACAACATCAGGCGCCTGTACCGGGTGCCGGACACGACGCAGGTCTACCAGCTCTCCCGTGAGATCGTCTTCTACACCGACCCCGCCGATCCCACGCGGGTCCTGCGGGAATGGAAGAACCCGATCGACCAGAAGACCTATCCGGTCATCCCCATCAACAACGACGCGGTGAACTTCGGCCCGTTCAACATCACCTCCGCCTACGTGGGCCCGCCGGTGCGCCAGTTGCATGATGAGAACGTGTGGACCAGTGACATCCCCGTACGCTCCGACTTCGGCACCGCGCTCGGCGAGCGGTTCGGCCTGGTGGGCGGCGTGTACGCGGCCCAGGAGATGTTCGACTTCTCCGTGGACGAGCGCGAGGCGGCCGTCAGGACCGTTCCGGGCACCGTCCCCTCCGGGGCCATGGAGACGAAGATCAGCTGGGCGCGGACGAGCCCGTGGGCGCCGTTCATGTGCCTGGCCGAGAGCGACGTACGCGGCCAGCTCACCTACCACGCCCGCAGCTGGTCCCTGAGCTCCTACGCCGAGATCGAGCCGTGGCTGCGCGCCGAGGTCGAGGCGAACCACCCGCTCTTCACGGCCGCCCCCACCGCGCCCGGCGCCAGCGAGAACTCCTGGAGCTCCTTCTACAACAAGCAGCTCGGCAAGGGCGCCACCACCTGGTCTGGCTGGTGTGCGGCCAACGGGCGCTCGTGACCGCCTACACGGCCCTGGCGCTCCAGATGGAGACCAGGGCCGTCAACGCCGCCGCCGACCCGAGGACCGCCATCCGCGCCGCCATCGAGCGGATCGGCGAGCAGGTCGGCGGCAGCAAGGCCTGGCTCGGCCGCGATCTGCGCCTGGTGGTGCTGCCCGAGTACGTGCTGACCGGCTTCCCGATGCGCGAGAGCTTCGCCGAGTGGCGCGACAAGGCCGCGCTCGACCCCGGCGGCCCGGAGTACGAGGCGCTGGCCGGGATCGCCGCCCGGCACGAGGTCTACCTGTGCGTGAACGCCTATGAGCGCGACGAGCACTTCCCCGAGCTGTACTTCCAGGCGTCGGTGATCCTCTCCCCGCAGGGTGCGCCGGTCCTGCGCTACCGCAGGCTGCACTCGATGTTCACGCCGAGCCCGTACGACGTGTGGGAGCGCTACCTGGAGGTCTACGGCATCGACGGGGTGCTGCCGGTGGCCCGTACCGAGATCGGCAACCTGGCGGTGCTGGCCTCGGAGGAGATCCTCATGCCCGAGCTGGCCCGCGCGCTGGCCCTGCGCGGCGCCGAGATCTTCTGCCACCCCACCTCCGAGGCCTCCTCACCGGCGCTGACCCCGAAGGCGATCGCCCGCCGCGCCAGGGCCGCCGAGAACCTGGCCTACGTGGTCTCGGCCAACAGCGGCGGCCTGAGAGGCATCCCGATCCCCGGCGACTCCACCAACGGCGGCTCGGAGGTCCTCGACCACCAGGGACGCGTGCTCGCCCAGGCGGGCGCGGGCGAGTCGCTGGTGGCCGCCGCCGAGCTGGACATGGGCGCGCTGCGCCGGCTGCGGCGGCGGCCCGGCATGGGCAACCTGCTGAGCAGGGTGAAGACGGGGCTGTGGGCCGAGGAGTACGCCAGGCACGACGGCGAGCGGCCCGGCGGGCTGTCGCAGGGCGCGCGCGATCGGGCCTGGTTCGCCGCCCGGCAGGTCGAGGCGATCGAGCGCCTGTACGGCCCGGGCGGCTACTAGGCGACAGCGCTCACGCGTTCCGTCTGATCGACCGGAGGGGGGTCGAGCAGCGGGAGCCGCAGGACGAAGCTGGCGCCGCGCGGCGCATCCTCGACCTTGAGCGTCCCGCCATGGCTCTGGGCGATGTCGCGGGAGATGGCCAGGCCGAGCCCGCTGCCGCCGGCGTCGCGGTGGCGGGCGTCGTCGAGGCGGGTGAACCGCTCGAAGATCCGCTCGCGGTCGGCGGGCGCGATGCCGGCGCCGTCGTCCGCCACCGTCACCACGGCCTCGCCGTCCGAGGCTGCCACGAGGACGTCCACGGCGCTGCCGGCGTGCCGGATCGCGTTGCTCACCAGGTTGGCGAGCAGCCGGGCGAGCTGGATGCGGGACCCGCGGACCCAGACGTCCGAGGCCGCGTGGACGCGTACGGGCACGCGGCCCGCGCGCGGCGCCTCCTGGCTCACCAGCCGCCCGAGGTCGATGAGCTCGGGCGGCGCCGGGTCGCCGGCCCCGAGCCGCGCGAGCGCCAGCAGGTCGCCGACGATGGCGTCGAGCCGGTCGGTGACCGACAGGGCCGAGCGGATGGTCTTGTGCGGATCGATCTCGCCGGGGTGGAGCAGCGCCTCCTCCAGTTGCGCCCGCAGGCCGGCGATCGGGTTCCTGAGCTCGTGCGACGTGCTGGAGGCGAACCTGCGCTGCTGCGCCACCGCCTCGTCGAGCCGGTCCAGGGTCTGGTTGGCGGTACGGACGAGCATGGCGACCTCGTCGTCGCCCGGCGGCACGGGGATGCTCAGGCTGAGGTCGCTGACGGTGATCTCGGCCAGGCGCACGCGGATCGCCTCGACCGGCCGCAGCGTGCGGCCCACCGTTCTCCAGGAGGTCCAGGAGACGATCGCGAGGAGGACGAGGGCCGCCGCCGTGAGCGCGTACTCCAGGTTGTGGCCGCGCAGCAGGGCCGGCTCCCGGCGCTCCGCCAGCACGACCTGGGCGCCGGCCGCCGTGGTGATCCGGATGGCCACCAGGAGGCGGCACCCATCGCTCCGCCGCTGGACGCGATCGTCGACGGGCGGTCGCAGTGTGCTCAGCGCCGAGCGCGCGAGGGCGGAGTGGCTGGCGGCGAGGACCCGGCCGCGCGCGTCGACCAGCTGAATGAGAGCCAGGTCGCCCGAGGTGGGTATCACCTTGGGGATCGTGCCGGCGCGGGCCGCCGCACTCCACCGGCTGGCGACCTGTTCGACCCGGTTGAAGGCGTCGTCCTGGATGCGGTAGCGGATGGCCAGCGAGGAGGTGACGCCCACCACGGCCAGCGCGACCAGGGCGAGCAGCGACGCGGCCACGGTACAGCGCGCTCGGATGGACCGGGGGCGAGGGATCACGGTCATCGTTTCCTTTCCGTCACTGCGACGGTAAGGCGGGACGATGCTGAGGAGGGTAGGCGCGTGACACCCAGGAAATTCGCATACCTGGATGAATGCCGACGGATGCGGCGATGCCGTCTCAGCCTGGTAGTGACACGCCCACCCTGGCGCTCAAATCCCGACATATCGTACTTAAATGGACAGCACTAAGTTGTTGGGCGAGTTCCTGCGCGCACGGAGAGAGGTCATGACTCCCGCGCAGGCGGGGCTCCTCGACGGGGGCCCGCGCCGGACCCCGGGGTTGCGGCGCGAGGAGGTGGCGATGCTGGCCCACGTCAGCACGGATTACTACATCCGCCTCGAACAGGGCAGGGAGCGCCACCCGTCCGAGCGCGTGCTCGGAGCCCTTGCCCAGGTGTTCGGGCTGACTCTCGAGGCCACGGCCCACATGCACGCACTGGCCCATCCCATGCTCCAGCCCCGGCGGTCGCCGGCCCGGCGGGTCAGCCCTGCGCTGCGCACGCTGATCGGCGGCTGGCCCGTCACGCCCGCGCTGATCTGCGACGACCTCATGAACATCCTCGCCGCGAACTCCCTCGCCGACGCCCTGTACGGCGGGTTCGAGGACCGCGACAACCTGCTCCGCATGATCTTCCTGGATCCCGCGGCCCGCGAGTTCTATCCCGAGTGGGAGAAGTCGGCCCGTTCCAAGGTCGCCCACCTGCGCCTCGTCGCCGGGTCGCAGCTCGACGACCCCCGCCTGACCGAGCTCGTGGGAGAGTTGTCCGTCAAGAGCTCCGACTTCCGGAGGCTGTGGGCCCGCCACGACGTCTCGCCCAAGGTGGCCGAGGTCAAGCGCATGTGCCACCGGGAGGTCGGGGAACTGGAGCTGACCTGCGAGGTCTTCTCGGTGAACGGCTCCGACGGCCTACAGCTCATCACTTTGCTCGCCCAGCCGGGCAGCCCTTCGGAGCAGGCGCTGAAACTGCTGGGCAGCCTCGCCGCGCCCGTCCGTGGCTGAGATCGCTCTTCAACGGCTGTCGTCCCCGGACGGGTGGGCCGCGGCGCACGGGCTGTCCTCCCCGCGCTCTACCGGCTGCGCCACGCCGTGGAATGCGGCATCAACCTGCTCGAAGGCAACCGCGGCATGGCAACCCGTTACGACGAGCTCACCGTACGCTACGAAGCCGTCGTCATCATCGCCGCGATCAACCAGTGGCTCAACGCCTCATGAAACACGGTCCCGCTTGATCTTCAACCTTTCTCATCGGCCGTGCGGCCTGGGCCGATTCGGCTGAGCTGCCGATGATCGAGGGCACCGTGATCCGCCTGGAGATGGGCCATCTGCCGGCGGGGCGATCCCGAAGCCGGTGTGGCTGTGGTGGTCCCGTCGAGGTGGACCGGATGTGGCAGCTGGACCGGTCCGGCCCGGGCACCGAAACCTTTCCGGCCAGGACCGGGACGACCACTCGGGCGGCGCAACAACCGGCCCGTCCCACGCCACGACGTCTACACCGCCACCGGCCTGACCGCCGCGAAGACCCCTGCCCGGAAACCGACGACGAGGAAATCCGCTGACCCACGTCCGCGAGCATCCCGGCGAGTCCGCGACCTGCGTGCATGGTGGTCTCCTGTGTTCGGGCGTGTTCTCGTGGCGGGACCGGGTGTGCTCGCCCGATCACCGCCGGTGGACGACAGCGAAACCCACCCCGGCGGGTGTCCAACAGGAACTCGGCCAGACTCGGCCGAGCTCGGACACGCCGAGCAATCACCCGTACACTGTCTGTCGCAGCAGGCGAGGCCGAACGGCCCGGTCAGGAGAGGACAGGGTCCGGGAACGATGAGCGAGGCCCCTCAAGGCGACCAAGATCCTCGGCCCGAGGGCGGGCCGGAGTCGGTGACGTGTCACGAGGACCTGGTGAAACTGCTGGCCGAGCAGTTCGCGCGGGCCGACGTGTCACTTCGGGAGCTTCAGACGCGGGCGGACAGGGCGGGCGGAACGCGGCTGCCCCGCTCTACCTGCGCCGACATGCTGGCCGGTCGGCGCTTCCCCAAGAAGGCGGTGATGGTGGCGTTCCTCCGGGGCTGCCGCGTCCCCGACCATCAGCTCCCGGCGTGGGAACGGGCGTGGGAGCGGGTGCGGGTCAATCAGCTGCCCCCCGGGTCCACGGAGATCGCCGCCCAGGCCATGACCGTACCGGGCACCACGGGGACGGCCCGTGCCGCCGGCCGGCGTCGGCGCCGAGCCGCCCTGCTCACAGCGGTGACCGTGCTGACAGCCGCGGTGATCCTGAGCGTCGTCATCGCCCAGCGGGCGACGCCGCAACGCGGCGCCTCCGAAGAGGTGCCCGACCACATCGTCAATCCCGCCCACATCGTCAGCGACGACGGTCGTGCGTTCCCCCGTGGAGGGTGGAGCCGGTTCACCGTGACCGTCGACCCGGCCAATACGGGCGTACGGCTGATCCGCCGGCTGGATGCGGGCGTCGGTCTGCAACGTGCCACCATCAGCGTCAACGGGACCCCGGCCGCGGAATGGCGACCGCTGCTTGAGGACGGCATCTACAAGTGGCGAAACCAGATCGTCGCCCTCCCGCCGGATCTGACGACGGGGCGACGCTCGCTCACCATCGTCAACACGTGCGTGTCCCCCTCGGGCTTCAACGAGTTTCTCTACACCGTGCAGCACCAGGTCAACGGTGTCTGGTCGACCGCCGACACGGTCGACATCGGCCGCCATCACACCGCGAGCGAAGCCGCGCACGACTACCGCGTCGTCGGGGAAGACTGGGCCGAGACGCAGACCTTCGCCTATCCTCCGCGCAAGGAGGCCTGGAGCGTCCAGTGAGCCGCCTGTCCCGCGCGCCGCAGTCTGGTCGAGTCGAGACGTTGAAAGCTCAGTGCCGCCGTCGGATCGCCTGCGGAGTCTCGGGCACCTCACTGCTTTCGAGCGCCAGCACCGAGCGCTGTTGCGGGGTGGCAGGGCCGACGAACGTGTCACCCGCCCAGAGCCCGACCGGCCCCAGCAGGCGGAACTCGATGTCGTCCGGCTGGTGCGTCTTCGGGGACCGGCTGTGAGGCGCCGTCCTGTCCTCGCCCGCCGCACGGCCCATGGTGATCATCATATTCATCAGGCTGCGCGGTAGCCGGGCTGAAGTGCAGTCATGCGTCCGATACCCCGGCGGGGCCGCACGTCCGCATGATGGCCCGGAGAACCGGACAACCTCGAGGAAACCGATGGGCATTCAACTCCGGCGTGCGTGGGATCGCCTCGCGGTCCGCGACCCCGGGCTCATGCGTTCGACGACCGCGCTCGCGGCCGTCGCGGGCATCGCGCTCGCCCTGGCGGTCCTGGCCTTCCTGGACATGCCCGCCCCGTTCCTCGTCGCCGGCTGCTTCGCCCCCTTCACCGCTGCGCTGGCCATCGGCGACGGCTCTGCGCGGGATCAGGTCTTCGTGGTCGTCGCGGCCGTTCCCCTGGTGTTCGCCGTGCTGCCCGCGGGCGGTGCGCTGGCGCCCTTTCCCGTGATGGCCGAGGGCGTCTTCGTTGTGCTGATCTTCTGGGCGGTGTACATCCGCCGGTACGGGCCGCGGGGCCAGGCGCTTGGGATCTTCGCCTTCATGGCGTATTTCCTGACCCAGTTCCTGGACGCGCGGGTGAGTGATCTGCCCGGCTTGTACGCCGCCGTGGGCGTGGGCTTCGCCGCCCATGCGCTGGTGCGCTTCGGCCTGCTGCGGACGGGACCCGCGAGGACGCTGCGACGGCTGAGGCGGGCCTTCCACACGCACCTGGGACACGTCGTGCTCGGAGCGATCGAGGTGATGCGGGCGGGACGGGACGACGCCCGCCTTGCGCGGTCGCTGGAACGCCGGGTCGCCCGGCTGCACCGTGACGCGCTGCTGATCGCGGACCTCCTGGACCAGGACGTGGCCGAGCAGTCGTGGGAGCCCTCCGCGAACCGGGTGCTGAGGCGGGTCGCGCAGGCCGAGGTGGCCGCGCAGCGGCTGGCCGTGCTGATCGTCCGTTCCGCCTCGGCCGGGCCGGCGTGCGCACGCGCCCGGGAGCAGCTGGTCGCGGAGCTGCAGGATGTCCACGACCAGCTCATGCGCCCTCGTGACACGGACCACGACCGGGTCGACCGGCACCTCGGGGGCGCTCCTGACCCCTTCCCCGACGTGCGTCACGCGATCGGCGAGCTGACGCGGGCCGTGGCCGGACTCCGGCTGGTCGACGGCGCCCCGTACCGGCTGGGAGACGGCGGGCAGCCACCTCGTACCAGCCCTCGCGGGCTGAGGCGGGTCACGACGCGGCAGGCCGTCCAGGCCGCCGCGGCAGGGGCGATCGCCGTCGTGCTCGGGGAGCTGCTGTCCTCCGAGCGCTGGTACTGGGCCGTGCTCACCGCGTGGGTCGTCTTCGTCAACACCGAGAGCTCCCAGGAGATCCTGGTCCAGGGCTTCCAGCGGCTGCTGGGCACCGTCCTGGGCGTGGTGTGCGGGCCGGTGCTCGCCGCCGCGGGCGGGGGCGGCGTCCTGCCGGCGCTCTGTGTGTCGCTGGTCTGTGTCTACGGGATCTTCCGCACCCCGCCGCGTGCGTACTGGGCGGTCACCTTCTTCGTCACCTGCCTGATCGCCATGATGTTCGTCCTGCTCGGCACCTTCTCGGCCGAGCTCCTCGCGCTGCGCGTCCAGGAGACCGTCCTCGGGGCGCTGTGCGGGGTGCTCATGGGGACGCTCGTGCTGCCCACCACCGCGGGCCGGGCCGGCGCGGCGCGGTTGCTCGAGGTGTTGCGGGTCCTCCGGCGGACGCGCGTACGGGAAGGGGGCGCGCTGTTCGACCTCCGCGAGCTGGACGGGGCCATCGAGGAGCTGCGCGGTTCGCTTCGTCCGCTGACCCACCCGCTGAACCCGCGCCGCACCCGGCGTGCCCATGCCCACCGCCTGCTCGCGCTGCTGGAGTCGTGTGCCTATCACGCCCGCAGCCTCGCCGCCATGACCGCCGAACCAGCGGTTCAGCTGGGCGAAGCGGGGTGCGAGGTGCGTGCCGTCGAGCGCATCCGGGCCACGCTTGACCGGACGATCGCCCTGGTGGAGGCGGGCGGGTGGCCCGCGATCCCCTGTCACGATGGCCGCCGCACGCTGGCGCGGCTCGCCGCCGAGCGCCGGTGGGGCGGCGATCGCACCTCCTCCGCGGCGCACCGCGAACTGTTTCACCTGGAACGCCTGGACGAGGCGACGACCGAGCTCGCGGGGGCTCTCGGCGGGTCCCGCATCGGGTGCCCGGCGCGTTAGCCGGTCGTGCGGGTCCCCGTCTCCAGCACGTCGCGCAGCTGCGAGCGGGCGGTGACACCCAGCTTGGGAAAGGTGCGGTAGAGGTGGGAGCCGACGGTGCGCGGCGAAAGGAAGAGGCGTTCACCGATCTCCCGGTTGGTCAGCCCACGGGCGGCGAGCCGGACGATCTGCTGCTGTTGCGGGGAGAGTCCGGCGAAGGCGTCGGGGTCCGGGGTGTCGACGTCCAGACCGGCCGCCCGCAGCTCGGCCTGCGCGCGTTCCGTCCACGGGCGTGCGCCGAGGCGGCGGAAGATGTCGTACGCGGTGCTGAGGTACGGCCGCGCCTCGGCGATGCGGCGTCGGCGGCGCAGCCATTCGGCGTACTCCAGCAGCGCCTGCGCGCGCTCGAAGGGCCAGCGTTCCAGGGCCGGGTCGGCCAGGGCGGCCAGGAAGTCGGGCTCGGCGTGGCCGGGCTCGGCGAGCAGCGCGCGGCTGCGGTGGACCAGGGCCCGCAGGCGGGGCGAGCCTCCGCGCGCGAGAGCGCGGGCCGAGCGCTCGACGATCTCGACGGCTTCGGCGTGGTGCCCGCCGCGCGCGGCAGACGCGGCGAGCTCCGGCAGCGCCGGGTAGGAGGCGTGGTAGTGGACGGGGTCGCCGTCGGCGTCGAACACCATCCGCGCGTGCTCGTAGGCCGCCTCGTAATCGCCCTCGGCCAGGGCGGCGACGGCCAGGGCGCGGCGCGCGTAGATGGCGACCGACCGGCTCTCCAACGGGTTCACCAGGCTCAGCGCCTCCTCGGCGAGTGCGCGGGCACCCGCGGCGTCTCCGTGGGAGGCCTGGACCATCGCGTCGACGGCGCGCGCGCACGCGACGGCGTGGGCGAGCCCGGCCGCGACGGACAGCTCGGCGAGTTTCGCGCACACCGTCCGGGCCTGTTCCCAGTGGCCGTACTCGAAGTAGGCGAGCGCGACGACGCCGCCCATCCCGTCGGGTAGCGGTCCCGCGGCGCGCCACGACTGTACGGCCTCCTCGAACGTACGGACGGCCAGCGGCAGCTCATCCAGCACCCAGGCCGCGACGGCGAGCGCGGTCCGCCGTTCCGGACGGTCCCCGGCCGCGGCGATCAGGTCCGGCAGCCGGGGCACGAGCTCGCGCCCGCCGCCGAACGGGTCCGACACGATCCGCACCCAGTCCCGCAGCGGTCCGGCGGGCAGGCGGGGCAGGATCCGGTCGATCTCCCGCCGTTGGGACTCCTCGCCGGAGTAGAAGCGCAGCACGGCGGCGGTGGCGAGCGCGTCCAGCGCGGTGTCCGGACGCGTGGCGGCCAGGTCGTCGGCGATCGCGGCCAGGTCGGCGAAAGCGGTGCCGTGCTGCCTGGTCAGCGCGGCCAGCCGGCCGACGTGCAGGGAGGCCGCGGCGATCACGGCCGGGTCGTCGGTACGGTCGCGGGCCCGATCGGCCAGTTCCCGCACCCAGGACAGGTCCCCGGTGAAGACGGCCAGGCCGGCCGCGTCCGCGAGCAGCCGGGCACCCTCGTCGCGTCCGGGACGCAGCTCCGCCGCGCGGGCCAGCGCCTTGGCCGCCGCCGCGTAGCCACCTCGCCGACGCGCCCTACCGGCCGTGTGCTCCAGGGCCGCCGACACGTCGGCATCCGGGTGGAGGGTCGCGGCGGCGAGATGCCAGGCACGGCGGTCCGGTTCGTCGCGCAGGGCGTCGGCCAGCGCGCGGTGGGCCGCCATCCGGGCGTCGAACGACGCGGCGTGGTAGACCGCGGAACGGATCAGCGGGTGGCGGAACCGTGGGTGCCGGCCCGCCCGGCGGATCAGCCCGGACTCTTCGAGCGCGGGCCAGGCTTTGTCGTCGGCGTCGGGCAGCAGCGCCAGGACGGCGTCCGGGGGGTCCTCCACATCGGCGGCGGCCAGCAGCAGCAGGGCGCGCCGGCCGGCTTCCGGCAGCTCTGTCAGCCGGGCGGCGTAGACGTCCTCCAGGCGCTCGCCGACCGGCGGCGGACCATGATCGTCGAGCTCGGGACGAGCGTGTTCGGCCAGCTCGAGCAGGGCCAGCGGATTCCCCGCGGCCTGGTCGAGGACGCGTTTCCTGATCCTTCCCGTCAGGCCGGGCGAGTGCAGGTCGAGCAGCCGCCGGGACGCCACGTCGTCGAGCGGGCCCAGCCTGAGCGTCGGGAAATCCCGGTCGAGGCCGGGATCGCCGTCGCGTGCGGCGACCAGCACGGCAACCGGGTCGGCGTCCAGCCGCCGGGCGGCGAAGGCGAGGACGGCGGCGGAGGCGGAGTCGATCCACTGGGCGTCGTCGAGCACGACCAGGAGGGGCGCCCGCTCGGCGACCTGGGACAGGAGGGTCAGGACCGCGACGCCTGTCAGCAGGGGGTCGGGGGCGTCGGGCGCGAAGCCGAAAGCCCCCAGCAGCGCCAGGCGCTGCCTGTCCGGCAGGCCGGCCGCCTCGTGCAGCACCGGCCGCAGGAGCTGGTGGAGTCCCGCGAAGGCCAGGTCCCTCTCGGATCCGTGGCCGGTCGCGCGCAGCACCCGGTGGCCTGCCGCCTCGGCGCGGCGGACCGCTTCCTCCAGCAGGGTGCTCTTGCCCGTCCCCTCGGCTCCGGACAGGAGCAGGACGCGTCCGCCGCCGGACCCGTCGGCCACGAGGGCGGAGAGCCGCTCGATCTCGGCGTCCCGCCCGATGATCGGGTCGCGCGGCACCCGCTCGTCCATGGGCCTCCCTCGGGAAAACGCAGGTCCGTACCGCTTCCTTGTCACCGTAGCAACGGGTGCCGGACGGCAGATGCAGTCACCTGTCGCATACCGCTCGAACGGGGCGGCGGCGCACGATGGACGGGCGGCGGCTTCCACCGCGTTCACCACCACTCATCGATCAAGGAATACTCATGATCACCGATCAGATCACCCTGGGTGACGTCACGGTCACTCGGGTGTGGGAGTTCTACGGACCCGTCGCGATGACGCCCGGGACGTTCTTCCCGGAGAGCTCGCCACGCGCCTGGGAGGAGCACGCCTCCTGGCTGGAGCCGCACTTCGTGGACCCTGAGACGCGGATCGTCAACGCCGCGATCCAGACCTGGCTGCTGCGTAGCGAGGGCCGGAACATCCTCATCGACACCGGGGTCGGCAACCACAAGGAACGGCCCTACTCGCCGGTGTGGAGCCGCCTCGACACCGGCTTCCTGGACAACCTGGCCCGCGCCGGCGTACGGCCCGAGGACGTCGACCTCGTGGTGAACACCCACCTCCACGTGGACCACGTCGGCTGGAACACCTACCTGGACGGCCGGGCCTGGGTGCCGACCTTCCCCAACGCCACCTACCTCATGCCCAAGGCCGACTTCGACTTCTGGAACCCGGCGAACGAGCACAAGCCGCTGCTCGGCCGGGGCAACCAGAACGTGTTCGAGGACAGCGTCGCCCCCGTCCACGAGGCGGGCCTGACCACGCTGTGGGAGGACTCGTACACGATCGACGCCAACCTGCGCCTGGAGCCCGCGCCCGGTCACACCCCCGGGTCCTCCGTGGTGGTCCTCGAATCGGGTGCGGACCGCGCGGTGTTCGTCGGCGACCTGCTGCACAGCCCCGTGCAGTTCGTGGAGCCCGACACGAACAGCTGCTTCTGCGAGGACCCGGCCGGGGCCCGCGCGACCCGCCGCAGGGTGCTCGGCTGGGCCGCCGACCGCAACGCCCTGGTCGTCCCCGCACACCTGGGCGGGCAGGGGGCCGCCGAGGTGCGCCGCGAAGGGAGCGGGTTCGCCATCGAGGGCTGGGCGCCGTTCGCACCGCACGCCGAGAGCCTGGAGGACGCTCGATGAACCACCGTACGCGAGACGCCGCCGTCACCGCGCAGGGCGCCGTACGGGGCCTGCGCCGCGACGGGACGAGCGTCTTCCTGAACATCCCCTACGCCGCTCCACCGGTGGACGCCGCCCGATTCGCCGCCCCAAGGCCGCACGCCCCTTGGGACGGCGTGCGGGACGCCACCACGCCGGGTCCGACCGCGCCGCAAGCCGAACGCAGGCTCGGCAGCGTGGACATGACCCCGTACTTCGGGCCGGGCTGGATCCCCGGCGAGGACTTCCTGACCGTCAACGTGTGGACGCCGGAAGCCGGCGGCGCGCGGCTGCCCGTGATGGTGTTCGTGCACGGCGGCGGGTTCGTGGCGGGATCCACCCGGTCCGAGATCTACGACGGCGCCGCCTTCGCCCGCGACGGGGCCGTCCTGGTGACGCTGAACTACCGGCTGGGCGTCGCGGGTTTCCTCGACCTGCCCGGGGCGCCCGCCAACCGGGGCCTGCTCGACGTGATCGCCGCCCTGCGCTGGGTGCGGGAGAACATCGCCGCGTTCGGCGGCGACCCCGGCCGCGTCACGCTGTTCGGCCAGTCCGCGGGCGCCACGATCGTGGGCGGTGTGCTGGCCGCGCCGCAGGCCGAGGGGTTGTTCCGGCGCGCGATCGTGCAGAGCGGCAGCGGTCTGGGCGCCTTCACGTCCGAGCAGGCCGCCCGCGTGACCCGCGCCGCGGCCCGCGCCCTGGGGATCGAGCCGCACGCCGCCGCCTTCGCCGGCGTCCCCGACCAGCGGCTCGTCGAGGTCGTATCCGAACTGTCGGGCATCGACCTGCGGACCGAGCCCCACACGGACCCGCTCATCGGGCTCAGCGCATTCAGCGTCGTGCTCGACCGGCAACCGGCCGAGGCGGTCGCCGCGGGCCGCGGCGCGGGGGTGGACCTGCTGGTGGGCACCAACACGGAGGAAGGCAACCTCTATCTGGCGCCGTTCGGGAGCCTGTCCACGTCGACCGCGGCGGACGTGGACGCTGCCGCGGCCCGCTCGCACCCGGATCCGGCCCACCTCGTCGAGACCTACCGCAAGGCCAGGCCGGAGGCGTCCTTCGGGGAACTGCGCTCGGCCATCATGGGCGACGCCCTGTTCGGCGTGGGCAGCCGGCGCCTGGCCGACGCGCACGCGGGACGCGCGGACGCCGCCACTTACCGCTACTCATTCGCGTGGCGCTCGAACGCTCTGGGCGGCGAACTGGGTGCCACCCACGCTGTGGAGCTGCCGTTCGTCTTCGACGTCACCGGGCTGCCCCGGCTGCGCGGTCCCGAGGCCCTGCTCGGGCCGGACGAACCGCCCGCGGAGGCGGCCGCCCGCATGCATGCCGCCTGGGTCTCCTTCGCCACGACCGGCGACCCCGGCTGGGACCGCTACGACACCGGCCGCCGGGCCACCATGCGCATCGACGCGGAATGGAGCCTGGTGGACGACCCGCACGGCGAGGAGCTTCAGGCGTGGCTCTGACCCCATCGGCCCGGGATGCATGCAGTTCGCGGGCACCGCGCCCGGCTGGGGCCGCCGCGAGCTGATCGTCGAGGGGTCGGCCGGCGCGGCTAACCGGGTTGCGGAACGGGTTCGGGGACGACCATGGAGGCCACGTCAACCTTGGACTTCAGGTAGCCGAACTCGTACATCAGGTCGGCCACCCGCTGGATCCGCTTGGGGTTCAGCGAGGTCGGGAAGGTGCCCATCGCCATGGTCATCACCGCCTGCTTGGGCGTCTGCGTGTAGAGCGGGACGACCTCGGCCAGCTCGGCGCGGTTGGTGGCGGCCAGGCGCTGGGCCTTGGCGACCGCGCGCTGGAAGGCGGCGGTGGTCTTCGGGTGCTTGCTCACCCACTCCGCCGTGCCGGCCCAGCCGTCGATCGGCAGCGCGTCGGTCGGGCCGGTGTTGGTGTCGAGCAGCAGCCGGGCGCCGGCCTGCTGGGCGGCCGACAGGAACGGCTCCACCATCCAGGCCGCGTCCACCTTCTCGCTCGTCAGCGCGCCCAGCTGTGCCTGGAAATCGATGGCGACGAACTTCACCTGTTTCGGCGTTACTTCATACGCCTTCAAATGGGCGCTCATGGACATGGTGCCCAGGTTGTTCAGGGAGTTGACCGCGATCGTCTTGCCTTTGAGGTCTTTGGGGGTCTGCAGCGGGGAGTCCTTGCGTACCACGACGCCGGCGATGCCGGGCGCGCCCTGCAAAGTGTCTGAAAGGATCTTCAATTTGGCGGCACCGCTGCCCTGGATGTTGATGAGGGAGACGTAGCTGCCCTTGAATATGTCGATGCCGCCGTTGAGGATCTTCGGCATGACCTGCTGCGGGGCCTGGATGATCTCCGTCTTGACGGTCAGGCCCTCGGCCTTGAAGAAGCCCTTGCGATCGGCGATGAACACCGGTGCCGAGGAGGGAGTGGGGCTGACGCCGATGGTCAGCGCGGTCTTCTCCAGGTCTCCCGGCGCGCCCGGGTTCGCCGCGAGAGTGCTGCCGCCGCCGCACCCGGCGAGGGCGGCGGCGGCCAGGAACGCCAGGAACGCGCGAAAAGCAGAACCGGATTCCATTGAGGGTTTCTCCTTGGCGAGTCCACGCATCCGAAAGGCCGCCGGTGATCGTACAGCAGGATCTGCGGCAATTGCCATGAAATGTCATGAGTCATGACTCGGTGGAACATTACGGGTTGTCCAAAAGTGTCCTATTTCTGGCAACCTTGGGCAGATAGGAGGGATTCCAGGTCAATCGGCCATTCCAATGGAAGTCATGGTCTTTGTAAGGTTGGCCTACCTCGTCGGTGTGTGCTCAAATTGCTCTTCGTCTCGTGGCGCGCATCACGCGCCTCGCATGCCGGCGTGCGTTCAGGCGACAGAGTGGGGAGCCAGTGACGAAGCAACCGACCGCGCGCCGCCCTCGCCCCCGATTAGCGCACGTCCGCAGGAGGCAGAAGCGCAGGCTGCGACTGCGTGACTGGCGGGTGCGGGCGCGTCTCGTCGCCCTGATCCTCATCCCCACCGGGGTGGGCGTCGTGCTCGGAGCCCAGCAGGTGATCACCTCGTGGGCCGCGGCGGGCCAGTACCAGCGCGTGCTGGAGAAGGCCGAGCTCGGTGACACCGTCATCGAGTTGACCCACCAGCTCGCCCGCGAGCGCGACCTCGCGGTCTACTTCGTGGCCACCGGCCGTTCGGCCGCGCGCGCGGAGCCGCTGCGCAGGCAGTTCGCCCCCGTCGACGAGGCGGTCGCCACCGTACGCGCGAAGGCCCAGGCGATCACCCCCGACCACGGCGAGAGCGCCTGGACCATCACCCAGCAGATGATCAGCCGCCTGCCGGAGATCCCCGCGACCCGCGGCATCGTGCAGTCCACCCAGTTGCTCGCGCTGCCGGCGCTGACCAAGTACTCCCAGATCATCAACGCCTTCCAGCAGTTCCACGACCAGATCGCCCAGGGCGGCGACCAGGAGGCCCTGGGCAACAGCGTCCGCGCGCTGGCGGCCCTGTCCAAGGCGCACGACGCCGCCTCGCAGCAGCGCGGCCTGCTCGCCGCGGTGGCCTCGGCGGGCCGCTTCCAGAGCGGCGAGCTCGAACGCTTCATGGCCGCACGGGCCCAGCAGGAGAGCGAGATCGCCGTGTTCAGGTCGGTGGCCACGCTGGACCAGCTGCAGACCTACGACGACACCGTCACCGGCACGCTGGTGGACCGCGCCGAGGCGATCAGGCTGCGCGCGCTGGCCCAGGTCACCGAGGGCGGCCGGGTCGATCTCGACCCGGGCCGCGAGGACGACGCCGAGCGCTGGTTCGAGGCGATCAGCGGCACCGTGGACGGCATGTGGACCGTCCAGCGGCGGCTCGGCGAGTCGATCAACGTGCAGAGCCGCACGCTGCAGGACTCCGCGCGCCGCGACGCGCTGCTGGCCGCCACCTACAGCCTCCTGCTGCTGCTCGCGGTCCTGATGGTCACCGCCATCATGGCCCAGTCGCTGGTCAGGCCGCTGCGCCGGCTGCGCACCGAGGCCCTGCACATCGCCGGGGTACGCCTGCCCCGGACCGTGCGCTCGCTGCACGAGGCCGGCGACGAGACCACTGTGGCCATCCCGCCCATCGGGGTCGACTCCCTGGACGAGGTCGGCGAGGTCGCGCGGGCCTTCGACGAGGTCCACCGCGAGGCCGTCCGGCTGGCCGGCGAGGAGTCCAGGCTGCGCGCCAACGTCAACGCCATGTTCGTCAGCCTGTCCAGGCGCAGCCAGACCCTGGTGCAGCGGCAGATCAAGCTCATCGACGGACTGGAGCGGGGCGAGCAGGACGAGCAGCGGCTGGCCAGCCTGTTCACGCTCGACCACCTGGCCACGCGCATGCGGCGCAACAACGAGAACCTGCTGCTCCTGGCCGGTCAGGAGCCTCCCAGACGCTGGAACAAGCCGGTCAGCGTGGCCGACGTCGTACGCGCCTGCCTGTCGGAGGTGGAGAACTACGAGCGGGTCACGCCCCGGGTCGCCACCCGCAGCGCCGTCTCGGGGCAGGCGGTCAACGACATCATCCACCTGCTGGCCGAGCTGGTGGAGAACGCGCTGTCGTTCTCGCCCCAGACCACGTCCGTCGTCGTCACCGCCGCCGCCATCGAGGGCGGCGGCGCCGTGCTGTCCATCACCGACAGCGGCATCGGCATGGTCCCCGACGAACTGGCGCAGGCCAACGAGCGCCTCTCCAACGTGCCCACGGTGGACGTGTCGGTCTCGCGGCGCATGGGGCTGTTCGTGGTCGCCCGGCTGGCCCACCGCCACGGCATCCGGGTGCAGCTGCACCTCAACGACTCCAAGGGGCTGACCGCGACGGTGTTCCTGCCGGAGGCGCTGCTGCAGCCGCCCGCCCAGCCGACGCCGGCGGCGTCCTTCGGGCGGCCGTTCGACATCTCCGACTCCTGGGTCACCCCTCCCCCGCCCGTGGTCCCGTCCCCGCGGCCGTACTCGCCGGCCGTGGGGACGGGTTCGGCCGACTGGCCGTCGTTCGCCACCGATCCCGGGCCCGACACGTCCTCGGCAGACTGGTCGGCGGCCTCCATCTGGCCGGGGATGTTCGACACGCCCGGGGCCAGGGCGCGCTTCGACCTCCTGCGCGGCGGCCCGGGCCCGGTCCCGGGAGGCCCGTCCTTCGGCGGCACGGCCCCAGGCCCGGTCCCGGGAAGCCCGGCGTTCGGTGGCGCGGCGCCGGGCCCGATCGCGAGCGGTCCAATCGCGAGCGGCCCGGTCCCAAACGGGGCCGTCCCCGCCAGGGCTATCTCCGTGGATCCGCTCGGCACGGGGCTGGGCGTCGCGCCCGTCCCCGACCCCGACGGCTACCTGCCGATCTTCGCGGCGGTGAAGTCGGCCTGGTTCAACCACGACACCTCCGACGGCGCCTGGAGCTCGCCCCAGGCCGACGCCGGGTGGAGCGCGGCCGAGGCCGCCGCCAGCCCGGCCAACGACGGCACCACCGCCTCCGGCCTGCCCAAGCGCGTGCCCAAGGCCAATCTGGTGCCCGGCAGCGCCGACAATCCCTCGGTGCCCAAGGGCGTCGCCCCCATCCCGCAGATCTCGCCCGAGCAGGTCCGCGACCGCATGGCCAGCTACCAGCAGGGGTTCCGAGCGGCCCGCGACGACATCTGCATGCGCAGCATCCCTCCCTTCGATGCAGGGAGCACGACCCGCGAGGAAGGCCCATGACCCGCAACAGCAATCTCGACTGGCTGATCACCGACTTCGCCCGGTCGGTCCCCGGCGTCGCCCACGCGGCGGTCGTCTCCTCCGACGGGTTGCCGCTCGCCGTCTCGGCCGGTTTCCCGCCCGAACGCGCCGAGCAACTGGCCGCCGTCGCCTCGGGCCTGGCCAGCCTGACGCAGGGCGCGGCCACGCTGTTCGAGGGCGGGCCGGTCGTCCAGACCGCCATTGAGATGCAGCGCGGGCTCATGCTGAACGTGGCCATCAGCGACGGCTCCTGCCTGGCCGTGCTGGCCACCCCCGACTGCGACATGGGCGTGGTGGCGTACCAGATGACGCTCCTGGCCGACCGGGCCGGACAGGTGCTCACCCCGGCCCTTCGCGCCCGGCAGTCCTGGTGAGTGGACATGACCGACCCGCCCTGGAGCGGCGGCTGGCGGCCGCCGCCCGACCCCGACGAGCAGGACCCGGATTCGCCGGTCCGGCCTTACGCCGTCACCGGCGGGCGCACCGCGCCGCGCATCAAGCTGGCGATGGAGGCCCTGGTGTGCTCCGCCGACGCGCCGCCGCACACCTTCGCCCTGATCACGCCCGAGTACGCCGCCATCAGCGAGCTGTGCCGGCAGGTCCGGTCGGTGGCCGAGGTGGCGGCGGTGCTGCAGATCCCGCTCGGGGTCGCCCGCGTCCTGATCGCCGACATGGCGGCCGAAGGGCTGCTGCACCTGTACCACCCGCGCCTGCCCGGCGGGCGGCCGGAGGCCGGCCTGCTGGAACGGGTGCTCAGCGGGCTGCAGCGGCTCTGAGCCCGGCGTCCACGGGCTGACGGCCGCCACGCCGCCTCACGCGCCGGCGGGACGGCCCGGCCAGGCGGCCAGCACCTCTTCGGCGAGTTCCGCCGCCGACCGGCCGTCGGTGTCGAGGCGGAGGTCGCCCGTGCCGGCGTGCTCCAGGGCCTCGGCCTCACGGGCCGCCCGTTCGGCGGCCCGTCGCAGGGCGCCGGGATCCAGCCCCTTCAGCTCGTCGCCGGGGATGGCCGGCCCTCCGCCCTGCCCGCGCAGCATCACCCGTTCGGCCAGCGTGCCGGGGCCGGCGTGCAGGCGGCACACCGTCAGCGCGGCTCCGGGGAGGGAGTCCGCGTAGGTGTCGAGGCCGGCGTCGCCGGAGACGATCAGGCAGCGGGCTCCGGCAGCCCGGTAGCCGGACCACAGGGCGGCGAGGTTGCCCGCTCTGAGCCGCCGAGCGTCCTCGGTGACGGGACGGAGCACGCCGATCTGCTGGAGATCGACGTAGGCGGCCGGGACGCCGCTCCTGATGAGGCGCGAGAAGACCTCGTACGCGACCGTGGACTTGCCGACGGCGGTCGCGCCGGAGAACCACAGCACCGGCACCCGCGCGAGCGGCCATCCCCCGGCCCGGGCGAGGACCGTCCTGGCCGCCTCCGCGATCGAGAGCCCGTCGGTGTCCACGCACACGTCGGCAAAGTCCGTACGCTCTAGGGCCTCCGCATCCGCGATGGCCTGCTCGACCAGGTCGGGGCGCCAGCCCCTGGCGAGGAAGCGCTCCTTGAGCTCGGCCTGGCCGACCCGCAGCCGGCACAGCGTCAGCGCGGCGTCCGGGAGCAGGCGGGTGTACTGGCGGACCTCTTCGTCGGTGAAGACGAAGCCCGACAGGACCACGCACTGGGCGCCTTCCCGGCGGAAGTTCGGCCACATCGCCGCCAGGTGGCGCGCCCGTACGGGGTGCGTGCCGCCCTCGGGGAGCGGGTGGAACATGCTGATCTGGTCGCCGTCGACGAACGCCGTCCTGACGCCGCTCCGGCTGAGCTGGTTGAACACCTCCCAGCCGACCGTCGACTTGCCGACGCCCGACGGACCGCAGAGCCACAGCAGGGGCAGCCGATCATCGCTCATCCACGCGACCGTAGTCGGCCCCCGCCCTGCCCGGCGACCCCTTTTCGGAGGGCAGGGTCAGCGGGTGGGCGGGACGAACTCGGGCTGGTCGATCACGCGCAGCCAGCTCCCGTCCGGCTGGCGGCGTACGACCTGGGCCCGCGCCCCGGCCCCGTCCCTCGGCGGGGTGGAGGTGAGCGCGATGTCGCCGTGGATCAGCGTCGGCAGCGGCTGCTCGGGCTCGAAATGCGGCCGCCCGGCCAGCACCTTCTCCCACAGCTCGCGGATCGCCTCCCGGCCCACCGTCTGGCTGCCCGGCGGGTAGGCCAGCACCGCGTCCTCCTCGTACAGCGCCGCCACCCCGGCCGCGTCACCGGCGTTGGACCGCTCGACGAACAGGCGGGTGATCTCCTCCGGCCGCATGGCCTTCTCGTATTCCGTCATGTTTTCCACCCTGCCCGGCCACCCATCAGAAGTCCAACAGATGGTTCTGATGGAAGCTAGAATCTCTGGTTATGGAACTGAGGCAGCTGGAGTACTTCGTCGCGGTCGCCGAGGAGCAGAACTTCACCCGGGCCGCCGAGCGGGTGCACATCAGCCAGTCCGGCGTCAGCGCCCAGATCCGCCAGCTCGAGCGCGAGCTCGGCGCCGAGCTGTTCGACCGCTCGGGCCGCACCGCGACGCTGACCGTCGCGGGCCGGGCGGCTCTGGAGCACGCCCGGGCCGCGCTCGCGGCGGCGGGGGCGGTCGGCGAGGCGGTGGGCGAGGTGACCGACCTGATCCGGGGGCGGCTCACGGTCGGGATGGTGATCGGCTGCACGGTCACGCCGCTGTTCGACGCGCTCGCCGCCTTCCACCGGGCGCATCCCGGCGTGGAGCTCTCCCTGCTGGAGGACAACTCGGACCGCCTCATCGACGGGGTCCGCGCCGGCACGATCGACCTGGCCCTGGTGGGCACGGCCACCGACGCCCTCGACGGGCTGGAGGCGCTCACGATCATCAGCGAGCGCCTCGTCGTGACCGTCCCGCCCGGCCACCCCCTGGCCGAGCTGCCCCAGGTCGGCCTGCGCGACCTGGAGGCGTACCCGATCGTGTGCATGCCGCCCGGCACCGGGCTGCGCGCGGTGTTCGACCGGGCCTGCGTCGCGCAGGGCCGCAGGCCCGTGATCGCCCTGCAGGCCAGCGCCGCCGACGCCATCGCCGACCTCGCCGCCCGCGGCGTCGCCGTCGGCGTCCTCAGCGACTCCATGGCCGCCCGCCACCGCGACCGGCTCATCGCCCGCACCCTCGCCGACGTCGAGGCGCCCGCCCTGCTGGCGCTGGTCTGGCGCACCGGCCACGGCCCGGCCGTACGGGAGCTCCTGGCCCGCGGCCGGCAAGCCTTCGGGACCTCCGCCGCGACCACGGCAGCGGTCAGCCGGTGAGCTCGCTGAAGAGACGCAGGGCCCCCTTGACGCCTTCCGGGGAGAAGAGAGCGTCGAGGCCGTCGGTGGCGAAGCGGGCCAGGCGCGCCGCACGGGGGAACATGACGCTCTCGTAGGCGCGGACCGCCGCGTCCACGTCGGGCTCGGCGGCCAGGGCGTCGGCCAGCTCGGCGCCGTCGAGCATGGCGAGGTTGGCGCCCACGCCCAGCGGCGGCATCAGGTGGGCGGCGTCGCCCAGCAGCGTGCGGCCCGGGGTGTGCGGCCAGGAGTGGCCGACGGGCAGCGTGAACAGCGGGCGGGACTCGAACGGCTCGTCGGCCTCCAGCAGGAGCGCGCGTACGCTCTCCGCCCAGCCGTCGAACATCGACAGCACCTCGGAGACCGGCCGGTCCTGAGGACCGCGGTAGGCGGCGTAGACGCGGATGCGGCCGTTGCTGTTGCGCTGGGCGAGCACGGCCTTGTCGGGGCCGTAGGCCGACATGGTGCCGTTGCCGACCATGCGCGCCAGCTCGGGGTGGCGGGCCTCCTCGAAGCCGGTCTCGACGAAGCTGACGCCAGTGTAGGCGGGCGTCACCTCCGACAGGCCGGGACGCACCCGGGACCAGGCCCCGTCCGCGCCCACGACCAGGTCGAACTCCTCGCTGGAGCCGTCAGGGAAGAGCACGCTCCGCCCGGCGGCCCCCTCCACGGCGTGGCCCCAGCGGATGGTGCCGTCGGCGAGCGAGCCGATGAGCAGGCCGCGCAGCTGCCCCCGGTCGATCTCCGGCATGCTCTCGTCGCCGTCGGCGGGCTGCTCGTGGTGGAGCAGGGTCCCGTGCTCGTCGTGGATCCGCTTCTCCTGCCCTTCCGGCCGGGCCAGCGCGCGGAACTCGTCGAGCAGCCCGGCCTTGGCCAGCGCGGTCTGTCCGGAGCCCGCGTGCATGTCGAGGGTGCCGCCTTGGGAGCGGGAATCGGGTGACGGCTCGCGTTCGAAGACGGTGACGGGCAGGCCGTGGACCTGCAGGACGCGGGCCAGGGTGAGGCCGCCGAGCCCGGCTCCGACGACGGCGATGCGGGGAGAGGTCATGGGACGATCCTTTCGATACAATGTATTTGTCAATACACTGTATCGACCATAGACGGTGTATTCTCGTTACTCAAGGAGGTGAGCCCATGCTCGTCTGGGAGCGGCCCGAGCCGCCGAGCAGGCCCACGCCGAGCCCGCTGAGCAGGGAGCGGATCGTGCGCGCGGCCATCGACCTCGCCGACCGCGAGGGGCTCGACGCGGTGTCGCTGCGCAAGGTCGCCGCCGCGCTCGACGCGGGCCCCATGCGCCTGTACGGCTACCTGTCCACCAAGGAAGAGCTGCTGGACCTCATGGTGGACGAGGTGTACGGCGAGATCGTGCCGTCAGAGCCGCCCGGCGGCGACTGGCGGGCGGCGCTGCGGGATCTCGCCCGGCTCACCAGGCAGGCGGCGCTGCGCCACGAGTGGTTCGCCGACCTGCTGGGCGGGCGGCCCAATCTGGGGCCCAACGCGCTGGCCTACCTGGAGACCTCCCTGGCCGCGCTGGGGGACGTGCCGGTCGCCACGGTGATGCGGGTCGTCGGCACCGTCAACGCGTACGTGATGGGCGCGGTCCGCCTCGAGATCACCGAGCGGCGGGCCGAGCGCGCCAGCGGCCTGGACGAGCGGGAGTGGCAGAGCACCGTCGGCCCGTACCTCACCCGGATGCTGGCCACCGGCCGCTACCCGGCGGTGGCCAGGGTCGTCACGGGCGACGACGTCCAGCCCGACTTCGACGAAGGTCTCGACTGGGTGCTCGACGGGGTCGCCCCGCGCGTCACCGGCGCGCCATGATCCGCATCGCCTGCCGTACGACCTCGGCCTGCGCGGGGGCGAGCCCGTCGAGGAACGGCTCGACCGCCGCCGGGTCCCAGCCGGGCGGGCCGGAGCCGGCCAGCAGGTGCACCATGCTGTAGTCGGCCAGCGACTCCGCCAGCGGCCCCACCCGCGGATCGTCCGGTGAGGCGTCGGCCAGCGCGTCGAGCCTGCGGTAGAAGTCGTGGCCGCGTGCCGTCATCTCGGGGTCGGCGGCCAGCGCGTCGAACATCCCGAACGCCCGCTTCCGATCGCCGCTCGTCGCCATGCTGTCCATCAGCACCAGCAGATCGCGGTCCCAGGCCGCCGCCTTCGACGCCGGGAGCTCCACCGTGCGCAGGAACGCCAGCAGATCGGGCGATGAGGTGTCGTCGGGGCCCAGCGACCCGGTCTCGGCCTGCTTGAGCACCTCGGCCAGCCGCCCGCGGCGCAGCTGGATCTCGTGCTCCTGGCGGGCCAGGTCCGCGTCGATCTCGGCGAGGATGTCGGACAGCTCGCGGGAGCGGTCGTCCGCGATGACGTCGCGCGCCTCCTCCAGGCTCAACCCGAGCTCCACCAGGCGCCGCACGCGGGCCAGGGCGATGGCGTCGCGCATGCCGTACTCGCGGTAGCCGTTGGCCAGGCGCGGCGGCTCCGGCAGGATGCCTTGCTGGTGGTAGTAGCGCACCGTCCGGGTGGACACCCCGAGCAGCGCGGCGAGCTCTCCGATCCGCATACCCCACGATAAATCAATGGCAGGTGCCACTGCGCACCGGCTACTGTCAGGTTCGTCGGAAGAACGAAAGGAAAGGCCTCCCATGCGATTCGCAGCCGAACGCCACTATCGCCGGGGCGCGGCGTACGGCGGCGCGCTCGCGCTGGCCGGGCGGCTTTCTGGGTAATCCCCCGTCAGGATTCTCCAGAGGCCGCCGGGCAATCCACCGGGCGGCCTTTCTCTTTGGGCTGATGGTGAAAAGGCATCACACCTGCCTTGCAAGCAGGAGTTCAGGTTTCGAGATCCTGTCGGTCCACGTCAGCACCGGCACGTCCGTAGCCCAATGGCAGAGGCACCGGTCTAAGGAACCGGACGGTGCGGGTTCGAATCCCGCCGGACGTACGTAAGAAAAAGGCCCCGTTGGTCCAGCGGTCAGGACGCCCGGCTTTCACCCGGGAAATCGCCGGTTCGAGTCCGGTACGGGGTACGGCCTGCCGTTTCTCGGCCCGAAAAACCATCGACAATGCGCGAGCTGGGCACATTGGTGAGCCCACCCGGCTGTAAACCGGACGCCTCGGCTGTGGCGGTTCGACTCCGTCCTCGCGCACTTCCTCCGGGCGAGTTGACATCCGTCGCGGATCAACGTGTAATGGCCGTCGCGTCGCGTGACGCCGGCCGTGCGGACGGCGGCGGCATGGAGGCGCCGAAACCAAAGGGGATGAGGCCGATGACTTCTCACATCGCTGGGCCTGCCTGAACGCAGCTGACCCGCGCACGCCGTTCCGGCGTGCTCTGACGGGTTTCCCAGGTCATCGAAGAACCCATCCCGCTTTGGAGCGAATACACGCATGCCCATTGACTTCAACCAGCAGATCATCGACGAGTTCCGGGCCAACAGCGGCCAGGTCGGCGGCATGTTCGAGGGAGCCAGGCTGCTCCTTCTGACGACCGTCGGAGCGCGCACGGGCGCGCGCCACACGACGCCCCTCGGCTACCTGCCCGACGGCGAGCGCAACCTGATCATCGCCTCGGCCGGCGGCGCGCCGCGGCACCCGGCGTGGTACCACAACCTGGTCGCCAACCCGCAGGTCGGCGTGGAGGACGGCGTCTTCACCTACCAGGCGAAGGCGGTCGTGCTGGAGGGCGAGGAACGCGACCGGATGTTCGCCCGCGCCGTGGAGGCCGATCCCGGCTGGGGGCGGTACCAGGAGAACGCGGGCCGCGTCCTGCCTGTGGTCGCGCTCCTCCCGATCTTCGACGGGCCGCCACCGGGCCGCCTGGGCGACGCGCTCAAGCTGGTGCACGACGCCTTCCGCAGGGAGCTGGCCCGCATCCGCACCGAGGTAGCCCGGTCGGGCCCGCGCCTCGGCGCGCAGCTGCGCGTCAACTGCCTGACCATGTGCAACAACCTGCACGAGCACCACACGCGCGAGGACGGCGCCGTCTTCCCTGCGGTGGAGGGGCGCTATCCGGAGCTGGAGCCGGTGATGGCCCGGCTGCGCGCCGAGCACGAGACCGTCCAGCGGCTGCTGGAAGAGCTCCAGACGCTCCTCCGCGACGACGACCTGTCCCCCGGCACGTTGCTCGCGGAGGTCGAACGGCTCACCCGCGAGGTCGAGGCCCACCTCGACTACGAGGAGGAATACCTCGTACCGCTGCTGAACGGCTGATCCCCCACGACGGGTGGCGAGGTCCGCGGGTCCCAGTGGGCGATGCGGACCTCGCGCAGCCACGCTTCGACCGTCGCCTCATCGGGCTGGTCGGGCAGCGGCGTGCGCACGGTGTCGAACGCCTCCTCGGTGGCCGCCAGGAGAGCTTGGGCCTCTTCCAGGCTGCCGGCGGCGACCCTCTCCCCGAAGGCGCGGATCGCCTCGGGGTCGGGGAGCCGGATCGGCAGGTGGCCGGTCTCGTACAGCTCTCGCCCCTGGTGCAGGAGGCGGGCGAGGTGGCGGGCATGCTTGCTGGTCCGCTTGCGGGTGTCGGCCGAGAACGAGCCGTCGCCGCGCTGGTCGAGGCGTTTGAACTGCTGGGTGGCGTACCCGAGGTAGGCGTTGCGGACCCGCGGGCCGGACAGGAACGCGGTCCTGATGGCGATGAGCTGGTCGCCGAGCGGGGTGCGGGTCTCGTACAGGTCGTCGGGCAGCCAGACCAGCTCCGTCACGGTCGGATTGCCTCCCAGCGCCAGCGAGCACCACTTGCCGACCTCGTGGAGCGAGCGGTCGGGGTTCGTCTGGACGATGCTCTCCTTGGGCCGGGACAGGCCGACCATGTCCAGCGTGGGGGTGGCGAAGACGCCGAGCCGGTCGACGTCGGAGTCGGGCCCCGCCAGGCCGTAGGCGGTGGAGCCGACGACTCCGGCGAGCAGCACGTTGCTGGGGGTGTTGGTCACGGGATGCCCTTCGAGTCGCGCGCTTCCGTCGAAGATAGGGCAAATGATCAAATTTTGCGGCCGTTCGTGGGTCAGCGCAGCTCAAACAAGATTCGGTATGTTCTCGGCGTGGACGACACCTCGCGCGACGATCTCGACGTGGACGCCTTCACCACGGCGATCGAGCACTTCAACCGCTTCTACATCCGGCTCCCCGTGCTGGAGAAGCTGCCGTTCACGACGCTGTCGGTGCTGGACACGCTCGCGTTCAGCGACGGCCCGATGCGGCTGACCGACCTGACCAGGACCGAGCAGGTCAGCCAGCCCGGCATCACCCAGCTCATCACCCGACTGGAGCGCGACGGCCTGGTGGAGCGCCGCCCCGACCCGACCGACGGCCGCGCCGTGCTCGTCCACATCACCGAGGCCGGCCGCCGGATCGGCCGCTCCCGCCACGACGACCGCACCCGCCACCTGGCCCCGCTCATGGCCCGGCTGACCCCCGAACAGCGCCGCGCGATCGCCGCCGCCCTGCCCGCCCTGACCCGCCTCGCGGACCTCGGCCACGAAAGCCCCTGATGCTCAGGCGAGGCCCGCGTCGTGGGCGAGGAGCGCGATCTGGGTGCGATTGTCCAGGTCGAGCTTGGTGAGGATGTTGGACACGTGCGCCTTCACCGTCGTGATGCCCATGGCGAGCTCCGCGGAGATGTCCGCGTTCGTCCGGCCGCGCCCGATCGCGAGGGCGACCTCGTACTCGCGAGGGGTGAGGGCGGCCAGCGCGGCGCGGGCCCGCTCGTAGGCCCCGGCCTGGGCGACGGTGCGCTCCATCAGCCGCCGCGTGATGCGCGGGGACAGGATCGGCTCGCCCGCCGCGACCCGGGTGACCGCCTCCACGATCTGCGGCGGCGGGGTGTCCTTGAGCAGGAACCCGCTGGCGCCGGCGCGCAGCGCGTGCAGGATGTTCTCGTCGGTGTCGAAGGTGGTCAGCACGATCACCTCCGGCGGACGGGCGCGGGCGCGGAGCCGGCGGGTGGCGGTGATGCCGTCCAGCCGTGGCATCCGCAGGTCCATGAGCACGACGTCGGGCGAGTGGGCGTCGGTGGCGGTGATGGCCTCCTGGCCGTCGGCCGCCTCGCCGACGACCGCGATGCCCGCGGCGCCGTCCAGCATCATGGACAGCCCGGCACGGACCAGGGCGTCGTCGTCGACCAGGAGCACGCGGATCACGCGGGCCATGGTAGCCAGGCCTGGAGCCGGAACCGCCCCTCGGTGCTCTGGTGGTCCAGTTGCCCGCCGGCCAGCCGTACCCGTTCGGTGAGCCCGACCAGGCCGACGCCGCTGCCGGGCGTGGTCGGCACCGAGCCGGGCGGGGGCAGCGGGTTGCTGACGTCGATCAGCAGGCGCGTGCCGGGAGCGCCGCGCAGCAGCACCTCCACGGGCTGGCCGGGGGCGTGCTTGCGGGCGTTGGTCAGCCCCTCCTGAACGACCCGGTAGCCGGTCCGTCCGGCGGCGGGCGGGGCGGCGCCGCCGGTCTCGTCGCTGACCTGTACGTCCTGACCGGCGTGGCGCGCTTCGGCGACCAACCGCGCCAGGTCGGCCAGCGTGGGCTGGGGTTCGAGCTCGTCCAGGAGGTCGTCGTCCTCGCGCAGCAGGCCGATCACCTGGCGCAGCTCCTCCAGCGCCTGGTGGACGCCGGAGCGGACCACCCCGGCGGCCCGGGCGAGCTGGTCGGGCGAGGAGTCGGGCCGGTACTCCAGCGCCCCCGCGTGGGTGGCCACCAGCGACAGGCGGTGGGCCAGTACGTCGTGCATCTCCCGGGCGAGCCGGCGGCGCTCGGCCATGCGGGCCTCGGCGACGCGCCTGCCCTGCTCGGCTTCGGCGCGGCGGGCGCGTTCGTGCAGCGAGATGAGCAGGGCGCGGCGGGAACGGGCCAGCGCGCCCCAGCCGAGCAGCGCCCCGTACGCGGCGCAGATCAGCAGCAGCCACCAGCCGAGGGAGATGCCGGAGTTCGGCCGCCACAGCCCCTGGACCAGGTGGGCCGCCATGCCCGTCGCCGCCACCGCCGCCGCGACGGGCCAGCGCCTGCGCTGGGCCACCTGCAGCGCCCCCGTCGTCGCCGCCGGCGTGGCCACCGGGGAGACCACGGCGAGCAGGGCGGCGGCGAGCGCGCCGGAGACCGGCCACCACAGCTGGGCGAGCGCCGCGACCAGGCTCAACACCGCGACCGCGACATCCGGCCAGAGCAACGGCCCGTCGCTTTGCCCCCACAGCGTCACGCCGGTCAGGCCGCCCACCCCGAGGGCCATGACCGCCACGGCCAGGGGCTGCTGGGGTCGCATCTTGCTCACCGGCCAAAGGTTAGTCGCCGGTACGAAGGAGCCATCACCTACTAAAGGAGGACCCGTACCCCACCGGGGACGGACAGAGCGCGACCGCGGGCCCGATGTGGCGACCCACCCGGGCAGGCGAGGCTGAGCGGCGTGAACACCTCCCTCAGAAGACTGCTCCTCACCGTGATCGGCGCGCCCGCGGCCGCCCTGGCCGTGTGGGCCCTGGCGGTGCCGCTGGCCGGCGCCGCACTGACCGTGCGGGCGGGCGGCGGCACGCAGACCGTCGGCCCCGTATCGGTCATCGTCGCGAGCCTGGTGGCCGGGCTCGCGGGCTGGGCGCTGCTGGCCGCGCTGGAGCGACGGGTCGCCCGGCCCGGCCGCGTCTGGACGATCACCGCCCTGGTCGTGCTCGTCCTGTCCCTGTCCGGCCCGCTCGGCAGCGCCGTCGGTCTCGCCGCGACGCTGGTGCTGATGCTGTTGCACCTGGTCGTCGGCGCCGTGATCGTCGCGGGGCTGGCACGGCGCTGAACCTGCCCTACGGGTACCTCCGTGGCGGGGGTGATCGGGCTGGGCGGCTACTACGGCGAGAATCCACGCACCTCGCCCCTTGCCCACGTCCGGCGGGACGCGCCGCCGTCGTCAACGCCGTCGAGGCGTTCTGCGCGATGAGCCTTGAGGGATCAGCCGGCGCTCGGGAGCCTCGCCTCGCCCGCCGATCGGCGGACCGCGGTCTCGACGAGCTCGCCGACCTGCGCCGCGGGGACGGCGATGCCGGGGTTCCGGAGGGTCCAGCGGAGGAAGTCCTCCACGCTCATGGCGGGTAGTTCGCCGAGGTAGGGCTGGATGTAGACCGGGGTGTTCGGTTCGCTGCGCCAGCTGTCGGCGAGCGTGCCGATGTCCACCGCGTCATGACCGAGGACGTCCAGCAGCCGGGTGGCCTCTGCCTTGGCCTCCGCGTCGTCGCCGGCGATGGGCAGGGCGCTGCGGTCGGGCGCGCCCGCGGGCCGGGCGAGGGTGAACAGCTGGTGCGGGGTGATGTTGTTGAAGGCCTTGACCACCCGGGAGCCCCCGAGGTGGCGCTGCATGAGGGCGCTGGAGGTCAGTTCGCCCGCGTCGAGTTCGGCCAGGTGGCCGTCCCGCTCGGGGTAGTAATTCGACGTGTCGAGCACCGTCTTGCCGGTCAGGGCGTCGGTCGGCAACTGGTCGCAGGCTTTCAGCGGGATGGCCGCCACCACCAGGTCCGCGGCGCGTGCCGCCTCCGCCGGTGTGGCCGCCCGGGCACGTCCGCCCAGCTCGGCGACGAGATCGGCGAGCGTTTCCGGCCCTCGCGAATTGCTGAGGACGACCTCGAGGCCGGCCGCGACGGCCAGGCGGGCGACGGAAGCGCCGATCATTCCGCTCCCGATGAGTCCGAGCGTCTGGGACACCGTTCATCTCCAATGCGTTCAGGTGGGTGACTCGCCTGACAGCCTGGAGCCCCCGCGGCCGCCCGGCCAGGCCCGTGTCCTGCGTACTCACGGCGTGATCACCCACGGCATAGGGTGGTCGCGTGAACGACCGGACCGAGCTGAGCGAGTTCCTCAAATCGCGCCGTGCCCGGCTGCGCCCCGAGGACGTGGGGCTGCGTGACTACGGCGGGATGCGCCGGGTCGCGGGGCTGCGGCGGGAGGAGCTGGCCCGGCTCGCGGGGGTGAGCATCGCCCACTACACGCGCCTGGAACAGGGCAAAGGCGACAGCGTCTCCGACGAGATCCTGGACGCCGTCGGCGCGGCGCTGTGCCTGGACGGCGACGAGCTGACCTACCTGCACCGGATCGCCCGGCCGCCCCTGGCGTGCGAGGGTGGCGCGGCCGCAGTGCCTGCGAGCCTGCGTTATCTGCTGGAGTCGTTCGTGATGACGCCGGCGCTGGTGGTCGGCCGGCACACCCAGATCGTCGGCTGGAACCGGCTGGCGGTGGCGGTGTTCGGCGACTTCCCCGCGCTGCCGGCGGGCCGCCGGACGCTCTCACACCTGCTGTTCACCGAGCCCCACCTGCGTGAGCTGCACCGCACCGGCTGGGAGGGGGCGGCGCGCGAGCAGGTGGCGCACCTGCGGGTCCTGCTCGGGCGCTATCGCGGGGACGCCGGGCTCGCGGCGCACGTCGACGAGATGCGGGAGCTGAGCGCGGACTTCGCGCGGATGTGGGCCGAGCACCCGGTCGCGCGGGTCCGGTCCCGGACGTACGTGCTGCACCACCCGGTCGTGGGCGAGCTGACCCTGCACGGCGAGCTCATCGCGCTGCCCGACGAGCCCGCGTGCTGCGGGCTGGACCTGTTCGCCGCCGAGCCGGACTCGGCTTCCGAGCAGGCGCTGCGGGAGCTCGCGAGTCCGGGCTCGGCCTCCGAGCAGGTGGTGGTGCCGGCGCGGCCGTCCGCCCTGTGAGCCGGCTGCCCCAGGTCCGGGGGCGGTCGGCTCTTGCGGTCAGTCCGCCGGCCGGCGGGCCTGGGTCGCCTCGCGGAGGGTCGCCCAGGCGTCCGCCACCGGGCCCACGTGCTCGAGCTTGTCGGGGTTGAGCATCGTACGGATCGCCTGGACCCGTCCGTCGAGGACGTCGAGCGTCCAGGTGTTGACGACCTTGCCGTCCCGATCCCGGAAGATCGCGCCCGGCTGGCCGTTCATCTGGTGCGGCTCCACCACGCCGCCGATCCGGGCGAACAGCGGGGCGAGCGCGGCGAACACCCGGGCCACGTTCTCGGCGCCGAAGACGCCCGTACCCCACTGCGGGGCCTTGCCGCCGCTGTCGGCGACCATGTGCACGTCGGCGGCGAGCAGCGCCCGCAGACCTTCGACGTCGCCTTCCCGGAAGGCGTCGAAGAACCGTTCGGCCAGCTCCTCCCGCTCCTTGCGGTCGGCCTCGAACCGGGGCCGGCCCGCGTCCATGTGGCGGCGCGCCCGCGCCGCGAGCTGGCGGCACGCCGCCTCCGAACGCCCCACCGCCGACGCGACCTCGCCGAAGCCGAACCCGAACACCTCCCGCAGCACGAAGACCGCGCGCTCGAGCGGGCTGAGCCGTTCCAGCAGCAGCAGGGCCGCCATGGACAGCGAGTCGGCCAGCTCCGCCGAGCGCTCCGGGTCCTGGTACGGGTCGGCGAGCAGCGGCTCGGGAAACCACGGCCCGACATACTCCTCGCGCCGGACCCGGGCCGAGCGCAGCACGTCGATGGCGATCCTGGTCACCACGGCCGCCAGGAAGGACTTGGCCGAGACGGGCTCGGTCGGGGAGGTCTGGTAGCGCAGCCAGGTCTCCTGGACCGCGTCCTCGGCCTCGCTCACGCTGCCGAGGATCCGGTAGGCGATCGAGAACAGCAGCGGCCGCAGCTCCTCGAACTCTTCGGCGCGGGTCATGCCAGCTCTTCCTTGAAGCCCTGCCGCCACGAGGGGTAGCGCAGCTCCCAGCCCAGCTCCCGCTTGGCCTTGGCGTTGGAGAAGCCGCGCCCCTCGGTCATCATCGTCACCGCCACGTCCCCGGCCAGCGGGCGGGCCAGCCAGGCGGGGACCCGCATCGGCCGCTTGGCGCCCGCGCACCCGGCCAGGTAGGGCAGCCACTCGCCGGCCGGGGCCGGTTCGTCGTCGACGATGTTGAACACTCCCCTCGCCCGCTGCTCCACGGCCAGGACGGTAGCGCTCGCCGCGTCGTCCAGATGCACCCACGAGCAGTGGCCGGCACCGCTCCCGACGACCGGGAACTGCCGCTTGCGTACGGGCTCGACCAGGTCGTCCGTGGCGCCCGGACCGTAGAACCAGCCGTACCGCAGGACCGCGCCCCCGGCCTTGACGACCACGTCCTCGACATGGCCGATCGCCTTCATCCCGGGCTCCGCCGGCGTCCCCGTCATCGGGTCCACCGCGTCCTGCTCGGTCTTGACCCAGCCGCCCTCGCGGATGCCGTTCCAGGCGCCGTAGCTCTGCGCGACGAAGCCGGTCACGCCGGTCGCCTCGGCGGCGGCCAGCAGGTGATCCGTCCCCTCGGTACGCAGCCGGTTGGTGCCGGCGAACCACCGATCCATGTGCTTCATGTCGGGCTTGCCGGCGTGTGCCACGGAAATCGCGGTCATCTGGTGGACGATCGCGTCCGGCCGGGCCTTGGCCACCGCCTCACCGACCGACACCGCGTCCAGCCCGTCCATCACGACCGCCTCAGCGCCCAGCTGCTCCAGCAAGCCCCTCTTGGCCGCGCTCGTCGTCGAAGCCGTCACCTGGTGTTTCCGGGCCACCAGCAGCGGCACCAGCCGCTGCCCCAGAACCCCGCTTCCACCGGCCACGAACACCCGCATGATCATCACCTTTCCGAACTCAGAACCCGTTTCCGCAACCCGAGACGAAACAGCCCTCCCGGCTGTGACATCGGCGGGCTCAGCGGTGCAGGGTGGTCTCCCGCTCCATGCGCGCCAGCTTCTCGGGATTGCGCACGGCGTAGAGGCCGGTGATGAGGCCCTCGTCGATGCGTACCGCTACGACGGTGTCGATCTCGCCGTCGAGCCGGAAGATCAGCGCCGGGTAGCCGTTGACCTGCGCCGCCTGCAGCGACACCATGGGCTTGATCCTGCTCAGCACGGGAGCCACGTTGCCGGCCCCCACGACGGGCGCCAGCGCGGCCTGCTTGATTCCGCCGCCGTCGGTCAGGAGGACGACGTCCGGCGCGAGGATGTCGAGCAGGCGTTGCAGGTCGCCGGTTTCGACCGCCCGCTGGAACGCCGCCAGCGCGTCCCGGGTCTCGGCCGGGGAGACGATCCCGCGCGGCCGGCGCGCGGCGACGTGCGCCCGTGCCCGGTGGGCGATCTGGCGCACCGCGGCCGGGCTCTTGTCGACGGCTTCGGCGATCTCGTCGTAGTCCAGGTCGAACACCTCGCGCAGCACGAAAACCGCCCGCTCGGTCGGCCCCAGCGTCTCCAGCACCAGCAGCATCGCCATCGAGACGCTGTCGGCCAGCTCGACGTCCTCGGCCACGTCGGGCGTGGTCAGCAGTGGTTCGGGCAGCCAGGGGCCGACGTAGGACTCCTTGCGCCGGCCCAGCGTACGCAGCCTGCTCAGCGCCTGCCGGGTGGCGATCCGGACCAGGTAGGCGCGCTGATCCCGTACGTCGTCAAGATCGACGCCCGCCCACCGCAGCCAGGTCTCCTGCAGGACGTCCTCGGCGTCGGCGGCCGAGCCGAGCATCTCGTAGGCGACCGTGAACAGCAGGTTGCGGTGGGTGAGGAACGCCTCGGTGGCGGCGTCCGGGCTCATGTCCCCGCCGCGATCTTCGGGCGCGGTGTGCGGCATGGGTGGCTCCTGTTCGCTCTTGACTGTGTCACCCACCAGACGCCGGACCCCGCCGTTTTGTGACGCCGTGGCCCTTGTGACACACCTCACGTACTCCGCGCTGTCACAAGGATCGGCTCGCCGGCATCTCGTGTTCATGAGATCAGCACTTGACACCCTGCGCCGCGACTTCGGCGGCGACATCATCGAGCCGGGCGCAGCGGAGTACGCGTCGGCCGGCCGCTCGGTACTGACTTCGGGCAGTCCAGCTTATGTTCTGCGGCCCAAGAGCGTCGCGGACGTGCGGGCGGGCGTCAGGTTCGCCGCCGGCAGCGGGCTCCTGCTGTCCGTACGCGGCGGCGGCCACGCCTTCGTGGGCTTCGGCACCAACGACGACGGCATCGTGATCGACCTCAGCGGCCTCGCGCAGGTGGAGGTCATCGACAAAGAACGGCACCTCGTACGGATCGGCGGCGGCGCCACCTGGGGTCAGGTCGCGACCGCCCTGGCCCCGCACGGCCTGGCGATCTCCTCGGGCGACACCAAGAGCGTCGGCGTCGGCGGGCTGACCTTGACCGGCGGCATCGGCTGGAAGGTCAGGAAGTACGGCCTGGCCCTGGACAGCCTGGTCGCCGCGGAGCTGGTCACGGCGGACGGAGAGGTCGTGCGCGCGAGCGCGGAGGAGAACCCGGAGCTGTTCTGGGCGATTCGCGGCGGTGGCGGCAACTTCGGGATCGTGACCGCCTTCGAGTTCGCGGCACACCCGACGACGGACGTCTTCCACGGCAGGATCGCCTTCCCGGCGGCGGAGGCGGCCGGCGTGCTCCAGGGCTGGGCGGACTACCTCCGCACCGCCCCCGAAGAGCTCACCTCCATCGCGAGCTTCGCCAACCCCTTCGCCGGCGGGCCCGAGGCGCCGGTCGAGCTCTTCGTCACCTTCGACGGCGATGACCCGGAGCTCGCCGCGCGGGCCCTCGACCCGATCCGCCGGCTCGGCACGGTGATCGACGACGACGTCGCGCTGAAGCCCTATGCGGACACGCTCGTGGACGGCGCGACCCCGCCGCCCGGCATCCGGCTCGTCACCCGGAACGGCTTCGCCGACAAGGAGTCGGTGCCCGAGGTCCTTCGGATCCTTGCCGAGGTCGGGGCATCGGAGGGGTCGCCGTTCATCGCCGTTCGCAGCGTCGGCGGTGCGGTGTCCCGGGTCCCGGCCGAGGCCACCGCCTACGCGCATCGCCGGGCGGAGTTGATGTTCGTGACGACCACCCTGGGTCCGGAGCCGGTCGTGGAGGCCGCCCGTCCTGCTCTGGAAGCGATCTGGGCGCGGCTCGCACCTCACGCCAATGGCGCGTACGCGAACTTCCTGGCTTCCGCCACCGAGGAGGACGTCGCCGCCGTCTATCCGGCGGGGACCTATGAGCGGCTCGCGGCGGTCAAGCGCCAGTACGACCCCGGCAACCTGTTCGCCCACAACCACAACATCCGGCCTCGGTAGGCCGTCCGCCAACGGGGGCGGGCCCCACGCACGGAGTGTGCGTGGGGCCCGTCTTGATCGGCGCCTCGGGGTCACCAGGGCATCGGGCCGTTCTCGCTGAAGAACCCGCCGGTCGGCCCGTCCGCGCCGAGCGTGGCCAGGCGGACCAGGATCGCGGCGCCCTGCTCGGTCGTGAGATAGCCGCTGTGGTTGTTGATCTCCGTGTCCACGTAGCCGGGGTCGGCGGCGTTGACGAGGATGCCGTCCTTGCGCAGCTCGTTGGCGTACTGCACGGTCAGCGCGTTCAGCGCGGTCTTGGAGGGCGAGTACGCGGCCGACGCCGGCAGCGCCGTGAACGGGCCGTCCGGGTCGCTGTTGAGGGTCAGCGATCCGGCGGCGCTGCTGACGTTGACGATGCGCGGCGCCGGCGAGCGCCGCAGCAGCGGCAGCATGGCGTTGGTCACCGCGACCACCCCGAGGACGTTGGTCTCGAACACCGCCCGGACCATGTCCAGGTCGACGGAGCTGGGGACCTGATCGTGGGCGTCGACGGGCGTGACCTGCCCGGAGCCGGTGATGCCGGCGTTGTTGACCAGCACGTCGAGGTGGCCAAAACGCTCCTCGACCTGCTCCGCTGCCGCCCGGGCCGTGGCCGGGTCGGTGACGTCCAGGGTGACCGCGTGCGCGTCGCCGCCCGCCGCCCGCAGCGCCGCGGCGGCCTCCTCACCGCGCCGCGGGTCTCTGGCGCCGATCAGGACCGTCATGCCCAGCGCGGCGAGTTGCCCGGCGGCCGCACGGCCGATCCCCTTGTTCGCCCCGGTGATCAGCGCGATGTTCCGATGCGTGGCGTGCTCGCTCATGTCCAGCTCCTTGCTATGGAATGGTGCGTTCCTTCGCTTTCGGAACCCGAGACGAGATGGCCCACCCAGCTGTGACATCCGGCCTGGGTAGACGGGACTCTTCGGGACCGGCCGGTCGATGTCGGCGTGGAGCCGGTGCCGCAGGAGATCGCCCGCCGGGCCGGGGTGTCGCACGGTGTTGCTGGTGGGCTCCTCGCCAAGGTCCTGTCCGGGTCAGAGAGCCACCTCGCTCAACCGCACGTCACGGGACAAGCGCCGCTGAGGCGTTGAGCGCTGCCTCGATCTGCTTGCGATCTCCCGCGTGGTGGATTCTCGTCAGCAACCGTCGCAGCGCCGCGGGTGCCTGCGGGCCGGGGATGGCCCCCAGGGCGCGCACCGCCGCCGTGGCCACCTTGGGCTCGGGAAAGTAGGCGAAGGTGTCGTACGAAGTCCGCAACACCACCGCCTCCAGTGCCGTCACCGCTGCGGGCCCCTCAGTCAGCGCCGCCATCCAGACGACGCCTCTCGCCAGATCGTCGTTGCGCTCGTCCAGTAGCACCTGTTGCTGCTTTCCGTGGCGCCGCATCGTGGTGGGACCGCACTCCAGCAGCCCGGCCAGCGCTCGTCGGCCGAACTCCCGGCTGCCCTCTCGGAGCGCCAGGTCCATGCACGTCCGCCGCCACGCGACCGTCGGAAGACCCGACGCCAGGGTGGCCAGATGAATGATCAGCTGGACCAGGTGCGGCATCGGTTCGACACCGAGCCACTGCCTCAGGTCCCCTGCCCATCGATCGCGGGGCACGAGCACCGAGTCGGGCAAAGCCGTCGGCGGCCCGTCGGCCAGCGCCAGGTAGGACCGCATGGCCTGAGGCAGGCGAGCACGGTCGGCGCCACGGATCCCCCACGCGGATGGCAGCGTCTCCTCAACGGCGCGTAGCAACGGAGCAAGCTCTCGAAGCTCCGGCTCTCCGAGCCCTTTGAGCGAGGCCAAGGCCAGCTTGACGCATGTGACCCATCGAAAGCCCCGCTTCTGGTCGGCGGCGGCCAGACGCCACAAGACGCTCGCCTGCTCGGCAGTCCAGCCCAGACGCCGCCTGGTGGCGCGTTTCACTATGTCGTCGAAATCCGCGTAAGGGTCCTCTGGCCACAACACCACGCAGAGCGCCGCGGCGCTCAGGGCGGCGTCGTCCGCTTTCTCCAGCCGCCGGCTGACGTCCTCCTTGATCCGCGCCCGGGTGGCCCAGCATTCGTCCCAGTCGTCCTTGTGCTGAGTCCGCAGGGCATGGGCTGTGGTGGCCTGCTCGTCGCCGAGGTGGTCCACGAGCCAACGGGCAAGGTCCACCGCCGAAGTCCGAACGTGATCGAGACCGTCATCACGGCGAAGGATTTGCTTCAACTCGTCCAGCTCGTCGTCGCGCATGAGGTGCACTCTTCCAGGCAGGACCGACGGTCGCAGCCACGAGTGCCGGGGACAGGTGAAGCGGGTCCACCCCTCGGGCGAAAGCTTCGTGGAGGATGCGGCCCAGTCGTCGAGGAATACCGAATGCTCACTGAGCGGGACACGCTCACCCCGCAGGAAGGTCATTCAGCACGCATCTGGTGGTCGAGGGGTTCCAGCCCCCGACTTGGCCGAGCTCCTGGGCGCCCCGCTGCACGTTCCGGCGTGGGTGCAGTTCCTCCTGAGGGAGTAGTCGGCCGGGGTCACCAACGGTCAGATGTGATCGCGTCCGGGTAGGGTAGGTGCATGCTTTGACGCCTGCCCGGTAATCGGGCCCCTCCGTCACCTCCTTCGTTCGTCGCAGATCGACCCTGGACCCACGAAGGAGATGCCATTCATGAACACGTCGACCTCCATCGACGTTCCCGACCTGTTCGCCGCGTCTTATGGCGCGAACGGTGCCGAGGCGCGCGCTTGGCTCGCCGATTTGCCTCGCCTCGGCGGCGAGTTCCTGGACCGCTGGCGGCTGCGGCCGGACGGCCCGACCGCGTACGGCATGGCCTCGCTGGTCCTGCCCGTACTTCAGTCCGACGGGACACCCGCCGTCCTCAAGCTTCAGCAGCTCCGGGAGGAGACCGCCGGCACCGCCCCCGGGCTGCGGGCGTGGCAAGGCGACGGCATTGTGCGCCTGCTCGACTATGACGAGCAAAGCGGCACGCAGTTGCTGGAACGCCTGGACGCGGCCCGGCCGCTATCCTCGGTGACCGACGATGACGCGGCCGTGCAGATCCTGGCCGAGCTGATGGCCCGCTTGACCTCGGTTCCTGCCCCAAGGGATCTGCGACGGTTGTCCGACATCGCCGCGGCCATGCTCGAGCAGGTCCCGCAGGCCGTGTCGGCACTGCGCGACCCTGGCGAGCAGCGGCTGGTGCGCACCTGCGCGTCCACCGTGGCCGAGTTGGTCGGCGAGCCCGGCGATCGCCTTTTGCATTGGGATCTGCACTACGACAACGTTCTGGCCGGGGAACGGGAACCCTGGCTGGCCATCGACCCCGAACCTCTGGCGGGCGATCCGGGGTTCGAGTTGCTGCCGGCACTGGACAACCGGTGGGAGGCGGTGGAGGCCAGCGGCGATGTGGCTCGCGCGGTGCTGCGCCGCTTTGACCTGCTGACCGAGGTCCTCGATCTCGACCGGAGGCGGGCAGTCGGCTGGAGTCTCGGCCGCGTGCTGCAGAACGCACTGTGGGATATCGAAGACGGTAAGGCCACGCTCGAACCTACCCAGGTCGCCATCGCTACGGCACTGCTGCGCCGGCGAGAATGAGCATTGGGGTGATCAAGCGGTGAGGTCGCGCTCCTCCCCGGTAGCGGGCATGGTGGACGCGTTGGTCATCGATCAGGTGGCCGCAGGCGCCCTCGATCATGCCGGTGGCGATCGGCCACCCCTTCGTCAGGGCCTGGTCGTTGCGCAGGAACACCGTATGGCCGGCCAGGTAGCGGAAGCAGGCGTCGATCTCGCCCCGGCGGCGCGGCAGCCTGAGCGTCCAGGGCGGCGACGACCTGGCCGAGGTGCCCGGCGAGCAGGGCCAGGGCCTGAGCGGCGGCCCGGTCTTCGGCGGCAGGGTCGCCGAGACGATGCAGATTCCAGGCCCCAGCCCACAACTTCCCCAGAACGTGCACGAAGTCGATCGTCACGTTCCGGCGGGTGGCGACGCTGGTGGCGACCGTGCGGGAGTTGGAGGGCTCGTCGGTGGACGATGCGCTGCTGCTGTTCGATCTGCTGATGTCGACGAAGCTGTTGTCGGGCGCGGTCCGCAAGAGTGACAGGGAGAAGCTGAAGACCTTCCCGCGGCTGAAGACGGCGGCCGCGCGGATGGCGGCGGCGTGGGCGGTGGTGCTGCGGGAACGCCTGGGTGATGAGGCGGTCCCGGAGCTGATGGCGGCGGTGGAGCAGGTGATCTCGCGTGCGGGCCTGGCGGCCGCGGTGGAGACGGTGCGGGCGCTGCTGCCGCCGGCCGAGGATGATGACGACGGTGAGGACGAGTGGCGGTCCGCGCTGCTCGATCGGTACGCCACGGTGCGGCCGTTCATCGAGCTGCTGGCCGCGGTGATCCCGTGGGGCTGCACCGAGGCCGGCGCCCGGGTGCTCGCCGCGCTGCGCAGCTTGGCGAAGGTGATGGCCGCCCGCAAGCCCGGCACCGAGCACATCAATTCCCACGGCTCCTACCCCTTCCAACGCCCGGACCTGCACGGACGCCTACGCGAGCTGCGCGAGGTCGCCGCCCTCGATGCTGAGCCGGGGCAGTAGACCCGGTGAGCGACGCGAGCGGCAGCCCGGCCGAGATCGGGCTGGCCTACACGGTGCCGGCCCGGCCGGACGGCTGGCCCGACTTACTGGGCCGGCGGCCGCTGAGTAACGCCGAGCGGGCCCGGCTGCGCGCCGCCCTGCACGACGCCGCTCCCACTGCGGGCCCGGACCCTGATCCCGGCATGTGCTTTCTCACGATCAGCGGCCTTGGACCGCGCGGCCGATCCGGCCAAAGCGACGCGTCTGCGCGGCCGGATCCACGCCGCTGTCCGCACTGCGGCCGAGCGCCGCCGCACCGCCTACCAGAGCACTGAGGCGACCATCACGATCGGCATCAGCGGACCTGACGCCGCCGCCCGCACCGCCCCGCTGCGCGCCGTACTCGGCCCTCTCGCGGCCAAGCACGGTTGGGACCTCTCCGAGATGCCTACGGACAACGAAAAGGGCTGAGCAGCAGGAGTGAATGGGTGTCTTCAACGCCCACTGGGCCCGGGAGCTTGATCTTCGGCCTGCGTCCAGCCCGGCGCATCCCTTGGTGACGTCTGCCGGTGCTCAGGGACGCGGGCTCGCGCTCGTCGGCTCTTTCTGACGGGTGAGGAGCCCGGAGATGGTCACCTCTACCGTCCGGCGCATCACTTTGGTGAAGTCGAGTCGCATGGCGGCCAGGGCCGGGTCGGAGGCGTAGGCGGCCAGCATCGCCTCTGATGGCCGGCCGCAGGGCCAGGCGGCGGTGGCCATCAGCAGGGTCACTTCCACCACCCGGGGCGCGCCGTGGGCGCCGAGTTCGGGCACGTGCCGCAGGACCAGCTGGACCAGCGCCTGCATGGAGTGCTTGGCGGCGTACTTGTGCCGGATGGCGACCTCGGTGGAGATGTTGTGCTCCAGCACTGCGGCCTGCGCGCTGATCAGGTCGCACAGCACCGGCCGCTGCGCCATCGACTCGGCCAGAATCTCGGCCAGCCGGTCACCGCGCTCTCGCGGCGTGCCCTCGTTGGGGTGAAACGACCGCTCCAGCTCGGCGATCCAGTCTTGGATTTCGGTGTCCAGTAGCTGGAGCAGGACCGCCTCGCGTGAGTCGAAGTAGCGCAGCACATTGACCTTGGCCAGGCCGACGCGCCGGCTCAGTTCGTTCAGGCTCAGCTTCGCGACCGGCATCTCGGCCAGCATCGCGGCCGCGGTCTCCAAGATCTGCAGGCGTCGTTCGGTCCGCTGCTCCTCGTTGCGGGCGCGCTTGAAGTTCACGGGCCCATCTTACATACCGATGGTATTTTGCGAAGATACCAGTGGTGCGTTAACCTCTAGAGACAAGAAACCGGCAGTACTTAAGAGGTGCGTCATGTACCAGGTCCCTCCCCAGCAGGGAAAACTCGCCGTGGTGACCGGCGCGAACAGCGGAACCGGCAAGGCGGCCGCGACCAAGCTGGCCGCGGCCGGCGCGCGGGTGATCATGGCGGTGCGCACCGTCGCCAAGGGCGAGCAGGCGCGCACCGAGATCCTCAGCGCCCACCCGGCAGCAGAGGTGCACGTGCGGCGGATCGACCTGGCCGACCTCGCCTCGGTCAAGGAGTTCGCCGACGGCCTCATCGCCGACGGACGCCCGCTCGACATCCTGCTCAACAACGCCGGGGTCATGTTCCCCCCGGTACGGCACGAGACCGTCGACGGCTTCGAGCTGCAGCTGGGCAGCAACTTCCTCGGCCCGTTCGCCCTGACCGTGTGGCTGCTGCCGCTGCTGCTGAATGCGCCCGCCCCGCGCGTGGTGACCATGAGCAGCGGCATGGCCGCCCGCGGCGACATCGACTTCGACGACCTGAACTGGGAGAAGAGCTACGACCCGACCGGGGCGTACGGGCGCTCCAAGCTGGCGGACCTGCTGCTGAGCCGGCACCTGGCCCGCCTCGCGACCGAGCGTGGCTGGCCGCTGCTGTCAGCCGGGGCGCATCCCGGTAACGCGGCCACCAACATCGCCGACTCCGGTCCGAGGCTCGGGGGTGAGCCGAGCCTGCTGTTCCGCATCGCGTTGAAGATCACCCCGCAGCACAGCGCGGAGGCCGGCGCCGACCCGATGCTGTACGCCGCGACCGCGCCCGGCGTGACGCAGGGGGGCTACTACGGCCCCCGCTGGGGGCTGATCGGTGCCCCTGCCATCGCACGGCCCACGAAGAAGGGCCTCGACCGCGACGTCGCCGCCCGATTGTGGGCCGAGGCCGAACGCCTGACCGGCGCCGCCCTGCCCGCCGGCCTCTGATCACCCACCAGACGAAAGGCACCACCAGAAATGTCATCTCTCTTCGGCAAGGTGGCCCTCATCAGCCCGCAGGCTCGACCTGGACGACCGCGCCAGCATCGACGCGTTCGTCGCCGCCTGGCAGGGGCCGCTGCACATCCTGGTCAACAACGCCGGGATCATGGCGCTGCCCGAGCTGACCCGCACCCCCCAAGGGTGGGAGCAGCAGTTCGCGACCAACCACCTCGGCCACTTCGCCCTCACCACAGGCCTGCATGACGTCCTCGCCGCGGCCGGCGGTGCCCGCGTCGTCGTGGTCAGCTCGGCCACCCATCAGGCTTCCGGGATCGTCTTCGACGACATCCACTACGACAACCGCCCCTACGACCCGTGGCAGGCATACGGGCAGTCCAAGACCGCGAACATCCTCTTCGCAATCGAGGCCGCCAAGCGATGGGCCGGCGACAAGATCACGGTGAACGCGATCGAGCCCGGCGCGATCTACGACACCGGCCTGCTGCGGCACGTCGAGATCACTCCCGAGTTCCAGCAGATCGTTGACGCAACACCGTGGAAGACGGTCGAGCAGGACGCCGCCACCCAGACCCTGCTCGCGGCCTCCCCGCTGCTGGAGGGCGTCACCGGCGGCTACTTCGCCGATTCCAACGTCATCGAGAAGTCCGGGGCGAACCCGGACGGCCTCGCCCCGCACGCCGCCGACCCTGACGCCGCCGCCCGCCTGTGGGAGCTGTCGGAGAAGCTGCTCGACCAGCAGCGACCCCCGGCCCGGAGGCGGCGCGTTCGTCGCCTGCCGCCTCCGGCCGCGCCCCGCGACGACAGCGCACGACCCCGACCGATCCCGAAACCGATGGCCACCACCGAGGCCAGCAAGGAGACCCGATGCAACCACAAGGAAGCGTGAAAACCGGATTCGACGCCGTCCGCGACACCTTCGCCGAAGCGCTCGGCAACGGCGACGAGGTGGGCGCCGCGATCGCCCTGGACGTCGACGGCGAGACCGTCATCGACCTGTGGGGCGGCCACCGCGACCCCGAGCGCACCTCCCCCTGGACCAGCGACACCATCGTCAACGTCTTCTCCACCACAAAGATCGTGACCGCGCTCGCCGTCCTGGTCCTCGCCGACCGCGGCACCATCGACCTCGACGCGCCGGTGGCCACCTACTGACCCGAGTTCGCCGCAAACGGCAAGGACGGCATCCTCATCCGGCACATCCTGGGCCACACCTCCGGCGTCTCCGCCTGGGAACAACCCATCACCATCACCGACGTCTACGACCTGCCGACCTCCACCGCCCGGCTGGCCGGCCAGGCACCCTGGTGGACTCCCGGGACCGCGGCCGGATGCCACGCGACCCGCCCAGGCGTTCCTACGCTGGTGCACGACCACCGGTCACATGCCCAAACTGATCATCCCGACCCGCGGCACCCTCAACCCAGCGCCGATCAGCCAGCGGCAACGACTCGCCCTGATTCGCAAGGCCCTCAGTGACGAGAGCATCCCCGAGCGCGACCGGATCATCGCCCTGCTCGTCCTGCTCTACGCCCAGCCCATTAGCCGCATCCTCCGGCTCACCCTCGACGACCTCACCCGCGACGGCGACCAGGTCCTCCTCCGCCTCGGGGATCCGCCCTCACCCGTCCCCGAACCCTTCGCCGGACTCCTGCTCAACTACACGCAGACCAGACCGAACACCACCACGGCAACCAACCGGGACAGCCGCTGGCTGTTCCCCGGCCGCCGCGGCGGACAACCGCTGACCCCACGACCATCCAGTCACGCCTGAGCAAGCTCGGCATCCTCGCCGGACCAGGACGCTCGGCCGCGATCCGCCGGCTCGTCCTGCAGACCCCCGCGCCCGCGGTCGCCCGCATGCTCGGCTACGGCGGAGACACCGCCACCCGACTCGCCACCGTAGCCGGAAGCCCCTGGACGCCCCCGGTGACCACGAACAGTGACACCTCTCAGGCGATCAGGCAGGAACACAGATCACTCGATCACTGGTCCCTGCCAGTGTGGCATCCCAACTGAGCCTTCCTGCGGCCCGCCAAGCCGCTTCCCTGACAGGCCCGAACACTACGGTGGGGTGGCCCGGAGGTGAGGGCCTTCGGGCCACCCGGTTCGGGCTCAGGAGGTCGGATCGTCGGGTGCCTCTTCGACCGAAGGCGCCTCGGCCGAGGGCTCCAGGGTCTCAGTGCCGTCCGGCGCTATGGCGACCCGGGGTGAGCCGGTGAGGTTCCAGACGTAGTCGCCCTTGCCGTCGTTGTTGATGTTGTAGATGATCCTCCCGTCGGCGGTCCACCCGCCGTTGAGAGACGAGCTGTAGTACGCGTAGCAGTCCCACATCACGCCCTCGGAGTCGCTGATGCTGTTGAGATCGCTCGTCCAGTCGCACTGCTCGTTCCCGTAGATGATGTCGTTGCGCTCGACGCGTGCCTCCGCGATGAACTTGTCGAACCGCTTGCCGCCCAGGAACGACCCTGACCAGTTGATGCTGAGCATGCCCGTTTTCTGATTGTTGCCCGTACCCCTGGTGTAGATGCACATTTCGGCGCCCACCCACACGTCCGGCTTTCCGGGCAGCGAGAAGGTCTTCTCCTGCGGCGAGGAGCAGGCGGACGCCGCCCACGCGCCGGTCGTGGGGGTAATGGTGAGGCTGGCGATGAAGAGTGTGCCGATAGCGGCAATCCGCGCAATCGTCCGGGCCATGGAGCCCTACCCTTCTCGAGGGTCGCGCGTCGGGCGACCACGTTGATCATTTGCCCGAAAGGTAGATCACAAAGAGAAGCCACGCCAGACCCTATTCTTTGGTGGAACGAACTATTTCCAGATGGATTTCTTGGGAACGGTGCAGAGGACTGAACGGCCCTCCGGTGCCGCTGTTGCGGTGGTTCCGCGGGGGTGGCCCACAGGGCGGGGAGACCGGGGCTCACTGAACCGCTCCGACGTTCATGGAGACCGGTCGAGCCGGTACAAGGCCCGTTCTGGGTCGGTTCGGCGAGTTTGCGGGGCTTCGGGGGCGCGGCGCACCGTATGGGAAGCGCTGCCCAGCCACGTCAAGGTCACTGGCCTGTATGACAAAGAGCTCCTGCACCGCCGCCCTCGTCGCCCGAGCACGGCGACGCCTGCTCATGGGCGGCACCCCGATGGAGAACAACGCCAGGGAATTTCTCAACGTGATCGAGCCGGCCAACCCGGACAAGGGACGTGGGCTCTGGCTGCGGCACCGTTCTCAACCACAACGGCAGCCCTCCGGCGGGCTACGCGGCGCTGATGTACAGCTCGCCCGACGGCGCCAAGACCCTGACCGCCTCGCTCACCGCCGGCGACGCCGCATTCGACCTCACCACTTATCCCGAGCTGCTGAACGGGCTCGTCAAGACGGCGTTCTGCGGCGAGCAGGCCGCAAGCTGACCAGACCACAAGCTGACCAGGCCGTGCCGACGGCAGTGGCCGTCGGCATGATGCCGGTGACAGTTCCGGCGCGCGCCACGACATGGCCACCGCCCGGCCGGTTGATGTTCGCGGTCCTGACCGCGGCCGCCGCATACGAGCTGGAGGCCACGGTGCTCCGGCACCTGGCCGACAACTTGTCCACCCCGCTCGAAGGTCGGGCTGGGGTCGTGGCCGTCGCCTGATGCGCCCGCTCAGTCGTCGACGGCCTGTACCGCGGCGGCGATCGGCTCGAGCCCCGCGGCCAGTTCGTCGAGCTCGTCCGCGCTGAGCACGTCGTACGCCGGGGCTGCCAGCTCATCGGTGAGCTCCTCGATCCGCTGCCTGATCTCCCGGCCGGCGTGGGTGAACCGGCCGGCGGCATCCACGAGGCCGCGGCCGCGCAGCCCGTCGACGACGGCGGCCAGCCGTGTCTTGGGCAGGTGGTGGATCCGGCCGAACTCCTCCGCCCGCATCCCGAGGGAAAGCGCCATGAGGACATGGGACTCGGTGCCGCCGATGCCGTGGGCGAGAAGGGCGGCGTTGTGGCCGTCCCCGCGGTGCTCGCGCAGCAGCGTCGCCGCGTGCCACAGCCTGGCCACCGGCTCCTCGGGCACGTCGAGCGCCCGTAGCCCGGCGTACAGCACTCGGCCCCCGGCCGGTGCGCTGAGCGCTGCTCGGGTGGCGAGGTCGGCGATCCGCACCAGAGCGAGGGAGTCGGCGAGTTCGCCGATCCCTTGCCGCAGGGCGGCGGCGCTGCCCCGTTCGCGCACGGCGATCGCCTCCTGCGGGCTGATCTTCCCCCACACCCAGGGGATGTGGCGCGCCACCTCGCCGTCGGCGAAGTTGTAGAAGACCGCGTGCACCACCTCGGCCGGTGCCAGGCCCAGCGGCGCCGCCCGGCCGGCGAAGTATCCGTCCCAGTAGTTGCGCATGCCGACGGCCAGGAACGCCTCGTTGGCCACCTCGGAGAAGGTGACGGTGGCGATCGGCTCGACGAGTTCGAACATGCGGTGGATCTTGGCTTCTGGGTGCTGCTGCATCGGTCGGCATCTCCTGTGGTCGTGGCAGCGCCCCTGGTGGGCGGCCTCTCACCCTGGCTACGAACGACGTGGCGCGGATCCGACACCTCCGGTCGATAATTCCCGGCCGATTCTGCCGGGCAGCGTCGGGGGCGAACTCATCATGGAAGGCACGCACGAGGGACTGGCCGCCGCCCGCGCCCGTGGCCAGCGCCTGGGACGCCCGCCGGCGATGACCGCCGAGCAGGTTCGACACGCCCGTGACCTGCTCACTCGTCCGGGGAACACCGTCTCCTCGCTGTGGGCGTCCTTGAGGGTCTTGCCCATCTCCAGGGCCATGACGAGGGCGTCCTCGTCCTGGTGCGCGACCGTCAGTTCGAAGGCGCGGCGCAGTACCTCGGCGCGCTCGCGGGGTGGGCGTGCGGCCCATTCGGCCTGGGCCCGCGCGGCCGCGTCGATAGCGCGGGCGACGTCGTCGGTGGAGGCGCGCGGCACGTGGGTGATCGGTTCGCCGGCCGAGGGGTTGAGGACGGGGAAGGTGCCGGCGCCGCCGGTCCACTGCCCGTCCAGCAGCATCCGGGTCGGTGCGGCTTCGGGCAGGTTCATCGTTGGCTCCCAGGTGATGGTGGGGCTGGCGTCCGCCGCCGCGGCGCCGGACGCCCATCGTGCTTGTTCGCTCAGGCGGCGACGTACCGGTCGCTCGCCTGCCCGTGGAGATGTCCGGGTGGCAGCTTGCGGCCGTATGCGACCAGGAGGAGGTCCTGCGCGGCGCCGGTCAGCGGGACGCCGGTGCCGAAGGACCATTCCAGGTCGTCGGCGCGTAGCTCGACGCCGTCGAGGTCGGCGCCGAAGAACTTCGCTGTTCGAGGGGTGACGGCCTCCAGGAGAAGGCGAAGGCGGTCTTCCTGGACGCGGCGGTCGATGCCGAGGGCGACGGTGATGTCCAGGCCGTGGATGACGTCGTGGCCCAGAGCCGCCGTGATGCCGCCGACCGGCGGCTTCCAGGGGTGGTGGGCGTTGTCCCGGATGGCGCCGGCCAGTTCGGCCGTGGACAGGCGGGCCGCGTCCTCACGGGCCCGCCGGTCGGCCATCCGGTTGACGTCGCCGTACGCCTTGACCAGCTCCAGCACCATCCTGGGCAGCGGGTAACGGAATCCCAGCGACATATGTGCGGCGACCTCGCGCACGCGCCATCCGGCGCACAAAGTCGGCTCGTCCCACCTGGCGGGCGGCAGGTCCTGCAGCAGCTGCGCCAGTTCCCGGCGTTCGGAGGCGATCGCGGTCTTGATATCCATGGTGGTGCTCTTCCTCAACGGTTCGGTGCCGTGTGCGCGGCGGCGGTCAGGAGGGCGCCCAGCTGGACGGCGACCAGTTTGCGCAGTTCGATCGGCGGGCCGGGAGGGTCGGCCTCGGCCTGGCCGTACCACGTCTCGAAGCGCCCGGCGAGCAGGCGGCGCTGCTCGCGGATGGCCGGCGTCAGGTTGCCCGCGGCGATCTCCGCGTCGAGCGCGCGCAGGAATGTCCCGAGCAGCCGCAGCCGCATCAGGTGCAGCGCCTGACGGTTGCCGAACTCCTCGGCGACCGTCGCCGTGCGGTCCTGATCGGGCACGGTCTCTTCGAGTTCGCCGAGTTTGCGGAAGGTCGCCAGCGTGCTCTCGGTCGAGCGGCGGAACGGCGAGCGCACGATCAGGTCGCCGGCGACGGCCCGCATGCCCGCCCGCATCGTGTCGATCACCTCGCGCCGGGCCACCGCTCCCCCGGCCAGGATCTCCCGGTACGGGCGGCCGCTGGGGCTCTGGTCGGCCACGCGTTCGTCGGCCCAGGTCGGCACCTCCGTGACCAGGTGGAGTGCGCCGAAGGCGGCCGCGTAGTCGGCACTGCTGCCGCCCGCGCCGAAAGCCTGTCCCACCTGCGAGCCGGGCGGGGTCAGGTAGACGGCGGGAACGATCGGTTCGGCGCCGGGCAGCTCCGGCTCTCCGTGGTGCAGTCCGATGCCTTCCAGGCCGGGCAGGGCGGCCAGCCGTTCGGCCAGCGTCGCATCGCGGCGGTTGAGGTAGAAGAACGCGCCCTGGTACTCGCCGTTGTGCAGCGAGCAGACCAGCGACGGACGTACCTCGTCCATGAGGCGCATCAGCGCGGCCGTCTCCGGCAGCGGACGGTCGAAGGAGTAGTCCGCACCGGCCAGCGGGAAGGTCCACTCGACCTGATCGGCCAGACCGGGGCGGTAGAAGTGCTCCGCGTAGGCGCGGCGGTCGCCGGGCCTGCCGTACCAGCCCTCGTTCAGCCTGGCTCCGTCCGGATCCGCGCACGCGACGACGTGCCAGCGAAAGCCCAGCTCCGTCCGCAGCCGCTGGTCGCGGCAGAGCAGCTCGACCAGCGCGAGGGCGGTCAGGGCGCCGACCGGCTCGTTGGGATGCGGTCCGGCGATGACCACCGCGTCCGCCGGGCCGTCGCCGACCGTCACGGCGTGCAGCGGGTCGCCCAGCCGCGAGGCGCCGATGCGGCGCGACCGTATCTGGTCGGGGTGGGCGGCGGTCAGCTTGTCCAGCTCGGCCTGGAGCGCGTCGACGGTCGGGTACGCGGCGCAGCCGGGGATGTGTCTCATGTGCTCAGCAACATTCATAACGAGATTACGGTAATAATAGAATTATGAGAATGACAAGGGCCGAGGCCAAGGAGCACAACCGGCGGGCCCTGCTGGAGGCCGCGCGGCTGGTCGTCGCCCGCGACGGCCACCGGGCCAAGCTGGAGGAGATCGCCGAGCAGGCGGGCCTGACCACCGGCGCCGTCTACTCGTTGTTCGGCAGCAAGAACGGACTGCTCGTCGCCCTGGTCACCGACTGCCTCGCGCCGCACTACGACGGCATCGAGCAGGCCGTCCCCGCCGGCATGGGCCTCATCGAGGCGGTGGAGGTCTTCGCCCGCCACTACCGGAGCCTGTGCGACGACCCCGACGCGCTGCGCCAGCTGTCGTTCGAGATCAGCCTGCAGGACCTGGCCCTGCGCGACCCCGAGCTCCAGCCCAGGCTCGCCGCCTCCGTACGGGCGCACGAGGAGCGACTGACGGCGCTGCTGTCCGGAAGGATCCACGACGGGAACGCGCTGACGCCGCGGCAGGCGCAACGCCTGGCCACGGCGCTGCGCGCGCTCATGGTCGGCCTCAGTCAGGGCGTCATCCTGGGCCTGACGCACGCGGCACCCGAGCAGTACTTCGCCGCCGCCGCTCACGCCCTGGTCGCGCCGGACGTGCTCGGACCGCCTTGACCTGCCCGCAGCACACGCAGCGGTCGGCCCGCTATACGTGCCCGGCCAGGCCCTCGGACAGCAACGCGAAGGCGTGCTCGGCGTCGGCGACCGCCTGCGGATAGCGCTCGTCGGCGGACTGGCCGCCGGCCAGCGCCCCGGAGTTGTCCATCGACAACAGCCAGTGCACGCCCACCACCTGGGCGGCCGCCACGCGCGCGGTCAGGGCGGGGACGCCGTCAACGTCCTGGAGCGCCTCCGCGAGCGCCCGTTCCGAACCCTCCTGAAAGCGGGTCGCCCTCGCCCGCAGCGCCGGAGTATCCGAGATCATGCGGATGAGCGCGAGGATCTCCGGGACGTCGTTGAGGCCGGTGATCGGGTCGCGGTCGCGCAGGCCGTCCAGGAAATGGTCGCGGAGGGCGGCCAGCGGCCCGACCCCCGGCGGGCGGGCGCGCACCACGCGGGCCGCCTCGGTCTCGTGGTCGGCGAAGCGGTGGACGACGAGCTCCTCCTTGGCGGGGAAGTAGGCGAACAGGGTCCGCTTCGACACTTCGGCGGCCTCCGCCACCTCCGCCACCGACACCTGGTCGAACCCGCGCTCAAGGAAGAGCGAGATGGCGGCTTCCGAGATGGCGGCATGGGTCCGTGCCCGTTTGCGTTCGCGCAGCCCTGTCATGTCTCCACGGTATCAAAATCTGCACTCGTACGTTTATAGCGTCGGGTATATATTTGCACTCGGTCGAGATTTCGGGAGGAACGATGACCGAAGTGATCGTGGCGGGCGCCGGACCCACCGGGCTGGCCCTGGCCTGCGAGCTGGCTCTGGCCGGCGTGGACGTCCTGGTGGTGGAGCGCCTGCCGTACCGGATCGAGCAGACCAAGGGCGGCGCGATCCAGCCGCGCACACAGGAGCTGCTCGAGCTGCGCGGCCTGCTGGAGCCGATGCAGGCCAGGGCGCTTTCACGCGAGCCGGCGGGCGGGCACTTCGCGATGCTGCCCGTGCCGCTCGACTGCACGGCGTGGGACACCGCGCACCCGTACCCGCTCTCGATCCCGCAGGGGGAGATCGAGGCGGTGCTGGAGGAGCGCGCCACGACGCTGGGGGTCAAGGTGCTGCGCGAGAGCGCGGTGACGGCGGTCGAGCAGTCGGACGACGGCGTGGTCGTGACGGCCGGCGACCGGCGGATCGAGGCCCGCTACCTGGTGGCCTGCGACGGCGGGCACAGTACGGTCAGGAAGCTGCTCGGCGTGCCGTTCCCCGGCAGGCCGGGAACGTACACGGCGGTGCTGGCCGACGTGCGGCTGTCGTCGGTGTCCGACCTCGTGCCGAAGACGATCGGGCACATCAGCACGCTCACGCGCGAGGTCGACGACCACTGGGTGATGCTGGTGCCGCTGGGCGGCGGCCGCTACCGGTTCACCGGCGGGGCGGCGGGCGAGGAGGAGGCGGCCAAGGACAAGCCGGTCACGTTCGAGGAGATCGCCGAACTGCTGCGTGTCGTGTACGGCGAGCAGACCGTGCTGGCCGCCGTGGACAACGCCTCACGGTTCAGCGACGCCACCCGGCAGATCGACAGTTACCGGGTGGGCAACGTGTTCTTCGCCGGCGACGCCGCGCACATCCACCCGCCCTTCGGCGGGCAGGGCCTGAACCTGGGCGTTCAGGACGCCTTCAACCTGGGCTGGAAGCTGGCCGCCGTACTGCGGGGCCGGGCCTCGACGGACCTCTTGGACACCTACCACGCCGAGCGGCACCCGGCCGGGGCCTGGGTCCTGCACATCACCCAGGCGCAGCGAGTCTTCGCGACCCCCCGGCCCGACGCGGACGCCGTCGAGCTGCGCAAGGTCTTCACCGACCTGATGCGCCTGCCCGAGGCCAACAGACACCTGGCGGGCCTGATGTCGGGGCTGTCGCACTCCTACGACCTGCCCGGCGACCACCCGCTGGTCGGTCACCGGGTCGCCGGCCTGGACCCGTCGCTGTTCCTGGCCGGCCGGCCCGTCCTGCTCGACCTGGCCGGGATCCTCCCGCCCGACCTCGGTGCCACGCGCGGCCGGCCGGTGGACGGCCTGCCCGGCGCGATCCTGGTCCGCCCCGACGGCTACGCGGCCTGGGCGGCGGACACGGACCCCGACCTGGACGCCCTCGTCGGGAACCCGTGCTGGTCCCTCCTAACGTAGGGCCGCATGGGTCTCACTCCCCAGGCGGCTCAGCGCCCGCATGGCCTCGCGTTCTATGCGGGAAAGATCGCTCAGGACGGTGCCCGCCTGGACGAGGTACTGCCCCTCGCCTGATTCGCCGGCCTTGGTGATCAGCGCCGCGGCTTCCGTCCACAGGGTGGCTGCCTCGGCGTACAGCTCGTGGCCGGTACGCAGGTGGCCGCTGTCGAGCAGGTGGACGCATTCGGCGAGGAAGTCGCGGTAGAGATTGCGGAACAGGGCGCCGCCGGTGCCGGCCTTCTCCATCAGCAGGGCGGCCTGCGGCAGGTCCCGCCGCGGGTCGTCGGTCCGCTGGAGCCAGGTGCGTACCAGCTTGCCGGCCTTGTCGATGCCGCGGTGCCCCACGTTGGCGATGGGCGGGTTGAGGAAGGCGTCGGCGCAGGCCGTGATGGCGGGAATGATCTGGGCCTGCGGGGAAGGCAGGTTCCTCGGGGCCGTGAGGGTGAAGGACCGGTGCTTGGCGGTCATCGGGCCGCGCGCGGCCCTGGCCTGGGCGAGCGTGGTCAGGCTGGTGGACACCGCTCCGCCTTGCTGGTCGGTGTCCACCAGGTAGGCGTCGTGGTCGTCGTAGCCGTACATGGCGACGACGTGACCGCCGAAGTGCACCTTCGACCTGAAGTACTCCAGGTGGTAGCTGTCGAGCTGCAGCCCGACGGGGCGGCCGGCGTCGATGGGCGCCGCCACGTTCTCCCATGCCTTACGGGGGGAGCTGGTCTCCTGGACCACGAGCTCCAGTCCGAGCCTGGCGGCCAGGTTCCTGGTGAGGTCGAAAGGCTTGACCCGGCCCCCGAGGAAGGGGAAGTCCATGTTCTTGCTGTCCCAGTAGATGAAGGACAGGCCGGAGCCGAGGCCGAAGAGCATGGGCTCGGACAGATCAAGTCCCTGGTGCCGCAGCAGCACCCCCAGAGCCGTCGTCTCGCAGTGCTGTGTACCGCGGGTGTCGACGTCTTTCACCTTCGTCATGCCTTGCTCTCCTGGATGGGGATGATCAACCGGGTCATCAGTTCTTCTTGCGGGGCCTCTGCCGGCCCGACGAGATAGGCCTCACGTACGGGCGCTTTCGGACGCAGCCCGCGCTCGTGGATGGCGGCGAAGAGCGCGTTGTAGGCCAAGGGCAGCTGGGCGTAGGGCCCGATGTGTATGGTCTCGGCCACGGGTCCGCCGGGTAGCACCACGAACTCCAGGCCGGGCGCCTCTTCCCCCTGCGGTGTCTGCGCTCCGACGGCGATCTCCATCCGCTTTTCCAGATCCAGCGGGTACAGCGCCCACAGCGGCGGCTCCCACGCGATCCCCGCCTTGCCGAGCACGGGCAGCAGTCGGCTCACGCACTCCTCGAACGTCTCCCCGATCTCCGCAGGGGCGCAGACCGCGCGCGCCACCGCCAGCCGTCGTTCCGGCTCCCTGCCCATCGTCACCTCATAGCCGGGCAGGCCACCCTCCGCCAGCCGCTCCAGCATCTTCAGCCGCGCCTGGTCCCTGCTGATCCGTTCGGCCAGCCGGTCCCGCTCAGCGCGCAGGATCTGCGCCCTGGACTCGGGCTCGGCGGCCAGGGCCTGGGCGATCACGGCCAGGGGAAGGTCCATTTCGCGCAGCAGGGCGATGGTCAGGGCATCGCGTGCCTGCTCAGGCGCGTAATAGCGGTAGCCGGAGCCGGCGTCCACGTGAACCGGGGCCAGCAGCCCCGTCTCGTCGTAGTGCCGTAGCTGCTTGACGCTGAGCCGGCAGAGGCGGGCGAAGCGCCCGATGGTGAGAAGTTCGCCTTGCACGTCACCATGGTGGACTCTCCCACGGTGGGAGAGTCCAACGCCGTACCCGTTGGACCCGCGACGGCGGCCGCACGGCGGGTAGACGGCTGGCCGATGCCGCGGTATTCCTCGACCGGGATGGGCTGGAGGCCGTCGCGCATGCGGCCGATGTAGAGGCGGCCGTCCAGGTGGTCGAGTTCGTGGGCGACCAGCCGAGCCAGACGAGCTTGCCCTCCTTGGCCGCCAGCGCGAGCGCGGCCCGGAGCCGACAGGCTCGATCAGCCGATCGGCGGTGCGAGGTATTCCAGCGCATAACCGTCGCCGGAGGGGGTTACGCGGGCGATGCCGGGTGAGTCGAGGTGGGCGCCGGCTACGAAGTGGTGTGGTTGGGTCAGTTGTTCGAGCAGGGCCGCTCGCGCGGCGCGGGCCTGGGACTGGTTGCCGTCGAGCTCCCAGGACACGTTCGGCTGATCGAATTGGAGCGTGGGAACGTGAACGGTGTCGCCCCAGGCGAGAAGGTGGCCGGTGCCGCTCCTGACGTCGTAGACGGTGTGACCGGGTGTGTGGCCCGGTGTCGGGATCGCGGTGATCCAGTCGTTGATCGCGACCTTCTCCGACACGGGTACGACCCGGTCGCGGATCGGCTCGAGCCGCCCCGTGAACACCGAGGTGTCGCCCGCGCCGATCCACACGCGCTCGAGTTTGGCGAACGCCTCTGAACCGTCCGGCGCGATCAGGCCGCTCACGTGGTCTTCGTGCTTGTGGGTGATGGCCACATCGGTGACCTGCGCGCGGTCGATTCCCGCTTCGTCGAGCGCGTCGTAGATCAATCCCATGGTGGGGTCGTGCCAGGCGTTGGACGCGCCGGTGTCGATGAGAACCGACCGCGTGCCGTCGGTGACGAAGAAGGCGTTGACCGACAGCCGCAAGTTGTCGCCGGCCAGCGGGACGGCGGCTGGCAGCTCATCGAGCGTGCGCCCCTCCTCGTCGCGGAGCCGTGTCGGCGGCATGTCGATGTACCCGTCTCGCAGCGAGATCACCTGCAGATCGCCGAATTCGAACGTGGCGTGGTGGCGGCCACTCGAGATCAAACGCATGGATCCTCCGTCGTGTTGGGCGCACATCGCTTGTCTCCGATAGAAGAACAAATCTTCTTTAGGAGATTACCCTACACTGTGGGCAGCGAAGTACCCATCGATCGAGGAGCACGGTGGTCGAGCAGGACGGAAACGCGGCCGAACCGCAGCACGGAGACGACCTGGCCGGCGCGTTCGGCGGTAACGTGCGGCGACGCCGCGAGGAGGCGGGCCTGACGCTGGAGCAGCTGTCCACACAGTCGTCGGTCAGCCGGGCGATGCTGTCCAAGGTCGAACGCGGTGAGAAGAGCCCGACGATCGGCGTCGCGTCCAGGATCGCCCACGCGCTCGACGCGTCGCTCTCGGAGCTGATCGGTGCGCCGGCTGCTGCCGCGTCTGGTGTGGCCATTGTCATGCGCAAGAACGATCGCCCCGTTTTCCGTGACCCGGAAACCGGCTTCGAGCGGCACATGGTGTCAGCGGCCCCGGGCGCGGGAGGGGCCGAGATGGTCGTCCACTACCTCCCCGCGCAGGTCTCTACCGGGCTGCTGCCCGCGTATCCGCCGGGTACGGAGAAACAACTCGTGGTGCTCGAAGGCACCCTCACCGTCGCGATCGGCGGGATCAGCGAGACCCTGAACACCGGCGACTCCCTGTTCTTCCAGGCCGACGCGGACCACGGCTTCGCCAACCGAACGAACGCTCCCTGCGAATACATCATGGTCATCTCGCGCAGAACCTGATCGGCCGCAGCTTGCGGGCCTGGACAAAGCCGGCTGGGCATCGCCAACCTCACGGCATTCTTCGGGAGAGCCGACTTGCGAGCAGCTCCGCTCGCGGCCATCGCCTGCGAGGGCGCCGAGGCGGCCGACGATCCACTCTGGCCCGCTTCCGGCGCCACCAACCAGGCTGAACACGACCTGACCGCCCGGGTGCTCCCGCACCTGGCCGCCCTGCTCGCCGACGGTCACCTGGTCCTGCTCACCGGCCACGACATACTGCACATTGCAACCCTTCCGGCCACACCACGACGATTCCCCAGGAGGGAGCCCACCAAGATCACGGCCCGCTCAAGCACCTCGTCACCGACGAATGATCAACAATCTGCGGAACAACACGATCACAGCAGGAGCGACGCGGATGGCTACGGCCTGCTCGCGGGAGTTCTCCACGGCCGCGGGCCTCTCCCCCAGATCGGAGAGCACGGCGGCGAGCAGTTCCACCGCGGCCTCGCTCCCGTCGTTCAGGAGCGTGCGGCGATGAGGAGAGGAGCGAATCTCCCAAGGATCGGCTCTCCTAGCGCGCGGCAGAAGCAGTGGGCCGAGGCACCGAGGATGGATGGCATGAAGATGGACCGGGCCAAGCTGGCGGACTTCCTTCGCCGTTCCCGCGAGCGGCTCCAGCCGCAGGAGGTCGGCCTGGCCGCCGGACCGCGGCGCCGCACGTCCGGCCTGCGCCGCGAAGAGGTGGCCCAGCTGGCCGGGGTGTCGGCCGACTACGTGATGCGGCTCGAACAGGCACGCAGCTCCCAGCCGTCGGCCCAGCTACTGAGCGCGCTCGCCCGGGCATTGCGGTTGACCGAGGACGAAAGAGATCACCTTTACCTGCTGGCGGGCCACCGACCGCCCGAAGGGGCGCGCGCCGGAAATCACGTCCGTCCCGGCCTGCTCTACCTGCTCGACCGGCTGGGCGACACGCCCGCCCAGCTCCTCACCGACCTCGGCGATCTGCTCGCGCAGAACCCCCTGGCCGAGGCCCTGTTCGGGTGCGTGTGCACGATCGAAGAACCGGACCGGAACATCGTGTGGCGCTGGTTCACCGACCCGTTCGTGCGCGAGCCGTACCCCACCGAGGAACACGACCGCCTGAGCCGCCTGCACGTCGCGGACCTGCGTGCCGCCGCGACGCGCCGCGGTTACGATCACTCCTCCAGTTCCCTGATCGACCGGCTCGAGGCGGCGAGCGAGGAGTTCACCGCCCTCTGGCAGCGGCACGAGGTCGCCGTACGCCGCGAAAGCCGGCTGCGCGTCATGCATCCGTCCATCGGGCCCGTCGAATTCGACTACGAGATGCTGCAGACGCAGGCCGCGGACCAGCGCCTGCGCCTCTTCACGCCGCCGCCCGGATCCAAGAGCATCGAGGCTCTCGAGCTCCTCCGCGTCGTCGGCCCGGAGACCGCCCACCGCAGTCATCGATGAGGGCCGCCGTTTCATCCTGACGGGACGACTGGGTCGAGTCGGGCGTTCACGCGCCGGCGAGCAGGTCGGTGGAGACCTGCCAGAGGCGTGCTGCCTGGTCGGGGTCTTGTGTGTAGGCGGCGACGCCTCCGTGGAGGTTGTCCGGGCGCAGTGGCTCGGCCTCGTTGCAGTCTTCGAAGCAGCGGCCGCCGGGGCGCCCCTCTGCTGGAAAGCCCCGCCGTGCTGCCGATGCGCCCCGACGAGCCGGGCGACCCGCTGATCGTCTCGGGAACGGTGCGGTCCACCTCGGGTGAGCCGCTGCCAGGCGCGATCCTGGACATCTGGCAGATCGACGCGAACTGCGTCTACCCAGGACTCACCACCGAGGACTTCCGGGGTCTGGACATCCCCAACGACTCGACAGGCATCCCCAAGTACAACCTCCGGGCGAGGATCATCGCCGACAGCGACAGGATGACGGCGGTCAGAGGCAGGTGCAGCACGGCGGCGGCCAGCAGCCCGGCCGCGCCGGCCGAGCACATGCCCAGTCCGATCGCCAGGATTTTCCGCTCCGACCAGCGTTCGGCCAGCCGGCCGCCGAGGTGGCCGAACACCATGAAGCCGAGGGAGGCGAGAGGGCTGCCGGACTGGTGTTCGTGGGCGTGCCGGTCACGCTGTTCCTTCCATGTGTTCGCTGCGTCGATCGCTCCCGGCCGGTGAACGGCGGGGCGGGCGGTGTCGCCGGGCTTACGGGTGCAGCAGCACCTTGATGGCACGGCGCTCGTCCATCGCCCGGTAGCCGTCAGCAGCCCGGTCGAGCGGGAGGCTGAGGTCGAACACTCTGCCCGGGTCGATCTGCCGCTCCCAGATGAGCTGCATCAGCTCGGGCAGGAAGCGGCGCACCGGGGCGGGGCCGCCGTGCAGGTGCACGTGGGAGAAGAACAGGCCCATGCCGGGCAGATGCACGTCGTGGGTGACGCCGACGTAGCCGACGTGCCCGCCAGGCCGGGTGGAGCCGATGGCCTGCATCATCGACTCCTGGGTGCCGACGGCCTCGATGACGCTGTGGGCGCCGAGCCCGTCCGTGAGGTCCTTGATCCGGGTGACGCCTTCCTCTCCGCGCTCGGTGACGATGTCGGTGGCACCGTAGGCGAGGGCGAGGTTCTGGCGGGCCTCGTGGCGGCTCATCGCGATGATGCGTTCGGCGCCGAGTTGCCTGGCCGCCAGTACGCCGAGCAGCCCGACGGCGCCGTCACCGACGACCGCGACGGTCTTGCCCGGGCCGGCCGCGGCGGCCACCGCGGCGAACCAGCCGGTGCCCAGCACGTCGGAGGCGGCCAGGAAGCCGGGGATCAGGTCGTCCGAGGGGACGTCGGGCGTGGCGATCAGCGTGCCGTCGGCGAGAGGGACGCGCATGAACTGGGCTTGGGCGCCGCTGACGCCCTGACGGTGGATGCAGGAGCTGTGGTAGCCGGCCCGGCAGATCTCGCAGGTGTTGTCGGAGGTGACGAACGAGCCCACCACGAACTGGCCGGGCCGCACCGCGGTGACCGCGGATCCGACCTCCTCGACGATGTCGGCGTACTCATGGCCCATCGGCCGCGGCCCGTCCAGTTTCTCCACGCCCCGATACGGCCACAGGTCCGAGCCGCAGATGCAAGTCGCCGACAAGCGGACGATCGCATCGGTCGGCTCGATGATCTGCGGTTCGGGACGGTCCTCGACCAGGACCTGTCCGGGAGCGGTCATGACAGCAACATGCATGAGAAGAGCACTTCCTCGATAGGCGGTGACGGAGACGGCCGCCGGTTCGGAACGGACAGGTCAAGGGCCGGTCGCGGCGGCCGGCTCGATCCGGACCGTGATCTGCTTGCCCGCTGCGGCGAGCCTGTCCAAGCCGGCCTTGACGACGCCGAGGCGGACCAGGCCCGGATCAGGGACCACCTGGCCGAGATCGTCGTAGTAGACGGCGATCACTCCGCTCGAGGGCCAGAAGTAGATCTCGCCCGGGGTGGGATCGTGAACCGGAGCACCGCCCTGGGCCGTGAGCGCGCGCGGCAGCCGCCCTGCCTTTGCCTGTCCCCACGCGTCCGTCAACTGCAGGGTCAACGGCAGCATCGCGGCGAACTGCCGTGACGGCGGCGTGTCGGTCAGGGTCGCGGTGACGGCCTGGTCGCCGAACCGCAGTACCGTTGCCATTCCCGAAGTGACGCCCGCCGTGGTCGACAGCGGCCCGGAGATATGCGGGTTCGCCGGGAGCGCGCACCCGGCCAGGACGGCGGCCAGCGGGGCGGCCAGCAGAGCACGGGCCAGGCAGCGGGTCCAGGCGGCGACGGTCACGGCATCGGTCATGGCATCCAGCACAACCGAGCAGCCCAGGAACGAGAAAGTCACTCCTGATGGATGTACTACCAGTACATCCCAACCTGCCCGGAGGCTGGCGTACCGTCATGTCATGGACAACCGGTCCGATGTGCGCGAGTTCCTCACCTCACGACGCGCCAAGATCACCCCTGGGCAGGCGGGCCTGCCCGTCGCCGGCCAGCGCCGCGTCCCCGGACTACGGCGCAGCGAGGTCGCCGCCCTGGCCGGGATGAGCGTGGAGTACTACGCCAAGCTCGAACGCGGCTCCCTGGCCGGAGTCTCGGCCGGCGTCCTCGACGCGATCGCCCGCGCCCTGCAGCTGGACGACGCCGAACGCGCTCACCTGCTCCGCCTCGCACACGAGGCCGACGGCAGCAACGCCATCCTGCGCCGGCGCCGTCCCAAGCAGCCGACGGCACGTCCCGGGCTGCAATGGATGCTCGACGCCATCACCACCGCCCCGGCGATCATCGGCAACAACCGATCGGATCTGCTGGCCGCCAACCACCTGGGGCGGGCCATGTACAGCGACCTCTACGCCGATCCCACCCGGCCGCCGAACTTCGCCCGCTTCACCTTCCTCGACAGCGCGGCCCGCCGCTTCTACCCCGACTGGGACCTGGCCGCCGACATGACCGTGGCCAACCTGCGCACCGCCGCCGGCAAAGACCCGCACGACAAGATCCTGCACGACCTGGTCGGCGAACTCTCCACCCGTAGCGACGACTTCCGTTACCGCTGGGGAGCCCACAATGTCCGCACCCACGGCACCGGCGTCAAACACTTCCGCCACCACATCGTCGGCGACCTCACCCTCACCTACGAAAGCATGGACCTGCGCGCCGAGCCCGACCTGTCCATGACGATCTATGCAGCCGAACCCGGCTCCCCGTCCGAGGACGCGCTCCGCCTGCTCGCCTCCTGGGCCGCCACACACGAGCACACCGACCGGCCCCAGGACACCGACCACCCGGACGTCGAGCGCACCTGACGCACAAGCGCCCGATCGGCGGGTGCGGGCTCAGCCGCTTTTGCCAGGACGGATCGCGCAGCACGATCCGGATCATCACCGTCCAGCAGCGTCCACCGGATCGCCTCGGGGCAGCGGCGAAGTCGGACGGACACATCCGCAGCGCCCGCGCCCGCCAGGCCTCCACGACCTTCCCCGAGGTCCCTTCGAACCGCATCTCCGGCAGGCCGATGCGCTGCTGACCTCCTCACCGTCCGGGTCCGGGTCGGATGCAGCGATCAACTCCTGCAACGCGGGCGGCAGGCGCTGCATCGTGGCCGTGGTGAACTCCCGCTCGAACATCGCCTCGGCCGCGCCCACTGCTTGGGGCTGGGAGGTTCCATCCGCTCTCTTCGCCCACTATGGTTCATAAGTGAGTCAGTCAACTCACTAACTATGTGAGGCAGAATTATGATCGTTGTCACGGCCGCCGAGGCAGGCGGGATCCGTAGGGTGATCCTGCTGTCCTCTCGGGGCGTCGGGAGCCGGCCGAACGGCTTCCGCTGATGGGACCGCGTGGAGCCCTCACCACGAGCCCGACCGGCTCGGTGGAGTCCTTCCTGGCCGAACCCCGCGTGGCCACGCTGACGACCCTGCGGCCCGACGGGTCCCCGCACGTGGTGGCGGTGCGCTTCACCTGGGACGGCGAGCGGGAAATGGCCCGCGTGCTGACCGTCGCCGCCTCGCGCAAGGCCCGCAACCTGGTACGGGGCGGCCGCGCCGCGCTCTGCCAGGTCGACGGGTTCCGCTGGGTCACCCTTGAGGGCACCGCGACGGTGTCCGACGATCCGCGCCGGGTGGCCGAGGCCGCCCGCCGCTACCTCCGGCGTTACGGTTCGCCGCCGCCCGCGCCGCCAGGCCGGGTCGTGATCGAGATCGCGGTGGACCGCATCATGACACTCAACACCTGAACGGATCCGACATGCCTTTTCAGAACGTGCTCGACTCCACCATGCACTACCGGGAGCTCGGCGCCGGCGCGCCGATCGTCTTCCTGCACGGCAACCCGACCTCCTCCTACCTGTGGCGCAACGTCATGCCCGCCATCGGGCACGGCCGTCTCCTGGCTCCCGACCTGATCGGCATGGGCGAGTCGGGCAAGCCCGCCATCGAGTACACCTTCGCCGACCACGCCCGCTACCTGGAGGCCTGGTTCGACGCGCTCGACCTCGACGACGTGGTGCTGGTCGGCCACGACTGGGGCGGCGCGCTGGCCTTCGACTGGGCCTCCCGCCACCCGGACCGGGTTCGCGGGATCGCCTTCACCGAGGCCATCGTCAAGCCGATGAGCTGGGACGAGCTCCCCGAGGACGGCCGCGACCTGTTCCGGGCGATCAAAACCGAGGGCGTGGGCGAGTCCATGATCCTCGACGATGACGCCTTCCTCAGGCAGGGCCTGCCCACCACGGTCACCACCCCGCTCACCGAGGAGGACATGGCCGCGTACACGCAGCCGTACCCGACCAGGGAGAGCCGCCTGCCGCAGCTGCGCTGGGCGCGCTCGTTGCCGCTGGGCGGGGAGCCGGCCGACGTCGTGGCCAGGATCGAGGCGTTCGACCGGTGGCTCGCGACCAGCGTCGAGGTGCCGAAGCTCATGATCGGCTTCCGTCCCGGCATCGGCACGATGTGGACGTCGGAGACCGTCGCCTGGTGCGCGAAGAACGTGGCCGCGTTGGAGATCGTGGAGCACGAGGAGGTCGCCGGGCATCACACGCCGGAGGACCAGCCCCTGGCCATCGCGGCGGACATCGAGAGCTGGCAGGCCAAACTGGCGGGCTAGCCCGAACTGCCGGCGTTCGGTTGCGGTGGTGGGGGCCACGGTCAGGGGCACCGTGCAGGCCGACATCCTCAAGGAGGACCAGGGCCAGAACACCTGCAGCTTCTCCACCGA